>NZ_QTLY01000020.1:0-2492 GCF_003602895.1 Bacteroides sp. AF29-11
AACGCCACATCTATCGGAATTTCCAGCAGCACGATGAGCGGCTGCACGAAGCTTTCGAACTGGGCGGCAAGAATGAAATACATCAGCAGGATAGAGATGAAAAGAATCACCACCAACTCGTCCAGCATCTGGCGGTTGGAGAAGAAACTGCCGGAGAAGGCCGTATCCCAGTCACCCGTGGCATCTGCCTCCCGCTTCACCTTTTCCATCAACTCCGGAGCATCGTCCACTTCATAGAAACGGAACGGTATATATTCACCGTTACGTCCTGCCGTAATCGTTTTCAAATCCTCGGCCGGACGCACCTTTACCAGCTCCCGAAGCGGAATATACTCCACTTCGCCCTTACTGTCCGGACGGGTCTGTATCAATGTCTGCAGCAGCACCTCGTTCACTGTCCGCTCCTCGCCCACAATGCTGATAGGCAGGTATTGCTGGTAGGAATGGAGCATAGCTACGCTGTTCTCCTTGAATGCCGTCCGCAGCGTACGGTAAAGCTCGTCATACGAAACGTCATAGAGCAACAGCTTTTCCTGCAGGATGCTTATGTCAAGCTGGTTCTCGAAAGCGATGCCTACGGGCGCTGTCCCCGTAAGCTCCGCAAACTGTTGTTCCAGTCCGCGCAATTCTTCCGCCGCCGGCGCCTTCTCCTTATTGCGGGCATAAAGTTCCGCCACCACATCGGCCTCCCCGGTCACGAAAAGCTTCTCGAACACGGTTTCGGGTGGAGAAAAGGAGACTGTCGCCAACGGATATTCCCGTGTCAGCCACTCGCCCGCCTGCTTCTGCAAGGGAGCAATCCCGTCAGGCGAGGAAGTCTTGAAATACAATTCTGCCTCCGAAGAAGAGAGAGCCTGCTCACGGTTCAGCAGATAGTCCTGCTGGCCTATGGCAGCCGTCTGTTCCACTGTCTTGTCCAGCAACTGGCCGAACAGCACATTCACACGATGCCGGTTCTCGTCCACATGTATGTTTTCGTTCCATTCCACGTGGACTATCAGTTCATTCTGGTCTATCTGCGGCATACGCTCCTTGCCGACGGAATAGAACAGAAAGACACAAAGAGGAATAGAAACCACACAGAATATGATACTTACCGTCTTGTGGGAAAATACCCAGTCGATGCCCGCATCATAAAAACGGTCCAGCGTATGTTCCTTCAACGGATTGTTGATGCGGATGCGGGAGAACCACGACCTGCCGCGCAACCCTGTCCGGTAGACCAGCATATAGAGGACCGGCAGCAGCATGATACCCGTGAAGTAGGAAACCAGCAGCCCCACCGTAACAGAGAATGCCTGGTCATAGAACAACGCCCCTGCAATGCCGCTCATGAATATCAGCGGCACAAATACGGCAATAGTGGTCAGCGACGAACTCAGCATGGGCGTAATCACCTCACTCGTTCCCGTCACGCAAGCCCGCCGCAACGAATAGCCCCGTTCGCGATACTGCGAAATGTTCTCCGTCACAATGATGCTGCTGTCAATCATCATACCCAACGCCAGGATTAATCCCGACAAAGAAATGATATTGAGTGACATCTTGAACAAGTAGAAGAACAGGAAGCAGATGACAATAGATACCACCATACTCAACCCGATGATGAACGGCGACTTGACATCCCCCAAGAAGAGTACCGCCACAATGCAGATGAACAGGAAACCCAACGACAAATTTTGCTGAAGATTGGAGATGGTATAGTCCAGCAACTCCGTCTGGTTACGGCTGATGCTAAAATCAATGTCGGGATATACTTTCTTGAAGTAGTCCATCGTGCTGTTGATGGCAAGCTTCATGTCTTCCATATTCTCGTCCGCCTGCTTGATGACGGCAAGGGTAACGGCACGCTTGCCATTGCTCATGGAGACACCTTTCTCCTTGGCAGGAACAATCTCTACCCGGCAGAAGTCTCCCAAGCGGATGATACGTCCTTCCTTTCGCAGCAGGATGCCCTTCACGTCCTCCTCTGTCCGCAGCAGGGTGGAGAACTTAATGTTGTATTCGTAGTAGCCGTCGCGCACGGTCATGCTGCCCGGCTCCACGTTGTTTTGCGCCAGCACGTTTTCTATGTCTTCAATGGAGAGCCCCAACACAGCAAGCTTATCCGGGTCGGGCACAATCTGTAACTGGCGTTCGACCAAACCCGTGACATCCACCATTGCCACTTCCGCCAACTGCTCGATGCGACGCTTTATGACATTTTCGGCAAACTCGCACAAATCAAGAAACGCGCGTTCGTCCACCTTGCCGTATGCACTGTCGTTTTTTAGGGTCAGATTGAGGTAGAAGACAGGAATGTCCGTCGCACTTGCCTTTATCACCTTCGGGCGTTCGGCATCCTTGGGCAGATAGTTCATGGCGGCGTCAATCTTCTCGTTCACTTCTATGAAGGCAAGGTCGGTATTCGTACCGAAGTCGAAGCCCAGGCGGATGATGCCTGCACCATCGCGCGTCTCGCTGTCCATGTCCTTCAGTTTCGCCACCTGGAT
>NZ_QTLY01000020.1:2705-5226 GCF_003602895.1 Bacteroides sp. AF29-11
GGATACCGGCAAGGTGAAGTAAGTCACCAGCCCGACAATGAAGCATGCTGTAAATGCCATCAGTACGGCAATAGGCCGCTGTATCAAAAACTTTATCAATTGAACTATGAATTTTGAATTACCACTTATCACTCATTATCTATCAACCACCTTCACCGATGCTTCATGTGCCAGATTCACATTTCCCGTCACAATGACCGTATCGCCTTCTTTCAGGGCATCGTCGGCCATACTATAGCTTTCCGCATTCTCCAGACCGGTCTGCACATAGTTCCACTGCGCCTTTCCGTCTTTCAGGGTAAACACCACCTGCTTGCCCGAACGCAACACCACGGCACTCTTCGGGATTACAAGCTGTCCGCCCAGAGAGCGGTGCACGTTCACCCTCACGTTCATCCCACTGAACAGCCGTCCCTTGCCATTGACGGCAGCCTTCACCTTAACCATCCCCTTGTCATCCACCAGAGGATTGATTTGGGTGATGCGCCCCTCCTGCCTAAAGCCGGCATCCGAATAAGGGGTAACAATCACCTTGTCGCCACTCTTTATCAACGGCAGTTCGCTTTCCAGCACCGTGAAGTCCACCTCCATACCTTGAGTGCCGATAATGGAGCAGAAGGCTTCCGAGGTACTTGCCTCGTTGAACGGTTTGGAGAACAGGTTCGCCACTACCCCGTCAAAAGGCGCAACCAGCGTGGCGTGTTCCTCTTCATACGCGGCAAGCTCATACTGGGCGAGGCTCTGGTCGTAACCGCTCCTCACGCGGGCCAGCTTCATGATGTCAGCAGGTACTTTGGAGGCATCCCCCACCGGATAGCCTTGCCCTATCAATACGTCCTGCAGCTCAAGTTCCGCTTTTTCCAAGGCATCCTTGGCCTGCGCGGTCTTGTTCTTCAGGCGGAACTTATCCAGTTCGGCAAGTTTCTGCCCTTTGCGCACCGGGTCACCGTTCTTCACGTAGATGTGTGCCACTACACCGGTGGTCTCAAAACGCAAATCCGCCATGGCACCGGCGGTTACTTTTCCGTTGCTCACCAGTTCATGCTCAAAGGTCGCCCGCTTCAGGACTTTCACGGTCACTTCATTGCTTTCACTTGGCAGGACGGTTGCCACCCCTTCCTCGGACTCTTTTCCCTTTCCGGCATCGGAGCAGGCGGCAAGCAGGGCAACGGCCATGCATAGCAGGTATCGATAGTTCTGTGTCTTCATATTCATACTCAATTATAAATTGATAAAATTAATCGTTTCAAAAAAACGAACCGATATTTGCATGTGGACACTTTTTTCATAGCACTTTAGTAATTAGTTCACTCATTATTAACGCTTTACGTTTTTTATTCATCTTTTTTAATATGGACAAAAATAAGCTGAATCTTTTTTATTTCCTCCCTCATCTGTCGTATTGCCGTAGAATGCACTTTCGGCTCTTTCGTCAATACCATCCACTTCATTTTTTCAAACTTGTCCGGTTGCCTGAAGCTTGGTTCCGCATAAAGCTTCGCAAGCAGATAATAGGGATAAATACGCCCCGGCAACCGATGGGTGGAACGGATAAACCAGTCTTCCGCTGACAAGCAATCACCCATCTGCTGATAGTTCTTGCCTATCACATTCAGTATCATGGGGTCACAACTACGCAGTAAAGCTTCTTTCAAAATACGGTTGGATTTACTGAACTGCTGCTGCTTGTGCAATCCATGACCATATTCGAACAAGAAAGATGCCCGGTCTCTCAACAGAGGATAAAGGCGCCCGTACTCTTTCTCTGCCGATTGATACGCACCTGCATTATACAGCACCCGCGCATTCATCCACTCCCGACAGGCCTGCTCCACTTGCAAGTCATTCTTCAGGCGAAAACCGCCAATGATGCCTACTGATACAGCCAGCCCCAACCATTGCCAACGGTCGGCACCGGACAAGCACGCCACAAGCAATCCTCCAAATGTAACGATAAATACCGGAAGTTGTAGCGGATAGGAGGAAAAAGAGAATATCATCAAAGAAAGAATAGCCCCACAGATACCATAACGTCCTTTACGGACTCCCCTATACAAACACAGCACGACCACAACCAATAGACATACAGCCAAAGGAATGCCCAGTTCGACCGCAGCCTGCAGATATTCATTGAATGCATATTCCGGACTTCCCGCCACACGTTCCTCCCACGGTTCATAATCACCTGCTGCAAAATAAGTTTCCTGCGCATTTCCGTAGGCTGCTGCGAAATTATGAATCCCATATCCGGTCAACGGCTTTTCTGCAATGGCACGACAAGTTATCTTCCACATGAAAAGACGGCCACGTGCAGAATCGGGTTTCAAGACAAACAGTAAATAGCCTGCCAATAGCAAGACACAGAATCCACCGACCACTACCATCACCACACGCTGCCTTTGCTGCTGCCATAATAATCTGAACTTATCCGTCCAATCCATATGCCAAGCATATACACACAGACAGGAAACTCCTGCCGCCAACCATGCCGAACGGCTCATTCCTGCCGGAAGCACACAAA
>NZ_QTLY01000021.1:0-3819 GCF_003602895.1 Bacteroides sp. AF29-11
GATACTTTTACAATGAAGAGTTTGATCCTGGCTCAGGATGAACGCTAGCTACAGGCTTAACACATGCAAGTCGAGGGGCAGCATGAACTTAGCTTGCTAAGTTTGATGGCGACCGGCGCACGGGTGAGTAACACGTATCCAACCTGCCGATGACTCGGGGATAGCCTTTCGAAAGAAAGATTAATACCCGATGGCATAGTTCTTCCGCATGGTAGAACTATTAAAGAACTTCGGTCATCGATGGGGATGCGTTCCATTAGGTTGTTGGCGGGGTAACGGCCCACCAAGCCTTCGATGGATAGGGGTTCTGAGAGGAAGGTCCCCCACATTGGAACTGAGACACGGTCCAAACTCCTACGGGAGGCAGCAGTGAGGAATATTGGTCAATGGACGAGAGTCTGAACCAGCCAAGTAGCGTGAAGGATGACTGCCCTATGGGTTGTAAACTTCTTTTATACGGGAATAAAGTGAGGCACGTGTGCCTTTTTGTATGTACCGTATGAATAAGGATCGGCTAACTCCGTGCCAGCAGCCGCGGTAATACGGAGGATCCGAGCGTTATCCGGATTTATTGGGTTTAAAGGGAGCGTAGGCGGACGCTTAAGTCAGTTGTGAAAGTTTGCGGCTCAACCGTAAAATTGCAGTTGATACTGGGTGTCTTGAGTACAGTAGAGGCAGGCGGAATTCGTGGTGTAGCGGTGAAATGCTTAGATATCACGAAGAACTCCGATTGCGAAGGCAGCCTGCTGGACTGTAACTGACGCTGATGCTCGAAAGTGTGGGTATCAAACAGGATTAGATACCCTGGTAGTCCACACAGTAAACGATGAATACTCGCTGTTTGCGATATACAGTAAGCGGCCAAGCGAAAGCGTTAAGTATTCCACCTGGGGAGTACGCCGGCAACGGTGAAACTCAAAGGAATTGACGGGGGCCCGCACAAGCGGAGGAACATGTGGTTTAATTCGATGATACGCGAGGAACCTTACCCGGGCTTGAATTGCAACTGAATGATGTGGAGACATGTCAGCCGCAAGGCAGTTGTGAAGGTGCTGCATGGTTGTCGTCAGCTCGTGCCGTGAGGTGTCGGCTTAAGTGCCATAACGAGCGCAACCCTTATCGATAGTTACCATCAGGTTATGCTGGGGACTCTGTCGAGACTGCCGTCGTAAGATGTGAGGAAGGTGGGGATGACGTCAAATCAGCACGGCCCTTACGTCCGGGGCTACACACGTGTTACAATGGGGGGTACAGAAGGCAGCTACACGGCGACGTGATGCTAATCCCTAAAGCCTCTCTCAGTTCGGATTGGAGTCTGCAACCCGACTCCATGAAGCTGGATTCGCTAGTAATCGCGCATCAGCCACGGCGCGGTGAATACGTTCCCGGGCCTTGTACACACCGCCCGTCAAGCCATGAAAGCCGGGGGTACCTGAAGTGCGTAACCGCAAGGAGCGCCCTAGGGTAAAACTGGTGATTGGGGCTAAGTCGTAACAAGGTAGCCGTACCGGAAGGTGCGGCTGGAACACCTCCTTTCTGGAGTGACGTCTCGACTCGATCGTTGGTTCTTGAAGTTATGCTTCCATAAGAACCTCTTGTACTGCGCGTACTTGTTTATTAAAATATACGAGAAAAGTAGAAGCCGAGCCGTAAGGCGAGGGTTTGACTGACAGTCCTATAGCTCAGTTGGTTAGAGCGCTACACTGATAATGTAGAGGTCGGCAGTTCAACTCTGCCTGGGACTACTTCAAAGTTGAAAGCTGAAAATTGAAAACTGAAAATCGGGAACTCTCCGGATTCTCCACTTTCCACTTTCCGTTTTCCACTTATAAGAAGGGGGATTAGCTCAGCTGGCTAGAGCACCTGCTTTGCACGCAGGGGGTCAACGGTTCGAATCCGTTATTCTCCACTCCGTTTTGATTATTGTTTTATAATTGAAACACCGTTCTTTGACATGATGTGACCAAAAAAAAGTAAAGTTAAAAGCTGAAAGTATATATCGACCATACGTGATCGGTAAGACAAAAAGTAAGTAAGGGCACATGGCGGATGCCTTGGCTCTCGGAGGCGATGAAGGACGTGATAAGCTGCGATAAGCTGCGGGTAGGTGCAAATGACCTTTGATCCGCGGATTTCCGAATGGGACAACCTGGTACTTTGAAGAAGTATCATCCTGCATTGCAGGAGGCTAACGCAGGGAACTGAAACATCTTAGTACCTGCAGGAAAAGAAAATAAACAATGATTCCCCCAGTAGTGGCGAGCGAACGGGGAATAGCCCAAACCATCCATGTTACGGCATGGGTGGGGTTGTAGGACCACGCCGTGGCAAGAAAGTTGGTGAGCAGAATGTTCTGGAAAGTACAGCCATAGAGCATGAGAGCTGCGTATGCGAAGCCAACCGAAGCCTAGTGGTATCCTGAGTAGCGCGGAGCACGAGGAATTCTGCGTGAATCTGCCGGGACCATCCGGTAAGGCTAAATACTCCCGAGAGACCGATAGTGAACCAGTACTGTGAAGGAAAGGTGAAAAGCACTTCGAACAGAAGAGTGAAATAGTTCCTGAAACCATGTGCCTACAAGCGGTCGGAGCACCTTCTGGTGTGACGGCGTGCCTTTTGCATAATGAACCTACGAGTTACTTTTTCCGGCGAGGTTAAGGATTTCAGATCTGCAGCCGAAGCGAAAGCGAGTCTGAACAGGGCGTATAGTCGGAAGGAGTAGACGCGAAACCAAGTGATCTACCCTTGGGCAGGTTGAAGGATGGGTAACACCATCTGGAGGACCGAACCAATAAGCGTTGAAAAGCTTCTGGATGACCTGAGGGTGGGGGTGAAAGGCTAATCAAACTTGGAGATAGCTCGTACTCCCCGAAATGCATTTAGGTGCAGCCTTGACTTATACTGGCATGAGGTAGAGCGACTGATAAGATGCGAGGGCTTCACCGCCTATCAAGTCTTGACAAACTCCGAATGCGTGTCAGTTCTATGTCAGGAGTGAGGGCATGGGTGCTAAGGTCCATGTCCTAAAGGAGAACAATCCGGACCAACAGCTAAGGTCCCGAAATGAATACTAAGTTGAACTAACGAAGTCAGATTGCTAAGACAGCTAGGATGTTGGCTTGGAAGCAGCCATTCATTTAAAGAGTGCGTAACAGCTCACTAGTCGAGGAGTTTGGCGTGGATAATAATCGGGCATAAGTATTCTACCGAAGCTTTGGGATGAGAAATCATCGGTAGGGGAGCATTCCACTCTGCGTCGAAGGTGAAGCGCGAGCTTTGCTGGAGCGTGTGGAAAAGCAAATGTAGGTATAAGTAACGATAAAGGGGGTGGGAAACCCCCTCGCCGAAAGACTAAGGTTTCCTGATCAACGCTAATCGGATCAGGGTAAGTCGGGTCCTAAGGCTCAGCCGAACGGCGAGGCCGATGGCAGAACCGGTTAATATTCCGGTACTACCTGTGGGAGTGACGTGGAGACGGAGTCGTGACAGCGCCGCGGACTGACGGAATAGTCCGTTGAAGGGTGTAGATGCTGATTGTTCCAGGCAAATCCGGAGCAAGAGTCGAACCTGACAGTATGGAGCGTTCTTAGAACAATCCAATAGTGCGTGTAATCATACTTCCAAGAAAATCCGCTAAACTTAATCCTGCAGGTACCCGTACCGCAAACGGACACACGTAGTCGGGTTGAATATACTAAGGCGCTTGAGTGATTCACGGTTAAGGAACTAGGCAAACTGACCCTGTAACTTCGGGATAAAGGGTCCTCGCTTTACGGCGAGGCGCAGAGAATAGGTCCAGGCAACTGTTTAACAAAAACA
>NZ_QTLY01000022.1:0-4671 GCF_003602895.1 Bacteroides sp. AF29-11
ATGATTGGGGCGATGTTCGTGGGGACACTGGTCAGTCTGTTCATCATCCCGTTGATATATTGGTTTATTTATAGAAAAGAAAGAGCATGAAGAAATTAAGTCTTATACTTTTGTTCAGTCTGGGAGCCCTTTCCGCTTTTGCCCAGCAGCGGATAACGCTCGATTTGCAGCAGACCATTGCCCTGGCGAATGACAGTTCGCTGGAAGCCTTCCGCACCAAGAACATGTATCTGGCCGGTTATTGGGAATACCGCACCTATAAGGCAAACCGCCTTCCCAGCCTGACGCTGAACATGACTCCGGCACAGTACAACCGCGATATCACCAAGCGTTACGACTCCGAACAGGACCTTGACATCTATCGCAGCCAGCAATCCTTCTATGCATACGGCAATCTTGCCGTCAGACAGAATTTCGACTTGACGGGCGGTACGTTCTATCTGGATACGGAGCTGGGCTATATGCGGAGCTTCGGTGGAAACAAGTATACCCAGTTCACCAGTGTTCCGGTTCGTTTGGGCTACTCGCAGAGTCTGGTCGGTTACAATCCTTTCCGTTGGGAACGCAGGATTGAGCCGCTGAAGTACGAAAAGGTGAAGAAGGAGTATATTTACAATGCAGAGCGAGTATCCGAGCAGGCCACTACCTATTTCTTTGCGCTTGCCATGGCACAGGCGGAATATGACTTGGCCAAGGACAATGCCGTCTCCACCGATACCCTCTACCGCATCGGTATGCAGCGCCTGAAGATAGCCGCCATCAGCCGTGCCGACCTGCTGACGCTGAAACTCGACGTGGTGAACGCCCGCAATACTTTGCAGAATGCCGCCAGTGCCTTGAAGCGCGCCATGTTTTCGTTGGCATCTTTCCTGAATATGGAGAAGAACACGGATATCAGGGTGTCGCTTCCGGGACGTCCGAGGGCGCTGACCATACCGGTTGATGAGGCTTTGCTGGCCGCTCAAGCCAACAATCCGGAATTTCTGGGGCTTCGTCAGGAAGTGCTGGAAGCCGAGCAGACAGTAGACAAGACGAAGAAGGAGTCGCGCTTCAACGCCAGCATCAACGCCAGCGTCGGCTTCAACCAGGTGGCGGAGAAATTCGGTGAAGCATACAGGCATCCCATGCAGCAGGAGATGGTGTCGGTCAGTGTCTCCATTCCACTGGTGGACTGGGGCGTGAGGAAAGGCAAATACAACATGGCGAGGAACAATCTGAACGTGGTGAAGACTTCTGCCAGGCAAAGTGAAATCAGCATTGAGGAGGAGGTTATCATGACCGTCAGCGACTTCAACGTCCAGCAAGCCCTCGTCGCCAGTGCCGAAGAGGCCCTCGACCTTGCCATCCTGGCGTATAACGAAACCCGCCAGCGCTTCATTATCGGCAAGGCAGACATCAACAGCCTGACCCTCTCGCTGAACCGCCAGCAGGAAGCGCAACGCAATTACATCTCCGCCTTGCAGGACTACTGGCTGAATTATTACAAGATACGGAAACTGACGTTGCACGACTTTGCCAGCGGATTTTCGCTGTCGGAAAAATTTGATTATAATAACTGATGAAACGAGTTTCTTCCTTCACCGTCATAGTGGCGTTTGTCTGCCTTGCTTTGGTAGGGGTGGCGTTGATACCGCTGCTCCCCGTCAAGCTGAATCCGTCACGCAGCCTGCCCGGCTTCACGGTGGGTTTCAGCATGCCTGGCACTTCGTCGCGGGTGGTGGAGATGGAAGTGACCAGCAAGCTGGAATCCATGCTGGCGCGTATCCGCGGAGTGAAGCGGCTGAACTCCACTTCGGGCAACGGCTACGGCAACATTACTGTGGAGCTGGACAAGCATGCCGATGTCGAGGCAGTCCGCTTCGAAGCTTCCACCATCATCCGGCAGACGTGGCCCCAATTGCCCGAAGGTGTCAGCTATCCCACCATTCACATGAAAGTGCCCGACGAGAACGCCTCACGCCCTTTCATGTCCTTCACACTGAATGCCCCTTCCACTCCGATATTGATTCAGCAGTATGCCGAGGAGCATATCAAGCCGCGGCTGGCAAATATTCCGGGTATCTATAAGGTGGAACTCAGCGGTGCCACGCCCATGGAGTGGAGACTGGAATATGACAGTGAACAGTTGCGCTTGCTGGGTGTGGCACTGTCGGACATCAGCGAGGCAGTACAGCGGCATTACCGGAAGGAATTTCTGGGTACGCACAATGTGGATACAGGTAACGGTAGCCGGGAATGGATACGCCTGGCACTGGTGCCGGAGAGCAACTCCCTTGGTTTTAATCCTGCTGCCATCACCGTGACGGCTACCGACGGGAAACTGCTCCGCTTGGACGAACTGGTGTCGGCTGTCCGTATGGAGGAGGAGCCGCAAAGCTATTACCGCATCAATGGGCTGAATTCCGTCTATCTATCCATTACTGCGGAAGAAACTGCCAACCAGTTGCAACTGAACCGTGCCGTGATGGACGAGATGGAAGCTGTTCGGCAGGTACTTCCTGTCGGATATGAAGTGCATACCAGCTATGATGCGACCGAGTACATACGGGAAGAACTGGACAAGATTTACTTCCGTACCGGTTTGACGGTACTCATCCTGCTTGTATTTGTATGGCTCATTACTCGTAAGTTGAAATATCTTTTTCTGATAGTTACCAGCCTGGCTGTAAATATAGCGGTGGCACTTATCTTCTACTACCTCTTCGGACTTGAGATGCAGCTTTATTCGCTGGCGGGTATCACTGTCTCGCTGAATCTGGTGATAGACAGCACCATTGTCATGACCGACCACATTCTGCATCGGCGTAATCTCAAGGCCTTCCTGTCGGTG
Organism: Bacteroides sp. AF29-11; assembly: GCF_003602895.1. NCBI lineage: Bacteria > Pseudomonadati > Bacteroidota > Bacteroidia > Bacteroidales > Bacteroidaceae > Bacteroides > Bacteroides sp. AF29-11. The sequence goes on from NZ_QTLY01000022.1 coordinate 2,831, forward strand.
TTGGCGGCAACCCTCACTACGATGGGTGCGCTTGTTATCATTTTCTTCCTTGACGAGAAGATACGGCTCAACCTGCAGGACTTTGCAGCGGTAGTGATCATCAATCTGGCTGTTTCCTTGATGGTGGCGTTGTTCTTTGTTCCGTCGATGATTGAGAAGATAGGACTGGTGAGGCGGATTACGGGGAAGAAGAGGCGTCTTGTCTTGCCGGGGCTGACGCAAACATTCAAAACAAGGTTGGGACGGATTTTCAGACGTTTCCCCGTTTATTTCTCCTGCTGCTATTCTGCTCTCATCCGTTTTCTGTGCCGTTGGCGCTGGGCTGTATGCCTGCTGTTACTGTTGGGTTTCGGTCTGCCCGTTTTTCTGTTGCCCGACAAACTGGAAGGAGGGGGAAAATGGGAAGCTGCTTACAATAAGGTATTCGGTTCGGATACCTATAAAGAGTCGGTGAAACCCATTGTGGACAAGGCGCTGGGCGGCAGCTTGCGGCTTTTCATACAGAAGGTGTACGAAGGCAGTTACTTCACCCGTAATGAGGAGGTGGTGCTCTATGCCAACGCCAACCTTCCCAATGGCAGCACCCTCGAGCAGATGAACACTTTGATGAAACGTATGGAGACCTACCTCAGCCGGTTCAAGGAAATCAGGCAGTTTCATACTTCCATCTACAGCCCCCGGCGTGCCAGTATGCAGATTTATTTCAAGAAGGAAGCCCGGAACAGCGGTTTTCCCTATACACTGAAAGCCAATATGATAAGCAAGGCACTGGAACTGGGAGGCGGCAGCTGGGGCATCTACGGATTGCAGGACCAGGGGTTCAGTAATGACGTCCGCGAGAGTGCCGGCTCCTACCGCATCAGGATGTACGGCTACAACTACGACGAACTCTATGAGTGGGCGGAGAAGCTGAAGGCCAAGCTGCTGACGCACCGGCGTATCAAGGAAGTGCTCATCAATTCGGAGTTCTCCTGGTGGAAGGATGACTATCAGGAATTCTACTTCAACCTGAACAAGGAGCGCATGGCGCAAGAGGGCATCGACGCGCAAGTGCTTTTCTCTGCGGTGCGCCCCATCTTTGGCAAGAATCTGGAGATTGGTTCGGTAGCGGCCGAGCAGGGGATGGAGAAAATCAAGCTCTCTTCCCGCCAGTCTGCCGAATATGACATCTGGGCGATGCAGTTCTTCCCCTATGGAGTAGGAAACGGCAAGCATTACAAGCTTTCCGAACTGACTACTGTGGAAAAGGGACAGATGCCGCAGGAGATTGCCAAAGAAAACCAGCAGTACCGCCTCTGCCTGCAATACGAATATATCGGCTCCAATGAGATGGGCAACAAGATACAGAAACGTGACCTGGAGGAGTTCAACAAACTGTTGCCGATGGGTTATACAGCCGAGTCGGACAGCAACAGTTGGTCATGGGGCGAGAAGGACAACCGCCAATACCTGCTTCTGCTGGTGGTGATAGCCATCATCTTCTTTACGACCAGCGTTCTGTTCAACTCCCTGAAGCAGCCGCTTGCCATCATCTTTGTGATTCCGGTTTCTTATATCGGGGTATTTCTTACTTTCTATTGGTTCCGGCTGAACTTCGACCAGGGCGGTTTTGCCTCGTTCGTCCTGCTGTGTGGCATCACGGTGAATGCCAGCATCTATGTCCTGAACGAGTACAACAGCATCCGACGTCGTTTCCCCCGTCTTTCCGCTCTTCGTGCCTACGTCAAGGCGTGGAATGCGAAGGTCGTTCCTATTTTCCTCACGGTAGTTTCTACCATTCTGGGATTTATCCCTTTCATGATAGGTGAGGACAAGGAGGCTTTCTGGTTTCCATTGGCGGC
>NZ_QTLY01000023.1:0-3156 GCF_003602895.1 Bacteroides sp. AF29-11
ATGGAAGTAAGACGGAACGAAAAGATTACATTCCGCTGTACCCGGTATGAAAAGCTGGCACTTGCGGAGCAGGCAGCCCGATGTAGCATGAGCACATCGGAGTATTGCCGGAGTTTGTCCCTTGGAGGTCGCCCAAGGGAAAGGTACACCGAGGAGGAACGGCAGCTTCTCCGGGACATAGCCCAGTTGAAAGGAACGCTCCAACGGCTGAACAACTACTTCGGTGGTCGCCAGTACCGGGAGGTATTTGAAGAGAATCAGGCACTAATCACCGAACTTAAAAAAATACTTTCACGATGATAGGGAAAGGAAAGAGCATATCGCATGGTACGGCTGCACTGGAGTATGACCTTGCCAAAGAGATAGACGGACAGACAGCAGCCATCGAGATAGCCCGGCATGAACTTTACGGGTGTACGGGTGCGGAAATGGTACAGGAAATGAAACCATACCACGCTGATTTTCCGAACGTAAAAAACAATTGCCTACGTTTCGAGGTCAGTCCTTCGATAGAGGAAAGCGCCACCTTTACGGATGCGGACTGGGCGGAACTTGGTAACGACTTCATGCAGCGCATGGGGCTGGCGAACCACCAGTACATCATCATCCGGCACAGCGGTACGGAGAGCAAAAAAGAACAAGCCCACCTGCATATACTAGCAAACCGGGTTTCCCTTTCCGGGGAACTGTACCGGGATAACTGGATAGGGAAAAAGGCAACGGAAGCCGCCAACGCCATAGCCAAGGAACGGAACTTTGTACAGTCGCAGGACATCGGCAAAGCCAACAAAGCGGAAATCAAGGAAGCCATGGACGACGTATTGAAGAAGATGCAGGGCTTTGACTTGACTAAATTCAAGGAAGAACTTGGTAGGAGAGGTTTTAAAGTTCGGGAAGCCAGGGCAAGCACCGGAAAACTTAACGGCTACTACGTCACAGCCCGAAGCGGTACGGAGTATAAGGCGAGCGAGATAGGGAAAGGCTACACTCTCGCCCATATCGAGCGGACACAAAGCAAACTGAAATATAACTCAATGAACATATCTCATGGAAACAAACTCACATCCGGAAGCGGTAGCTTCCACCGTTAAGCAGGGACAGTACAGCCCCCGGAAAAGAAAAGACACAGCACCAAAGGTTAACCCGCAGCTTGCGATAGAACTGTTTTTTCAAGAAATGGGACGTATTGAAGCCTATACAAAGCGCATAGAGGATGCAACATCCCGAAAGGTACAAATAGACGGGAAAAGCCTCGAAAGTGCCGAAAATCGCCTAAAAAACGTATTGTCGGACTTTGAACGGCAGGGGTACAGAATGAAAAACGGCGGTTATGTGGACAAACGGATTTCGTTCTACTCAATCCTTTGTGCTGTTATCTCCCTATTGTTCGCTTGTTTCATGTGCTATCTTTGGACGGATGCAGCCAAAGACCGGGACAACTACAAGCAGTATTATGAATACTTCCAAGAGCAGGCAAGGGAACAAAAGGGAAACAAATAAACTCTAACTTTACGAATTATGGGAACAACGGAACACGAAGAACCCCGGTTCTTCTTCATACTGAACAAGGGTGCGAAGTCCGGCGGCGAAATCACCCATGCTGTCCTAAACGGTAGTATCGTTTCGAAGCCGGCAGGCTGGGACGCCTTTCATGGGCTTGTACTGGCGAAAGAGAAACTAAGCAGCGAGGAAATACAGCGGCAGATGAAAGAGCTTGGTGTAGAAATGGAAATCGTTCCTCTGATTTGACAAGATTACCCCGGCTGAAATATACCGGGGTAATCTTGTCACTTATCCTTGATTTTCCCTTTAAGGGCGTTTATAATCCACCCTTTTGGATTTGTTTTTGTCCTTGATTTTCCTCTAAGTATGGCGAGTTCTGTCATGATGTCTGGAAGTTCCATTTGTGCTGTTACAAATAAATCCCGGTTGTTTTTGATTTCTTTATCGGAGAACTCCAAAGATGTTTTTAAGTAACTTATCACTTGCCTACCTAAATCCCATGAAAGCCCGGTTTGCTTTTGTAGCTCTTTTTTGTATAGCTCTGCATCACGATGCTCTGGCTTGAATATTGGATAGAAGTTGAAACTTACAATTTTTTTCCCCTCCTTGTTTGCGGACCATTCGAATGTATAAGGACTTAGTTCGTCCAGCTCATTTTTTGCAGGTTCAATTACTTTCCGGACAAAATCGTTTGTCTTTGCGTATTTATCTTGTACTTTAAACATTTCTTTGAGCTGTTCAAGTGGATAGATTAGTTTTGTTTTCTGACCGCTTAAAAGTTCGTAGAACCGCATAGAATATACACTCTTAAACTTCATCGCAGTGGCTAATTCGTATTTGCGAAACCCTTTTGAAAAATCTAAGCAGCAGTCCCATATGTGTGAGTCTATTTGGAATGATACAACAGATGAACGCTTCTTTATCTTTGGCAATGCAATAATAGAAATGCTTATCCATTCTTTTTCATCCTCATAGGTAAAGATTTTCTTTTGTAGAGATAACAGTGCTTGTTTTACACGTGTGTAGTTTTCATCACTTTCTCCATTTAGCAATGAAGCAATAGGCATTGTGATGTGAACGGTATCAAAAAGTGTGTGTTCTATTTTTTTACAATCAGTTGCAAACCTAACTCCTTGGAGTTCACCTTGAGCCATTTCTACAATTCTATAAAGTATGCGCTTCTCATAAACGGAAAAGTCATACTTGGCTGTCGTCATAATATAGCTTTGTATTTGGTCTTTATTGACGACTGTTACACTGTTGTTCTTCTGTTGTTTCGTTTTCATCATCTACACGAAAGGATAAAATACTGTTGGCTTTATCTATGTGAGGAGCGTATATTTCAGAAAATTTTGCGAGGATAGAAATTGCGTTTTTTACCCTTTCAAATTCTTCTTTCTTAAAATGAACTATGATTTTCTTCATCCTTTATTGATTATTAGTATGTTGCGCAAATATAATAAGTAATTACGACTTGTGCAAATGGAAATCGTAGATGATGCAAAATAACATTCAAAAAGTCGTATTTGGAAGAGAAAATAACATTCAAAAAGTCGTAGTAATGTGTTAAATAGCATTCAAAAAGTCGTAGTAATGTGTTAAATGAATTGTGTAAGCGGTTGGATTTCAGCGTGATTTTTAGTTAAAAAAAAA
>NZ_QTLY01000023.1:3202-4325 GCF_003602895.1 Bacteroides sp. AF29-11
AAAAAAAAAGCTGATAAGCATATAAACAAGTTATGCTTTATAACAAGTCATTGATTTTTTACGGATAAGTGGTTGATTTACTGTCGGAAAAAGAAAAACAATAGGGAAAAAAAGCAAAGCAAAACCAACCAACGGGCGGTAGGACTGTGAACGGCTTTTTATGGCGTGTACACATTTGTGTACAAAAAGTTTGTATTTTATTGAAATATAGCTATCTTTGTACTGAATTTAAAAGCAAACAGATATGGAAGCATTATCAGTAAGAGAATACCGTAACAACCTCGCAGCGTCTTTCACCAAAGCTGACAATGGCGAGCAGGTACTAATTCGCAGGAAAAACGAGATTTACGCTTTGGTAAAAGTTGGTCGTGAAGATTTGATGATAACCCCGGAACTGCAAGCAAGGATTGACAAGGCAAGGGAAGAAATCAAATCCGGAAAGTGTGTTACCCTCAAAAGCAGTGAGGATATTGATGCTTATTTCGACAGTCTATGATGTACACAATTAGGGTTTCCGACGGGGTGGATAAGGTGATTGCCAAATGGAAGAAATCAAACCCCAATTTGTTCAAGAAGTATAAGAAAATCTACAAAGAATTGTTAGAGCACCCTAAGACTGGGCTTGGGCATCCCGAAGCGTTAAGGGGCGGTGGGGATATTACATGGTCTCGACACATTACCGCCCATGACCGGATAATCTATGACATTTACGAGGAAGTGGTAGAGGTCTACATTTTGGAGGTAGAGGGGCATTACAACGATAAATGATAAAACTGTTATGGTCGAATATTGTGTTTACTGGTTAGAGAACGGCGAGCCTATGCACGAGGTGTTCTCTAACCTTGCCGCCGCCGAGATGTACTCATGTGCGATAAGAGGGAAAGAAAACGTTGAATGGGTGGAGGTGTCCGAAGAAGAAGCCATTGATTTGGACGAACTGGAAGACATGTTCCCGGATGACTTCTGCGGCGTGTAATCCCCTTGGGTAGAAATGGGGTAGATTTTGTTAGGCTGTGGGGGATTTTCTAACACGCCGGGGCTTTTTTGCCGGGCGGTTAGTGTGGATGTATTCCAATGCGGTATGTGTATATATAGCAAGAAGTGTCCTTGTCGGACAATTCTT
>NZ_QTLY01000024.1:0-2962 GCF_003602895.1 Bacteroides sp. AF29-11
CATTTTATACTTCCTGACCTATCATCCTTCGATTTCCAAATACGTAGAGCCCTGCCTACAATAAAAGGTTCAGGCAACAGTCCCCAATAGCGTGAATCTTTCGAGTTTTCCATCTTGTCACCGGATACGAAATAATAATTCTCACGGAAACAGTATCTGCTTATAACACTGTCTCCCAATAATACAGTATCCCTCCTGAACGTCAGTTTCTCCTTCTGTTCCCATTCTATCAGATTTCTATAAAGCATCCGGTTCAGTGAATCCATCTCTACTACACTTCCTTTAGCCGGTATGTACAATGGCCCAAATTCGGCAATGCTCCAGCCCAGTTCTTTATCAAAAGGATAACTTTCAACCACTATTCCCCTATTCACAAATTCCTCGGAGTCAAGTAATTTTTGCAATTTATCTTGTGCAGCAGTATTCCCCAAGTATCCGTCATGCCCTTTCACCCTATAATGGCAGTCCTTGATTTCCAAAGTGTCTCCCGGAACTGCTATACAACGCTTTACATAATATGACATTACATCAAAGGCAATGCTGTCCCATCTTCCCGGATAAGGGAAATTGAATACAAGCACATCATTCCTCTTGAATTTCCTCCACCCAGGCATACGGTGAATTTTCACCTCCTTCTTTTCCAATGCGGCAAACACATCGAACAGCCTCGCTCCTTTTGAACATTTATCTACCAATATACAATCACCCGTCTGCAAAGACGGTTCCATCGAATCGGAAGGAATCTTGAAGGAAGTAACTATAAAGACTCCTGATACCAAATATACCACAAACAACATACAAAAGAAGAAGATCATATTCAACAATCTGCCTCCCCACACTTTCAACCAACTTTTCTGTCTATCGTTCGTCTCCATTTTCTTTTTACATCAACAACATTTCTCCATCTTTATAAACAAAAATCCGGCCAGTATATTCCTTACCATTTCCCATGTGTCTGTCCAACCTGAACAACCCATTTCCCGGCACATTTTCAAAGAATAAAACGCCACACTTATCCCCTTCCCGTTCTTCCAACAGTTGCCAACCGCTTTCTTTCCATATATACAGCCCATATACACTGTCGTCAGTTATCTGCGACGTCACATAAGGGACTATCACCACCGACGTCAACCGGCATGTTTCTCCCAAGTCTATCTCCAGAACTTTCTCCTTTACTTTTGCCCGAAAACAAGTGGCAGTAAACCTATCGAACACAGTTTCCATCCTGGTTTCCGACAAAGGCTCCAGAGCAGACGAAATACGCGGATTCTTCACCCGTCCCTCCCGGGTATAAAAAGCGAGTTCTCCCAATGCCATGCTATCCGTCGGCAGATGCATCTTGAGAAAACGCACCCCGGAATCATGACATATATCGTATACCATACGCCTTGCCGGAAGTTCTCTGTCAAAATTACACAACGTGTCTTCTTTTCCGTCCTCAGCCTGTACCGTGATACTTGCATCTCTCAGACATTTGGCGTACCTGCTATTCCAATAAGGTGTCAACATCATATTCCTTACTGCCAATGTGTCTTCTCCCGGAGTCTTGCCATCCAGCAATACCGTCTCCCCATCCGCCTTCAACCACAAAGGTGGAGCGGCAGGCAGTATACATCCTTTCCTATAATAAGCAGGTAAGTACACTATGTTCCGCCCCATATCCCTGAACACAGCTTTTCTACCCTCTATTTTTCCAAATTGTACCGGAGCCCATCCTTTAGAATCAGATACACACAGATAGGCATATTCAGCATCTTCCGGTGTGCCCTCTGTCAGCTCCACCTCTACGTCAGTCCCTTCAAAGTATTGTGCCGAAACATCTATCATCTTGAAATTCCTAAACAACGAAGGGATATCCTCCATCGCAACCCCTTTGTCCAGCAAGGTAGCCTCTACATGTGTGGCATAAGTCTTCCTATACACTTTTGGACAGCGAAATTCTCCCAACCCAAACATCGCATGTAGCCCCAGATTAGCGTAAAGCCGATTGTGGAACCAATTCCGATGTGTCACAAAGGGATCAAAAGCATAATGTTTCCCATTCATCACCAGCACATTCCACGAATGCTCGCCCGCCCTATTTCCCCACAATGGTACAAAATCGACTGTTATAGGCATACCTAAAGCAGAAAACAACAAAGAGTTGAATACCCCTTTTTCGACACATGTCCCACCACCCATTTTTTGCAGCGCTCCACAACTGACAGCCGGCACATTCGCCCCATTAAAAGAAGAAAAAGCGATCTTTGCTTGCAGACGCATCAACGAGTCCACATCGGCATTGAATGTACTGTTATTGCGGGAAAAGAATCCTTTATACTCATTTGCAAAATCAGCACGCGATCCGTCCAGCACAAAACTGCCTCGATAGAAAGGAAGTATGTACTCACAAAACTCCTCGAAAGGGCAATCCCGTGAATATACATTCTCTTTCCAAACACGAAAGGCAAGGTCAATCTCGGCTATCATCTGGCGTGCCGTCACCACCTGCAAAAGAGGTACAGTACTGATGTCGACATTCCTTCCATCCCGAAAAGCACTCCACAAACTATCCACCCCATTCACCCAACGCATCCGCTGCTTGTCCTTGTAAAGCTCCCGCAAGGTGTCGCATTGTTCATAGAAAGGAGCAAGCCGTTCTTGCACAGCAGAATCCACGACATAAATACCTACCATATTTGCTATCAGAAATTCAGCAGCCTCACGCTTCTCCGCACTGTCTACATAATGCTCCAGCACTTTCTCCAATTCCGCACGATTACTACCCGACAAGGCAAGCATTTCTTCCACTCTGGCTGGATACCGGCTGCACGATGCCACCATGAAACATATCAGCAAACATTTCGTAATCCATCTCCCTATGTAAAAATCCTTATTCTGCATTTCCCGTTTGCCTTATTCTATTTTCTTCCATACCCGTCCCCATTTTATACTTCCTGACCTATCATCCTTCGATTTCCAA
>NZ_QTLY01000025.1:0-2786 GCF_003602895.1 Bacteroides sp. AF29-11
CCACCCGTCCCGACGAGCGCCCACACCATAAACTTTTTTTCGAATAAGCACACAACCGTTTTTCGAACCCTGCAAAATTTCTTCCGAACCCGAACGGCGTAACACTCCATTGAGTGAAGCTGCCGTTTGGTCGCTCCCCCTTTGGGGGCGGGGGGGGGGTTACATACCCATGCCGAAACCTCTGCTTCTGGTGATTTGCTTGAGTAGGTCTTTCCCCTCTTCCATAGCTTTTGATATGTTTGGGAAATGATGCCTTAAAGCCTCCAGTTGTTCGGAATTGAACAAGTCTTTCATCTTACCAAGTTCTTTTTTCAATTCCTTGGTTTCGGTCTTTAGTTCTTGGTTCTCCGTTCTTAGTCGGTTACTGGTTGTCCTTGCATTGTCCATTTGCTGTCTATAATACTCCTTGTCGTTCTCGGCTTTGAATACCTTTGTGCCGTTTCGCTCTTTTTCAAGTATAGCCTTTCCCAGTCTATCGGATAGCTGTTCATTTTCCCCCTCTAAAGCCTTTATTTTGGCTTTTAAGGCATCTTTTTCCCTATCGTTAACCGTTTTCCCTATCAAGCCGTAAAACTTCTCTGAAGCCTTAGAAATGAGTTTTTGGACGTTTTTCTTTGTTTCAATGGAACGTAGTTCTTTCTGAAGCTGAAGAAGCTGGTTTTGCACGTCCTTGTGCTTGTCTAACGCACTGGATATATCGTTGGATAGTTCCTGAAGCTGTTCTTTCGCACATTCGGTCTTGTACTGCATAGCCGATAAGTGTTTGCGATCAGAAGAAACACCACGTTCCATGCCCAGTGCTTCAGATGCTATGGTTTGGAGTTCTGCCATGTCATCACGCGATAAACGCACACTCTTCCCGTTCGGCTGCGTCCAATCGAAAACTACATGGGCGTGAAGGTTAGGTGTCCATTGCTTTGCGTTCATGTATCCTTCGTCCTTGTGTATATGGATTTGAAACGCTTCAATACCGAAACGTTCCTTGCAGACCGCAGCGAATTGCTGGAGTTCCTGCATGGTGGTTTCTTGCTTGATTACTATTACCCCCTCCCGTATGGGTGCTGCTTTAGTCTGCATCTTCTGCCCAACCGTATCGAAATATCTCTGTTTTGCACTCTCCAGCCGATGGGAGATGCTATCTCCAACCCAGCTTTCATTCAAATGACTAAGTTCCGGACGAACATAGTCCAACTCTTTTTCCCTAAAGTTGTGAATCTCGCTCCCCGGCTTCACTGCTTGTACATGAATACTTGTTGCTCCCATAAGTTAACATTTTTGTGACAATCGATAACAGCCGGTGACAGCCGGCTGACAGGGGGTTAAGGGGGCTTGTCCCCTTACACACGTACCCTTTAGGGTGCTAGTGTGCTATCACCATACTGCATAGGTGCGAAGTTAGTGAATGTTTTGTAAATGCACAAATAAAGGGGAAAACATTTGGATTTGCGACAATAAAGTACTACCTTTGTTGCTGACCAAACGGTAGCTGACCGATACGGGAGAGTTACCAAAATACAAGCCGCTGGAGTTAATTGACGGACATCCGACATCCCCAGCGGCTTTATTTTTGCCTATCTGCTTCGTCTAGGCATACCAGTACCTCTACTAAAAATGTACTTCAAAGATACTTATTTTCTACCGACTTGATAGTTTTTACCCCATATTCTTGGACATTTTTCCCCCATGAGGTTATCTTTGTAGGGTGAAAGAGAAACCCATAAACGGGGATAGATTGAATGCTGGGAAGCATAAACAATCGGGGTAAGGTTAGCGAACCTTGCCTTTCATCCCCCATTATAACTTTACATAGAGGAACTTTATCTATCCCCCCCCCCGCCCCCAAAGGGGGAGCGACCAAACGGCAGCTTCACTCAATGGAGTGTTACAGTTCATCAAAACCAAGTGATAACTGTCGTTTCTCTGCTTCTTCTTTCTTTTGGGCAGCTAAAGTCTTTTTCCGAACGTATGTTTTTGTAAATGAAACCCTATCCCCATTAAAGACAATCAACGGATTAATGAACCAATTATATTCGTTTGGACCTCTTGCTATGATTTCACTTTGTACGAGCTCTGCCAATCCTTTGTATATGGCTTTGTCTGATTTGTATTGGGTGTATTCTAAGCATTTTCGCCTATCGAAAATTATCATATCATTCTTAGGCTTCATGCAAGTTAGAATATACCCGAAAACCCGAATAGCTGATTGTGATAGATTGAAAAAAGCGGCAAAATTCGCAAGGTATAGTTTTGCAAATTGCTCTTCATCTACTTCTATTTGTCGGATAAACGAGGTTTTGAATACTTCTCCTGTATCTGTATCAGCAACAGCAACTACAGCTTTTTTATCACTTCCCGTACTACTTTTGTATTTCTTAACAACGTGATTTTCAATCCCTTCAATTGCTTGTTTCATAAAGGGGTTTTCTTCGTTTTTTTGAAAATCGGTTAATTTGAGTACTTTCTTATTTTCCATAAACATTCTATTTAGGCAAATTTGACTTTCTATATATCGGTGAAAAAGTATAATTTGATTTTCCACAAAGGAATATTTAAATTTCCATTAATACAATAAAAAAGCAAAATATATTTTCCTTTTTAACATCTAATAGGAAAGAGTGACTTTCTAATATGGAAAATCTGATTTTCCAATATGGAAAATACCCTATATTGAGTATCAACTACTTAACTTATTCTATTTCTTAAGTTCTTATTATACCCTAAAAACGGCATATAATCAACTACTTAAAAAATCATCGGTCGGGGAGCGCCCAGCGGCAAGGGGCGGG
>NZ_QTLY01000026.1:0-1963 GCF_003602895.1 Bacteroides sp. AF29-11
TTGAAAAGGGACCCGGGTAGCATTTGAAACGTGTACCACCCGATAGGTTTTGCAAAGTTAATTAAATTTGTTTATTTATCATATCTTGTGTTTCTTTCATTCTGTACGATTTTCCCGTCATGTTCAGTAGAATCGCCTTGTGCGTTAGCCTGTCTACCATTGCTGTAACTAGTACTTTGTCTGCAATAATCTCGTCCCATCTGTTGAATGCGAGATTTGTTGTAATGACGGTTGTTTTCTTGTCAGTTCTGAGTGACAGATGGTTGAACAACATCTCCGCTCCCGCCTTGTCACAAGAAACGTATCCGAACTCGTCGCAGATGACCATGTCGTATCGTTCGAACTTGTTCTCGAGTGCCCTTAGTGTCATTGCGTTCCGGCATTCCCTTATCTGCGTAAGCAGTCTGGGCACGGAAGTGAACAGTACGGAGTATCCCGCGTTACAGGCCGCAATCCCCAAGGCTGTAGCCAGATGGGTCTTTCCGGTACCGGGATTCCCGTATAGTATAAGGTTGCGCCCTTCCTTGATGAAATCAAGTGTCTCAAGGTTTGGCAAGGCCTTCCGCGCTTCTGGCGGAAGCGCGTCCGTGTCTATTTCGTTGAGGTATCGCAACTGTGGGAACGCGGCATTTTTGATGCGATGCCGACGCTGGTTCTCCGAGCGGTTTTCTTTTTCCTGACGCAGGAGTTCGGCCGTGAACATCCACAGGTTCCATCGTTCATCAAGTCCTTGCTGTATAAGCAGGTCGATGTCGCGTCGTACCAGAGGGAGTTTGAGGTCGAAGGCATACGCACGTATCCGTTCGCGTATGGAGTCTTGATTTTCGTTTTGTTCCATTGCTATGCAATTTTTATGTTGTTAGACGGTAACTTTGTTTACAGGTTGTTGTGTGGCGCCACATCCGATCATCGCCGAAAGTGTGTCCAATGTCTGTGAGGCCGATTCTTCAATGGCGGTCTGTTGTGGATCGGACGGGGTCAGGGTGGCCGCGTCTTGACGGACGTTTGCGGTTCCATTGCCGTCACTGGCCAGCATCTCGGCGCTCAATTGTTCGGAAGACAGGCGTTTGAGTCCCCGGGAGGACAGACGGTCTGCCGCAGCCAGTATGTCGGCATAAGTGCGCTGGTTGTCACGGGTAAACACGAGCAGTTCGACAAACGATCTGGGAGAATCCGTAAAATGTTTGCGAAACAGTGCCGCCACGTCCGGGTGTACCTGTCGCATGGCCGTGGATCGTCCCAACGCCGCAGGCTTGCGAAGGAACGTGCCCAGATAGTGCATCAGGTCGATACACCAGTCACCGAGACGCCGGGAGCGTACATACGTGGCTACCTTGTCGCGACCGTCAAGCACGACAATACGCTCGGAATACATCTTTATGGGTACCTCCCGACCGACAAGCCGGTCAGGCACAGAGTAATGCACACCATCGACGGTAATGGTGGAATACTTCCCGACACGGGCATGCCGCCGCTCAAAGCAGCCCATGTCACCGTGGTCAAGCGGCCGCAAAGCCGCAATATCGGCCTGTACGCGCTCCTTCTTCTCTTGCGCAGACATGTTGGAAGCCTCCCCGTTGAGCCTGTCACAGACCTTGTCAAGATGACACTGCGCCTGCTCCAGCGAACCGAAACGGACATCATAGGCGAAAGCCCGCCGGCGGATATGTTCCACCGAACGCTCCACCTTACCTTTCTCCCATCCCGAACGCGGATTACAGAAATGAGGGGTGAAACAATAGTGGAGTTCCATGCGGCGCAGGGCATCGGTATGTTCGCGCTCCTGTCCAAGGAACTTCTTGACGGCCACCCGCATGTTATCGTAGGCCATTACTTGCGGCGTGCCCCCCAAAGCACGGAAGCAGTTGCGGTGTGCTTCCATCAGGGCCAACGTGTCCTCGCGGGAGAACAGGTATGCCCGCCGCAGGTTGCTATGGTTCATCGTGAACACGGCCATGTGCAG
>NZ_QTLY01000026.1:1973-2613 GCF_003602895.1 Bacteroides sp. AF29-11
CAGGTTGCTATGGTTCATCGTGAACACGGCCATGTGCAGAGCTTCGTCTTGACACCGGCAATCCAAAGTGTCAGCACGCCCCAGTCAAACTCGCACCGGAACCCCGGTTCATACTCCTGGCGGATGAACGCCGCCGGGGACTTGGCTGGAGCGGACACCGCCACTTCCAATGCACGGACATACTGGCATACCGTCGAATAGGCAATCTCTATGCCTTGATCGCGCAACCGGCGCCACATGTCAATCTTGCGCATCTGCTGCTTGCGCAATCCGGCCGCGGCATTAGACCGGTTGCGGGCCATGAAGCCGTCTATCGCCTCCATCACCTGCTGGTTCATCACTCTGCGGACACGTTTGCTGCTGTCATAGCGCACCGGCTGCTGCAGGTACGTGTCCATTGCTTCCGCATCGGGGTTGTCACCGACCGCTTGTTCGAAAGCCCGGAGATACTTGCGTACAGTCTTGCGGCTCATGCCGTTACGACGGGCGATCTCACGGATGCTCAATCCGTCACGCCTATAGGCGAGAATTATGGAATCTCTTTCTTCCATGTGGTACATATTATGAACGCCATTGGTTTTTATGAATATACCAATTTTGTTCGGTTAAACATACCCATGGGTGGGGCACTTTTTAAATG
>NZ_QTLY01000027.1:0-2427 GCF_003602895.1 Bacteroides sp. AF29-11
CGCCAAGCGGATACCAGCATTCAAGCACTATGTTGTGCTGTTTTAGCTTTTCTTGCCAATATTTGCGCTGTGCATACGGATGACACTCTATCTGCATGGCGGCAGGCTTAATCTTCATGCTGTCAACGATGTCGCTGAACACACGGTCATTATAGTCGAAGTTGCTGATTCCTATTGACCTTACCTTACCTTCTGATACGGCTTTTTCCAAGTCATGCCATGCACCTTTGTAGTCTCCGACAGGTTGGTGCAGATACAGAAGGTCGATGTAATCGACTCCGAGTCTTTGTAACATTTCATCTATGGCCTTTGCCGTTTTTCCCTCACCGTATTCATTTGGCCAAAGTTTGGAAGTCAGCCATATCTCTTCGCGTGGTACTCCGCTTTCACGGATTGCTTTTCCCACACTTTCTTCGTTGCGGTAGGCATGTGCGGTGTCGATGTGACGATAGCCGCACTTCAAGGCGGTCAATACGGAGTTGTAGGTATCATCACCGTCAGCGATGCTATATACGCCGAGTCCGAACTGCGGCATCTGAACGCCGTTGTTCAGCGTCAGATAGGTCTGCTTTACTGTCTGTTGTGCTTGCATAATTGTTGCTGTCATTAATGCTATTAAACTGATTATTAACTTTTTCATGCTGTCTTATTTGTTAACCGTGTATTTCAGCCACACTGTATTTCCCATACGCTCCACATCGTTAAGTGTCAGCATAGTAGGAGGATAGTTCTTCTCTTTGATGCCATCGAATACGGCAGCCATTCCTGCTCGTCCATCAATACCACCGCCAATCATCACGCTCACTTCATCAAGCAATCCGCTTTGCAGGAAAGCTCCGTTGATGTGTCCTCCGCCAACGATGCCCAGACGCTTTATCTCAAAGTTTTCTGCCAGTATCTCTACCGAACGACGGAGGTCGATGCCTTTCTTGCCACACGCAATCCATGAAATTCCATTTGCCGTGAGATACTCGTGATAATCCTGCGGACAGTCTTCGTCTGTGATGACCAGCAGGTTGTTAGCCGATGCATCATGAGGCCACTTCAGCGAGCCGTGGGTGTCGATGGCAATGTCATAATGGCTGGCAGAATGAGCCTTGTAGAATTTCTCCTTGCCAATAGGTGCAAGGTCGCTCGCCTTGAAAGGTTCTGTCAGGGCATAGTGCATCTGTCGGCTAACTCTTCCTTCGAGCACGGCATCGAAGTTCAACTGACCGAGTGCCTGATAGTAAGCGTCAGTTTTATCAATCTCTGCTGTCATCGAACAGTCTATACGACCGTCCACCGATGACATCATGTGACATATTATATATGGTCTCATCTGATAAATCTGTTTTGAAGGTTATTTAAACAGTTTCTCATAGAACCACTGCTTAAACTTTTCGTAGCCCATCTCATAATACTGGTTGTAAAGCTTCTGACATACAGAGTCGGTGCAGTAGCGCAACTGGTCCTTGTCGTCTGTAGCTGCACGATAGATGGTCTGGGCTGCTTCTTCTGCGGTAGCAAATTCGGGGTTGCCGTCACGCAGATATTCCTGCTGGCGCGCATTAGCCTCCTCATAGCCTGTAGTGTCGTTAAGCGGAGTCTGGAAATTGGTCTTGGTTCCTCCTGGAATCATGGTCTTTACAGCCACACCAAACGGACGGAGTTCGTAATAGAGCGACTCCATCATGCCTTGCTGTGCACGCTTTGCCGCACCATATACGCCATCGCGCGGAAGTCCGATGATAGCAGCAAGTGATGTGGTGGCCATGATGATGCCCTTGCGGTGTTTCTTGAAGTGAGGGATAAACTCCTGGTTAACGTAGAGTGTGCCGAAAACGTCGGTTTCGAAAACCTTGTGGATCTGTTCCTCGGTAGGTACTTCCAGCGGAGCCATCAGTCCGTAGCCGGCATTGTTGAGCACCACGTCAATATCGTGCTTGGCAAGCACATCAGCCACGACGCGCCTGATTTCGTCATGGTTGCTCACGTCGAGCTTTACAACCTCTACGTTAGGCAACTTCGCCAGTTCCTCACCTTTGGCTGTATTGCGCATTGTAGCGATTACCTTCCAGCCGTTCTTTGCAAAAAGTTTTGTGGTTTCATATCCTATACCAGATGATGATCCTGTAATAAAAATAGTGTTCATAATTTCAAAAATATTTTTTAATCAATATTTGTTCTACATTTCGATTGCAAATTTATCACAAGTTATGCTTTTGTATATTACACAAAAGACCACAAGACTTTCACTCATTTCTGTAATACCGCCTTTTACGGAAATATATAATAGCACTTGTGCTTCCACATCTCTCGTATCAGCAAGATTGGAGAAGGTGTCCACCAAGCCTTTAAATGTCATGCGGTCCGCAAGTTCCTGTAATGTAGCATTTTCGTTCTATGCCATAGTTGGTAGAATGGAGCTTACCATCAGTGCGATTG
>NZ_QTLY01000028.1:0-1434 GCF_003602895.1 Bacteroides sp. AF29-11
AACCAGAGCGGCACGGTAGAGGAGACGAACCATTACTATCCATTTGGAGGGGTGTTTGCAAGTGCAGGCAATGTGCAGCCTTACAAGTACAACGGGAAGGAGTATGATGGCAAGAAGGGGTTGAATTGGTATGATTATGGAGCACGTATGTATGATGCAGCATTGGGTAGGTTTATGACAGTTGATCCACTGGCAGAGAAGTATTATCCGATGAGTCCGTATGGGTATTGTTTGAATAATCCTATCAAATTTATTGATGCAGACGGGAGACTGCCAAGAATTTATATCGAAAGAAAAGGTTTTGGACATGCATTTGTAACAGTTGGCAATGGTGATAATACAATTGTGTATACCTATGGTAGATATGGAGAATTGGGAAAAGATAAAAGTTCGGCACGGAATACTTCGCCTACAGGAGAAGGAGTGCTTATTAAATTGACGGGTAGAGATGCTATTAGCTTTATTCAGGATCAAATGCTTGCTAATGAAGCAGTGGGATATGAGTTTACAAAAGGTTCAGATGAACTTGTTTCGAAACACTTTGATAAGCAATTAGATAATAGTAATAAAATACCTCAAAAAGGTAAGTATGCAGGTAAAGAAAATGCGAAAGTTATTGATGAATATAATTTATTTATTAACAACTGCGCTACCACTTCCATAAAAGGTATACAAGAGGGAGTAAAAAAAGATTTGGATTTGAAAGATTCTAAAGCCCCTGCTTCTTTAGGAGACCGTTTGAAAGTAATGTCTAAAGAGGATGAGCATAGTATCAGAAGAATTACTTATAATGAAATAAAGAAAGAGTTTAATTTGCATGGAGCTGGAACAAAATGGTAATTATGAAAAAGGTTATTTTAATGGTATTTCTGATATTCTCATTGTTGATGATTGTCTATGGGATAGGTTTTATTCTTAATTATTATTTAGTGATAAAATATTCCATAGAAGACTGTTTGCCCTTAGGTGGTAAAGGCACTTTCCCGGTAGTGAGTGACAGATTAGATGAAATACATGCTCTTGTCAATTATGCTGAAATAGTAGTTATATATGCAATTTATGCTTTATCATTGGCTGTATATTGGTTGCTTAACATTAATAAGAAATAATCTGTCTTAGTTGACTAATCTCTTTAATAACTATCCTAACATCAGATAGCTCATATCTTGCATGTTAGGATAGCTTTTTTTCTTTCTAATACTGATACGACGGCCTTAACCGTCTGACTGCTTTCACCCACGGTGCAGGCCGCTATACAGAAAAGGTGACCGGTTACGACAAAAACGGCAATATCCTGTCTTTGCAGTGCTACGGGCAGACCTCCGCATCAGTCTACGGCTTGATCACTCTTACGGGCAATCTGCTGAATCGTGTGGACGATACCGCTACGACTTCTGCTTACAACAACGGTTTCGAGTTCAAGGACGGCGTGAA
>NZ_QTLY01000029.1:0-1262 GCF_003602895.1 Bacteroides sp. AF29-11
TTTGTGTGCTTCCGGCAGGAATGAGCCGTTCGGCATGGTTGGCGGCAGGAGTTTCCTGTCTGTGTGTATATGCTTGGCATATGGATTGGACGGATAAGTTCAGATTATTATGGCAGCAGCAAAGGCAGCGTGTGGTGATGGTAGTGGTCGGTGGATTCTGTGTCTTGCTATTGGCAGGCTATTTACTGTTTGTCTTGAAACCCGATTCTGCACGTGGCCGTCTTTTCATGTGGAAGATAACTTGTCGTGCCATTGCAGAAAAGCCGTTGACCGGATATGGGATTCATAATTTCGCAGCAGCCTACGGAAATGCGCAGGAAACTTATTTTGCAGCAGGTGATTATGAACCGTGGGAGGAACGTGTGGCGGGAAGTCCGGAATATGCATTCAATGAATATCTGCAGGCTGCGGTCGAACTGGGCATTCCTTTGGCTGTATGTCTATTGGTTGTGGTCGTGCTGTGTTTGTATAGGGGAGTCCGTAAAGGACGTTATGGTATCTGTGGGGCTATTCTTTCTTTGATGATATTCTCTTTTTCCTCCTATCCGCTACAACTTCCGGTATTTATCGTTACATTTGGAGGATTGCTTGTGGCGTGCTTGTCCGGTGCCGACCGTTGGCAATGGTTGGGGCTGGCTGTATCAGTAGGCATCATTGGCGGTTTTCGCCTGAAGAATGACTTGCAAGTGGAGCAGGCCTGTCGGGAGTGGATGAATGCGCGGGTGCTGTATAATGCAGGTGCGTATCAATCGGCAGAGAAAGAGTACGGGCGCCTTTATCCTCTGTTGAGAGACCGGGCATCTTTCTTGTTCGAATATGGTCATGGATTGCACAAGCAGCAGCAGTTCAGTAAATCCAACCGTATTTTGAAAGAAGCTTTACTGCGTAGTTGTGACCCCATGATACTGAATGTGATAGGCAAGAACTATCAGCAGATGGGTGATTGCTTGTCAGCGGAAGACTGGTTTATCCGTTCCACCCATCGGTTGCCGGGGCGTATTTATCCCTATTATCTGCTTGCGAAGCTTTATGCGGAACCAAGCTTCAGGCAACCGGACAAGTTTGAAAAAATGAAGTGGATGGTATTGACGAAAGAGCCGAAAGTGCATTCTACGGCAATACGACAGATGAGGGAGGAAATAAAAAAGATTCAGCTTATTTTTGTCCATGTCAAAAAAGATGAATAAAAACGGAAGGTGTTAATAATGAACGAACTAATTGCTAAAGTGCTATGAAAAAAGTGTCCACATGCAAATATCGGT
>NZ_QTLY01000003.1:0-85259 GCF_003602895.1 Bacteroides sp. AF29-11
TTTAAATGTTGTTCCGGGTCCCTTTTCAAGTGTTAGCTACAGATTACCATTTGACGCATGAGGACAAAAGCCCGCATGATTGAAATGTTTACTTCTATGGCTACTTTGGAGCGGAGAACCGAAGAAAGCATGGCTACGCCCTGTTCGGTGAAAGCCATAGGCATAGCAACGCCGAAGTTGTAAGCAGGGGGTATCACATTTTGTGACACCCCTATGGATAACAGTAAGTTAGCTTCCTCTTGGGCGAGAACAAACATGAAATCACTGGGGAAGCGGTCGATATTACGTTTGACCGCTTGTTTCAAGGCTCGTGTTTCCACTTGGTAGAGTTCTGCCAAATGATAATCAAGCATCACCCGGCAACCTCTGACTTCAAAAATCTTGTTTTGGATAATCTGTAAATCCATAATTGTATATTTTAGGGAATTAAGTAATGTTGGAATAAATAGTAAGGACTGGTCACAAATTGTGACCAGTTCCCAATAATCAAGATTACATGGCGACTTCCTTGTAAATCTTCTCGATGCCGACAAACTTCTTGTCAAGCCCCTGCATATCGCTGCCTATCTTGCTGTTAGTGATGCGGGCGTAAATTTGTGTCGTTTCGATATTGGTGTGTCCCAGCATCTTGGAAACCGTTTCAATGGGTACGCCCTTTGATAGTGTGGTGGTCGTTGCGAACGTGTGCCGGGCAAGGTGGAATGTCAGGTTCTTTTTAATTCCGCATACATCGGCAATCTCTTTCAAGTAGGCGTTTAGCTTCTGATTGCTGATTATGGGAAGTATCTTGCCATTCGGTAACTTGCCCTTGTACTTCTTCAAAATCATCTTGGGAATATCCAGCAGAGGAACATTAACGTCCGTATTCGTCTTTTGCCGCTTTGTCATTATCCAAAGGTTGCCGTCAAAGGATTTGCGGATATTATCTTGCGTAAGCCCGGCTACATCTATATAGGCAAGCCCGGTGAAGCAGGCAAAGATGAACAAGTCCCTGACGTGTTCCAGCCGTTCGGAAACCATTCTCTTTTTGAGGATGATTTTTATCTCGTCCTCCGTCAAGTAGCCCCTATCCACTTTCTCCAACCGGATTTTATAACTGGCGAACGGGTCATTTACCAATATGCCGTTGTTACGGGCTATGATGATGATGCGCTTGAAGAACTGCATGAACTTGGCGGTAGTGTTGTAACCGCACTTGCAGGCTGTACGCAGGTACAACTCAAAATCGGTAATGAGCATCGGCGTTATCTCCTTAATGGATATGTCCGATACATTGTACTTGCTTTGAATGAACTCGGCAAGGTGGCGGCGGGTGACTTCATACTTGCGGTAAGTCGCTATCGTCTTGGATATGCCGACCAACTGCTTCACATCGTCATTGTGCTTTTGGAACAGGGTAAGGATTGTTTCGTGGCTCTCACTATGACCTAAAAACTCGTTCTTCACTTTCTCGGCGGTCACGTAGTTGTCACGCCGCTGCATTTCGTGGTAAATGGTGTTCAAGGATGCGTTTATATCATCCAGCATACGGTTTATGCGGCTGGCTTCCGCAGTACGTCCGGTAGCCTTGCCCATTTTGCCGTCCCAAATAGAGGGTAACACGTCCAACTTGGTGTTAAAACGGCTCGCCACGCCGTCCACTGTAATACGGGCGAAAAGGGGGTACGCACCGTTGGCTTTTTGTTTGTCTTTCTTTGCGTAAAAGCAAATGTTGAATGTCGATTTCATAACTCACTTTTTAAGTAGCAAAACTATTGTAATTCTCTAAAAATGAGTTCTATGCAGGCAAGCCAAATAGCGACAGGAGTTCGCCAATTTCGGACAATCTGTACCCCCTTTCCGTTTTTGTTTGTCGGGGGTACGAGTTAGGTTACGAACTTTGTCTTTTAGGGGCGAAAAGGTGTACTTTAAGGCAGACACAAGGGGATAAAAAAAAGTCCCACAAATCATTGAATTTGTGGGACTTGTCTGCTTACTGTCCGGTATTGTCCGGTTAGTTCAGCGGAGAGGGAGGGATTCGAACCCCCGGTACCTCGCAGTACAACGGTTTTCAAGACCGCCGCAATCGACCACTCTGCCACCTCTCCTAAAAACTTCCTTTTCGGGAAGTGCTTTTTTCTTAAAGCGATGCAAAGGTACAAATCATTTTTAATTCTGCAAACTTCCTTTCTCTTTTTTCATGAATTAATAGTACTTTTGCACCATGATATATCCGCAGAACTTTGAACAGAAAATAGGTTTCGACCAAATACGCCGATTGCTGAAAGAAAAATGCCTCAGTACACTTGGTGAAGAACGGGTGATGGACATGGCATTCTCCGACCACTTTGGAGAGGTGGAGGAGCGTCTGGACCAAGTCACCGAATTTGTACGCATACTCCAAGAAGAAGACAACTTCCCGGCACAATACTTTTTTGATGTACGTCCGTCACTGAAACGCATACGCGTGGAAGGCATGTATCTGGACGAGCCAGAACTTTTCGACCTGCGCCGTTCGCTGGAAACCATACGCGATATAGTACGCTTCCTACAGAAAAGCGACGATGATGAGGAAGAAAGCGCTTCCCCCTACCCTTGCCTGAAAAAGCTGGCGAGAGACATCACCGTCTTCCCGCAGCTCATAGCGAAAATAAACGGCATCCTCTCTCCTTACGGAAAAATCAAGGACAACGCCTCCGCAGAACTGGCACGCATCCGTCGGGAACTGGCAAGTACCATGGGAAGCATCTCCCGCTCACTGAACAGTATTCTACGAAATGCCCAGTCCGAGGGCGTTGTGGACAAAGACGTAACACCCACCATGCGTGACGGCCGTCTGGTCATTCCCGTTGCACCGGCACTGAAACGGAAAATACGCGGTATTGTACACGACGAGTCGGCCAGTGGTAAAACCGTATTCATCGAGCCTGCCGAAGTAGTGGAAGCCAACAATCGCATACGAGAACTTGAAGGTGACGAACGCAGAGAAATTATCCGCATCCTGACGGGCTTCTCCAACCAGTTGCGTCCCTCCATCCCCGACGTACTGCTATCATACGAGTTCCTTGCCGAAATAGACTTCATACGTGCCAAAGCATTGTTTGCCGAGCAAATATCCGGACTGAAACCGGCTCTCGAAAACAAGCAACTGCTGGACTGGACAATGGCGGTACACCCACTCTTGCAACTTTCTCTCGCCAAACATGGCAAAAAAGTCGTACCGCTTGACATCGAACTGAATGAGAAGCAACGTATCCTCATCATCTCCGGTCCGAACGCAGGCGGCAAGTCCGTCTGCTTAAAGACAGTAGGCTTATTACAATACATGCTGCAATCCGGACTACTCATCCCGATGCACGAACGCAGTCATGCCGGAATATTCAGCAGTATATTCATCGACATCGGTGACGAGCAGTCCATTGAAGATGATTTGAGCACCTACTCCTCCCACCTTACGAACATGAAAATCATGATGAAAAGCTGCAACGAACGGAGCCTCATCCTGATTGATGAATTCGGGGGCGGAACAGAACCCCAGATAGGAGGTGCCATTGCCGAAGCCGTATTGAAGCGTTTCAACCAGAAACAGACGTTCGGTGTCATCACCACACACTACCAGAACCTGAAGCATTTTGCCGAAGACCACGAAGGTGTAGTGAATGGCGCCATGCTCTACGACCGCCATCTGATGCAGGCACTGTTCCAACTACAGATAGGCAATCCGGGCAGTTCGTTCGCTGTGGAGATTGCCCGCAAGATAGGTCTGCCGGAAGATGTCATCGCCGATGCCTCGGAAATTGTGGGCAGCGAATACATCAACGCCGATAAGTACCTGCAGGACATTGTGCGCGACAAACGCTATTGGGAAGGCAAACGCCAGACAATACGCCAGCGTGAAAAGCACATGGAAGAGACCATCGAGCGTTATCAGACCGAAATCGAAGATTTGCAGAAATCCCGGAAGGATATTCTGCGCAAAGCGAAAGAAGAGGTGGAGCAACTGATGCAGGAAGCCAATGCACGCATCGAGAACACCATACGCTCCATCAAAGAAGCCCAGGCAGAAAAAGAAAAGACACGCCAGGCCCGCCAGGAGTTGACGGACTTCCGCGAATCAATGGAAGCGCTTGCCAACAAGGAACTGGAAGAAAAAATTGCCCGCAAGATGGAAAAGCTGAAAGAAAAGCAGAACCGGAAAAAGGAAAAGAAAGCAGGCAATGGAAAAGAGAACGGACCGTCTGCCCAGGCTTTGGCAGAACAGCAGGCGCGGAAAGAAGCGGAACGCCTCGCGGCAATCGTCCCCGGCTGCAACGTCAGAATAAAGGGACAGACCTCTGTGGGCGAGGTAATGGAAGTGAACGGCAAGAATGCGATTATCGCGTTCGGCAGCATCAAGACTACCGTCAAGCTGGACAGGCTAGAACGCACCAACGCGCAGCCCAAACAAGCTGACGTGTCCGCCAAAAGCACTTTCATCAGCGTCCAGACCCAAGACAGCATGTATGAGAAGAAACTACATTTCAAGCAAGACATTGATGTCCGTGGCATGCGTGGCGACGAAGCGCTGCAAGCCGTCACCTATTTCATTGATGATGCTATCCTCGTCGGCATGTCGCGTGTGCGTATCCTTCACGGAACAGGAACGGGTATCCTGCGCACGCTTATCCGCCAATATCTGGAAACCGTTCCCGGAGTGCGCCACTTTGCCGACGAACATATACAGTTCGGCGGAGCAGGCATTACCGTAGTAGACTTGAGTTAATGGATAATTGACAGTTGATAATTAAATCATAAATCTGAAATCATAAATCTGAAATATATGAAATCAATCAAAGAACTCTACCGTATCGGTACCGGTCCATCCAGTAGCCACACTATGGGGCCGCGCAAGGCAGCTCAGATATTCCTGGAAAGGCATCCCGAAGCAGCCGCCTTCCAAGTAACCCTATACGGAAGCCTCGCCGCTACCGGCAAGGGGCACATGACCAATGTTGCCATCACCGAGACACTGCAACCCGCAGCACCGGTAGAAATAATCTGGGAGCCCAAAATATTCCTGCCCTTCCATCCCAACGGTATGAAATTCGTCTCTTTGGACAGCGAAGGCAAGGAGACCGACCAATGGACCGTATTCAGCGTCGGCGGCGGTGCCCTGGCAGAAGAGAATGATGGAGCATCATCCGTAAACACCCCGGATGTATACGAAATGAACAGTATGACCGAAATACTGCAATGGTGTGAACGTACCGGAAAAAGTTACTGGGAGTACGTCAAGGAATGCGAGGAAAGCGACATTTGGGATTACCTGCAGGAGGTATGGAAAACCATGCAGGCTGCCGTAAAACGGGGATTGGATAGTGAAGGAGTCTTGCCCGGCCCTCTGAATCTGCGCCGAAAGGCTTCTACCTATTATATACGTGCCAGTGGCTACAAGGCTTCCCTCCAGTCGCGCGGACTGGTATTTGCCTATGCCTTGGCAGTAAGTGAAGAAAATGCGTCAGGTGGGGTCATTGTCACTGCACCTACCTGCGGTTCGTGTGGCATTGTACCGGCAGTGCTCTATCATCTGCAAAAAAGCCGGGAGTTCAGCGACACACGCATACTTCGTGCCCTTGCCACAGCTGGACTGATAGGAAACATCGTGAAGACCAACGCTTCCATTTCGGGAGCGGAAGCCGGATGCCAGGCAGAGGTAGGTGTAGCATGTTCCATGGCATCAGCCGCAGCCAACCAATTGTTTGGAGGCAGTCCGGCACAAATAGAATATGCCGCCGAAATGGGATTGGAGCATCATTTGGGTATGACCTGCGACCCAGTTTGCGGACTGGTACAAATCCCGTGCATCGAACGTAATGCCTACGCCGCCGCACGCGCCTTGGATGCCAACCTTTACTCCTCCTTCACCGACGGCATGCACCGCGTGTCATTCGACAAAGTGGTGGAAGTCATGAAAGAAACCGGAAACGACCTGCCCTCCCTCTACAAAGAAACCAGCGAAGGAGGACTGGCGAAGGATTATAAGCCGATGTAGTTAAGGATAAGGGATTAAGGATTAAGGGATTAAGTTTTCAATATGATTGCACAACACTAATGTCCTTAATCCCTTATCCTTAACTCTTCTCTAATCAAGTTTTACCGGCCAATGCGTATCATCCCTATTACCGCTCACATCTTTTGTCTGTAGCAAGCCGCCTTCTTCCGAATAGAACAATTGATACTCTGCATTTCCCTTTTCAACTTCAATGACAAACTGCATAGGCACTACCGGATACTCCAAAAGAACAATCTCCTCTATCTTCCAACCGGCATACTCACTGGCGCTGAAAGAGGTCTGTACTGTTCCCGGAAGATTATTCCAAAGCAATTCGGTTTCCGTCAGTTGCCATTCCGCCTGATTATTGAACCATACATCCTTTTCCTGCCCATCCACTTTACAATCTGCAACGAAATAGCCCCCTTTCTGTTCCCATTCCACATGGATTGCGGAAGGGTATTTGGACTTCAATGCTTGTGACATTGCTTCGGGCACTTTGACATCATCCTTGTCGTCATCATCACTGCATGCACCAAGTGCCAAGGCGGCGATGAACATCATCGCCAACATTTGAATCTTCATTCTCATCATTTCTCTATAAAGTTTAGGTTAATAGTTACTGGAGAATCAATCGTCCATGCTGACGAACTTTCCCTTTTTGTTGAACTTCAAAGAGTAGTCATTACCCAATTCAATTTCCACACCGGTACGTCCGCGTTCGATTTTAGTAATAATCTCTCTCGGGAAGTTAGCCTTCACATACTCCTTTACCGGAACCGGAATCAATGCTTCGGGAACAGCGGACTTCTTGCAATCCACTTCCAACCAATTTCCTTTCTTGTCGAAGTCTATTTCCGTACGGTCTGTCAACAGCACTTCATATTTTTTAGTCTGCAATATTTCACTTTCAATCTTGATGTGTGAAATGTGCGGTTTCGAGAAATACTGGTTGATAAAATTGCGTGCCGTCAGCGGAAGCTGCTTGGTATCCTGAGTGATGACATCACCGGCAAAGGCAAACTGAACAGCTACAAGAGCCAACACAAGAATAGACAATACTTTCTTCATAATCGTTATTTTTTAATGTTACTAATAAATTTCATATTATTCACATTGCAAATAACGGTAGAGAATTAGGAAAGATTTAGGAATAACCGCAGTTAACAGTAAATTTTACTTTCTTTAACCAGACGAAAGGTATGCATACCGTCCTGCCATTCATACGTGAGCTTCAATGAAGACGACAACGCAATGGAACGCGCTATGGCAAGCCCCAGTCCGGTGGAGTCCTTCTTGCCATCCATGCCATGATAGAAACGCCGGAACAACTTCTCTCCATCCAAAGGGGCATCCCCCGTATTCCTGATGACCAGAGAAGCGGGAGTAGTAAACACCTGCAACTCTCCCCCTTCCCTATTGTGCAGCAACGAGTTCTTCACAAGATTGGAAACCAGTATTTGCGCCAGCGAATGGTTGCAACGGATGATAAAAGGCTGCTCCTCCCGTTTTCGTATCAGTCTCACCTGCTTATGTTCATAGATATCCATCAGGTCGGGCAAGAGTTCATCCAATATCTCATCCACCGAGACATCCTCCATCTCGGTATACTGCCCGTTCTCTATACGGGAAAGCAACAGCAGGGACTTGTTCAGTTTTACGGCACGCCCCAGCGTGGCATATATCTCGTCCAGCTGCTCCATTTGCTGTTCCGTCATCCCTTCACTCTCAGCCAGCAGTTCCACTTTTCCCCTCACGATGGCAAGCGGTGTCTGCAACTCATGCGAGGCATTCTCGATGAACTGCTTCTGCTCCTCGTATGCCTTGTAGCTGCGGTTGCCCATATCCAATGCAGCATCGCTCAGCTGGCGGAACTCCCGTATCTTCGTCGGGTTGTCCAATGGAGGCACCTCCTTGCCGGGCTGAATGCAGTGCAGCCAGTCAAGCAACCTATGTAACGGACGGAACACTCCCTTCAGCACCAACTGGATGCCGATGGAAGTACAGATGAGAAACAACAGGAACAGCGCTCCCAGATACCAAAGCATAGCCTCCACCATGTCAT
The DNA here is from genome assembly GCF_003602895.1 of Bacteroides sp. AF29-11. Lineage (NCBI taxonomy): Bacteria > Pseudomonadati > Bacteroidota > Bacteroidia > Bacteroidales > Bacteroidaceae > Bacteroides > Bacteroides sp. AF29-11. Next base: position 8,076 of record NZ_QTLY01000003.1, read on the forward strand.
CCCGCTCCAAAATGGAAATCATCAGTTTCAACTCATAATATTGCCCGTCGGGCATACGGAAAGCGGTACACATGACACGTACCGGTTCGTCTTCATCCTCCAGTTCGATATAAACCGTAGCATCATAGAACACTTGTCTGTAATGCCGCCCTTCCTCTTCGGATATAGGGGTGAACTTATAGAAAGACATCAACGAGCCTTCCGTTTCGAGTATCGAGGGGTCGTGAAGCGCACTCTCCATCAATATCTCACCGTAATTCTCCAACGTATCGTCCGTCTCATCCACCACCTCGTCAATGATTGCGTAATAGAACAGCACACCCCACACTGCCATCAACAGAAACAGCAGCAATGCAAGTTTGCGGTAGGTGTAGCTCAGCAGCTTCATAGTTCGGAGAGTTTGTAGCCGAATCCATAGACAGCCTTTAATTCTATGGTAGCCTCAGCTTGTTTCAATTTCTTACGCAGATTCTTCACTTGCGAGTAGATAAAATCCAACGAATCCGCCTGGTCTATATTGTCTCCCCACACCGACTCGGCAAGGCTCATTTTATTGATGACCCGGCCGGGGTTGACTACAAAATAATAGAGCAGGTCGAACTCCTTGCGGTTCAGCTGCAAGGGTTTTCCGTTTATCTCTACCTGCCGTTTGTCGGGGTAGAGCAAAAGATTTCCAAGGGTGACGGTCACATCTCCCTTCGCCTGCCGCCGACGTATCAATGACTTGACACGTGCATTGAGTTCTGCCAGATGGAAAGGCTTTGTAAGGTAATCGTCGGCTCCCAGTTCCAGCCCGTCCACCTTGTCGTCCAGCGAGTCTTTGGCCGAGATAATAAGCACACTGTCACTGCGATGCAGCCGTTTCAGCTCACGCAGCAAGTCCAGACCGCTCCCGCCAGGCAACATGATATCCAGCAGAATGCAGTCGTAATCGTAGTCATTGATTTTATCCAATGCCGAAAAATAGTCGGCAGCGGTCTCTACAACAAACTTTTCTTTCAAGAGCGAAGTGCGGATGGTTTCCCGCAAATCTTGCTCATCTTCTACAATCAGGATTTTCATACCGGCAAAGATGGTCTATAAAACTGGAAACAATCTGGAAAACTATCCACTAATCAATGCTGTCTGTCTGATAATCCTCCATCAGTTCTTCTTTTGCCATGGAGATTTTCCCGTCAGCCGTAATGGTCAGTCTGATGGGAACATAAAGGTCGGATTGCGGATAGCAGACGCTGGCCGCGTATATGATTCCTTGCGGAGTGGTCTTGTCATAGACCAGCCCCTCAAGAATAGAGTACTTCATGAACTTGGCATCCACCAACGAAGCAAAATTATCTTTGGTGAACACTTTATCCACCACCTGCTTCCCGCCGCACGTGATGCGCAAGGTGATACGGTTATCCACAAATTTCTCCCCCTGCTCGTTTTTCACTATCGGCAGAGATTCATCCGGCCGGCGCACTACAGAAGACTGATACTCTTTTCCCTTATACGTAAAGGATGTTTTTACATCAGACACCTGCATGCGCTGTGGGCCGGCAATTTCTGTACTATCCTGCATCAATACCTGCGTACCGTCTTTCTTATTCTTGTCTTGCGACGAACAAGCAGTGAAGAAGATGACCGATGCACACACTAAAATATAGACTATATTCTTCATCGTTCTGTTTTTTAGTAGTTGACCGGACAAAAATAGTACAAATTGAATGCAATAGAAAATTTATTTTCTTTTAGATTCCATTTTTGCTTTTCTATCCTGCACTTTCTTGCTGTATGCAGCATATTGTTCTTCCGTCATAATCTTCCGGAGTTGTGAATCATAAGCAATACGGGCAGTCTTCATCTCTTCACGCTTCTTTTCCATCTCCGCTTTTTTCTGCGCGCGTTGCTCATCCGTCAATTGATGGCGCTTGCCATCTCTCTTATGATGCTTGTGTGCTTTGGCACGATGCATCGGCATATCTCCCATTTTCTCAACCAATGCTAGATTTGCCTCCAGCAGTTGTTGTTTCTGCGTATCGTTCAAGGAGTACTCTTTCACCATCCGTTCCGTCATGCGCTCGGCACGGACTTTCGGTTCGGGCATTTTATCACTGTGGCGGGCATGTTGTGCCATTGCCATGCCACCCATCAGGAAGGCGGCCATCCATATCAGAACTATTCTTTTCATCATTTTTCTCTTTTTTTAATTAATACCTTATGTTAGTTATACCTATTGTGTTGCAACGTATCTATGACAAAAACAAAAGCAGGAAGTTTAACCGCAACTTCCCGCTTTAACATAATAAATGAGGTTGAAAAGAATATTAAGGTTCGTCCAAATACTGTACGATAAGGCTCACCTGCTTCGGCATGAATGTCCGTGTCCTTACATTGTACCCGGTATGCGCCAAGGCTTCATACAGCTCGTGATTCCGTTTTATCCACCGCGTCAGGGTGCGGATGGCGCAACGTGCAGTAGCATTGGGGCAATAGAGGCATGCCAAATCTTTCTTTTTATAAGTCGTGATACGAAAGCCATTTTCTGTTTCCATAGCAGTTTGTCTGATTTTTAAATGATTGATGTAAAGATACGATATTCAAAAGGCGAAGTCAAGTATTTCAAGGAGAATATGAACCTTTTTCTGAGAAAGTTCATATTCTCCTTATTTACAGAATGTTTATCCTAACGGATTTTCTCCCTGGTCGCCATCGGAACCGCCGCCATCCGGATTTGGTTTGGAGCTACCCCCACCAGAAACGGTGCCGTTGCCCGACCAATCCATCTTCTCTACACTGGCACGGGTCAGCATATCCTTAAAGTAGAAGCCCGGAGTGAAGATAATCTTGCGGCGATAAATCGTGCTTGCCTTCACATCTTCCAGCTTGTCCTGGCTCTTGGCGTTGATGCCGGGACGGAAACAGCCGAACTCACCCAGCTGTACCGAAAATCCCTTGTTGATATCCATATTCAAGGTGTCGATCAATCCGTCCAGCACCAACTTCACCACACCGCGAGGCGCCATGCCTATCTTGGAAACCTCGTCGCATAAATCCTTAAAACCTACCACACCCAAAGTTTTCATCTGCGCCACGTACTTTTCCGTTTTTGTCTCGTCAAAACCGAATACTCTCTTTTTTACTTCATAATTCAAAGCCATAGTTTTTTAATTTTAAGTTGATTAATAAAAGTCGGTCTTGTTCGCTCGTCAGTCTGCAAAACCAGTTTCTTTGTGACCACGATGCAAAGATACAACGGGCAGAAAACGGGGTGGTGCTTTAACGGAGGTTTAAGGAGGTTTTCGTAGGATAAAAAAGGATATTGGAGAAAAAGAAAGGAACTGATAGACAATGACTAAGAAATTTTATTCCTTAATCATACATTGTTTTTATCCTTTACGGCATCTTTAATTGACAGCGTAAAAAAGTTCAGGTTCTTTTCTCTCTGAATTTGCGCTTGCAAACTCCAAACTCTTTTTTCCGAAAAATGGATAGTGGTAGTTTCGTGAGCCGACAGGACATAGGGCAATGCACCTTCCACATGAAATACATTGACTTTCATCTGTCTTTATGGGGTTCTCCAACGCAATGGCACGTGTCGGGCACTCTTCCTGAATAGGACGGCACGCCTACGACCAACAATTCATTGCGTCCCAATCTCAAACCGGGGGATTAAAACATTACTCGTAATGTCATGTTGGATATTATCGGCGTGCAGCTGCTTGACGATACCCTGCACGATGGCTTTGGTAGTAAATGTAGCACTGAAAAAAACAGAATGGACTTTATGTATCTCCATAAATCTTAATTTATCCGATTAAATTTCTAATAACCGTAAATTTATTGGTATCCGTTCAAGGTCAGGCAGAAGAAGTCACTGTCATCATACGGATAATCGTATTCGATGGGGAGTTCTTCTTTCTCTATTTTCTTGAATCCGGCTTTCTCATAAAACAGATGTGCTCTGTCCGTATTCTTGGGGGTGTCGAGAATGATTTGCCTCCAGCTTTTTCAATATGCGGAATAACAGCCCTTTATCCATATTGAGCTCACGGGATATGTCCTTTGCATTTCGATTCGGATGCAAATACACATCTTGAATTTTACCTCTTTCTGGCATACACCACACTCGGCCCCATCCCATGCCTCATCAACACCCCTTCTTCTATAAACCTATTCAAATCGACAACCGCCTGCTTATAACTACGTCCTGCCAGCCGTGCATACTGAGAGCGATTGATGCAGGGATACTGCTGCAAATACTCATCCAGCAACTGCCAGCGCTGCTCCACGCCCAACGCCTCATCGGCAGACGAAGCAGGCGCCGATGCCGATTGCGGACAACGCTCCAACTGCATCTTACCTTTCAAATCCTTATAGAACTCCCTGCCCAGACGGAAATTCAACCCGCGCAAAGCGATGGAGGCAGCACGAAGCTCTTTCTTGTCCGTCGCCTGGCGGGTACAACTCAAAGAGGGGGTGAAGTAACCCAGTTCGCCCAGCTCCACCGTCCAGCCATTGGCAAGGCAGTCGCGCAACTCGTCCATAAAGCCTGCCATCGCTCCTTCCAGCAGGCTGCGGCTGAGGCCGGTGAAAAGATGTACACGCTCGATAAATTCCTTGCGGTCGATGGTGCCCTTGGGGACAAAGCGGGCATAAAGGGATTGTTGCTCGCCGGTCTGGCGGACGTCGGGTTTCTCGAAAAGGTCGTAATACGCACTCATATATATTCTGTTTTTAAATGGTCCTGCAATTCCGTCATTTCTTCTTCCACGGCATTAAGGAGAAGAAATGCTATTCTTTAATCATTCCACCATGGAGAAAATATCATTCCACCACGGAAGAAAAATCGTTCCACCATAGTGGAATGATTTTTTCCACACGATGGAACGATTTAATAGTAGCATACAAATATACTAATCGAAAGGAGGAAAAACAAGAAAATTCCCATAAAAAACATATCTTTACGCTGGAAATGAAACATATAAAAAATACACACCAAACTCACTTTAGAGTCATGAAGAAAATATATCCCAAAAAATGGTTGGAACTGCATCCGTACAAGCAGACAAACAGCGTTGACCAGTACTACGTCGGCATTGCAAACGAAATCCACAAAAGACTTTACTCTTCAACGATAGCCGACGCCTTCGAAGAAGAGGAAAACATACGCTATACAAGCCTCTGCCTCGCCGCATGGTTTGAGGACGTCATCTCCCAGACCGGCATCTGGCAGGCATTCACTGCCGAGTGCCGGAAGCGATACGGAACCTATCTGCCCTTCTACCCCATCAAAGGCGATTATTTTCCGGATGAAATCAATCTGGAGGACATACGCTTTCTGCTTTGGCACCATATACAATATCTATGCCGGGGAATAAGCGCCATCAACCCCGAGAATCCCGGAATAGAGCAGACTGCACAAGAGATATACGGACTGCTTGCAGAGGAATACGAAACCGCTCCCGAAAATGAAAGGATGCAGGAATTTCTATACCACTCTGCCATGGGAGAAGAAGATTTCTTCCGCTACCGGGAGATACTGGATTGGTTTCACTACCAATGCTACTTCAACATCGAAAATGTCGCCCAATGCCGGGACGAAGCTGAACGGTTGCTGGATGATGAAAAGATTACTCCCGAAATGGCAGAGACCCTCATATATGCCACACGCACCTCACTGACGTTCAAAGGCCGCCGCAACCTGCTGTCGCTGACCTCACCGGAATGGCTGGCTCTCATCGGAAAAGCCCATCCCGAACATCAGCTTTGGGGCAAAGTGAAGGCACGGGAAAACAGTTGCTATCTGCTGGAGAAAGAAGACGATGAATTTCTGTACGTCAAAGATTTGTGCAGTGAGGACGAAGGCGAATTCAAGATAACCAAGAAGTCCTTGAACCTTTCGGCCATCCGTAGCCGAGAGGCAGGGAAAAGCACCCTTATCTGCGAACTGATTTATTTTGGCAACGCATGGTGGCAGTGCGGCATGCTTCTCGAAAACAAGTACGACCAGAAAATGGCGGAATATGTGGACGACTTGACGAAACAGAAAGAAAAGACGAATGAAAAGGCTACATTCCATGATTTCATAAAAGCATCCGGCGGGAAATCTTTTGTATTCTGCCAATCGCAAGAGGAAATCTCTGATTTTCTGCTGAACAAGATGGGATACGGCTTGAAAGAAGACCTGGACATACCACGCATACATACAGAAACCGGAGCCATGCTGATGGCCAACCCGCACACCGGCCTACATATCCAATTCAAGCTGTGCGAATGCATCAAATCTCCGGACAACCCCAATTATAATAAGGAGGAAGCAGAGAAAAACGCCATTATGTTCATCGTCAACCCAGACATTATCCCCTACCAATTGAGTTGCATCCTGCAAGACGAAGGCATGCTTCCGGATGCTTATCTGAACAGTTTGCAAAGAAAAGAATACGGGCAAGAGTTCATACGCAAGAATGCACACTTCCTGACTGATTATTTCCATCATCGGTGTCGGGAGAAAGACTTTGATTAGTTGAAAATGGGGGGTGAATACCACTTTTGACACATTTCCAACTACCAATTATCATAGTGCTTTCCAGAACTTCTGGAAATCCTTATACCGTCCGTAGCACACTAACTGGTCGCCGGCTTGTATCTGGTCATTTTCCGGCAGTTCGTTCAGTACATTGTGTTCCACATACGAGATGCCCAGGCAATTCTTCAAAGTCTCGGCACGTTTCAAGGCGAGCATCTTCAGGCCAAACTCCTTATCGAGATTCAATTCATTGGCATAATAGCCAATGAACTTGTCCGGAACGGTGAACTTGACTACATAATAATCCGGTGCCACGCGGAATGTCTCCATATCGGCACCGAATTCCAGCAACTGTACCAGTCCGCGTGCGGCATCCTCCTCGGGAGTAAGAATGCGTTCCAGCTCAAAAGCCTCGAGCACGGAACGGTGGACAGCGTCAATGGCGCGGGCATAGATATGCTGCACCTTCTTCTGCTTCAGCAAAGCCACTACACGGATGGATGCACCGAAATTCTCGCCGATGGCAACAATCACCACATCCACACTGTTCAGCGGCAATACGGACAAGGCCTGCTCGTCCGTAGCGTCGATGACAAAGGCTGTGGCAATCTTTTCCTTCAGACTATCCACCCGGCCGACGCTCACGTCCGCACCTATCACTTCGTGCCCCAGTGCAGAAAGCTCTTCTGCCAGCACGTGACCATAATTCCCTAAACCGATAATAATATACTTCATCTCATTTAATTGATAATAATCTGACCACTCGGATACTGATACTTCGTATGCTTCTTCTGCTTGATGATGCCAAGCATCAGCGTAATTAGTCCCACACGCCCCACAAACATCAGCAGTGCCACCAGCAGCTTGCTGTCGTCTCCCAACCGTGGGGTAAGGTTCAAACTGGACCCCACCGTGCTCAATGCCGACACACACTCGAAGGTAATGGCCAAAAGCGACGTACCCGGCTCCAGCATACTGATGATGAAAACAAACAGCAACAAGACGCCGAACGACATCACCACCGTGGCATTGGAACGACGGATAGAATCGTGTGACAGCTCACGGCCAAACACCTCTACCCGTTCCGTGCCGCGCAACACAGCCACCAGATTCAGCACCACTACCGCAAAGGCATTTACCTTGATACCGCCTGCCGTAGACTGTGAACCGCCTCCCACCCACATCAGAAACAGATATATAAGCAATGTCTGTACCCCCAAGCCTGCCAAGTCCACACTGGTAAAGCCTGCCGTACGGGGACACGTGGCATTGAAAAACGCCTGCGTCCACTTGTCGGCCACCGACATGCCGGCGAAGGCGGCATTCCACTCAAAGACAGCAATGCCCACCGTGCCCAGTACCAGCAGCAGGAAGGTGACTATCAGTACAATCTTTGTATTCAGGTTGTACAGATGGTAAAAACGCTTGCCGTCCCAATGCCACGTACGCAGAAAGTGCCACAGACGACGCAGATGGTAAAGAATAATATCCTTGAAATTCACCAGTATGGGGAAACCGATACCCCCCAAAATAATCAGCAGAGATATATAGATGAAGAACGGGTTGTGCCCCGTCATCACCAACGGATTACCCAGATTTCCGGGCAACGTGGAGAATCCCGCATTGCAGAAAGCGGAAATGGCATGAAAAGCGGAAAAGGCCAGCTCTTCTTGAAGGTCCATCCCCATCGTCCCGTGGATGTCTCCCCAGATAGCAAGCATCCCTATTCCTTCAATCACCAGCGTAAAGGCCAGAATATAGACCAGGGTGGAGAGCAAGGAATTCAAGGAATTGGAACTCACCATGTCGCGCACCACCAACTGATTGTACAACGAGGTATTACCCATGAAGAACATGGCAAAGAAGCTCGTCAGTGTCATCACTCCCAGACCGCCTATCTGAATCAGCAGAATGATTACCACAAAACCGGTCGGGGTAAAAGTGGACGCCACATCGACAGACGTCAGCCCCGTGACGCACACCGCACTGGTGGATATGAACAGCGAGTCGACCCACGATATGCCGTTCACCGTGCAGCGCGGCAACATTAACAGCCCCGTGCCTATCATTATGATTATCAGGAAACTTGCAGCCAGAATAAGCGAAGGGTTCGTACGCCGCCCCAACAACCGTACCAGCCCGTTGGAAAGGCTGAAAAAGGAAAACACCAGCAGCAGGACAAGATGATAGGCCTTGCCATGCAGAAATTCCCAGAACTGCAAGATGGCGCCCTCCTCCTCCGGACGATGGAAAATGACCGGGATAAGGGTCAGATAGAGCAGAATGGTCAGTATCCAGGTGAGCTTACTGAAGGTGCGCCGGGTATCCTTGTATTCCAGCAAAATGCGAAGGGTGACATCTACCAGAAAAACAATCCACACCCCATGGTACAAGCGTTGGAGCTGATGCGCCTCGACCTCTGAAATCGTAAAGCCATGCTCATAGACCACGCCGACAATCAGCAGGATGGAGGCCAAATAAGTGATGGAAGTCATTACTCCCACTGTCATCCGTACGTAAGGGTGAATCCATTTATTTTGATACAAAAGGAATTTATGATAAATCTTCATAAATGCATCGATTAATGAAACGCGGCAAACTTAGACAAATATACCTTGATATACAAAAAACAAAAGGAAAAAGAAATTGGTTCAAAAATAATAGCTACATTTGGGCATTGAATTATTAATAATTTTAACCACTATGAGCAACAAAAAGAAAAGATTCATTCTCCCGGAAGAGGAAATCCCACAGTACTGGTATAACATACAAGCCGATATGGTGAACAAGCCCATGCCACCGCTTCACCCCGGCACCAAGCAACCGCTGAAAGCAGAAGACTTGTATCCTATCTTTGCCGAGGAACTCTGCCGCCAGGAACTGAATCAGACCGACACGTGGATTGAAATCCCCGAAGAGGTCCGCGAAATGTACAAATACTACCGCAGCACTCCGCTGGTGCGCGCTTATGGATTGGAGAAAGCGCTCGGCACACCGGCACATATCTACTTCAAGAACGAGAGCGTCAGCCCGATGGGCTCGCACAAGCTGAACTCCGCCATCCCGCAGGCATACTATTGCAAGCAGGAGGGAGTGACCAACGTGACCACCGAGACCGGTGCCGGACAATGGGGAGCTTCCCTGGCATATGCCGCCCGCCTTTTCGGGCTGGAAGCTGCTGTCTATCAAGTGAAAATCAGTTACGAGCAGAAGCCCTACCGCCGCAGCATCATGCAGACATTCGGTGCGCAGGTTACCCCGTCTCCCTCCATGTCTACCCGCGCCGGAAAAGATATACTGACCGCCCACCCCAACTATCAGGGCTCGCTGGGAACAGCCATTTCCGAAGCCATAGAGCTGGCACAGACCACTCCCAACTGCAAATATACCCTCGGCTCCGTATTGAGCCACGTGGCCCTGCACCAGACCGTCATCGGACTGGAAGCCGAAAAGCAGATGGAAATGGCAGGTGAATATCCCGACACCGTCATCGCCTGCTTCGGAGGAGGTTCCAACTTTGGCGGTATCGCCTTCCCCTTCATGCGCCACAACATCCTCGAAGGAAAGAAAACACGCTTTGTCGCCGCCGAACCTGCTTCATGTCCGAAGCTGACACGCGGCAAATTCCAATACGACTTCGGAGACGAGGCCGGATACACTCCGTTGCTGCCCATGTTTACACTGGGACACAACTTTGCCCCTGCCAATATCCATGCCGGCGGCCTACGCTATCACGGTGCAGGTGTCATCGTATCACAACTGCTGAAAGACGGTTATATGGAAGCGGTGGACATCAAGCAGCTCGAATCATTCGACGCCGGTTGTCTGTTTGCGCAAGCAGAGGGCATCATCCCCGCCCCCGAGTCCTGCCATGCCATTGCCGCAACCATCCGCGAAGCAAACAAATGCAAGGAAACGGGTGAAGAGAAGGTGATTCTGTTCAACCTTTCCGGTCACGGACTTATCGACATGGCATCCTACGACAAGTATTTGTCCGGCGATTTAGTGAATTACGAGCTGACGGATGCCGACATCCAGAAGAATCTGGACGAGATAGGCAATCTGGCTTAATAGATATTCGCCATACTGACAAGCGGTTCATAGAGTTTCTCTATGTCCTGCGAGTCCATCTCAATCTGTACCTGGTCCCCCGGAATCAAACGAGTTCCTGCGGGGACCAGATTTTTTCCATCCCGATGTACATTGATAATGACGCAACGCTCCGGCAGGGACAGTTCGTCCACCAGTTTCCCGTCCAGATAAGAATCCGTCATAATCTCCACTGAAAGCGTATAGCGTTTCTCTTCTTTAAAATCGGGAGCATGAATCATATCTTCATAGAGGGAGACGTTGGAAGGCTTCATTTGCAGAAGTTCCGTAAAATAGTAGGTCAACCCACCAACAACCACCGAAGGGTAAAAGACCTCGAAATGCCCCGTAATCTCCGTAATCAGCACAATGGCCGTGAGCGGTGTACGGACCACGGCCACCAGAAAAGCCGACATGGAAACAAGCATGATATAACTGACATTCTCTTGCCCGATGACACCGTACCTCACTCCTACCAGACCGACAATCTGTCCCAACAACCCTCCCGTAACCAGCGTCGGAATGAAACTGCCGCCCGGCAATCCGGAAGAGACAGAGAAAACTGAAAAGACAAAATGCAGCAACATGACGGCCGTCACCCACATAATCTGCGTACTGCCATTCTGTGCCTGGGCCAGCAGAAACTGCTCCCCGCCTCCAGTCAGATTGACCTGCATCAGCGAAATGATGTAGGCCACCAGCACCAGATAGAACATCTTGACATACGCCGGAGAATTGACTTTGGCATACACATGCCTGAAAGCATTCATGGTGGAGGAGTAGAACTTCCCGCATACGGAGACAATCACCGCCAATATCAAGAAATACTTCATCTGGACAAAGAAGGCGAAAACCGGTTCCGTTACTTCTATCAGATGGTAAGGATTCACAGGAAAGACCATGCTTGCCACGGCTCCTGCCACAACACCCGCCAGCAAGGTAGTGATGGCCGTCTTAGGGGCATCGAAGCGTTCAATGGATTCTATTACAATGAGCGAGGAAGCCAGTGGCGCTGCAAAAGCCGCAGCGAGCCCCGCTCCCGCCCCGGCTGCCAGCAACTGTTTCTGTTCGCCTTTCAGGATATGAGTCCAGCGGGATACCAGGCTACCCACATAAGAGCCTATCTGCACGGAAGGCCCTTCGCGCCCCAAAGACAACCCCGCCGAGAAGGACAGAATGCCCCCTACAAACTTGGATACCATCTCGATGAAAGGATGCCGGTAAGTGATGCGCCCGTTAATCACGCCGCGTGTCTGCGGAATACCTCCCCCGCCGATAAGCGGCATTTTCCCCACGAGCCACATGACGAAGACGAGAATGCCCCAAGAAAACAGAAAGAGTGGAATGTGCCAGTACCAGGCCGGATGCGAAGCGAAGAAACCACTGCGGAGGTGGAACAGATAATAGAGAAGATAGTGATAGGGCACAGCGACCAGTCCCGTCAGCAAACCGACAAACATGCTGACGAAATACAACCGGGCATCCACCAGCTTCAACTTCCAGATGTGCCAGCCGCGTACTGTTTTCCAGTTCTTGACCCTCGTCCAAAGACGTTCTGCCTTATCCCATAGTTCCATAACAAAACAACTCCCGTTAACTTGCGCTTTACAACAACAAGCAACGGGAGTTGTTTTATACAGAAACATTATTTACCAAAATCTGTTCTTTGCAGGATTATACTCAAATCCCACGAGCTTCAATTTTCGTACAATGTCCTCTTTCTCTACGTTCATATCCTCGCAGAGCGCGTCCAGCGAAGGATAGAAATCACGCAGTTTCATGTTGATGAAGCTGTACAGCATCACCGGGTCCTCAGGTAATCTCATAGTTACAATCTTTAAATTTAAACTAATACCGGGGACAAAATTACAATAAAAAAACAAAATAGAGATAATTTTAGTGTAGAATATACAATCTAACCACCGCAAACGATTGAGGGCCATGTTTACGGAGCTTCCGTCTGCTCTATCTTCAGGGAGACCTTCTCGATAATCTTTCCAAGCTCCTCTTCCAGCGGAATCACATTGAAGTCGCCCCAGAAATCGGCATCATACTTGAAGTCGGTTTCAGAGAAGACGGTATGCACCGGCAGCCGTTCCGCACGCGGGAAGCGCGTCACGTTTTCCCCGTCAATCCGGCAAGTCACCATCTCGAACCAGGTATACAGAGTGGGATTACTGAAGAGCATGCGTTTTCTCTTCATCTTGAAGTAAAGGTCGCCACGGATGTGGTGGACATAATAGGTACCGTTCCAAGGTTTGTATGAGACGGTATAGACAAGTTTCTCCGTTGTCAGCTTGATTTTCGGTGCCTGGCGTATCACGAAAAGCCGTGTGGCAGCCTTCACATACCGGGGATGAATTTCGAAGCGAGCGCGTAGCAAGGCGCTGTTCTCCGAGTCTATATAGAGTTCTCCGCAGAACAAAGGTTCCTTTACCCCCCGTTTCTGCTCAAAATAGACGACGTTGGCAGTACGGTCGTCCACCGATACGATGTCGCCCGAAGTATAGGTATAAAGTTCCTCGCCGGATTCCAGCAAGAGGAAGTCGGGAAGATTCTTCATGATGTCCAACTGCAGACACGCCTCCACCCCGGAGCTGATTTTGGCAAGCACACTGTCCGTCTGCTCCCGGTTATCTATCTTGCTCATCTTGAGCAGTTTCACCTGGTCTTTCTGTCCGGGTTCCATCGTCGGTGATTTGTAGACCTTGAAAACGGCCTCCGTCAGGCTCTGGAACTTGTTCTTCAGTTGTACACCTTCCCGGTAGAAGGTGGTCAGATAGACCGGAGAAGTGGAGCAGTTCCTATCCCGGTGCTCTATCATCTCGCGAAGCAGCTTTTTAGGCTCCACCAGGCGGATAAGCACTTCTTGCAAGGAAATGACTTTCGGCTCAAGGCTCAGGACATTGCTGCGTCCTTCCAAAGCAGAGGCTTCCACCGTTTGCCCCACATAACCCAGATGGGAGAAGGAGAGCATGCAGCGCCTCAACGAGTCGGGCAGGTTGAGCCGGAATTCACCGTTCTGGTTGGTAATGTTACCCAGTGAGGTTCCTTGTGCGATGACCGACGCACTGACGACGGGCTCTCCCGTCTCCTTGTCCAACAGGATTCCGGCAATGGTGGAATACGCCGGTCGGGGCGGCAGGAGTACCGTTTCTTCCATACTCTTCCTTTCTGCCGCCCGTGTTATCAATATATGGTTGCCTAATACCTTCAATTCGAGGTTCCGACTGCCGGTTATCCTATGAATGGCCTGTCTCACGGAACACTCCTGCTTCCTAACCCTCACTACTGAGTCGTTATGGATGACCTTGCTGTCATAGATAAACAGATAGCCGGACTGCTCCGAGACTTTCCCCAACAGCGCATAAACCGTTCCCTTCATTCCGGGCAGCCGGACGATGCGGTCCAGCACATCGCCTCCGTCCGCTCTTGCACTGCCCGCCAGGAAGAAAATGAAGAGTGAAAAATGGAGAATGAAGCATTTCATTGAATTCATTGTTCCGACAATATCAGTCTATTGCCCTGACGTGTACACTTCAAGTCGAACGTCCAGCATATCAGCTCGGCCACAGACTCCGGGGAGTTATTCGAAAATTCGACCGTCAGCCGCCTTTTGCCCAGGGTTGGCGACGCGGCTTCTATCTGCCAGCCGGCAGACTCCTTATTGATAGCACGCAGCACATCCTCCAGGCACTCGTCCTTGAAACGGATGTTGCTGGTGTAACGGTCAAAGAGCTCCGGATTCTCCGTCTCGCTGACGAGCAGACTGCCCCCCTGCAAGATAACCGTTTCTCCCGCCTCTACAAAGACCGTCTGTTCCTCTTGTTTCAGCAGCACCTTCACCTTCCCGCGCTTCACGGACAAGCTGAAGGGGGCCCCTTCATTGCTCCTGACATTGAAAGCCGTGCCCAGCACCTCCACACGCACCCTCGCCGTCTCAATCGTAAAAGCCTGCTCGGGTTTCTTTGCCACATCGAAGAAGGCTTCACCCTGCAGGTTCACTTCCCGCTTGTCTTCCGCAAAATGTTCGGGATACTTCAGCGTACTTTCCTGCGCCAGATATACCACCGAACCGTCTTCAAGGGTCTTGACCAGTGTGGGCTTCTCCCGGTTCTCCTCCGTCAGCAAGCTACGACTGTCCCCACCTTGTTCCGGTACGGCCCACCATGCGGCAAAACATACGATTCCGGCAATCACGGCTGCCGCAACGCTCCCCCACTTGAGGTAAAGCCTGCGGTGCATTGCCGGAGCATGTTCCGCATCTGCCGGCAGCAGGCAGTCCGTTTCGAAGCGGGCATAAAGCCGTACCCATGCCTCGTCGGTCCTTGTCTTCTTTTTATCTACTTCCATCATTGTGTCCGGATATAATTATCAATTTCATTTCGTAAGGTTCGGAGTACCTTGGTCATTTCCGCTTCCACCGTCTTGACGGACAACGAAAGCGACAAGGCAATCTCTGCATATTTCTTCCCCTCCATGCGGTGCATCCTGAAAATCTGCTGCCGGCGCCGGGGCTGCTTGTCGAGCGTATGCCGGATGAGAGTCCGTAGTTCCTCGTACTCCAAATGCGCGTGGGGGTCGGACGAATAGCCCGGCCCGGACTCCGTACGGACAGATGCCCGATAGCGCTCCTTGACCTCCTGATGCTCACAAAACTGCACGGCTTCATTCCTCACAGAACGGTAGAGATAGCTTTTCACGGACTGGAATACTTGTAACCGCTCCCGGTTCTTCCACAGCACGTAGAACAGCTCCTCCACAATTTCCTCGGCAGACGCCGTATCACCCGTGATGCCCGCAGCATACCAGCAAAGAGGGGAATAATACCGGCGGAAGATTCCTTCGAACGCCTTTATATCGCCCTCCTTTATTCTGGCCAGTATCATCAGTTCGTCCAGCATACACGGTGTTTTTTCTCGGTTGCTCCAAATATAAGGAAAACTATCAGATAATCAATTGGATTGTTTCCGCAATTTGCTGACTGCATTCTCCAGGGATTCCGTAGGTTCTATGATATTGTAGTTCCTCCAGAAGTCTTCGTTCCAGTACTCATCCACCAGGTCGTAGAATACCTGCTTCCGTTTGAAGGTGTTCTTGTTGGAGATGCCGGAGAGAGGGCTTTCCGTCCTGTCGGTCACCACCATTTCAGAGAAAGCGGTGTAGCTGGAGGAGAACAGCCTTTTTTTCCAGTCGCATTTAAAGCGGATGACATTCCGTATATAGTTCAGGTAAGTCTTGGCCCCCTGCTGCTTGTAGGTCACCAGATAGGTGACTTCCTGCGGGCGGAACCGTAAGCCGACGGGCTTCTTATGCAGAATGGCCTCCACTGCCTTCACCCGGTTTGCCATGTCCAGGCCAAACTCGGCACGTGTAAAGGAAAGCCGTTCGTAGTCTATATACAGTTTCCCGATGAACAAGGCATACATCAGGCTGACCCGCGGACGGAAGCTGACCACATACTGCATGCGGTTATCCAAATTGACGGGGTCCTCCATACGGAATTCATAATAGTCCAGATTGTCCGTGCTCAACAGCGCATCGCCATTCTTCACAATGTCCAGATAAAGGGACAAATTGGGGCCTCCCACCACTTTCACAGCCAGCGTGTCACTCTGCTTTTGGCTCAGCAGGCGGCGGCCTTTCAGCAGCTGCACCTTGTCGCGGTCCACATCGCGGGAGTTATAATCCGTCTTATAGACATCCATCACTGCCTCGGACACGCTGATATAGCGGCGGCGCTTCTGCACGGTTTCCCGATAGAAGGCGGTCAGCATGTTGTCATTGCCAGAATAGTTTACTGGAATTTTCTTGATGGCCTCTTCCACTATGACGCGGGGATTATTGCCATAGACCACAATCTCGCTCAAAAGATTGGGAGCCGGTATCATCCAGATGGTCAGCCCGCCCGTTTTTTCAAGTTCTTCCAGAGAGAGGTGTGTAGTGAGATAGCCGATATGGGAGACTTCCAGTCCACGGAAAGCTTCCGCTTCCGCTACTTTCAAGGAGAATGTGCCGTCGGCATTGGTCACCGTTCCGATATTGTTGCCGACAACAGAGACGTTCACGTTTTCGAGTTTCTTCCTGCTGTCCTTATTCTTGACCGTACCGGTGATGACGAGCTCGTTCACTGCCGCGTCCTGCGCCATCAACGGGGTGATACCCGAAGATAAGAATGCAAACAAACACCCAAGTGTAAATCCTACAAAGTTTTTCATAAGGCATGTTTTTAAGGGGTTTCTATTAATAAGAGCGGTGAGGAAGATAAAACCCTATAGAATGGAGAGAAAAATACAAAAAAAAGTAGCACGTTGATAATCAGAGAGAAATTTTGCCAAGACATTGCCATAGGTTTGGCAAAACTTTGCCATGCCTATGGCAAAAGTTTGCCAACGCGGTGGCAAAGTCTTGCCAATAGTAAGGCAAAAACTTGTCAAGCTGTCGGCAATAGCTTAGTTGAATTGTTGGGGCTTCCGCTGGCTCAGAATAACGTAGATGATGACCGGCGCACCGATAATGGGCGTGACGGCATTCAAGGGGATAATACCCGCTTCGCCGGGCAAGACGCAAATCAAGTTGCAAAGCAGTGCCACTGCACCGCCACTCAGGATGGTGACCGGCAATAGGGAATTGTGATTGGCTGTCCCCAATATCATGCGGGCCACATGCGGCACGGCCAGGCCAATAAAGGCGACCGGACCACAGAAAGCGGTGGTGACAGCCGTCAAGAGCCCGGTGATAATCAAAAGCCAGTTGCGCACACGGCGGATATTTACACCTAGATTTTCGGCATAGCGCTCTCCCAGCAACAAGGCGTTCAGGGGCTTTATCAACAATAATGAGCCGAACAGTCCCACAATAGTGACCAGCGCAAAGGCCGGCATCTGCTGTAGGGAAACTCCACCGAAGTTGCCCAGCCCCCATATCATATAGGACTGCACCCCCTCTGCCGTAGCAAAGAAGTTCAGCAGGGCAATGGCCGAAGAAGCGATGTAGCCTATCATGATACCCGTTATCAGCAGCATGACATTGCTCTTTATCAGCGTGGAAAAGAAAAGGATAAGTGCCATAATCAGCATGGCTCCGATAAATGCGCCAAGCAGTACGGAGAAGAAGCCGGACAGACTGAACACCCCTGCCGTGATGCTGCCGCCAAACAGCAGCATGACGAAGGCCACTCCCAGACTTGCCCCGGCGTTGATGCCCAGAATGGATGGTCCTGCCAGCGGATTCTTGAAAGCCGTCTGCAACATCAGTCCGCAGACAGCCAATGCGCCACCGCAAAGCAGCGCCGTCAGCGCTTGGGGCAAACGGGATTCCCAAAGGATGAAGCTCCAGCTTGCCTTCTCCCCCTCTCCACCGAGCAGGATACGGAAAACATCGGCAGGCGGAATCGAAACCGACCCCACCAGCAGATTGCCCGCAAAAAGCAATAAGATTACTACTCCCAGCCCGATACCATATTTCCAGCCTTTACTCATAGTTACATTATTTAGCACACAGAGACACGGAGGCACAGAGTTTTCTATTACTTTCACAAAAGTTCCGTATCTCTGTGTTCATCACTCCTTCAGTCTGCAAAAA
The DNA here is from genome assembly GCF_003602895.1 of Bacteroides sp. AF29-11. NCBI lineage: Bacteria > Pseudomonadati > Bacteroidota > Bacteroidia > Bacteroidales > Bacteroidaceae > Bacteroides > Bacteroides sp. AF29-11. Next base: position 26,257 of record NZ_QTLY01000003.1, read on the forward strand.
TAGCGCAAACCTCCCAAATCTCCTATTTCGGGATGCAGAATCTGTATTAGGTCGGATAACAAATAATCGGGACGGAACGGAGTCTCCTCGTAGAAAGGAACTTTCGCCGTATTACAACCATAGACATTCCGGGTCTTGAAAGCCTTAAAACCGGTGTAGCCGATATAATCCGCCTCCAAATCAGCGTAGGTCATATCGCGGTCACGGTTGTACTTCACCAGCCAGACGTCGGCATCGCCCGCCTTGTCGAAAACGGTCTCGAAAGCCAGAGGAACAGAACCGCTGTGGGTATCGTCGGCAAAAGCGTAACGCCCGCAAGCATCCTGAAAAAGCCTTCCTATAGTGCTACGCCCTCCCGGAGCGTACCATGCCGAACCACTTTTCATCTCGCTGACAATGGACAGTGAGGTGGAGGAAAGCTTTGCACGCATCTTGAGGCGCCGGTAGCAGCTATCCACCTCGGCAAACAGACTGTCGGCTTGTGGCGCAGCCCCGAAGAGCAGCCCGTAAAAACACATCCATTCGGCACGGCCCAAAGCGGAAGTTTCCATATAGTCGGCACATTCGATGATGGGAATATCCAGTTTCTCGATACGGCCATAACCACCACTGTTCTCGAACGGAGATAGAAGAATGGCATCGGGATGCAGGTCGATGATACGTTCCATATCGGGATTCATACCATCGCCGCAATCGACAATGATACCCCGACGGCAAGCCTCGTGCACGGCCGGCAGCTTAATGTACTTCAGGTCGCAAACGCCGCCGATACTACTGAACACGCCCAGATTATCCATCAACCCGCAATGTACGGAAGAGTAAATGACCGATTTGGAGAGCGGGGTACGCACCACGGTACCTTCCGGAAGATGTGCCGGGAGTTCACGGTCTTTAGGAACCAGGATATAGGTATGCAGCGTGTGCAACGTATCCCAGGGATTGCGCAGGGTGGCAAGGGTATAGTCGGGATAGGACACTAAGGTAAGGTTCTCCGCATAACGTAAGGGAATGGTGTCACCGTCGGGCAAAGCAGAGGCAGTCTTGCCCCTTCCCCCGCAGGAGAAAAGAAGCAAGACTGCGAGTATGCAGATAAGAAAGCTGTTCCTTTTCATCGACATTAATTAAAGAAAACAGCGGAATTAGGATTGACACCTCCTGCATCGAACTTTTCTATGAACGTACCGTCTTTCTTGAAACGGTAGATGGTACCGTTCGTAATGAAATCGGAAGTACTGATATAAATATCACCGTTATTGTCGTTTATTGTCAACATATGCAATGTACTCGATACAAGTTCAGCAGGAGCATCTTTCAGGAAAGAAGCATTATTCATCTGTCCCGTCTTGATGTTGTAAGTAAAGAAAGTGTTGACAGTTGTAACCGGTTTAGTACTCCAGTCCGTCATTGAATTCACCAGATACAATATATCATTATTGGCAGCCATATAAGTGGCATTGCCTATCTTGGTAACCTTGTTGCCTTTGGCCGGCTCAATCATCTGCAGCACATAGCCCTCTGCAGAAGAATAATCATCAGAAATGAGGAACACTTTGTCGTCCTCTTCCAGCATTTGTGTATTGGGATTGGAAGCCACTGTCAATGTTTCCTTTAGTGTGAATGTTCGCAAGTCTATCACTTTAACATCATTGTGATAAGTATAGTCAGCAGTACAACTATTCGAAACATAAAGCATGTCCTCACAGATTGCCACACCTTCCAGATTGTCACCAAGTCCGGTCAATTTATCCACTACCTCCAACGTTGTCGCATTGATTTTAGCCACTGCTCCTCCCCAAAAGGAAGCATAGATATACCCATCCTCAGCATCTATATAGCGAATACCAGCACTGAGGTCGTTGTCGCCTACGAACGAAACACGTTTCAACTCCACACCTGCAGCATTCAGCTTGGTCAGATAATTAGAGCCATAAACGGCTATATATATTTCATCTTCATACTCAATCATGCTCTGACCAAGGTCACCCAACTTGGCATTGTTTTGGGTCTTGTAGATATCACTGATAAAATCCGCATCCTTATTGGGTGCATAAAAGGCAAGTCCTGCATTGTTGGCCCCTTGAGAGCCTTCGTTCAGAATATAGACACGCGTCTGCGGCAGTGTCACCTTCGACCCGTCATCATCCAGAGAATCATCGTCGTCGTCACTACAAGATACCAAAGAGGCACCCAAAGCAAGCATGCAGAGCATACCGAATAATAAACTTCTTACTTTCATAATCACTGTTGTTATTGTTTATAATTATTTCTTATTGTTTATAAATGGCTGACTCAAAACTTAAAGGTCCCCGTCAGCCGCCACGAACGGCCCGGCATAGGATAATATTTTATCACGTCATACTGTTCATCGGTCAGGTTTATAATCTCAGCCTGCAACCGGAGTCGGCAACTGCCCAAAGCAAACTCATGAGAGAGGCTCATCGTATGCTCCCAATACCCCTCAATCTCATTCTCCGGAAGGTTCTGCGACAAATAGTAGCGTTTTCCCACTCCCACCACCGAGTAGCCCACATTCACCCACGGCGTTTCCACAATGGCAGACGCATTTCCGCTATGGAGAGGGGTATAAGGCAATTGGTCTTTATAGTTCTTGGCATCGGCATCGGTCAGGTCAATGGCCTTCTGCCACGTATATCCGCCCGACATAACCAGTTTTATTTTTTTTGTCAAGGGTACAGTGGCGGCCAAAGTGGCATCCACACCTGCGGCATGTACCTTGCCGTAGTTTGCCATCTTCCACGCATAGGTGGTGGGAAAAGCCACAATCTTATCCGTCACATCGTTGTAGTAACCGTCGAGCGTAAAGGAAATATAATCGAACACAGCCCATCCGGATTTGCTCCATGTGATACCGACATTATATTCGTCCGCTTTCTCGGGCCGCAGATTGCGGTTGCCCAGCCGGTAGTAATAGAGGTCATTGAAAGTGGGCAGACGGAACGTACTCTTATACATCAGCCGGAGATACAGTGACTCGTCCTGCCACGGCTGCATGCTGACCGACAGAGAAGGGGCAAAACGATGGAAATCGTCGGGAGTCGTACCCTTCTCTGTATGCTCCGACGTGGCGGTATGCACCAACGAAGCGGTGGCCGTGAGCCATCCTTGCCGATAGCGTGCATTGAAAGCACTGATAGAAGTATATCTTGTGGGGAAAGGACATTCCGGCAAGCTGTTGCGTAGCTTGTTCATCACTCCGTCCTGCGCCAACGAAAGGGTCAAAGTTTCCAGAGGACGGTAGAGAACGGTCGCGGAGATATAATACTCGTCTTGCCGGTGATTTTCCCGATAATATCCGTCGGTATATTCCTTGCCTTCATCCTTATACTTGTTCCAGCCATGATTATACTTTGCCTGCGCCTGCAAACTCCATTGGGGCGAAAAATGCTTCCTATAACGTGCCTGTACAAAAGTATTCTCATCCCAAAGTGTCTCATCGGAAAGAGGATTATAGAGTGTAACCGCCCCCGGAAGTCCCCGACGGGAATAGAAGTAGTAGCCTTTCACATCCAGTTCACCGCCATCCTTGAACGTATGATAAAGGGTGGCTTCGCCCTGCCATGAATAGATGCCGGAGTTATTACGTTTCTCTTCCGTCACATATTTGCCATTGACCAGCGTAAAAGGATAATTCCCGTCCGCCCTCATATAACCGGCATCTACCGCCACGCGTGTACGACCGCCCAACTTCTGCCACCAACGCAGCGAAGGGCTGACCATTCCGAACGAACCGCCACGCACCCGTGCCTGGAAAGCGGCATTACGTCCATCGTCAAAATGAGGCTTTTCCGTCTCTATGCCCAGCACACCGGCCGATGCATACAAGCGGGCAGACTGCAACAAGTCCTCCGACTGCCCGATGGCGAGCGAAAGCATGGAAACATTGTCCAATGAAAAACGTCCGATGTCTATCTGCCCTGCCTGACAGTTGCTCACCGCCACCCCATCATAACTGACAGCCGTATGAGCCGCCCCCATATTGCGGATGGAAACCGTTTTCAATCCTCCAATACCTCCATAGTCCTTGACATTGGCACCGGCAAAGCGCCGCACGGCATCTGCCATATTCTGTATTCCCAACCGGCTGATATCCTGCTGTGACATAGTCTGTACGGGTACGGCAGAAGTTACTTTGTTGGGTGACCGACGTGCTGTCACTGTCACTTTCTCTATCTGATACACTTTCCCCGTAATCGTATCTCCCCCCACTTCCTGGGCAGAGAGCCGGAACATGCTTACACTCAAGAAAACGGCACAGACCAATTGTACCTTAGTCCTTCCTGACATAGAATAATTGAAGATTATCTTAAAACCATTTGCGCACTGCCCACTTTCCTCGAATGGACAATTTTTCGACTTTGTTTTGCAGGTCTTCTGACTCGTTCCCGGTGCATCGCCTTCCCATCCTTTCTGAAAGACAGTGGCACAAGTATGATACACCGAACATGGAACTCACAGCAGCGGGACTGTTCGGGACTTTCACCCGATTCCCTTTTCATCCGCTTCTCCGGATAGAGAATGCGGAACAAAACGCAGGCAAAGATAGAATAAATAAAAGAAAATTCAGTAAACAATAAAACGAATATTACCGTTTTAACAGTCATTTTTCTAACTTTGTAACATAATAACCCCAAAATTGAGTTGCCATGAAATATAAATTATTGGTTCTTGATGTAGACGGAACGCTACTCAATGATGAAAGAGAAATCAGTAAAAGAACATTAGCAGCTTTGCTGAAGGTACAGCAAATGGGAGTGCGCATAGTCTTGGCATCCGGTAGGCCGACTTACGGGCTGATGCCATTGGCCAAGGTCCTTGAACTAGGTAATTATGGAGGATTCGTACTCTCCTACAATGGTTGCCAGATAATAAAGGCGCAGAACGGAGAAATACTGTTTGAACGCCGCATCAATCCGGAAATGCTGCCTTATCTGGAAAAGAAAGCCCGCAAGAACGGTTTTGCCATCTTTACCTACCATGATGACAACATCATAACAGACAGTCCGAACAATGAACACATAAAGCGTGAAGCCCAACTGAATAACTTGAGAATAATCAGAGAAGAAGAATTCTCCACTGCCATAGATTTTGCACCATGCAAATGTATGCTGGTGAGCAATAAGGAGGAAGCTTTGGTCGGGCTGGAACAACATTGGAAAAGGCGTCTGGCCGGAACTTTGGACACATTCCGTTCCGAGCCTTACTTCTTAGAAGTAGTGCCCTGCGGAGTCGATAAAGCAAATACCTTAGGCGTCCTGTTAGAACATTTGGGAGTAAAACGGGAAGAAGTCATCGCCATTGGAGATGGCGTATGCGATGTGACCATGCTCCAATTGGCCGGCATGGGGGTAGCTATGGGACATTCACAAGACTCGGTAAAAGTCTGTGCAGACTATGTGACCACATCGAATGCAGAAGATGGAGTGGCTCTGGCCGTAGAAAAACTAATATTGGCAGAAGTACATGCGGCAGAGATTCCCCTCGACTTGCTGAACGAACGGGCACGCCACGCATTGATGGGAAACTTGGGCATCCAATATACGTACGCTTCGGAAGAACGTGTAGAAGCAACCATGCCGGTAGACCACCGTACCCGCCAACCTTTCGGCATCTTGCACGGCGGTGCCACCCTCGCTTTGGCCGAAACCGTCGCAGGACTCGGCTCCATGATAATCTGCGAACCCGACGAAATTGTCGTGGGAATGCAAGTCAGTGGAAACCACATTTCCTCTGCACACGAGGGAGATACTGTAAGGGCAGTAGGTACTATCCTGCACAAAGGACGTTCATCCCATATTTGGAATGTGGATGTATTTACTTCGACAAACAAATTGGTTTCCTCCATACGGGTGGTGAATAGTGTTATAAAGAAAAGGTGAAACATTGCTGGTACATAGTTCATGTTAATCCCCCCGCTCAAGCTTCAGCAGCCAGTTTTTGAAAATCATCAATTTTGCCAGCACGCAGCACTGATTGCTTGTATCGCCCTGTTCATCGGCATTACAGCAGTGCTGGCAACCGTGCTGGCAAGTGCTGGCAAAACGGTTGCCAGCACTACTTTTTCTTCTCATTTACAGCCTTAATCATCTGATAGTAAGAACTTAGCAATGCTTTTTTACCCAATTTTCAATCATATCAAAATAACATCTATTAACACCGATTTGGGGCTTATTCTTCACTTTCCTCGTGCAAATACTGCATTTAGGGGGGAAATCCCGTTGCATACAGTGCCGGAAGTGTGGCTTTTGCTCCCCGAACACGGGTACTTTTTCCCTTGATGCCCTATGTGTAATGCAGAGAAGCTTGATGCATAATTCCCGAAACCTTATTACAAAGCTTCGTCCCATGCACGTGGGCTCGCCGGTTTACGTGCGTGAACCGACGGGCACACATGCGCGAACCGACGAGCCCACGTGCGCGGGACAAGGTTTTACATAAACCTCCGTGATAAAAAGCATGGGGCATACACGGATTCTACCTATACAATCTTCCGGTTTTGCCCTTATCTGAGGGGCGGTCTATCCGTTTATTGTATTGTTTAAAATCCTACTTCCCTGCTGGTGAGAGTGCATTATCAAAGAAAATGCCGGGACTGGAAAAGATTCGGGAGATAAGGGAAAAGGAAAATCAACTATAGACAACCATTATGTTAAAGATATGTTAAAGTTGTACGACTTTGAAATTTTCCAGCTCTGGCGCATATATTTGAATAAAAAACTATTTGTATGAAACAGAAAATATTGTATATACATGGTTTGTCATCTTCCGGCTCATCATCAACAGCAAAGAATTTGCGGATGTTCTGCCCGAATTATGAAATCTTGTCTCCCGACTTGCCCATTCTTCCAGACGAAGCTCTTGATATGCTACGTTCTCTGTGTAAAAAAGAGCATCCGAATATAATCATCGGCACATCCATGGGCGGCATGTTTGCCGGACAGCTCAGAGGTTATCGCAAAATACTGGTCAACCCGGCTTTTCACGTTTCCGAATTCATGCGCACCCAGATTGGTGTTCATGAATTTCTGAATCCCCGCCAAGACGGCAAAACCCAGTACGAAATCACATCCGAATTATGTGATGCCTATCAAGCAATAGAAAAATGCCAATTTGAGGACCTCTCACCATTTGACCAAAACAAGACATACGCCTTGTTCGGTAAGAACGACACTTTAGTACATGGGCATGATGAATTTATTGCCCATTACAAAAAAGACAATGCAAGATGGTTCGAGGGAGAACATCGGCTGAATTTTGAGATTACAAAAGATATTGTTGTACCACTAATACATAAAATCATGAAAGAAGAGATAAAAGAAAAACTCCTGTCATCACCGCTATTCAATTTGTCATTGTCCTCCAAGGAATTGTTTCATAGCAATTTCCTGTCTTGGATAGGAGAACGATACCCTGACCTGTTCATAGCAATATTCGAGGAATTAGGATGTAGTGTAAAATGGAAATCCAAAGCATGGAAAGTAAAAAGAGAACTGTTGAATTTAGACCTATGCGTACAGCTGTGTAATGGTGAGCATATCCCGTTTGTATTGGAGAACAAAGTAAAGAGCATTCCTCGTAAAAACCAGTTGGATGAATATGCAGCTAAGTTAAAACCCACGCCGGAAGATAACTTGATACTATTATCGCTGGCAACAGAGTTTCCAGACAAGAAAGATATTGAAAAAGAAGGAAAATGGAAGATTTGCAGTTACAAGCAGTTGTACGAAGCCATAACCATAACCATAAGCAAGAACAAAAAAAATGATGTGGAAGAACCATACCATCGGGCTTTAATTGAAGATTATTGTCTATTTATACAGAGTTTGCATACTCTTGCTCAAAGTTGGAAAGTAAATGAAGGAGACACGTTCTTGTTAGCGAAGACAAACAAAGAGTATTGCAATGAACTACGGATTGGGGATTTGCAAGACAAGATATGGTACTCGCAACTATGTGTCAAACTCAATCAGCATTTAAATGATTTGTTGAAAGTACGGACTATTTCCGGATTAAACATAGAGGAGATAAAAGGCAAGGAAACTAACTCGAATAAAGTCTATACAAACTGGGGCTTTACTCACGGACAAGGTTTGTTGGAAGCAAAAGTGAAAATTCACAATGAATACATCTTACTGGTGCAACTCCAAGGAGATAGGTATTGCCGCGGTATAGAATGGATAAGAGAAAAGCCTGCTACGCACGAAGAATATTGGGAAAATACAAAAAATGAGAAAATCCCACAATCATTCTTCCAATTCGATGATGAGGCTGTTGAATTTCCCTCCATATGTATAGATGCGAATAAAAAGATAGAAGCAAGGAAGCACAAAGATGGAACCCGTACCTATAATAAATATGGTGACCGTTTTTTGTATCAATCAAAGAAAATACAGGAAAATGCAACAGTGAGCGAGGTGCTGAATGCCATCAAGGAAGATATAGAAAAGATTATCTCCAGATAATTCTGCATTTTCTTTCTCAATTCTGAAATTTTCATCTCAACTTGTATATAATTGAATCGACCGTCAGAAATCCCAAGTTCCGGTTTCTGATGGTCGATTCAATTTTATTAATGCAAGAACAAAAATTATGATAAGTATGAAAATATCAACAGAAAGACTTTGCATCCGAAATGCAGAAACAACAGATGCTTTAGGCGTCTATGAACTGATGAGTGACGAACAGACCGCTCTCCAAACCGGTTTCTCCCCGATGAGCCATCCGAGCGAAGCAGAAGGGAAAATTCGGAAAGAGCTGGTTACCGGTAACCTGTTTGTCATTACCAAAAAGGAAGAAGCACAAAAGGTGATTGGCGTATTTGAGTTATATCCTTGCTCACTTCAAGAAACGAACGGAAACGCTGCAAACTATAAAATCTGCTATTTCCTCCACAAAGAAGCACGAGGGAATGGGTATATGACAGAAACCATAAAATCTATCTTACCCTACCTCTTCAATGAATGCTGTGTAGGTACACTCGTTATAACAGTCTTCCCTCGCAACGACGCTTCGCGCAGGGTGGCAATCAAAAGTGGTTTTATCTTCAAAGGATTGGAACGGGAGCATGGCATTACCGGCTGTGATGAATTGGTAGATGTAGAGGTTTATATGCTCACCAAAGAAGAATACGAATATCCGGGAACGAACAAATTGCAAAAAGAAGATTTAAGAATAATCGAGAAACAGAAATGGATAAACCAAGGCGGCATTCTTTTCCCTATACCCGGCTATGCCTCTTTGATGTCAACACCCGGCAATGGAGTATTCCGAATCTATAAAGAACCAAACACCGGAAGACTTGGATTGGAGAAGATAGACGAAACCTTTGCGTTCAGTTTCAAGATATATGACCTCGAATGCGAAGATGTGATGAAACGGATTATCACAACATGGACTTCGGAATTGTTTGTCAAGAATAATAAGAATCTCGGTGTTATCTTCAACGGTATAAAAGGAACGGGCAAAACCATTGCCGCCAAGTTGCTCTGCAACAAAATCGGACTGCCTGTCATTGTCATTTCCAAACCGATGGATGGTATGCTGGAGTTCATTCAATCACTGTGTTTCGAAGCAATCATACTGATAGACGAAGCGGAAAAAACTTTTGATGAAGAGGAAGATGTATTGCTGAAAATGATAGACGGAGTATATAATAGCAAACGAAAATTGTATATCCTTACGACTAACGAATTGAATATCGACGAGAACCTGTTGGGTCGCCCCGGACGGATACGCTACATCAAAGAGTTCTCCAACCTCTCGGCAAAGGCGGTGAATGATGTGATAGATGACCACCTTACTAATATGTCCTTAAAGGAAAGTATCTTGAAAATGGTGGATTCGCTTTCCATCTCTACCATAGACATTCTGAAAACCATTATCGAGGAATGCAACATTACCGGTGAAATCATCTCTGAAGATATACTCAATGTACCAAGAGCGAAATATAGGATAAACATCATTCAATTCGAGGATTTAGGAACAGATTATTATTGTGATTTGAAAGGATTTATAAAAGCTGAAATACCTGCAAATGTAACCATAGAGGAATGGTTATCAAAATCGGTTGCCGGTAAAAAAAATGTAAGGAACAAAGACATGATAGCCGAGAAGTTTGGTTGCAAAGTGAGTATTCGTTCTCAGTTGAACAGTACTTCTATTGTTCATTGTGGACAACAGGTGTGTAAATACGAAATAGTAACCTGCGAACCGGATGCTCTTGGCTTCTTCACTGTTGAATGTGAATACGACGGTGATATTACGTTGTGCTGCCTGGGCAATGCAAAAGCTACGCCATCTTTATATAAAGGTACTCTATACTGATTGGGCATGGGAAAAAGATTGAACGTAGAACAGATTTTATGTCTACAATGGCTGGGCGTAAAAGCATCTGAAATATTCCGGGCTGATGAAAATTTCTTCAATAATATAGCGAAAGAACGGGATGATTTGGAAGAGCTATTGAACAAGGCCAAGTCACGGATAAAAGAGCAAGAAAGGTTGGGTATCTGTTCATTCCCCTTCCATCATCCCGACTTTCCTCAATGCCTACGTGTCATAGGAGAAGATTGTCCTCCACTCATTCATTTATTGGGAAATATGGATTTATTGGACAGAAAAGCCGTTGCAATCGCAGGAGCAAGAAAAGCCGGGGAAAAAGGCTGTTATATTGCCTATAATTGTGCGGTAGAATGTGCAAAGAATGGAGAAGTAGTTATCAGCGGTATGGCTTTAGGTTGCGACACTGCTGCCCATCAAGGATGTCTTTCTGTTAATGGTAAAACTATCGCTATTGTGGCTTCCGGGTTGGATATTACTCATCCCAAAGAGAACAAGCCACTGCAAGATAGGATTCTTCAAAATGAAGGTCTTCTATTGTCCGAGCAAGTAATTGGCGTGAAAGCCAATCCCACACGATTGATAGCCCGTAATCGCTTACAGGCCGCTTTATGCCAGAAGTTGATTGTGGCGGAATGCCCTATTCACAGCGGAACCATGCACACCGTAAGGTTTGCGCAGAAGTATGAGAAGAAAATATATGCCGGGCAATTCACCCATTACAACCAGGGCAATTCCGGGAACGAATATCTATTGAAAAATAAAATAGCACTGCCGATATGATGATTCGATATAAAGGTTTTAATATCTTCGCATTTTCTGACACACATGGGAAGCACGAAGAAGTTCAAATTCCGCCTGATACGGATATTCTGATTTGTGCAGGCGATGTAGAAACCGATGAATACAACTTTGCCCGATTTATGGAATGGTATTCTAACATTCCTGCACTGCTGCGACTCTTCGTACCCGGAAACCATGATTTGTCATTTGACATATATCCGATTGCTGACGTTCAAAAACAGATACCGAACAATGTGAAACTTTTGTTGAACAATGGATTTTCTTTTAGTGGATTGAATTTCTACTCCATTGAGGCCAGACCTTGGTTGCATACCCCGTTGAGTATTCCTGACAGTTTGGATATACTTGTCACACATGGAGCGGCAAAAGGTTACTTAGATAATGGACATGGTTGCTCACTTCTTGCAGAAGCCATCTCAAAGCATCCACCAAAAGTCCACCTATTCGGACATACTCATGAATGTGGAAACCTGTATTTGAAAACAGATTATACAACATACTATAATGTAAGTCTATATCAAGACTTATTTCAACAACAATAAAGAAAAAACAATGGAAACATTTTTTGAACTGAAATTAAAAAGGAGATACTCATTCTCACATACAAGCCATTAATCTCCCTCCTCTCGTTCCGTACCGGAAACAATCATAGGAAGTCTAAAAAAGGAATTAGCTGAATACAGAAGGAAATAACTTACGTGGTACAGCAGAAATTATTATTGCTCAAAACAGGAATGGAGATACGGGAATCGTGCGTTTGAAGTTTAATGGAGAGTATTCAAAATTTGAGAATTTAGACGATTAACACTTTATTCTGTGTCTCCCGAAAACTATAAGGTTGATAAGAAGGACTACTTGTGATGCAGTCAAGCGAGCTCATACCCTCCCCCTGAAACACAAAAGCGTGCAACTCACCAGAGCTGCACGCTTTTGCTTATTGTTTATTATCTGTTTCCTTATCGGAATCATTTGACTTCCTCAAAATCAACGTAATATATCTATCAGCGACTTACGTACACGTGTTGCAAATATAACGCAAACCCGAAAATAAGCATTCATAAGCAACACACGCTCTTGCTCACAAAAGTAGGATTTTTATTCATAAACAACGAGATGTAAACGCATAAAAATCAAAAGAAAGCGATGTTTTTAACAGATTCTTCGGTTTTATCCTTACCTTTGTGTATGATATTGGGATGTTATACCCAAACAACAATAAGAAAACGATGCAGATACATAACAAATTCAAGTTGTAAAACTATTTATTATATTGAGATATGTCAATATGGAGCAAACTCATAGGAATCAAGAAAACCGAGGATAGAAACAATATCATCGGCAATAAAACCACCTCTGTACCATGTAGTGCCCACAATTATGCCATAGTAGATGTTGAAATAGGCTTGAAAGACCATAGAACCCATGATATAGGAGCCCTCAAGCATGATAACACGACATTTCATAAAATCTCAAAAGAAGAACTATTCATTTTCTTAAACGATGTAGACTACATCTGCGGACACAATATCGTTCACCATGATGCTAAATACCTGTTTACGGACAAAATATGCCGCTGGATTTTAGTTGATACACTTTATGTTTCGCCTTTACTGTTCCCTGAACGCCCTTACCACAGGCTTGTGAAAGATGACAAACTGATGAGCGAACAAATGAACAATCCGGTGAACGATTGCAAGAAAGCAAAAGACTTATTGTTGGATGAAATAGCATGCTGGCATTCATTACCGAAAGAAAAGCGTATACTATTTGCATCGCTGCTGAAGGACAAGAAGGAATTTGAAGGATTTCTCAGTATGGTAAGTGCGGAGTATATCCATAAAGGAATACCTGAACTTATTAAAGAACTTTATGCCGGAAAGATTTGCCAACATGCCGATCTTCACATGCTCATCAACCAATATCCATGCGGATTGGCATACGCATTGGCTCTGATTGACACCACCGATTACCGCTCCATCACTCCCGGATGGGTACTTTATAATTATCCGGAAGTGGAATTTATCATAAAACTCCTGCGACACACTACTTGCAAAGAAGGCTGCGACTACTGCCATACGCAATTGGATGTGCTCCATAACCTAAAAACATTTTTCGGATATGAGCGCTTCCGAACATACGAAGGCGAGCCACTGCAAGAACGTGCTGCCCAAGCTGCGGTAAAAGGGAAATCGCTGCTGGCAATATTTCCTACCGGCGGTGGTAAATCACTTACCTTTCAACTGCCTGCACTCATGGCGGGACACTCCGTGCACGGGCTTACGGTTGTCATCTCCCCCTTACAGTCCTTGATGAAAGACCAGGTAGACAACCTTGCCGACAGAGGAATCACGGATGCCGTAACCATAAATGGGATGTTAGACCCTATCACAAGATCACTGTCCATACAAAGAGTACAAGACGGAGAAGCCTCGTTGTTGTATATCTCTCCCGAAATGCTCCGTTCAAAAACAATCGAAAAAATATTGATGGCGCGCCACGTTGTAAGGTTTGTGATAGACGAAGCGCACTGCTTTTCTTCATGGGGGCAGGATTTCAGAGTTGACTATCTCTACATTGGCAAATTCATCCAAAAATACCAGCAAAAGAAAAAATGCAAAACCCCGATTCCTGTATCCTGTTTCACGGCCACGGCAAAACAGAAAGTAATCCAAGACATCTGTGACTATTTCAAGCAGACTTTGGATTTGAACTTGGAATTATTCGCATCAACAGCCTCAAGAACAAATCTACACTATTCCGTCATACATGTAGAGAATGACAATGACAAATATTTAAAACTGAGAGAACTTGTAGCAGAAGCCGATTGTCCGACAATTGTTTACGTGTCACGCACCAAACGGACAAAGGAACTGGCTGCAAAACTGACTCGTGACGGTTACAAGGCACTCCCTTTCAATGGGAAAATGGAAGCCGATGAAAAAATTGCCAACCAAGATGCTTTTATGAACGATCAGGCACACATCATCGTGGCCACGTCTGCATTTGGTATGGGAGTCGATAAGAAAGATGTCGGTCTTGTAGTGCATTATGATATTTCCGATTCGCTGGAGAATTATGTACAGGAAGCTGGCAGGGCAGGTCGTGATCCTGGTCTTAGCGCACGTTGTTATGTGCTTTACAGTGACAATGATTTGGACAAGCATTTTATATTGCTAAACCAAACGAAACTTAGCATTAGTGAAATACAACAGGTATGGAAAGCCGTCAAAGACCTTACCAAACACCGTATGAAAGTCAACTGTTCTGCGTTGGAAATTGCCCGGCAAGCAGGATGGGATGATTCGGTATCTGACATTGAGACCCGTGTACGGACAGCATTAGCAGCTTTGGAACAAAGCGGATACTTGGTAAGAGGAAACAATGTACCTCATGTATATGCCACGGGAATAACGGTAAAGAATATGGACGAAGCAAGAGAACGCATAGCAGCATCACTACTTTTTGGCAACGATGAAATAGAAAAGGCAGTCCGTATCATCAAGTCATTGATTTCTCAAAAACATATCGCCAAGGCTCAGGATTCGGAAGCAGAATCACGAATCGATTATCTGGCAGACATTTTGGGACTAAGCAAAAGAGATGTTATATCTGTAGTGGAGCGCATGCGACAGGAAGGTATATTGGCAGACAGTAAAGATATATCTGCCTATTTGCAGGATGCAGGTGATTCGGAACGAAAGTCACAAATTCTCCTCGAACGCTTTGCAAAACTTGAACAATACATCCTTAATCATATTCCCGACGGAACTTTACGAATATCATGCAAGCAACTGAATGAAAATGCCGTGAACGACGGAATCAGCACATCCAAAGAAAAAGATATCCGGACGCTGCTCTATTTCCTCACCATCAAGGGGTACACCCGTAAGAAAGAAGATGCGGTCCGCAATATGGAAATAAGTCGCCAGGCAGACTTGGAGTCTACTATGAGACGCTTTGAGAAGCGATTGGAGATAAGCCGTTTTGCCGTGGAATGGCTATATCAATCAGCTTCTTATGCAGAAAAGGAAAACATGCCCGGTAAAGCCATCCAGTTCTCCGTGGTAGAACTTCTGAACCGAATAAAGTCAAGCACTCAATCCCTTTTCAGCAGACTTGATGACATTCAATTAGAAGACGTGGAAGAAGCACTTCTGTATTTGTCGAAAATCGGTTCACTAAAACTTGAAGGCGGATTTTTGGTACTTTATAATGCCATGAATATCCAAAGAATAAAGGACAACAAGTCGAGATACAAGCAAGACGACTATCGGATGCTCAACGAATTCTACAAGTTGAAAATCCAGCAAGTGCATATTGTAGGCGAATATGCCAATCTGATGGTAAGAGATTATCATGCGGCCTTGCAATATGTTCAGGACTATTTCCAAATGGACTACAGAAAGTTTGTCATAAAATATTTCAAAGGAGACAGAGCAAACGAGATACAACGTAACTTGACACCACAGAAGTACAAACAATTGTTCGGACAATTATCCAAACGGCAAATGGATATTATTTCCGATAAGGGTTCACGTTGCATTGTAGTCGCAGCCGGCCCAGGTAGTGGAAAGACACGTGTATTGGTCCACAAACTGGCCTCACTTCTGCTACTTGAAGATGTGAAACACGAACAGCTCCTGATGCTAACCTTTTCAAGGGCAGCCGCTACGGAATTCAAACAAAAGCTCATGGAGTTGATAGGCAACGCCGCCCACTTTGTCGAAATAAAAACATTCCACTCCTATTGTTTTGACCTCCTGGGACGGATAGGAAATCTTGAAGAATCAAGAAATGTCGTTTCAAATGCAGCCGAGATGATATGTCAAGGAGAAGTAGAACCCAATAAGATTGGCAAGACGGTGTTAGTCATAGATGAGGCTCAGGATATGGGAGCTGAAGAGCATGCGCTTGTAAAGGCTTTAATGGCTAATAATGAGGAGATGCGTGTGATAGCAGTGGGAGACGATGACCAGAACATCTATGAATTCCGCGGTTCCGATTCCGGTTATATGTACCGACTGGCGCAAGAAAGCGGAAGCACGTTTGTCGAAATGACCGAAAATTACCGCAGTGCGCGCCAGCCGGTGGATTTTGCCAACGGATTCTTGAAAAATATACATAAAAGGATAAAAAGTACACCAATTATCTCCATGAGAAAAGAAAAGGGTTGGGTTGAAGTGATACGCTATCAATCGGAATATATGTATCAGCCGCTCGTCGAAAACTTGCTTCAACATAGGGATAAAGGAACTTCTTGTGTACTGACCCAAACAAATGAAGAGGCCGTTATCCTGATGGCTCTTTTGCGGAAACATGGCATAAACAGTAAACTGATACAATCAATGGACGACCTACGTTTTTGGAATATGGCCGAAATGAGATATTTCCTGAGGTATATAAACAAGCGGATAAAAACACCGTTAATCACGGAAGAACTGTGGGAAGAAGCCAAGCATAACACCTTCTCTACTTATGACAGAAGTCTAAGCTTGATGTATGTGAAGCGGTGTGTGGAACTGTTTGAACAAACCAACAAAACAAAATATTTCAGTGACTTCAAGGAGTTTGTATTTGAGTCGTCAGTGGAAGACTTTTGCGACACATCAGGAGCCGACGTTGTGGTATCAACTATTCACAAGGCCAAAGGCAGAGAGTTTGACGATGTGTATATGCTCATATCCGACAATTATGTAAAGGATGCCCATCTGATGCGTCGATATTACGTAGGAATAACCCGTGCGAAAAACAGGCTGTTCATACATACAAACGGTGATTGTTTCAATCATTTGAGTGCAGACCGCTATCTTATAGATCAGCGACAATATGACATGCCTGAAGAAATTGTACTGCAACTCTCTCACAAAGATGTCAATTTGGGATTCTTCAAAGAACGGAAACAAGAGGTTTTAGCACTAAGAGGAGGAGATTCTTTAATTTACAATGATTTCTTCTTGTATAGTTCATCGACCGATAAACCTATAGCAAAATTATCATCAAGAATGCAGGGCACGTTATCTGAATGGGAACAAAGAGGTTACAAGGTGAAATCCGCATCTGTACGGTTTGTTGTGGCATGGAAGCCCAAAGATGCACCGAAAGATGAAACGGAAACGGCTGTTCTCTTAGCAGACTTGAGACTTTCTTTGTAAGTTAAAACACTTGAAATTATCATATTATCACTACCTTTGTGATAAGAATTAAATATTATACGAATAATGCAGATACATAACAATACATTGATAACAGAATGCTCAGCTTACGATTTCAAGGAAATGCTGGAACGTAAGAAAGTGAAGTCGTGGCTTAAATCCGTGTCGGCTTTTGCCAATACGGACGGTGGCAGTTTGTTTTATGGAGTGAATGATGACGGCGTAATTGTAGGGTTGGAGAATCCACAAGCCGATGCTGATTTTATCAGTGAAATGATAAAGGCACGACTTGACCCTGTGCCGGAAGTTCAACTTATTCCGATAGAACACGAAGGGCATACCCTGCTTGAAGTGAAAGTAAAGACAGGAACGCTTACACCTTATTATTACTATCAGGATGGAACACGTACCGCATATATGCGAATTGGCAATGAAAGCGTGGAGTGTAATTCGCAACAACTTCTTTCATTGGTATTGAAAGGTACGCACATGACTTGGGATTCACTGCCTACCCAAGTGGATGCCAGCAAGCATTCTTTTGTTATCCTTGCCAATACCTTCCGTGAGCAAACCCATCAGGAATGGAATGACAAATATTTGGAATCATTTGGACTGGTAACTCCTGATGGCAAACTGACCAATGCCGGATTGCTGTTTGTGGATAATTGTACCGTATTCCAATCACGTATTTTCTGTACCCGTTGGACTGGACTCTATAAAGATGATGCCATCAGTTCCGTAGAGCATCGGGCTAACCTTGTATTGCTATTGAAATACGGCATGGACTTCATCAAGAACTATACCATGAGTGGTTGGGTGAAGATGCCGAACTATCGTCTAAACCTCCCCGACTATTCAGACCGTGCCATCTTCGAAGGATTGGTAAACCACCTTATCCATCGGGATTACACCGTGATGGGTGGTGAAGTACATATTGACATTTACGATGACCGAGTAGAACTAGTATCACCGGGCGCAATGCTTGACGGTACACAGATTCAAGACCGTGACATATACAAAGTGCCGTCCATGCGCCGCAACCCTGTCATTGCAGACATGTTCACACAGTTGGACTATATGGAGAAACGTGGCTCCGGTTTACGCAAAATGCGGGAGCTTACGGAAAAACTACCCAATTTCCTGCAAGGCAAAGAACCTCAATATCAAACGGAAGCGACTTCTTTCTACACCACTTTCTATAATCTGAACTGGGGTGACAACGGAAGAATACCTGTTGAGGAAGTGGCTAACAGGGTAAACAGTACCCTCGAAAAGTACCCTGAAAACGAAGAAAGTTCGGTGGAAAAGTTCGGTGGAAACAGCAAAAGTTCGGTGAAAACCTTTGGTGATACGCAAGAAAGTTCGGAGAAAGGTTCGGAGATAATCCCAAAAGGTTCGGAGAAAAAGTTCGGAGATTCGAAAAACAAATCTAAAAGCATTGGGAAAACCGCACAAAAGATTATTGATTTCGTCATTTCCGACCCATCAATGTCTGCAGAAGCAATGGCCTATAAAATAGGAATAAGCTCCCGAGCCGTAGAAAAACATATTTCAAAGCTTCGTTCTATGGGGATTTTGTCTCGTGAAGGAGCAGACCATGGTGGCTATTGGCGCATTATTGTTAACCCTCAAACTGAGCAATAAAACTATGGAGACATCTTTCATACCATTCAGTGCAATAATTGCCGTTTTGATTATCGCCTTTTTGTTTGCCTCTTTACCGCAAGTAAGCCACAAGATGCGATACAGGGTACTTTATGCAATAGCCATCATCATGCTATTAGCTGTAATCCCTATTAGTGAATATATGACTGGTGACACACAAAACTCAAGTAACAATTATCTGCTTGTCCTAATATTCGATATTGCAGTAGGATATTTCTGTATGTACATTGCTGCTTTGCTGAAATTCAACGTTCTTAAACGAAAGAATCAAGCATTAGAAAACGCCTTGACAGAAAAGCAACAAAAAAATGTAGCAATCCTATTGGAGCATCAAAACGAAAAGCAACAAGCACTTCAGCAAAGAGAGCTTGAATGGTTGGCTGGAAAAATAAAGATGTTTACCGAAGAAGAACAGGAAGCTATTCTTGCCAGTGCTTGCGCATTTGCAGAACACGATTTGATAATCACTCCCTCAATAACCATTCAGTTAAAAGATACATGTAGTCAGCAAGCTCTTATGTACTTTGTTTGTTCCGCTTTTTTCAACATGGGTAAGAAGCGTAGTGATATTGTAAGTTTCTTATCGCAGATCTTTCCGCTTTACTTTCCTACAGGAGAAAGTGTATTGGCTAAAAAGATGCCGGGAGTTGAAAAGGTAAAGGAAATGAGAGAGAAGGAAAATAAATCTAAGTAAGGATATTCAGTAAATGTCCCTAAAAATAAAATGGTATATGAAGATGATAGACTCTAATCATCCCATATGCCATTTTTATTGTAAACGGTATAAGTCTGCATAAACATTTAGGGGGCAGGATGCTTACGATGATAACACCTAACATAATAAACACTTGCCTTGTTGAGTGTTCTGCCCTTTCAATGATGTCCTCTATTTGTTCTCTTGTCATAATCCAATGTTTTATCCCATGTGAATAAAATCATCTTGACTATAAGTTTTGTTGAAAGTAATCCATCTACCTCCTCTGTTACTGTGCATGAATATATGATATGGCATTATCACAAATAACCACACAAGTGTCAACAAGACCGTAACAATAGCCTTATTTATAATCTTTCCAACGGATCTGATATGTGCAATTTTTTTCATTAGAATAATGTGTAAATGAATGGCGCTATTGCAGAATCCGCAAAGATTACGAATAGCCCAACTATCAACAGCAACAGAATGATTGGTGCAAGCCACCATTTCCGTTGTGAGT
Source organism: Bacteroides sp. AF29-11 (assembly GCF_003602895.1). Lineage (NCBI taxonomy): Bacteria > Pseudomonadati > Bacteroidota > Bacteroidia > Bacteroidales > Bacteroidaceae > Bacteroides > Bacteroides sp. AF29-11. Next base: position 46,451 of record NZ_QTLY01000003.1, read on the forward strand.
ATATGTATATAAACAGTTCCTTTATTAAATCCATATCACTTCTTTATTAAATTATTACCTATTACCAAAGCATCCAAACCAGAGTTTAAGTAAGTCCTAATTGCATCTTCCGGAGTGCATACTATCGGTTCACCCATGACATTGAAACTTGTGTTCAGCAACATCGGGCATTCTGTTTTTTCATAGAATACTTCAAGCAATTTGTATAGCTTGTTATTATATTCTCTATGTAGAATCTGAGTTCTTGCACTCATATCTTCATGAGTGACTGCATCAAATCCCTTTTTCTTCATCGTGTAGGTGAACATCATGTGTTCGCTTTCCGTTCCGTGTAGTTCCATTATCTCATCTGCATACTTATCCAGTATTACAGGTGCAAACGGACGGAACTCTTCACGAAATTTAATCTTGGAGTTGACCTTGTCTTTCATCTCTGCATTCCTCGGATCTGCAAGAATACTTCTGTTACCCAAAGCTCGTGGTCCGAACTCCATTCTGCCTTGGTACCAACCAACGACTTTTCCTTCATGCAACAGTTCTGTTACTTCATCACACAACTCTGCATCTTTAAGATGCTTGTATATCAATCCATTCTGTTCAATTGCTGCCACTATACGATTATCATTATACTCAGGACCTATGAATGAAGTATCCTCAATCTTACCATTCATCAATAATGAGCAAACCAATGCTGCACCAATAGCACATCCAGAATCATCAGGAGCATAAGGCACATATATGTTGTCAAACAAGTGAGTCTTTAGTAATACACCATTGGCGGCACAATTCAAAGCGCAACCGCCCGAGATACATAAATTGGTCTTGCCCGCTACGTTCTTTGCAGTAACTGCCAACTTACAGAAAATCTCTTCCGTAATTGACTGTATTGCCAAAGCAAGGTTCTTGTGAGATGTGGTAATTTCTTCTCCAACATTTCGTTTACTGATACCAAATAACCTTTCCCACTTCTTGTCATTGACCATCTTATCGGAATACATGAAAGAGAAGTACTTTGTATTGAGCACAATACCTCCATCCTCGTGGATCTCTACAAGATTATCCTTAGTTATACTGACAAAGCGATTTGTTTCTTCCGAATCCTTGTTGCCGTATGGTGCTAATCCCATGACCTTGTATTCATCAGAGTTCACTTTGAATCCCAAGAAATACGTAAAGGCAGAATACAATAGCCCTATGGAGTTTGGATAAATTTGCTGTTGAATCAAAGTAATTTTATCGTTAGACACACTATAAATAGATGTCGTCGAATCCTCACCAACCGCATCCAATACCAGTATTGCAGCATCCTGATATGGTGATAGGAAATATGCGTTAGCAGCATGTGCAAGATGATGATCTACAAATCGAATGTCAGCCTTAACACGACTATAGACTTCTTTCAGCTCTTTCTTTATGGTCTTTCGCATATTCAGTCGTTCTTTGAGCCATATAGGAACAGACTTCAAAAAACGATCATAACTTTTGGGAACATAAACAATACTATCCTTAATGATGCGTTCGAACTTCCTGAATGGTTTCTCGTAGAAAGTAATAACATCCACATCATCTAATGATATTCCTGCGTATTCCATACAAAACTGAATAGCCAAAATCGGGAACCTGTTATCATGTTTCTTCCTGCTGAAACGTTCCTCCAACGCTCCAGCTACGATTTGTCCGTTCACTATTAGTGCAGCAGACGAATCATGATAATATGCAGTTATTCCCAATACGACCATCAGAACTTCATATAAAAGAAATTTATACTTGGATTATTTGCCAATAAGATGTCAAGCACAAAAATTATACTTGTTATTGGAACTTCTTTCAAAATATAGCGATTCGAATCCTTGTGTCTGAATATGATATCCTTGGTAGAACTTCTGTCAGCAAACCATAATGCACACAAAGAAACAAATACTCCAACCACAATAGAATTGTCTATAGGTTGATATTCCGTAACCTTTATAAGACGAAACACAAAATCTTCAATTCCATTAACATCAAACAGTTGCCATAAAAGGATGCAAACCAGAAAGACGAAAAAACCATAGTATCTATTGCCCTTGATATTAAGGTTTCGTTCCATTATTAAGAGTATCGCATGAGTTATTCCCCACACGATAAACGGGATAGACAAGTCATGCCATATTGCACTAACAACAAAAACCAATAAAATATTTAATCTCCATTGCCTTGCTGATATTCTGTTGCCACCTAAAGGGATATAAATGTAATCTCTCAACCAAGTTCCTAATGTGACATTCCATTTCTTCCAGAAATCTCGAAATGTCCTGCTACAATATGGTGAATCAAAGTTCTCAGGAAGATCTATACCTAACAATTTACCAAATGCAATGGCAAAAATAGAATACGCATAGAAATCAAAGAAGAAAGCCACTCCATAACATAAAATGCTACATACCTCATTCAATCCATCATAGTCATCATTGCATAGGATATATAATCTGTCTGCAATGACAAATTTATAGAAACACGCAAAGATGCACATCTTGATTGGAAGATAAAGTTTCTTCAATGTAGGTTTCTTTTTCCCTCTCAGTTGCCTAACAAAATCATCGACTCTATCAATCGGGCCTGCAAATATCTTTGGAAAGAAGAATAGGTAACAGAGAATTTCCAAAGCTGTGTAATCCTTGTAATCACGATATTGGTTTATAATCAAAGATATTGCAGAAAATGCAAATACAGAATAACCTAAAGGAAGGATCAATCCCAATGGACTTTTCAATGTAAAGAATGCCGAAACGAGAATAGCGATGTCAGTAATTACCACAACTTTACTCAGGCTCCTTTCTATGAATTTGGAAGATAACACGATGATAACAGACATAACAAGGAACATCAAGACATACATCTTGACGAAGCAAGTCAATACACCTACACTTGACAACCATATTAATGTCTGATATAGTTTTGTCATTTTTTTAGCTTTATATGGTAGATGCCATCATTGATGCCGAAGACACCTGCAAACCATAATTCATCATCAGAAATGCCAAAAGCAGGATCCCACTCATCACCAAGAGTATGTGTTATCTGTCGGCTTTGCTTCTGTTCCATGTCATAGATAAACAAATCCCAATTTGTATCCTTGTTTCCTGCATAAGCAATGTACTTCCCGGAAGGTGATACCGCAATATCCCAAATATCGTATGGATGCTTTAATACAACGCATTTTTTGCCAGTTGCTACGTCATAGCTTTTAATTACAAAGTGGCTATCTTGTGTTTCTTTCTGAATATAATAGATGTGTCGATCGTCATTCGAGAATACTGGTCGCCAACACTCTACACCATCTTCAAATTGCGTTTGTCTACCTGTTGCGATATCATAAAGTACAATGCAGGGAGTCGTGTGATCCATTGTCCAGGAAGGAAAAGCTATCTTTGTTGCCGATTTATTGACACATGGAATAGCTCCCTTTGCTGGTTTCTTGTTAATGGCAACTTGATGTCCTTTAAAAAAGTCATAGAGAATAACATCTGTATTCAAAGACTCTTGTTTGCCCTCTGTAAACACAAGGTATCTACCATCATTTGAAATCATAGGATGTACCAGTTCGCTAACACCTCTCCACAATTCCTCACGATTACCATTGTTCACATTCAATCTATTTATAGTATAATAGTGCTCTGTTTGAGACTGATACACCATAGTACCATCGGCATGAATCGTTGGATAACGCTCATGATAATTACCCTCACTCAAATAGTCATATCCACCACTTATCGAGCTTAACTTTTTGACAATCCTCTCTGCTATAAGCTGGTGTCCAACTACATTCATGTGCTCATCATGTGTAAAGAATGGAAATGAGTTGGATTGCCTGAACTCCGTTGTCAAATCATAAAGCTCCACTCCAAGAGCATTCGCTACCGATTGGCATAATTTGTTTGGAATAGAAAGGTCAATTTCTTCTTTGCTTATATTGTACTCATCCAAAACCTCCTTCAACAATTCTGGCGAAATCTGTTCTTTTGAAGGGATAAAGATAAGTACCAACTTACCACCGATAGATTCAACTTCTTTTTTGAATTCTGAGATACTTTCCTTGAATGCCTTCTTGTCGGCTTCCTTGTAATCAGACGTTTGTTTAAAGAAGATATTGTTGTCAATATTATCTTCCTTGTTAGGAAAGAATGGTTCCGTCCATCTGCCTAATGGCAACTCATCACTATTGGCTATGTTATACTCGAAGTAGCGATATAGCGCCGACCACTCCATGATGTAATCCTGTAAGGATGGCTGATGTTCTCTGATATTCATAAAGTCGTTAAAAGCTCCTATCTGAAGGAACACAACTTTGGGAGACAACTTTTTGCCCTTGTCTTTGAAATAATTCAACTCATCATAAAGACCAGCACCACTTATACCTGCATTAACTATGACTTTATCGGGAAAGTCTTTATAAATCAAAGAGCTGAACAACTGATTGTATTCTACCTGAGCACCTTGTGTATATGAATCTCCGATAAATAGCCAATCACATTTTTCAATTTTCTGCTCCTGTGAGGATAAATCATCAACCCTATATCCTTGGCAATTTGTCTTGTATCGTGTTACAAATTCAGGATCATTGAACTGTTGGTCGAGATAAGGTTTATTGAAATAGTATTTCCCATGCAGTTCATACAGGTTCGGTATCTCTTTATATGCATACACCATCGTGAAAATCACCTCTGCATGAAAGAGTATGCTCGCAATAGTTACAAGGTTGAATGCCCAAACTTTCAACCTCAAACTACGAACTCTCGAAATGACTAAACCGATACTCACGATAGTTATAGACAATAAAAAAGCAATGACCATACTCTGGTAGTATTGCCATAAAACCATTGGATTCCACAATAGCAGTAGCACCAATAGTAGGTTCATTACTTTCAGTCGCTTTCGAGTCATTCTACATTAAAGATGAAATCTGTGACTTAATCTGATTCTCAAATGCAGTTTTCTCAATGCTTTCCAGTTTCGAAGTGGTTTTCAATACTTTTAAGTTAGAGACGTTGGGCCATGCCATAATGTCCAACAGAAGATCTAATGTTGAGAGATGCAATGTGGCAAACCTATTTCTGTTAAATTCCAACCAGCAGATACCATCTGCCTTTCTCGCTGTATATAGAGCTATTCTACAGGTTTGTATGTTCGGAGTGATATTGAACACATTACATGCTATATAATACATGAGCGACAAACAGGTGTAGGCATAATCCCGTTGAACATCACCTTGTGCCTTTGCGCGAACAGATAGCTTGCCCGTTGTCTTCAAAGTTGCTTTTTTCATTGGCATCTTCAACAAAGGATCTTCAGTCAGTTCTATGCTTACGTCAATACTCTTAGCTGCCTGATTGTATTTGTACTCCAACTCTATAATAAAAGGCACCATCAATGTATTAGAGAATGAGTGAAAAGCATCATCAACTATATGACTCTCGCCATCAATGATTTCTTGTTGCGCTCTTACACTCGCATCATATGCCCTTTTGAAAGAAGCATTGGCTCTATCTGCTTGAGCTTTTTCAATGAGATTGAACAACTTCTGAATCTCATCCCATGCGTCCATACGTTGTTTCTTCACGCTCTCTAAGTTTGCCTTCACAAACTCAGATTCACTAACAGAAGAACTTTGGGGATTGTGAGCCAAATTTCTTGCTTCACTCATAACAAGCTCTTTTGTTTCGTTGTCCGTAGGTTTCTTTATATCCAATGTCTTCCACTGGTATACGCCTTGTGGTTTTACATTCTGCTGAACAGAATACGATGAAGCCAAACGTAATTTGCTCTTCTTTTGTATTGCAGTATAAGCATCCTGTGTATCCTCATACATCTTGAGCATAATGTTAGTCATTTTCTGCTCTGTAGCCTTATGGGTAGAGCTTCGTTTTGCTGTTGACTCGCCTATATCGCCATAGACTGTAAAAAGGTATTCACCATCAGGAGTCAAACGCAAGGTCGCTCTTCCCGACTTGTAAGAACTTAATACAGTGTACGTTTCTGAAAGCAAAACGATTGGCTTTGGCGGTTTTGAATATATTCTGATTTTTCCCATTATTGTATCGCTTTTAATCCTTCGTATGGTTTTATTGATGTTGCGAACAAGCCACAACACATTTCTTTCTTTTTACATTCTTGGCAGATGTCAGGATAGTCGTTCTTCCAATCTGATATGCTCTTTTGGGCAAAATCATGAAAGCTATCGGGCAAGAGGCACAACGGTATGTTATATATACACACATTGTAGCGCCATTCATCCAGAAATTTTACTACATTCAATAGATGTGCAATATAATCCTTCGGCTCAACCCAAATATTTTTAGAATTCTTGATGGCATATCCTGTATATTCCATACCCATGAATGCTATCCATGCAACAAAGGGTAGATTCTTGTGGATAAATTCTGCCATAGGCAATAACCTTCTGTAGTTAAGCTTATTCATTACTATTCTCAGTTCAATACACGCTCCTACAGATGCCAAATTGTACAGTCCTATTATGGTTTCCTCAAAAGCACCCTTTGCTCCTGCAATTATATCATGATCCTTGTAAAAATCGGAATGTAAAGGTATGCCGAAGATGATACGTCCTTCACCAGCTTCCACTAAAGCAGATGTGTAATCTGCATCTTTGAAATTGCGACCATTGCTAAGAATGTGAATATCAGTGTCAGGAAGTTGCTCACGAATATACTTTATGAGAGAGATTAGCTTTTCGCCTAATAAAGTTGGCTCACCTCCTGTAATACCTATTATGGGTAAATCCTTGGGAGCGTTTTGTATGCGTAACAGGTTTTCTTCGTACAACCAATCAATGTCATCAACATTTATCGGTGGTTGACAGCACATCAGACAATGATTGTTACACTGTTCCGTACAGAACAAAGTATTGTCGTTAGATAATATGTCTAATGGTCTTTGTTTCATACCAACCAACTTTTGAATATCGGCATCACCTCATCATGACGCGTTACTATTAATTCTATAATGTACTCGATGATGGCTTTGTTCTTCCTGCATAACCATGAGTTTGGTCTGTAACCATACGTATCACCTTGGGTGGAATAGTTACGTACTGGATCAGCACCACAATACACTCGTATCGGACAATCAGAGCAACCTGCTATCGTCTCGTTACACCATATCTTTCCCAATTCTCTTGCCTTCTGACCATAGACAATATCTTCATATTTGTCATCCACACTTCCCAAGCGGAAAGTGTAGTCATTGAATTCTGCCAGCATACGTGACTCATCTGATGCATATACATAGCCATCATAATTATATACAAGGACAGAATTTATGATGCCTGCTGGTGATTGCAAGTCAACAAAACCTGTACAGAAAGGTGTTAGCATCTTTCGGAGAATGATAGCAGCAAACTCCTCAATGAAAAACTTTCCGTTAAGGTTAAGCTCTATAATGTGATTAAGGGCTTTCTTGTAGAAATCAATGAACTTGTCTGTATATACGTCCCAATCGGAATTGTCTCTTGCAAGTCCGTAAGGATTTAATGCTCTTAGGAAGATGCTGTTGAAGCCTAATCGGTAATATTCATCAACTATCTCAATAGGGTGAAAAACACCTTCTTCCGATGCAGTCATCAAAGCAGAGACTTGGTCATACCCTAATAATTCTCTTGCCTTTGTTATACCGGCAACAACTTTCTCATAACTATCATTCTTGCCTCTGTTTCTATTATGTAGCCATTCAGGACCATCAAGAGATGTAGAAATCAGCACATGGTAAGTTTGGCAAATATCCATTATCTCCTCTGTCAGATTTATGCTATTCGTACAGAGAACGTAATCTATCTTCCTTTTCTCAGTCTTGTTTGTTTCTTCTGCGCGTTCTATGCCATATCTAATCAGCTTGGGTTCCAATGTAGGTTCTCCACCTTGAAACTCCATTGTAAGAAATGGAGAGCGAGACTTAAACATCAACTCCACAGCTTTGCCCATTGTATGAAAGCTCATAGAACAATGCTTGCTTACCTCATCTTGACTTGATGCTTGACAATACACACAATTCTGATTGCAACGAAGGGTTAAAACGAATATATGGAGTGAGGTAAAGTTGTCCAGAAAACCTTTCTTCTCTCTAAGTCTGGTGGCATAGACATTCATCAATGGGGAGAAATAATTGTTTGTTACAAAGAAATTGGCATAAAGGCTTTTGAACAACTCTTCCTCAATAATTTCCTGGTTCACTAAACGGCATGCGGTACCAGTTGGAACGACAATCATGTCTCCTAATTCATTTACCAGAACCTCTTTATTCTTGATCCTGATAAAGTTAAATGGAAGTATGTGATATTTATTAATCGAAATCATTTTCGTCTAAATTGTCAAATTCGCCAAATGCCTTTGCATATAAAATTGTTTTAATGTCCTTGGTCTCTATATTGATGATTTCCCTTAACTTAAAGTCATTCATTTTATCCCAAAAATCGTTGACATCAAAATCATCGTCTGTTTTATGAATTATTGTAAGAATCTCGTAATTGTTGACAAAGGTTCTTGCTATACTAAATTTTTCAGACAATAAATATACAACCTTGGATATGCAAGAGTCCGAATATATATTTCTATCTATTTTTATTTCCATAGGTTATAGAATTTTGGAAAGAACTTCACTGGTGCATACTCCATCTACAGTCATACCATACTTTGCCTGTATATTCCTTATGCATTGCTCCATTCTAAAATCAAAGCATGTCATACCTTTGATTTTAGTCACGTATTGTTTGTCGTATAGACCTTTAGAGTCCAAAATCGCAGCTAACATATCTATGTCAGCTCCATACATTCCTTTTAAGATAGTCCTGTCTCCCAACACCATTTCTATAGGTGACCTAAATGAAGTACATCTGCTTCTTCTCCCTGAATAATGTGAACGGTGAGAATAATGAGAACGATGGCCAGCGATCAAAGTAAACTTACCATTTCCATTTAATTTTATGACGTTTTTTATAATAGATTTCTTCTTACTCGTAACTGTTTGTTCATCATCATTATTTCCTACAGTATACATATAGTCGTTTGTATCTTCTACATCATTTCCCGATATGGAAAATACAGATGCAACTAATAAAGACTTTATCATATTTGATGCTATTTTATTCATGTTATTGTGCCTTTGTTTTTAACGCTTTGATAGTTGCCTCATTAGCTCTTCCTGTAACACTAAGGTTGTTGTATGCTTGGAAGAAACGAACTGCTGTTGCAATATCCTTAGTAAACTCTGTTCTACCATCATTTGTCATAACAATCTTCTTCGGATCAGGAGCGAATCCAGCCTTGGTCAACAAGTTCACAAGTTCTGTCACATCAGTACCCTTATCGGTTGATGATTCTGAATACGATAACTCACGAGTACCAAGGATAACGGTTGTCTTGTTATTATTCCATGACTTCAACTTGTTAATGGTCGTTTGGTCTGCAATACCAGTCTGAGGTAAACCTGCATCCTTTTGAAAGTGCTTGACAGCGGATGCTATGGTAGCATCATAGAGACAATAGCCATCCTTTTCCTTTATCCAAGAGCGGTTGATGTATAAAGCTGTTGCAAGGTAGCCTGTAAGTGAGGTTACGTCACTTCCATGGATACCTGTCTTTAATGTTCTATCACCGATTGAATAATCACCTGCAGTCTTTGGCTTAGGTTTGCTGTAAGAATACGAACTGCTACGAGAACTTGATGAGTAATGACTTGAACCACCTCCGTATGATGAATAATGAGAGTAGTGTGACCTGTGACCAGATCCACCACCGCCACCACCTGAACGATGTGACATGTGCGAACGATGGCTTGCAATGTATTTCACCTCACCATTCTTATCGAGTTTTGCTACATTCTTGAATACCTTTCCCCATGAGCGTTTAGTCTCACCGAAGAAATCATCATTATTGCCAAGGTCAGGCATAAAAGTGGCGGTTTCTTCTGCTTGAGCATGAGTTGGCAATAATGCCGCAGCAGCAGAAAGCAACAATGCCTTTATTTTGTTTTTTGCTGAATTCTTCATTTTTCTTTCGTCTTAATAAGGTTCAACCAATAGTTGTCGGGAGATACAGCCAAAAGTTGATCAAGGTATTTCTTACCGTCCTCCGTTAGATGACCTCCGTTGAACGAAATTATTTCTGCCAGTTGGTCAACTTCTTCTGCTACTGTATTTTGCAGATCTATTTTGGTCTTTTCAATCCAGTCGCTCTTATTCTGATTTGCAGCCAAGTATTCCGTTGGAATAGAATTCATAAGGGCAAGTATCTGTCCGTATTGCTTTCCATCTATCAAAAAAGTTACTTGGTCTTGCATCTTTGCGAAACAAACATCTGCCTGTGACAATGCTTCATCCTTATAAGATGATGTTCTGAAACTTCCGTCATACTGGTTGGAAGCTTGTATAAAACCTGCAATGGCTTTTCCGTAATTTCCATTGGCAAGATAACCGTCTGCTGCTTTCATCCTTTGCTCATAAGCGTTGATTTCGTCAGTAGATACTGCATAAGTTCCGCCATAATAGCCAACTCCGCAGAATATGGCTGCTGGCATTGCTATCTTCAACAGCATCTGACGAAGGCGACTACTATCAGAAACAACGTATGGTGACAAGATTCTGTTCTTTTCTATTTTGCACCAATCATCATACTTAACACCCATTTCACCATATAGACCTTTTATCTCTGATTCCAATTTTTCGATGTCAGACAGTTTATCAGAAGCATAGTGTCCAGACTTGCTGATGTAGGAAGCTGATGGCTTGACAAGTGCGGTATTCAATAGGTTGGTGAAATCTATCTTCTTTGCATCCAATACTTCTTTGACAGAGTTTACCTTCCTTTGTCTATGACTGTTCAAAGTCTTTTCCTTCAGATTCTTGCACCAGTTGTTATCGTTGATACCCAATTGATTGCTGATGACATGAATCTTACCTTCTATCAAATACAGCTGATTCTCTGCTGACGCTGGATAATAAGCAACTGCATCCCAAATAATATCTTTTGGAAGTACAAGAAGGGACTTCAATGCCTCATCATATTCTTTCTTCAACTCTGCTAACATTCTTGGAAGTTTATCCAGTATGTTATCCGACTCGTTTATGTATGGATCAAAGCTATTACTTGAAGGTTCCTTGACGGCTGTCTTTAGTCCTAAGCCGTAGCATATAGAGTCGAACACATAATTGACAACGTCTTTCTTGAACTTTGATTTTTTACTGTAATCTTGCTTAATCATTTCTATTTCTGCAAGATAATTTTTGCCAGACTCGTTGAAGGTATTGTAAATGCGTTGCCCATAACCAGTGGTCAGTACATCTTTCAGAACAACCTTAGTGGCAGGATATTCATCGTAGGCTGAATAGTCAGCAAGGATATTAGCCAACTGAACGGTTCGGATGGGTTCTGTACCATTCGTTTGGATAATATCCTTTATGCCTGTATGTAATTGGTATTTCTTATTCATGTCATATATCGAATTTATACATCGGATGACTCAAAACTCTCAAACGTTTTCTTATTTGTTCAGCAGTCAGAGTTTGGCGCTTTTCCTCCTCCTTATACTCATATAATCCTATTTCGTCATCATAATCTGCATGAGACGATGTTGATGGGAGTTCACTTGTGAATCGGTTATACTTGGTAGCTAGTTCTCGTTTGGAAATAAACAGTCGTTCAATATCTGTCTGAGCATACTGGGCCTCTATCAATTCCTTCTTTGTATAAAATTTAAGAGGAGAGTATTTCGACATCTTAGCTTTTGCAACCAGAATTTTCTCATTAACAGCAGCTATCTGTTTCTCCACGTTGCTTCTTTGCCATAGTATGAGCTTAGGTAGAATGAATTCTAATTCCTTTTCGTCATATAGGCAAGCTACAGACATATCGTCCTGACTTCCAATCTTGCTTAACTGCGGAAGCGTATCTTCTATTTCTTTCTGTGCATCATTGTTTGACGTGTTAGCAATGAGCTTCAATATCTGAATATAGAAGTTCGCCTGATTGTATGACTCTCCGAAAGAGTCGTCCAATCCATCAGAAGCAAGGAAAACAGCTACGGGATAATCTCCATTGCCTTGATAGCAATAGCGGAATTCAGATAGCGCATCTGTATCACAAATGGATGTTGTCTTATTCAGAAAACATCGTTCATCCCAAGGGATAGGTTCTTTCCAATTACCATCTCCATCAAAAGAGAAACACTTCCCATCTCCGAGATGGAAAGCAAACCAGTACATTGGTGTTCTGACATAACACATCAATGTACAGCCATATGTCTTGTCTATGGAGTGAAGATCTTGTGGGTCAGTAATCAACTTAAGTTCTTCATCGGTAAATGGATTTTCTTTTGCATGTTGTTCTACCATAGTTCTCCATCCGAATATGATTGACTTAAACAGCTGGTTCAGTTGATCATCCACTTTACTGTTCTTTCGTAGATTCTCTTCTTTGCGCTCGGTAGTCAACGCCGATACTGCTGTAAATGGTTTTCCCTCAAATATGCTGGAATCTATATTTTCAACAAATCCCATTACTTTCTTGAAAGTACATTCAACTATTGTCTTTGAACCGACATCACTTCTGAAATACCTGCTGCCACCATGTCCATCACTCAAGACAGCCACTGCAATACCATTGTCAGTACTACACATTGCATAGTCCTGACATACTTTACCTGTTGCTTTATGGCTTTCTCCTTGACAAAAATGAACTAATTTCTCCATCAAAGAAACCTTGGTTTAATCCCAATCGTCGTAATTATCAGTAGAATTCGCAGGAGTAGCCTCTGACTGAGCTCCGTCAATATCCTTGGTTGCTTCGGTTACATCCTTGATAACCTGTTCCTGCTTTGTGGTATCGCCAGTAGTACTGCTCTTGCTACCAATCTGAGAAGAGGTAACGGCTACAACTCGAATGATTTGCTTTAAGGCATCAATATTGTGAACTGTAAATACTGCCTCATTCGTTCCAGTGAACTGAGTGAGAACATCCTTGTCTGCATCATCACCAATGGCGATAGCTATCTTGATCGCATTCTTGAACCAGTTGTTTGCCTTCAGTTTTGACAAACCTCCATAGAAATCGTCTGTAGGACCACCATCAGAAAGGAGAATAATTGCAGGAGCAAAACTTCCGCTTGGAGTCTGCATAAACCCATTGCGAGAGAGTTTTGTGTTGAGCTCCTGACAAGCAGCACCAAGTGAAGTTAGACCACTTGCACTTACATCCTGCCATACAAACTCTGATGCAAGCTTTGGCTCGTCATAAAGCCAGTTACAGCCACTTGAAAACTCAAGAGCTGCTACCTTGATTTCGGCATCTGGATTGGATGCAGAGATCTCATCAAGCATAGGAAGTACGTTCTCAACAGCATCATTAACGGCACCAATCTTGTTACCTGTCATACTACCTGATGTGTCGATTACAAAGAAAAGTGTCATTGTTCTGCGTGGGACACTTACCACGTCATCTAAAAGTCCCATTGTTTAAAAATTAAATATTTGTTATTTCTCCTCGATAAGGAATCTCACGGATTTTAAACATTATTTTCAATCCTTCTTTTACAGGCATAATACCTTGCGATTCTACGGTCTTTACCTTGCCACTTGGCGTTTCGACCGTCCATTTGTCTGATGAGATATTCCTAATTATCAATACGCCATTGACATCTTTTGAAACAATTGCATCTGGCGTATTATCGTTATCAATAAAGATTTCGGTCTTATCTGTGAGAGGCAATGATCTGTTATTGATAAACAGACGCTTGGAAATGTCAATGTTGCATCCTCGGTTGATACACTTGCCAACGGCTCCATTGGTTTCAACAAAGGTCTCTTCTTTACAGGTAGGACAGATGACCAATTGATCACGAACCCGTGAAATGATCTTCTCCCAATTCTGTTCAATCATTCGTTTCTCTGGATTATGTAGATAATCCTGACTGAACTCACGTTCGAAAGTTTCACGAAGGATAGATGGGAATACAAACCAACGTTTGATGACATTCTGATGGATTCCTCTCACAGGACGATTAGTATTATTTGTCGGATCATAAATAAAGATGGCTTCACTTCCATAGAACTTACGCTCATAGCTTTCCGTCATACAAGGACATGCAATGACTCGTTCTCCTTCAAATGGGTGGTTAGCGTAGAAGAGCATAAACAGAATGACAGAAAGCGAGAATCTGTCGCTTCTCTTGTCTGGAATTCCACCAGCAACAATCTCAGGGGCCATATAACGAGCCTTACCCATAATGCCAGATTTCTCGCCCTGAGGCATTACGTTGTCATTATCACAGATTAGCACATCGCCATTGGTTGGGTCTATGAAGAAGTTGCCATCGTTTAGGTCTTGATAACTGTAACCACAACGATGAAGCATCATGAATCCGTCACAAATCTTCATAGCTGCAGCCAACATTGCTGTAAAAGACTTGAAACAAACCTTGGCGAGCAAGTAATTGCCGAACTCATAGTAATTCTTTGGTCTCAGTTGCATAACATAACCAAAGCTACCAAGTTGACGGTTTGTCAAATGCTCTGGCCATAGGAATGCATCAGAAGGAGCACCATTCATGATGTTCTTTTCGAGATTTCTGTAAAACTTCTCGTCTGGTGCAATCAGATACCATTTTAGAACCTTTTGTTCGCCATTCAAATCTACGAGATAGACAACACCTTGTCCCCCTCTACCTAATTCCTTGATGATGGTTACACAACCTCCATTCGTGAGAGAGATTCTTGTTCCTTTTGTCAAATCTGCCATCATATTTCAATTTTAATAATCTCCACCTTTTAAGTCAACCTGTTCTACTGATACCACATTTCCACTCGTTCCACAATTGGGGCATGTAACATGTTCCTGTCCATGGTAGCAGAAGAACTTGTTGCATGATGAGCAAACGATATGTCGTTTTTCACCACAATAAGGGCATCCTGGATATTCTGTATCCAAAATTATATTGCCCTTGACTTTAGTTCTGCCATAGCCTTCTCGTTGTGCTTTCTCTTTGTCAATCTTGAAAGCCCACACGAACTTGTATTGACCGGAACAAATCTTATCGACTGTTATACCGAAAGGTTGTTTTGTTCGTTCACAGGCTGCCATTACAGCAAAAGCTTCATTGCTTAATGTTGTCATAATCTGCTATAAGTTATACTTTTTTGAGGTAAAAGTAATTACTTTTCCTCAAAGCAACAAGATTTATACGTATTTTCCATTAAAAATTTTGGTACTGATACACATATCTACACTGGAAAATCATAGAAAGGCTGGAGTCGGGAAATCCTCGAACCAAAGATAATATTCTTTGTTTGTATTATAGAAGTTATTATATTTGCGCTGTTTTACAGAAAGGAATGACATTATGGCATAAAATTAGCCCTGACAAAGCAGTAACTCTGTCAGGGCGTCATCCTAAAAAGCAGTTAGTTTAATCGTAAAGAAAACGAACGTTGCGTGTAATATATGCACTTAAGCCTGCACCACTCTTTGCAAGACGTTTCATTTCTTCCACGTTTTCCCTTCCTGCTTTGTTGTAGCTATAAGAATATGGTTTGCCGCCTTTAAACCACACGGTTATACGTGTAGCCTCAATCTCATAGCCAACGACTGGAGAGTTACCTCTCAAATTAGCATAAGGACTCATAAATACCTCCTTTCTGTCTTTAGTGGCAACATGTTTCAGGTTGCCGTTATACACTTGAATAAATCCCATTCCTACTCCCAATAGGTTTGGGATTTATTCGCTAAAATCAAATGTTACATTCCCTGGATTGGCTGATGCAATATTTTTGCAATCATATCCAGATAATCCACCTGCGTTTTTGATGGTTAGCTTTGCCTTTGTTGCTACTCCGTTTTCAGCAATATTCTTTAAATCATACGCTGAAAAATCTTTTGCACTAACGACAATATTTCCACCTGCAGATGCAATGTTCTTTAAATCGTAAGCTGTCATTGTTTTTTTTTTTTTTGTAAAATAGAAACAATTATAAAAATCTCGTATCTTCAGGTTACAGGGGAAGAAGTCTATAAAAGCCTGTCTACATATCCTCACGGACTTGTTGGCTTAGTAGATGAGCCAAATTGGATACAAAAGTTTTAAACTTCCGCTACTTATGTTATTACAAATCCTGTGCCAAAATTTAATGAACTATACGACTTCTTTACAATTACGTTATATATTCAGTATCAATCATTAAAATTACTGAATATGAAATTGGATGAAAACATTTTGAAGACTTGTCAAGGGCTTGTTATGAATTGTAATTGTAAGGTTCTTATCCTTGACGTATTAGATGAACATCGTGTATTCCTTGTGAATGATGTACACCTAAAGACACGTGAATGTCGATATAACGAAGTCCGTGATGCACAAGACATCACTACTCTTGTACTGAACATCGGGCATAACTTTGTAAACGGTATGACCGAACAAGCCTTGCTTGAACGTACCCAATCTATCCATAAAGAAGATTTCAAGTTTGGCACCGATAATTACTTGTGGATAACAAAAGTTGATTTAAATAGATAGTAATATTGAGTATTATGCAAAAGGATTTTATTACAGTAACTCCCGATAGTGGGAGTGGAAATAGAACTGTTACTGTTGCTGCTGAAGAAAACACAGGAAATTCAAGAAGTTCTTCTATAGCTATTTCCGGTGGCGGAATGACTCGTACGATTACGGTGAATCAAAAAGAAGCCGATAAAGACTTGGTTGATGGGACATATTGGGGTGAAGCCTATGACTATAATATTCAGTCACGAGCTGAAAGGGTTGAATTTACGGTAAGCAATGGAGTAAAACGGTTTGCGATTGATTTGTCGCAAGACCCATTACCGATTGAGCCAAATAGAGAACCAGATAAACTTCGATGGGTAAGTTTTGATTTGATAAGTGACACTGAATGTACTAATGGATTTTTGGAAACAGAAAATTATCCGGAAATTCAAAATGACGATGGCTTCCCTATTCAGGTAAATAGATATTCTAACAAAGTGGAGATTATTGCTTCCCCGTGGCTTGATGGAGAAAGTTATGAACTGACATTTGAATTTCCCCTTTAATGCCATTTTAGCATAGAATAAACGGCTCTTATTCTTTTCATTTGGATAAAATCAACTATCTTTGCCACAGCCTTTCGAGGCAATGACATTGTTGGTAATTTACAAGGAAAGTGCCTTGATACTCGAAGAATCGCCAATTCAACAAAAGTACAAACAAGGCACAGAGGGCAACCTATATCAAGTGGGCTGCTCATCTGTGTGTTTGTACAAGCGTTTGGCGATGCTTTCGAGTATGCACAGGTGGCAGTCCCACTTTCTTTATATAACGTAATTTCTCACTGGCTGTCTGAGAAAAACTCGAAAATTTCGCCATTATGAAAAAGTATTTCGTTCTGTTCACGTTACTGCTGATTGCAGTGGTGTCAAATGCACAAGAATCAATAACCGATTCTTTAGGTTGTTATGAAAGTTCCAGTGTCAAATTTTGTTCCTATAAGGAAGCCTATCTTAAAAATGATATGGCAGGTGTCGTTAAACTTGATGAATTTGAAGTCAGTTATGACAAATTAGGGAAATCATATACTGTATATGTCAGATTTGATTCAAGTATAGTAAATGCAGAAGTAAAATACGTGCGTGGCTCCGTTTCAGAGGGGTATCTATATGACGGTGTTGTCAAAAACAGTAGAGACCAAGAAAAGGTTACTGTATTTTGTAAAAACAAATTAAGCCTCTATACTCAAAATCATGGGGTGGCTTCTAAAAATACCATTAAGGACTATGAAAAAGAGGGTATCAACCTTATTTTCCCAAAAACATATATAATATCCTCTGTCGTTCCTATCAAGAACTAAAGTTGTTTTAAAATTGAATTAAATCCCCCTAAATTAGCCGGACTAAGTTCCGGCTTTTTTATTAGTCCATTTTTAGAGTCTATAAGCAATGGCAATGCCTCTGCGAGTAACTTCTTAAATCCACGTTTTGTTTTCGCTTTTGACGACTTATAGAGGTGGTTTAATACGGTAAACTTGTAACCTTTGCCGAGCCAGTCCCAAGTGAACACATATTGCTGTGGAATATCCCCAATAGACAAGTCGTTGAAATACGTGTCAATGATTAGTTGCACACCTTCAGTCCTTATGGCTACTGCTTCATCGAACATTTCGATGAAGGGAACGACGATTGTTCCAAGTTTAAATTCTGTTGGTTCTTTTCTTCTTTTCATCTTAAGCCGCTGATTTTCTGATTTGCTTGTATGTATAACGTGTGTCAGCGCAGCAGAGGAAACAGTTAAATCGGTCTGAATTGCTGATGTCCCTCAGATTATACCTATACACGAACTCATCAACATATTTCTGCAAATACTTTTTGAGCAGAGTTCTGTATGTGCCTTTGACCATACGCTTGAAATGCGTCCAAGCTCCCTCTATTCTATTGGTTGTTATATGTTCATAGCTGTATAATTTCTTACTATGGTCAACGTAGAAACGGGTATAAGTAAAGCCTATTTGATTGTAGGCATCATTCTCATCTGTATATATGATTGCATTGGGGTGTATGTATTCTTTAATGAATGCAGACAGGGTATCGGATTTTGTATCAGGAGTAACTCTGGCATTCATCAAATTTTCACGTTGTATCATCCCAACGACTGGTGCTTTATCTTTGTGGGAGCGTCCTTGTGAATGAGGCACTTTCTTATCCCAATGACGATTGCCGTTTCTTCCGCCAACAAGGGTTTCGTCTATTTCAACTGCTTCTTCTAAGAAGTTCTCATTGGCGAGGCGCATTGCATGACGTATTTTATGCAACATATACCATGCTGTCTTTTGCGTTACTTCTATATCATTTGCGAGTTGGTAGGAAGAAAGACCTATTTTGTGATTGGTAACAAGCCAAATGGCAATAAACCATTTACGCAAACTTATCTTTGTCTTTTCAAACATCGTACCTGTGCGAACGGTAAAGTTCTTGCCTGTATTCTTACAGCGATATTTGCCACTTTTCAGTTTATAAACTTTAGAGGTCTTGTCAAATGGTGAAACAGGTTTTCCATGCCAATTAATGGCTTCAAGATGTTTAATACAGGCTTCTTCCGTAGGAAATAATTCGTAAAGAGCCATGATTGATTTAGCATTAAGTTTGAATGGGTCTTTCATAAGGCTGTCCTCCAAATTTTAATGATGTTACAATTTACAAAGATTGATTGGTTCAACAATGAGTCCACGGAGAAAATCTTGATAAAAATCTGATAACCTCCTTGCGTATAACGAAAAATTGAGGACGGAGTAACTCGAATTTGAGTTAAAGATTGTGAAAGATGCTATGGAAAGAATACGTTATACTTTTATAATTAAAATTTATAGAAGTATGAAAGCATTAATTGAAAAGAAAGTAGTTCGAGAGCCTTATGCTCCGAGTGAAGATTTAAATGGAAAGATGGTGTCTGAAACTGCCACCATCTATTTCCTTAGATTGCCTATTTTTAAGCGTACAACGATTATGAAACTTTCGTAACCGCTTTAATAGGTAGTTTTACAGAGTACTCAAATTTATTATTTAAAGAACTATAAAAGACAGCTTGTATATATCCATTTTCAATATATACCACTGTCATTTTCACGTTCGGTTCAGAATTTAAGTATACAACATCTCCAATTTTTAATTCCATAAGATTTATATTTTAATTTGCTCTAAGGTACGGAATAAGTTTGAAATAGCAAATCGAAAATGGAGATAAAAACGTTAATAAAATAGAAAAAGACTGGTTCGGGGATTTCCCGACTCCAGCCTTTCTATGATTTTCCAGTGTAGATATGTGTATCAGTACCAAAATTTTTGCTTTTAGAGTATAAATTTTAATTTTGCAAGCAAAATTCGCGAAAGAGAATGGGTTTATATTGGCGTAGAAGCACTAAAATTCTTCCAGGTGTACGAATTAACTGGAGCAAAAATGGACCAAGCATATCAATGGGATCTAAAGGAGCAAAGGTGAACATTGGCAAGCGTGGAACTTATGTATCTGGAGGCATTCTAGGCACGGGGCTTTATTACCGTCAAAAAGTGGGTGGAGGATCAAAATCAAATAGTTCTTCAACTACTGGAACAAATCCTCCAACCAGTGCCACTACTCAGACAACATTTGGATTCTCAAAACAGGGTTGCCTTGTGTTCATTGTTGTGTCTGTAATTCTTTCGTTGCTACTTTCAAGCAACTTCATAACAGCTGCATTGGTTGCAGTAATTGCTGGATTATATTGGTTCTTCATGTCACGAAAGAAGGCTTCTACTCCACAACCAAACACGAATGCAACACGACCTACGCAGCCTGTTCCAATTTCACCCCCATCTACACCAACTCCTTTTCAATCGGCTCCTTCGTCTAACGATATTGATGTAAAGGTTGCTGTAGCCGAAGTTGAGCATCTTATTACTGAGATTGACAATACGACAGACAAGGTGAAACTACCATCAATCTACCGTAAGCTCATGTCAATCATCTATAAGTTGGAGAAAATAAATGGCGTTGAAATTAAAGGACTTCCGATTGAGATAGCAAAGAAACGTATATTAGAAAACTATCGCAGACGCTTGAACTCTTAAAGATGTAAATTTATGCAATATGTTATAGCCATAGTTATAATAGCCATCATATTATATTGGACTTGGGAAATTCTTCTCATGTTGTTTCTATTGTACGGAATAGGAATAATTGCCAAATCTATATATAAAAGTTCGAGCACACATGCTGTGCTTTACATGTATTTGTGGATAGTATATGGCGGATTTGCCTTCCTTCTTCTATGTTTACCAATTACACATGTGCGCTGGTTCAAAGGCGAAAGGACTTGGTTGGAAAAATTGTATAATACAGAGTATCTGTCTAAGAATAGAAAAAGATTGCGATAAATACATAGCATTTATTTTAGTAAACCAATTAAACGAATGTAAAATCCATCCATCTACAGAGATATATAATCTGTATAATAGAATTGCGAGTCAAAATGCCGAGAATTTGTATCTTGATTTTCGTGTCGGATCGCTTGCTAAAACATTCTATGATATGAACAAGAACGAATATGACAATGATTACTACCGGTATTCATATATGTATCCAGAGGTTTATGATAATGAATTCAAGAAGTACGAATTGCTTGATGGAGTGAATTTTATATTAGATGGTATTTTCATAAAAAAAGGTTACAAGGCGTTGTGTTACGTGACTCGGAGAGTAGTTCTGAAGACGGATGCTTTAAGGCGGAAAAGTTATCTAAGGCAATTAGAAAGAAATTTGGAAATCCTATAGAGACCTCAAAAGATTCGGTTAATTATATAGCAAAGTGGTTGTTTGATGATAAACATATTATAGTGACCTCGATACGTGAATTTAATGGGAATGGTGATGATGATACATATTATTCGTATTACAACGAGTCTCAACGCTTCATAGGCGTCATAATATATAATGCTCATTCCGTCATACCTTTAATCGAACAAGAAAGATTAGCACGTAGAGAAGCTGCAAGAGTCGCAAAAGAACAGAAAAAGAAGAAGCAAGAACAAGCACGGAAAGCATTACTAAAACAACAAGAAGAACAAAAAGCTGTTCGTCAGAAAGAAATTGCAGATAGCATTTTTGCAGCAAAAAAGAAAAACGACATTCAAAATGGTTTCTAATAATTTTATAATGCATATAGTATCAGCGACTACAGCAATTATATCGTTGATATTACTTATGGCATCTGTATATTATGGTTTGTATGAACAATGGATTTATGTGGCAATTTGCATTGTTGCCATCGTATTGGATTTCTACATCCATATGACGTTAGTAAATAAAATCAACAATAAATACTATAATAAACAGGCTAAGTCAAAGAAAACTACCAATCTGAAAGATTAGCGTTGGACTCAACCTTTTCTTCTATATCGTCTGGTAAATTATAGAAGAAGTCAAAACCTGTGATACGTTCAACTTGGTCAACGCTATTAACATAACTTGACTGTGGAT
The DNA here is from genome assembly GCF_003602895.1 of Bacteroides sp. AF29-11. Taxonomy (NCBI): domain Bacteria; kingdom Pseudomonadati; phylum Bacteroidota; class Bacteroidia; order Bacteroidales; family Bacteroidaceae; genus Bacteroides; species Bacteroides sp. AF29-11. Next base: position 68,489 of record NZ_QTLY01000003.1, read on the forward strand.
TGTTGCATGGATGATTTTTGTAGATAAAGCCAATAGCTTTTGGCGTGCCATTCATGCACAGAACCACCTTGAAGAATCCTTCAGGAACAGTCACGTTGTTAGGACCAATCGTTTCGTGCTTACCCTTATACAAAATGGGGCCTGCAACAATGTAGATGTCACCATACTTGTTAGCCCAATTACGGCAAGCGATCTCCAACTCATTCCAATCACCACAGTTAAGATTATGATCCTGTGGACATATATTTGTAAGGAAAAACGACTCCTTCATTGGCTCAAATCCCCATTTGTTGTCACCTGCGGGACACATGTGACCACGGTCATAACCAGAACCTTTGTAATCAACAAGTTCTGCTCGTGGCGCAGGCACCTCATCATCTACAATAAAGTTTGACAATCTCCTCTGATCACCATTTGTGTGGTCTGAAATTAAATGCCAAGCCACCCACTTCGGAATTTTATTCACCTTGTCATATGAGGTAGTATAAGTAGTCCTCTTTAGGATAAAATCGTTGTCAGAATAGGCCGGAACCTCCAAACCTTGATAATTTTGTTGGCTGATGCTTACGGATTCTGTTGCATTTTGCGTTAAGATTGTTTGTTTTGCCTCTGGTGATTCCTGTGCATTTGCAAACATCCCAATTATTATCTGGTCTATCTTTCCTGGTTGACAGCCAAACAAGGAAAAAGACATTATAGTAGTTAGGAGTAATCGTATCATAAATACATGCTTATTTTTTGCCTGAGCGCAAAGTTATAAAATTCACACAAAATAGGCAAAACTATTCATTTTTTCTTTTCCTAAATAATACATGTTTCCCCAAAATAGAAAAATCAAAACTTACCAAACCGTAGAAAATAATGATTGCCTTATGGTTCAGAACCGAATGCATCACACAAAAAGACTAATAATAATCATAGAGTGAAGATGCTTTACTTGGTTCTAATTTGAGATTTTTCATAAGTCATTTCCTGTAAATGCTGATATTGTTCTTTCACCGCCCGATACATCGAATAATACGCAAAGGCTTCTTCTCAATGCTTCATGCTACTAACCGATGCTACAACAGCCCACGTAACAATAATGACAATAAAGGCTACAACATATCGGAACTTTATATGATAGCCACGTATAAACATCCCATTGATATTGGGTGGAATAACCGTTACTGGAATTTTCAACTCATTAATTTTGGCAAATATCTCATCCTGCCGTTTTAATATGCTTTCGGTATTTGCCTCGATAGCCATACGATTGAGGTTGTAATCGCAAACGTGTCGATAAAGATATTCAAGAAATTTAGACTTTTGCTTGAATAATTCAATGAGTTTCGGAAACCACAGCGAAAATGGTAAAGTGTCCGGTTGCTGTTTCCAAACATGTCGCTTTACCACAGACAAGGCTTCATTCCAGCAAGCACAGAAACTTTTGGCGACTCCATTATAAATGGTCTTTTCATCAAAGTCCACTTTTACAGATTGCTCTGGTTTAGGAACTGTAGTATTCTGTTTTTCAATACACTCTTTAAGCTCGTTGATACTTTGGCGCAAATTTACCAGATTTGCTGCTACTACATCTTCTTTCATTATCTTCTACGTTTTGAGGGTTTATAAAAAGGTTCGTGTCTTTGGTTATCCTTGTCTTTGTCGTCTCGCCATCCCTGTTCATTACTTGTTCCTCCACCTCCACCGGAAGTTATGGCTTGATGAGGTTGAACAACCAGTTCCGCTGCCACATTGCCCAACGTAACGCAAAGGCGATTAAAACTCAAATCACGGTCAAGTTTAGAACCTGCTATACTATACTCATTTTGACAGAATGATATGCCACGAATTTTATCAGAGTTATCTGTATGATTAAAGCGCATATCTATACCCAGACCTTTGAGAAGGCCAAGAAAATCATCCCATGAACAAGATACAGCCAGTGCATCAAGAGTTGCAGAACGTAGATTATACTTCCGTAATTGATAAGGGCGCAAACGACTCTTGTTTCTGGCTTTACTATTCTTAGGAGCAAAGTACAGTTCATATTCTTTAGTCAAAGCCCGACATACTTTCGTATTATGTATTCTTTCATTGCTGTCAGAAATGAGATTGCCATCATTGTTTATCCGGTTAAATACTAAATGACAATGAGGATGTTTCGTGTCGTGATGTCGGGCTATAATATATTGAGTATTGCGAATCCCCATTTGTTCCATCCATTTCTTAGCAATCTCTACCATCAGCGCATTCCCTTCTTCATTATCAGGAAAACGGCTAATATCTTGCGAAGAGAAAGCAAGTGATACGTGCTTCACAGGACTCTTTACTTTCGGGCGTATGGATGCTTGAAGGTAAAAAGAATCGGCAATCAACTTATTGCTAATAGCACATACTCCTTCGTGCGCTAAAAGTGTAGCGCATTTCTTCTTGTCCTTTTGGTCGTTGGCATAGTTTACAATACCTCCGAAATCAACTCTTGTTTTAATCTTTGCTATCATGACAGGTATTCTTTACTTGGGTGATAATTCTACTAACTTCCGAGATAATCGAAAAACACTGTTGTTTGACTGTTTCCAATCCATAGATGTGCATCTGATGTGCAATCTGATTGACGTTATTAGCGATACCGGAAAGGTCACGGATTGCCGATACCATTTCCGGACTGATACGCTGACAGACCAGACAATCCATTGCTGCCTGATGGCAAAATTCATTGACAGACAATCCTGCTTGTTCCGCTTTGGATTGGATATAGATATAGTCGTTCTCGGTAAACATTACCCGAAAACATTTCGTGCGTTTCTGATAACTCGCCAACTTAGGGCGACCGCCAAGTTTCTTCTCCTTCATATTTATCTTAACTTTCATGTTCACAAATTGATCTTTTGAGAGTGGCAGTTCCATCCGTTTACCGCATAGGTTTTAGTGACACTAAAACACAAACTTGCCACTCAAAAAATCTTCCTATATTTCCCCTGCTCTATCCGGCATAGCTTACCATCTTTAATAAAGGCTTCTATCCACTTGTTTGCCGTACTTCCATTTTCGCCCAAAGATGAAACCAGTGCATCATAATCCTTCTTTGTGAAAGTATCGGGTAACATATTATAAAGGGTATTCCTTCGTGCATAAACACCAATCTCTTGCGAAGCGGAATTGAATTGTTTGGACTGATTTCCTGACAAATTCTGATAAATGAATACGGCATGATAAAGTAAGGTTTCGCAAATACTCATGGCTATAGAATAGTCATACTCATGGCAAACCAATTGCTCTACCTCGTCAAGTGAGGAAGAATTACGATGTACATTCTCCAAATGCCGGACAGCGGTCAACACCATCATTATACGATAAGCAATCAGTCCCATCCGTCTGACTACACCTTGCATCTTGTTATCTACTTCGTCACAACATTCCTCATTCACACGACTGAGATATTCAATAAACTGTTCCTGCAAATCAGAGGGAAGAGAAAAGGAATAATTACCCTGCCGTACAAATTCCTCATGCAAATGACAGAATTTATCTCCCAATAGTTTGAACATGGCATTCTTGGATTGGGAAATATCATTTGTGGCAAACACGTTTCTTATACCTCGTTTGAAGCGGATAATATAGAAACAAAAGCAACTCATCAATCCGTTCTCTGCATCAGGTATCAATCTTCTTACCTGTTCAGGAGTTCCAGCCAAAGCGACTGACACTCTCGGATTAGCTACTTCGCAATACTCCCTGTCCTTACGCCGGCTCAAACTGACCAACTCATGGTGAAATGCTTTTCGCAACACATCGGAATAGTTACCATAGTCCGACTTCAAAGTCTGACTTAACGTGTCACCCTCCGATTCAAATAACAGTCCGATACCGTCATTATCTCCCAATATCTTCAAGAAAGAGCTTGCGCTGCTATTGGCAGGAATGACGAGCATACGCATGGGCGGTTCTGTTGGCATAGTCATTCCATCTGTTTTCTTACCTTTGATATAAGTGCTCATCGCTTCTTTGTATTCCTGTTCCATCCGCTTTGAAAGTTCATGCAAATTACGGTTAATGGGAGCTACCAATTCTCGGCATAAGGTCAATGCTCCTTTTCCCATACCGGCATCTGCCACTACAAATAGATACAGATTCGGATAAACAATACGCTCATCGTACACTCCACAAACATTATGAAAGCATACCGACAAACATACAATAGCCCCAATCAATATTGTATCACGGTCATCTACCGAAATGGAGTTATTGACAACCTCATTTAGAAAAGGAGGAAGGTGTTCAAACACACATTCAGGAAATGCAGGAAGTTCTTCCTCTGATTTTATCCATTTACCCGTTTTACCATTTTGAATATTTGGCAAAATGGATAAACGCTCTTTATTGAACGAAGCCAATAAGATTCCGGCTTGATTTGCCAAATGGAAGAAAGAACGGATAGTAATGCCTTGCCCTTTGGAGTGCAGACAATGCGTATATTGTTTATCCGTTTCTTCCCTTTGATAGGTAGGGTAAAACCTGCTAATGCGGTGATAATACTCCCGTCCGTTCTCTCCCAATCCATCTACAAGTGCAAAGCCCAACTCTACCCAATCTTTATAATTAGAGGCTATATCAATGGCACGCCGTTCTATCTCCCGAACAACACTTTCCACATCTTCCTCTACCTTATCATATATAGGGGTAATACTTGGTGTATGTGCTTGTTGTATTTCAGAAGGGACATTCTCCCAATCTTGGGCGGAAAATATTTTCTTCGACATCATCTTTGTATTTAGGGTTAATATATGCTTGTGGGTCGTATGGAAGGAGGCATGAACGAGCCACATCACTGCCGGACATATCCACTGATGGCAAGCCTGTTGCTTTGATACAGTTGGCAACAGCCTTGAAGTACCGAGAATGTTCCCAGCCTTTCAAGTCAACAGGTATTATCCACTTCAAGCCACTACCGGATGGGCTGACAAATAACAGTTCCGTATCAAAATACTCATGATTGAGTAATTGCTGTTTTAGCTCCACGATATTCTCCACATGGTCAAAATCCAGACACATCAATCCTGAGTGCATAATCAGTTCCTTCCCATTCCGTTTGCGGAATAATCCCGAAAAAGTACAATAGTCGAAATGGATGGCTTTGTATCTTTTGGATTCGGAAGAAGATAGCATCAAACGCAGGGATTCAGTTTGTGGTTGCGCATAATGCCCGATGATATAGCGATACACATCCACAATGCCTACCGCCCTTATCGGTTCGATGTTTTGGATGGGCTTACGAAAGAACGAAAAGCAATAATCTGTCGTTTCCATCATCTGATAATCTTTTTAGATTCGACAAATCGTCTGGCTTCTTCCATTAAGTCATCTTGGGTCTTGTGCGATTTGTTCTTCAACCAATCGTCAATCTCCGATTGCAGGAAAGCCAAAGCCTTATTTATTTTATGTACGGGAATCTGTTTGGTAGATACCCATCCATAAACTGTCTGTTTGGCTGGATGTGATGGCAGATAAGTACAAAGCTCATCTATATCCATCCACTTAGGTGAATTACTTGCCTGCTTATGTTGCAAGGCATTTACTTTGGATTGTAGTACTTCTACGGACTCAATCAGGTAGGACAACGCATTCGGCATTTCCTCCAATGAATTTACTTTATAAGCCATTTTCTTCGTATTAAAGTTGATGCCGCAAAAGTATAGGGATGTTTATGAGTGCTAAATAGGTGCTTAACCACCACCAATCAACCGCTCATTTACCACTGACAGATTTAAGTTTCATTAATACGAGAATTTATTGGAAAACATAATAAAAGGGGAATAAACTATTATTGGGACTAACACATTCCTCACCGAAAGTCTCAATGCTACAAAACACCCCTCAAAAAGCCGATGCTTCATGAGGGGCAAATGGTGGTAAGTATATGATTGGTATTACATAAGTCGTTGGTGCTCAATGGTGGATATAACCACCACAACCTATAAATCCAAATTTTCTATATACAGTGTATTGGCGGCTTTCTCCTTTTGTTCGTTTACAAGATGCGTATAAATCTGCGTAGTTTTGACGTTTGTATGTCCCATCAAAGACTTGATTGTGTATATGTCAACGCCATTTTCCAGCAACAGCGAAGCGTAGCTATGTCGCCCACAATGGAAGGTGATGTGCTTCTTGATACCGGATGCTTCTATCCAGACTTTCAGAGGACGAGAAATCCAAGAGGCATCGGTCAGTCCTTCAAAAACAAGTGCTTCATCATCGTTTGGACGTATGCCACATAATTGAAGTGCTTGTTGGATGACAGGCTTGTAATCCGGTCTTTTTGTCTTTTGCTGTACAACGACCGCTTGCCATGTTCCCTTACTTGTTTGTTGAATCTGTTTCCATTTCAAAGATTGAATATCACTATGGCGCAATCCTGTGAGAATAGAGAACAAGAACGCACGTTTCAAAACATCATCCTTGCAAGGGGTATCAACCAACATTTGCACCTCATTCATGGTAAGTGCAACACGGGGTTTCTCAATGTTTGTTATTCCCTTTACTTTTGCACTTATATCAACAGTGAGATATTCATCAATGAATGCCTGTTTCAGTCCGGCTTTGAGTATAGAGAAATAAGTCGATGCCGTGTTTTGTGAGATAGTACCTTTCTTATTCCCTCCCATTGGAGCACGCAGAAGGAACATCTTTATATCTTCAAGCAGTTTAACTGAAATCGTCTTGAATGGAATTGGCTGCCCTTGTGAATACATTTTCAATAATTCGCCTACACGCCTCCAGTTGACTATAATCGAATCGGAACTATTGGGATGACGTGTGCTTATAATACCATTGAAATACTTGATAAAGTCCTGTTCGCTCCGCTCATTCTGTGCAGCGATTTCGTTTTCCTTATCAGTGTATAGGATGGCACTATCGTATTCATGCTGCCGTAACTTCCGCACATTGTCGGCATAGATACAAGCCTCTTGGTCTATCGTTGAACGGCATTGAATAATCCCATTCAAATCACGCTTAGGCTTATAGTTGAATGTTCCATCTGGCAAAATACGTGCAATGGACGATTTGTCCCAAACAGGCGTGGATATAGTCCGGTTAATGGATTCCACCACACGGCTTGCTCGTTTAGAACCTCGCTTATAAACTGGGTATGATTCTATAATCAGATACCACTCTTCTTTATAATTCGACCTTCTGAGCTTGACGGTCACTTTGGTATTAGGTAATGCTTTCTTCATAACGACTTATATAATTTATCAATTTCAGATTTGGGAACATAAACATAGTTACCGATTTGGCGTGTAGGAATAGAATGACGGCGTATGTGCTTAAATACACTGCTGTCATTGATATGGAACTTCTTTGCGATCTCTCCGATGGTATAACAATCTTTGGGTTCAAAGGACAATGCTTCCTTTTTTCTCTTTCTACTCCCTGCCTTTGTTTTGAAGTGTTCATCCATATACTGCCGACTAAGGCGTATCAGACGCTGGCCAAAATTGTATGACGGTATCAATCCTTGCCGTATCATACGATAAAGTACATCTTTACTAATGCCGTAAATCAACATAGCCTCTTTTACGGTTAGATACCCCTTGCAGGATGGTATTCGTCTAATCAGTGCTTGGCGTATCGCTTCTTTCTCTTTTGCGATTTGTCTTTTCTTATATGCTCTCTTGGAACAAGCAGGGCAACAATACTTCGACACTAATGTGGGAGGAGTAAAGATTTTACCACACTCCTCGCAACTTCTTTGAATGGTGTAATTTCCTCTTGGCATATTCTTCTCGTTTTAAATGGTTTATATCAATCTAAGTTGTACCTTATCGCCAAATAAGACGTGTCGCAAACATGTCGCAAATAAGAGATAAAAAAGCCCATAGAAAACACATAGCAACCATGAACCCTATAAACGTAAAAAGCGTGCAACTCATTGAGCTGCACGCTTTTGCTTATTGTTTATTATCTGTTTCCTTATCGGAATCATTTGACTTCTTCGAATATAATTACAGATGAATATCAATAATTTATATAACGCTTGGTACAAATATGATTATTTTATATCAAGATGGAGGTTTACAGGGTAGTTATTGCGTCCCAAAATCACGTAAATAAAACTTTAACTTTATTTAAGTATTTTCTTTTGTTTGCAGATGTTTTCATTTTGCTTTGGATATTTGCTCTTGTTTAGCTTTTCTTTTCATAAGCCACTGATTTGCAAAAAGGTATCTGTTTTTATCTTTCGTTTTCTATGAAAATGTGTTGTATATTTGCACACGAAATAAACAACAATAGGTATGAAGCAAAAACAATATATACTTCATTCTTTGGCAATAGAGGTCATTGCGGTGTTGCTGGCTTCGATGATTGCATTTCAAGTATGCAAGATATTTGGCATACGAATGAGTTTACTTCCATTTGTTATGGCTACCGGGTATGTCATACTAAAACTCATATATCATCTTTGTATTATCGTGGTAAGATATATTATAGAAGTCATCCCTCCATCATTCTTGGTATTAGTCAAGAAAAGAGTCAGTAAAAAGACATTGCCTTTAGCTTATTTTCCTATCTCAAACTGCGAAGAAGTTCAAAAAAAACGAATGGAGTTATTTCACTATGAATACCAGCGTGAACAACAACAGTATCAGCAGCAAAAAGAAAGAGAAGAAGACGAAAAATTAAATGTTATCCTAAAATACACACGAGATACATTCAAACGTTTTGACTTGGACGAAACAGAGATTTACCAAATTTGCGAATCTGTCCGCTATTTTGTGGCTAACCGTCAAGTGCTTTCTGTTACTGAAATTCATATCAAGAAGCGTTCCTCCCTCACACAAATCTCTTTGAAGAACTTTGCTTGGAACATCGCTTTTCAATATAATATAGGTAGAGATATGACTACATCATTTGTGATGGCGACATTTGCCGAATGGTTCGCTAACTCTACATTTGACACTGTTAGAAAAAATCTGCGCACTACTACTGGGCGGCATAAGATTGAAATTGACGAGAAAATCTTATCAAAATACGGTATCTAATCCGTTTTTTTAGCTTCCTCATAATAATTATTATCGGAAGTTACTTATACTATCAGGTAAATTATATAATTTTGCTCTTGGATTAAAACATTTTATCTCATGGCTAATTTAAACAGACTAAAAGTGGTACTTGCAGAACAACAAAAAACAGGGAAATGGCTTGCAGAACAGATTGGGAAATCTAACTGTACTGTAAGTAAATGGTGCAGTAATTCTGTTCAACCAGACCTCAAAACGCTCAACGATATAGCCAATGTTCTTAATATTGACGTGAAAGACCTAATCGTCAGCAGTAATCATAACTGATTTATTGTCATGAAAGTAAACAAGAAAGAACTCAAAGAACAAGAGATACGCACTCTGTTCATTACTCCTGCGCTCCAACGAAAAGGTTGGGCTGTAAGTGTAAATATGCGTGAAGAGTACTATTTTACAGATGGTCGAGTACTTGTTATTGGCAATCAACATTCAGTAGCAGAGGGCAAAAAAGCGGATTACCTATTATATCATAAAGGTAAGCCTATTGCTGTAGTTGAAGCCAAAGACAATAAACACGCTATTGGAGGCGGCATCCAACAAGCTATGGATTATGCCCAAATCCTTGACTTGAAATTTGCGTATTCCAGTAATGGCGATGCGTTCTTGGAACATGACTTTATCACGGGGAAAGAAACAGAAATTAAGTTAGAGGACTTTCCGACAGAGGAAGAACTATATGGCCGTTATCTTGCATCCAAAAGCTACACATCGGAGGAGCTCAATATAATAGAAACACCTTTCTACTATGATGCTCATAGCCATGAACCAAGATATTATCAACGTATAGCAGTTGACCGTACAGTAGAAGCTATCGCAAGAGGACAACAACGTGTCCTTGTAGTAATGGCAACTGGTACTGGTAAGACTTTTACTGCATTCCAGATTATCCATAAACTTCATAAGAGTAAAGCAAAGAAAAAGATACTTTATCTTGCAGACCGCAATGTTCTTATAGACCAAACAATGGTTCAGGACTTCAAACCTTTCAAGAAGCAGGGTATAATAACTAAAATAATCTCACCTAAAGAAGGAGAAGCTAAGATTAATTCTGCGTTTGAGGTGTATATGGCTTTATACCACCAATTAGTCGGAAAAGAGGGTAAACCAGATCCATTCTTGGAGGTGCAGCCAAATTTCTTTGATTTAATTATTGTCGATGAGTGTCATAGAGGAAGTGCAAAAGACGATTCCGCATGGCGCAAGGTATTGGAATATTTTAGTGCGGCTACCCAAATTGGTATGACAGCCACACCGAAAGCTGACGAAGGCGCGAACAACTTGGATTATTTCGGTGAACCAGTATATACCTATTCACTTCTTCAAGGCATTCAAGATGGTTTCTTAGCTCCATACAGGGTTACAGCAGACTTTATTAATATTGATTTACAAGGATGGACTCCAGAAGAAGGTGAAATAGATTTATTAGGCAAGGAGATTGAACAGAAACTATATCAAAGACAGAATATAGGTCGTGATCTTGCCATCAAGTTAAGGCGTAAAGTAGTAGCACATAGGATAACCCAAATGTTACATGACATTGGTCGTATGACAAAGACAATCGTATTCTGTTCTGATATTGAGGAAGCTGCCGAAATGCGGACGCTGCTTATCAATATGAATAGCGATTTATGTAAAAAGTCGCCTTACTATGTTACACGTATTGTTGGTGAGGATAAAGAAGGTAAGAAACAACTGGACAATTTCATTAGTGTAGATGAGCCTTATCCTGTAATTGTTACCACATCTGAACTTTTATCTACAGGAGTAGACTGCAAAACTTGTGGTTTAATCGTCATAGACAAAGAAATTGGTTCTATGACTGAATTTAAGCAAATCATTGGACGAGGTACACGACTTAGAAAAGACAAGGGCAAATGGCATTTGGAAATCCTTGATTTCCGCAATGCTACCGCAAAATTCAAAGATCCAGCATTTGATGGTGACCCGGAACCACCAAAAGGAGGAGGGAAAAAGCCCAAGCCTTACAAAATCATTGATACTCCAGAAACTCCAATAGTATCTGAGCCTCGTGAGAAATATCTTATCAGCGGTAAGAATATTCGCATTGCCCATGAAATCGTTTCAGTGTTAGGAGAAGATGGTAAGACGATGAGAACGGAAAGTGTTCAGTCGTTTGCTAAAAAGCAATTATTACGCCATTACCAAACTTTGGATGATTTTATCCAAACGTGGACGGAGGCAGAACGCAAACAAGCCATTATGGATGAATTGAAGGAATATGCTATTCTGATAGATGCTGTACGTGAAGCTAATTCGGCATTGAAGGATGCCGACATCTTTGATGTGATATGCCACGTTGCGTTTGACCAACCGCCATTAACAAGGAAAGAGAGAGCAAACAATGTAAAGAAGCGTAATTACTTCGGGAAGTACGAAGGTAAAGCTCGTGAAGTATTGGAGGCTCTTCTTGACAAATATGCAGAGAATGGTATTCTCGACTTTGAAAAGGCAAATATTTTGGAGATACCGCCGTTCAACAGTATAGGGAAACCAACTAAAATCATAAAGTTATTCGGTGGCAAAGTCGCTTTTGAACAAGCTATCAGAGAACTTGAATATCAAATATATAAATCAGCTTAAAAATGGCAGTAAACAACATCATAAAGCGAATCCAAAATATAATGCGCCAAGATGCTGGTATCAATGGTGACGCACAGAGAATTGAACAAATGACTTGGATGTTTTTCTTGAAAGTCTATGACACTCAGGAAGAAACATGGGAATACAAAGATGACAACTACAAGTCCATCATCCCCGAAGATTTGCGTTGGCGCAAATGGGCAGTAGATGAAAAAGACGGCGAAGCGTTGACAGGAGAAGCATTGCTCTCTTTCGTCAATGAAAAGCTGTTTCCTACTTTAAAGAATCTTCCGATAGATGCCAATACACCAAGAGCCAAAAGCATTGTTCAAGAAACATTTGCTGACTTAAACCAGTATATGAAGAATGGAACGCTTTTGCGTCAAGTGGTCAACATCGTAAATGAAATCGAATTTGACGATGCTGATGACCGCCACACATTTGGAGATATTTATGAGGGAATCTTAAAAGACTTGCAATCAGCAGGCAATGCAGGTGAGTTCTATACTCCACGTGCTTTGACAGACTTTATCGTGATGATGCTTGACCCGAAATTGGGGGAGACCTTTGGTGACTTCACCAGTGGTACAGGTGGCTTCCTTACTTCTGCTCTCAATTATATGAGTAAGAGCGTCGGTTCTGCCGAAGATGGAGAAAAACTGCAAAATGCAGTCGTGGGACAAGAATGGAAACCGCTACCTTATCTTTTGAGTATAACAAATCTGTTACTCCATGATATTGAAGCTCCCAATATAGCTAACTGTGATTCGCTTGGAACAAATATCACTGATTTCAAGGAAAGCGATAAAGTGGATGTTATCGGTATGAATCCTCCGTATGGCGGTAGCACAGAAGATAGTGTAAAAAGCAATTTCCCGGTGCAATACCGTTCAAGTGAAACTGCGGATTTATTCATAGCCCTTATCATGTACCGCCTTAAAGCTGGTGGTAGATGCGGTGTGATTATCCCAGATGGTTTCTTGTTTGGTACGGATGGAGCAAAACTTGCACTTAAAGAAAATTTACTCCGCAAGTTCAATCTGCATACTATCATCCGTTTGCCGGGTTCTATATTCTCCCCATATACCTCTATTGCAACCAACATTCTTTTCTTTAATAATGAAAAAGCCGAAGGTTGCGAAGAAGGATTCAAGACCAAAGAGACATGGTTCTATCGTTTGGATATGCCGGAAGGGTACAAACACTTCTCAAAGACCAAACCAATGAAGGTAGAACACACACTGCCTATTCAGGAATGGTGGAAAGATAGGAAAGAAATTATAAGTGACGAAGAGGGAGAAAAGAGTCGTGTGTTTACTGCTCAACAACTGATTGACTTGGATTGCAACTTTGACCAATGCAAGTTCCCGAAAGAAGAAGAAGAAATACTCCCTCCGGCAGAATTGCTCAAACAGTATTTTGAGAAACGTGCTGCACTCGACCATGAAATAGACAAAACCCTTTCTGAGATTCAAAAGATTCTCGGTATAGACATAAAATCGTGTAACTGATAATTGTGAAGTGATATGAAAGATTTGACCATCTCAAACATAGAAAGACAAAATGTACTTAACAACCGTTTTGCGGTCAGTAAGGTACAGGAGCATCTTGATATAGAAGGAATGCTCTTTGAGGGAGAATACCGCTTTACAAAAAAAATGGTTGCCGACTTTTATCAAGTTGATACATCTACAATAGATCGTTATCTGCAATCAAATTCTGATGAGCTGAAACATAATGGATATATTTTATGTAAGGGTAAACAATTGAAAGAGTTTAAGTTAGAATTTGCTCACCTTATTAATGAGGCGAGCAAAACAACGCAGCTCGGATTATTTAATTTCCGCTCTTTCTTGAATATAGGTATGCTGCTTACAGAGAGTGAGAAAGCTAAAAAAGTCCGTAGTCTTATCTTGGATTTTGTGATTACTACCATCAATGAAAAGACAGGTGGAGGAACAAAATATATTAATCGTAGAGATGTGAATTATCTTCCTGCCGCAATCACAGAAGAAAATTATCGGAAAAATCTTACTTCTGCCATCAATCAATATGTGGATGGACATCATACATATAAGTATTCTCAGATTACAGATTTTATCTACAAGGCTGTATTCAAAGAGAATGCTAAAGAATACCGAGAAGTATTAAAGTTGGATTCAAAAGACAATGTTCGACACACGTTGTATTCAGAGGTTCTATTGGTTATCTCTTCTTTTGAAAACGGAGTGGGTGCAGCCATCAGTGAACGATTTAAAGAAAATGGTGGTAAGTTGCTTACCATTGAAGAAGTGGAGCGTATTGTAAACGAACTTGCCGAACATCCAATGCAAAAACCTTATCTGAATGATGCCAGGACTAAAATGGCTTCAAGGGATTTCAGTTTCCGGGATGCGTATCATGGTAATATAGCAGATTACCTACAAGCTGTTACTCCTGAAGAGTTTGAACGATTCATCGGTGACCAGTCTATTGATTTTGACCGTATCTTAGCGGATAACAAAGATGTGCTCAAACGCTTAAAGCAGGCAGAAGATGAGTAAGGATATTATTTACATAGATTACGATGAAACCTTAAACATCTATGGCAAAATGATTGATGCCAGTGATGGTGGTTTTGAAGGAGTGCGTGATGAAGGTGGTATTCGTGCAACATTGGATTTTGTGCAAAATGATTTATACTATCCGACCTTTGCCGACAAACTAACCTATCTGATGTATAGATTCTGTTCCGGGCATTTCTTTAATGATGGGAATAAACGTATTGCACTGACTTTGGGTACATACTTCTTACATAAGAATAAATACTACTGGCACGCTTGTACATGCATGCGTACATTGGAATCTATCATATATCACGTGGCGGCATCAAACATCGACCAAGATTTGTTGCTGCGCATCGTCAATAGCTTTTTGACGAGTAAAGACTATGACGAAGAACTGAAAATAGATATTGCCAATGCCATGAGCAAAGGAGAGTTAGGAATACAAGGCGAAGATTACGAACAATGAACGGAAAACAATTAAAAAACAGCATACTTCAGTGGGCGATACAAGGAAAACTTGTACCACAAGACCCCAATGACGAACCAGCTTCTGTACTTCTTGAACGTATCAGAACAGAAAAAGCAAAGCTGGTGAAAGAAAAGAAAATCAAGAAGGACAAAAACGAATCAATCATTTATCGTGGTGAGGACAATTCCTATTATGAGAAGTTTCTTGCTACGGGAGAGGTGAAGTGCATAGATGATGAGATTCCGTTTGAGATTCCGAATGGATGGGAATGGTGCAGACTTTCGTTGCTTATTTATCCTCCCAAATATGGAACTTCAAAAAAATCGGTTCCATCTGGTATATTACCAGTTCTTAGGATGGGGAATATTCAAGACGGGGAAATTGTATTTGACAAACTCGTTTTTAGTAATGATTTAGATGATAATAAAAAGCTATTATTGCAATATGGTGATTTATTGTTTAATCGGACTAACAGTGCTGAATTAGTTGGTAAGACTGCTATTTTTAGGGGACAACGGAATGCAATATTTGCAGGGTATCTAATACTATTACGTCCCATTTTTATAAATTCGGAGTACTTAAATTTATTACTAAATACTCCGTATGCACGAGATTATTGTAATGAGGTCAAAACTATCGGTGTTCAACAATGCAATATCAATGCAGAAAAAATTTCAAATCTACTCGTTCCTATACCTAGTCTCTTTGAAACTGTAAGAATCGTAGAAAAGGTAAAAAACATAGCATTACCGATTATAAAATATGGGGAGTTGTATCAAAAATTGAAGCAACTAAATGGAGAATTACCTATTATTCTAAGAAAATCTATTCTTCAAGAGGCAATACAGGGTAAATTAGTTCCACAGATTGCAGAGGAAGGTACCGCCCAAGAATTATTCGAACAAATACGGCAAGAAAAATTGCAACTTGTCAAAGAAGGAAAACTAAAGAAGTCTGCCTTAACCGATTCTATTATCTTCAAAGGTGACGATAACAAGTATTATGAGAGGATAAATGCGCAAACCGTTGAAATTGAGCTTCCTTTTGAATATCCTAACAATTGGTCTGTGCTACGTTTGAAAGATATATGCCAACTGATAGACGGTGAAAAAAGAAACGGAAAGAGCATCTGTCTGGATGCAAAATACCTACGTGGTAAATCATCTGCTACCATTGTAGAGAAAGGAAAATTTGTCTATGCCAGAGATAACATCATTCTTGTAGATGGTGAAAATTCAGGTGAAGTTTTCACTGTTCTGCAAGATGGGTATATGGGGAGTACATTCAAACAGTTATGGCTCTCTTCGGCTATGTGGAAACCATATATTTTGGCTTTCATTCTGTTCTATAAAGAGGATTTGAGAAATTCAAAAAGAGGTGCGGCTATTCCGCACCTCAATAAAGAGTTATTCTACAATCTGCCTATTGGTATTCCACCTTATCAAGAACAGCAGCGTATTGCAGAACGGATAAATGAACTATCGCAGTTGCTCAAATAGTTTTTCTATTTGAGCAACAATGCGTTGTTGTTCTTTAATCGGAGGTAATGGTATTAATATTTCTTTTACTTTTGCTATACTTACACCACCTATAATGCCCGTTTTATTTAGGTTAAATAGTTCAAAGAACGATGGTGACTGTAGATAATAGTACATGTATTTCCCGATTCCAACAAATGGTGAGAAACAACATAACTTATTCCCAAAACATACATCTTGATTCAGTATTGCAATTTTTCTTCCGGCACTTCCACCTTCAATACACATCAATATTGAGTTATTGGGAGCAAGTCTAAAATCAGGTTCATATTGTTTCGGAATCGCAATGCCATTATCGTAAATAATCCGATTATTAAAATCAACATCCTTAGTTCCAATATAATAACGTCCTATAACATCTGTAAATTTTGATTTCTTTTCAGTTTCACTAATACTGTTGCCAGTGTAAATGTTTGCAATATGAGAAAGTCTTGTCCATACCCAATTCTTGGGAGTTTCAAAAGGTATCTGTTCTGTTATATCCAAGCACTTTTTACCTACCTGCTCATAATACTTGTTATCGTCACCACGGAAGATGACGGATTCATTGAG
>NZ_QTLY01000003.1:85269-531275 GCF_003602895.1 Bacteroides sp. AF29-11
CTCATAATACTTGTTATCGTCACCACGGAAGATGACGGATTCATTGAGAGCGGACTTTTTTAACTTTCCCTCTTTTACAAGTTTTTGCTTTTCTAACTTTATTTGCTCAAGTAACTCTTGTGCTGTGCCCTCTTCTGCAATTTGGAGGACAAGTCGCCCTTGAATTGCCTCCTGAAGAATGGACTTCTTTAGTTTATCAACAATCAGAGCATTAAGTTTGTCTAATTCTTTTTGCGATTTATCATATTTATCTACAACAGGCAATACCTCTCGGATTTTTTCAACAATCCTATACTGCTCATTATATGGAGGGATGGGGAAAAGTTTGTTTTGGATATATGATGATAGAACTCTCTGTTGTCCAGCAGTCCCTTTATATTTTGCCTCTTTGATAAAATAATCAGATTTTAGGAAGTATAAAACATACCAAGCATATAATGTTTGCCCATATAGGCGCAGAACATTAAGTTCTGTGGTTGCAGCCGCTACTTTTCCGGGAACATCTTCCAAAATAAATGATTTGCGATTTTGAAAGCAAGGCGTAATTTTGGCAAAGGCTATATCACCTACTGCCAGTTTAGTGAAGCCTGTTTTGATTAAACTCCAGTTTTTTGTTTCATAAGAATATCCACTACTATAACCAGCATTTATTAATGCCATAGGCATAAATGCTGCATTTACATCATCTTCCGCTAATACTGTAGGTGACATATTTACAATTGTAGAGAATCTTGCCCACTCCCAAGTAGCAGGAATCTCAAACGGAATCTCCTCATCAATACATTTTATCTCTCCGGTAGCGAGAAACTTCTCATAATAGGAACTCAATGAATTTGTGGATGCTATACATTATTAATGATAGCGAATTGTTTAACTAATAATGTATCGAACATGAACATTGAAAATTTTGAAACGTATCTGCGTCAAGGAAATATGGCGGAGAATACGATTGCGGCTTACCTCTATGCCGTAAGGGAATATTATTCCCGACATAAAGAACTGAACAAGCGTAATCTGCTTGTTTATAAAACCTATCTCATTGAGAAATTCAAGCCTAAAACTGTAAATCTTCGTATTCAGGCAATGAACAAGTATCTTGATTGTATGGGAAAATCTCGTCTGAGATTAAAATCCGTCAAGGTACAACAGCGTAGTTATTTGGAAAATGTAATCAGCAATGCCGACTATGTTTTTCTAAAGAACAAACTTAAAAAAGAGGAAAATCGAGAGTGGTATTTCGTAGTTCGTTTCCTTGCTGCCACTGGAGCAAGAGTTAGCGAACTAATACAAATGAAAGTGGAGCATGTGCAGATGGGCTATTTCGACATCTACACCAAAGGTGGCAAAATTCGTCGTATCTATATTCCTAAGGCTTTACGCAAGGAAGCCATAGAATGGCTTGGCAATGTCAATCGTGCCACTGGTTATCTTTTCCTTAATCGTTTCGGTGAACGTATCACTACCAGAGGTATTGCTCAACAGTTGAAAAATTATGCTGCAAAATATGGCTTGAATGAGAAAGTGGTTTACCCTCACTCGTTCCGTCACCGCTTTGCAAAGAATTTTCTGGATAAGTTCAATGACATATCCTTGCTTGCTGATTTGATGGGGCATGAAAGTATAGAAACTACCCGTATCTATCTGCGTCGTAGCAGTGCCGAGCAACAAGAGATTGTCGATAAAGTGATAACTTGGTAAATAAAACACTGCCCCATTGGTAAAAAATCATGGGGCAGTGTATAGTTATTATCCAATGGCATTTCTTACCGAGTCATAATCCCAATACAATGTATTGCCAACCCATTTTTCCATCGGCGCATGAATGCCACGATTTCTGACTACTTCTGGACATTTGGATCTATTCACCACTGTTGATTTATACAGGACTATTATTTTTAGACCATCCCGAATCGCTTTCTCGCATTCGAAATCAATATAACTTCGAGTATCCACTGTATGTCCTCGACCACAAGTCCCCCAATAACTATTGTAGCTATTACAATATTGGCATCCACCAGCCCTTAATTCTTTTGTGTGTTCACCAACGATAAGGATAAATGTTTTAGAGGCATCCAATCGCTCAGCCAATGACCTTTTAATCGAGCAATTTAGGCTTGTATCCCTTGCTTGCTTTAATTCATGAGCATCCGAAAATGAAAGTCCATATCGGGAACTGTCATTCCACCGGTGCAATGCGTCAACGGCATCTTTGTCATTATCCCAATCTCCGGCGATATAAGTTCTTGTTCTATAATACATGGCTAAAATATTTTTTTAATATCGTACAAATTAATTTTATCTATGGATTCTCTTGTTAATACAATGGTTATCGGTTGATATATTTGAGCATCCGATGTTTTGAGTGTACAAAGGATACAACGGAGCAAATGAAATTCATTTTTGTCAGTAATGCGCGTTATTCCTCCTCCGAGTAGAGGTATAGTAACAGGTCTATGTGCATAGACTCTGCTTATTTCATTCCACATTGCCCGAAGACAGATTTCATACTCGTTATGAGATAGTTTTGCCTGATTATTCTCAAAATGAGAAAATGCCAACAACAAATAATCTTGATATGTAATAATTCGGCCAAGTGGGTAATAGGTTCGACCTGCTTTTGTTTTCC
Organism: Bacteroides sp. AF29-11; assembly: GCF_003602895.1. Lineage (NCBI taxonomy): Bacteria > Pseudomonadati > Bacteroidota > Bacteroidia > Bacteroidales > Bacteroidaceae > Bacteroides > Bacteroides sp. AF29-11. The sequence goes on from NZ_QTLY01000003.1 coordinate 87,896, forward strand.
TCTTCATACTAGGTATATCTTCTGCCTCATCAATCTTTTTATTCAAATCATCAATATCCTGTAATCTTTCTATGAATTTCCCATTCAATGAGTTCCTTGCAATAACAACGTCATCAACTATTGTGTCAAAAAACTCATTAAAAGGGATTAATTTCCAGTTGGGCGATTTGAAAATATCACCTTCCTCTATTCTTACAGTTATTCCTTTTATCTTCAGTGTTATTGCATGGTCTGATCTAAGTGCTTTTATTACAGCTGTTATTATCCACAGTAATAGAAATACACCTAAAATAATCAATCCTTTCTCCCACCACTTCTGAATATTGACTACATCCGTAATGCTAAAATCTGCAATAGCACAAATAGTTTCAATGGCAGCAATGAAACTAACAGCGTACAAAAAACTATCTTTCCAAAGAACTTTACTATGTAATTTTGAAATTTTCATCATTGTATCCTCTTTGTCAAATCACTACAAATATACAAGTTATTCAAGCAACTGCCTAATAAATGAATAGATATTATTGTCGTTTCAAGCCTTTGTGTTTCTTGTCGTTCCATGGTAATTCGGATGATGCACCACCAGAACCTGTACCAACATGAGTTTGTGCCTGACCACCTGCTGCAAGTTCAAAAACAGCACCGAGCAGATTAGCTTGTGCCTCATTGACCTGTTCCTGCGGTTCAAATACTTCATTGATGAGTTCGTAAACGGTAGCTTCGTTTTTGCTGAACCGTTCCCATATCTCACTGAAATATTCTATATAAGTTCTTGTGTCATATTCTTCATTGCCAACTCTCGTCCAAATATGGATGGACGGATTTCTCATATTTGGAATATTATGATGCACAAGTTCTGCTCCGGATGAGAGTTGGTATCTGTGAGGATTGGCTTTGCGATCAAGCTGGTCAATGCGTTGGTTTTGCCTGTCTATAACAGAATCCTTTTCTTTGGATTTCCGTTCTGCTGATTCCGCTTGTTGGATAGCCTTGTCTATTTCTTTTTGATATTCATTATGTAGTTGCTTGATCTCGGCTTTATGCTTTTCTTGCAACTGGGACTTTTCTGCCATGAGCGTTTTAATCCGATTTGTGAGTTTGCCAATCTGTTCGTCTTTGCTCGCAAGTTCTTTCTTAGCCTTTGCCAAATCACCTTTGCCAAACCACGACAAGACGGTACTTCTTCCTTCTTTTGCTTGTTCAACGTCAGCTTGTAATTTGGCAATGTCCTCTTCATACTTGCTCATCTGCTGCTTGTAGTATTCCGAATTCGCCTGATGCTTGGCGGTAGAGCCGACAATGCCACGTTGCAATCCGAATGGTCTCATAAATTCTGCATAGCTGTTCTGATATTCATGCAATTTGGATCTCCGCATCACATCATCTGCCGATAAGCGAGCCCCTGATTTCGTCTCATACTTCTTCTCGCCCTCACGTTTCTTACGGAATCGTTCTGTGATTACAATAGGTACGATAGTGGCATGTAGGTGTGGTGTTTTCTCATCCATGTGCAACACACATGAAACAAGATTCTCACTTCCGAAAGTATCTTTTAGCCATTTCATATTGGCATCAATCCAATTATCCAGCTTGCCATCATTGGTAATCTTCATCATCTGTTCATGTGTTCCGGTCAGAATGATTCGGATGGCTTTCGTCTGATTCTTGCCAACCTTGCGGTGTAGTCCGGCATGGTCTATTCTGAATTGTATGGCTTCCGTCCTGTTCTTCACTCCGGCAGGAAATGCAACCAGTTCCCGATTAAGATGTGTCCTGCTCGCATCGGCATTGGCGGGAACATATTTCTTCCCCTTGACATCCTTTCTTTCTATATGGCAGGTCACACCGGAGTCGTTGCCACTGCCACGTTGCAGGTGGCAGACTGCGTATTGTGTATTACTCATATCTCATTCATTTATACTGTTATACTTTGGTTCTATGGTTTGTAAAATCCCGTCCATTGTGCCACAGGCAATCGGGTGTCGAGAGGGTGTCCCTCCGCTTATGGGCTTTTTTGCTGCCACTCGGAGAGTGAAAGCGGTGAAAATGCCCTAATAAGCTACGGGATTTTACAAACCCTTTTTCAAGGACAGCGAGCTGTCCAATCCATCCAATTATCATATCTGCTCTGCATTCACCAATTCCAACCCCAATTCATCAATGAGCGTCTGCAAAGCCGGATTCCGCTGTATCATTTTGGATAAAATCATTTGCGGTGTATCTTCCATCAGGAGGAAATCCGCAATGTCCAACCCTTTCTTTCGTTGCTCATCCGTAGCACATTGTTCTAATGTGTCACTTATTATCACTTTTGAGCAAACGGAGGAGAGCTTTGCCATCTTAGATTGCCAAATCTCTTTTGCGCCTAAGTCCGGACACAACATTACCGTCCGACCTTTTAATACACTAATCGCATCTGCTTTGAAGCAGCCGTACATTCCACCTGTAGCCAACCATAAAAATTCAGGCATATAGTGAGTGGCTATCAAGGCAGACTTCTCACTCTCTACTATAGCAATCGGTTTAGTAGGATTGCCAGACAATAGATATTCTCCAAACAAACACTGACTTAAATTGAAGTCGGCAAGATTCAATTCGGTGTGTACCCAACTCACATAACTTCTCGGCTCTTTTGTCCGATGTCCTGTTATTGAATCATATAACATTATCTTTCCAGTTCGCACATTGCCTTGCCTATCAATTTGCCAATAGACAGTAGATCCGCCCCATTTTTTTGAGGTGCCAACACGATATAAATGGAATATCCGCTTTGTTTCATCCTTGCCCAATATACCTGCCAGATAAATGTACAATGGATTCATTGTGTAGTTGGTAAGTGTTCGCTCCATTAGTTCCTTTTCAATAAAAGAAGTAGGTGGCAACGAATGTGACTGTGGTTTACTATGTTCAAAACTATAATTTGAGCCGTTTTCTATCAGCGTTGGATTATCTTTGAAATAATCAGAGGGCGTATAATGGTACTTGCATGATTGCTCATGGTCGCATCTGCCTACATAGTCAGGAAACGAAATCTCACCTTGTGTATCAACATAACGGACAAAACATTGTTTCTTTCCACACTTAGGACATGAGAGTTTTGAACCTCGCTTATATTTTTGAAGAGAAAATCTATATTCAGCCATACTTCTTCGTTTTGTTATTGCAGTCCGTGCAGCTTGCACTTATTGCAGTTTTGCAGAAATCCTATGTAAGAGCAAAGTGCAAACTGCAACAATTGCAAACTGCAAAAGGTGTCAATTATTGCAGCTTCTCATATTCACCTCGCTTTATCTTCTTGATAATCTTATTCGTGGCAAGGTTAACCAAAGAATACATTACCGACCTTTCCGACAACCCTACTTCTTTTCCGGCTTGAATGGCATCAGCAGTAGTGAAAGTTGCAGAAAGACAGTCGAGCAATTCTTTCTTTTGAGGCTCAATGCTCGCTTTCAACATATACTTCTGAATGTCAGAATAACAACTCTCAAAATATTCACTTAAAGCAATAGCCGATTTTGTTGAATCTATATCCACAAAATCCTTATGCACCTCTCCACAAGCCCAACGAAAGATTTGTAGGACTAATGCCAAACGAGCCGTTATCATAGGAGCTTTAATCACTCTACTATCTACCAGTCCATCATCTTGAATTTGATTGATGGCTCGGATTGTATTATTACGCCAATTTATAAAATAGGCTTTGGCTTCCGAAGAAAAATCCAAGATATTTTGTATATTTCCATTATCTATAAAAGGCAAGTCGATCACCTTGTCAATGATTGACTCCCACATAATCGAGTATTTATCAAAAGATGAATCTTCATCTGATTGCCAATCAGAAATTTCTTGGGACGATGGGTAAACAAAAATAATTCTGTCAAGCAGTCCGTTTTCTTTATAACCTTTCTCTATCAGTTCGTGCATACGAGTTGTTTGCATCGTACCGACAATATTTATAAAGGGATATTCTATATGAATCGGTATAGGCATACTGCATCTTGAAATATCCAAAGGCCTACCGCTGAATGCTGTCAATAGCTGTTCGATAAGTTGTCCTCTACTGTATTGGTTTACGGCATTAAACATACCCATAATCTCATCCACATATACTACAACCCCTCGTTGGTTGTCATCAAGCGCACGCATTAACGCCTCTGGAGTAAAGTCTGATATAATAGTCCTCCGTAAAACAGGTTTGTCAGGCAAAGGAGTAGTATTTTCCTTCTTACCTTTATTGCTTTCTACCAGATTGTTGTATTGCTCCATTTCCAACTTGAATTGTTTGACAGCTTGTGCATCATGCTTGCGGATAGGGCGAAAAGCAAAATCCAACGGTGGAGTTTTACCCATTCCGGGACGACCCACCAATATCATATAAAGGGCAGAGTTGCTAATCCATCCCCCACGAATACGAATATTGATAGCATTACCAATGGCGGTTGATACTGCCACCAAAACAGAAGCCATCATGTACTCTATGGAATAATTCTCTTGTCGGGTTAAAGCCAATATCATATCTTGGATTTTAGTTGGAAAGGCATCTAAAGGAATCTTGTTTTCAAAGACCCCTTCAAATTCCATTCTGAGTGCATTGCATAAATTGGTTGAATCCATTAGAATTTGGTATTTCTTTTTGACTTTATGAATTGGGCGGCTTCATCTTCCAAGTTTTTATCAGATTTTATTTTGCCGGCATGGAGCCACTCGTCAATTTCTGATTTTAGGAACATGATACGTTTCCCTCTTTTGTGGAATGGGATTAGATGGCAACTCGTCCAACCATATACAGTTTGTTCTGCCGGGTGGCTGGGAATATAATCACACAATTCTTTGAGGTTCATCCATTGTTCGGTTGGCACGCTTTGATTCTGATTATTTAGTCCATCTATTTTAGAATCCAGCTCATTCAATTTATCCATCAACCACGACATAGCTTTGGGTAAATCTTCAAATGTAATGTTCTTCTCACTCATATTATTACTTGTTTACTGTTTGATTTTTCGGCAAAGTAACAACGATTTTCTATGCTGATTTTATGGTGTAATACATCACATAAAAAGACAGCAACGGAACACAACTATCATAAGGATTACTCGTTGATTATCAATGTAAGTAGTGGAGAATATCAGTAGTAGATTTTTATGGTTATGTCGCCTATCATACTGGAATCATAAGAAATTATCGTAGATAAAATAAATGTGACAGTAGAAGTAACTTTGTAGACTGTCAAACCGACATAAAAACTGTCAAAACAAGATGAAATGTTCAAAAAAAAGCCTGTTTTTAACATTGGCAAAGCATTTGTATCTACTATAATAGATTGATTCTGTTTTTTTATTCTGGTGTTCTACAAACCAATAAGTCCGTGACGGATATGTAGCAGGCTTCCTTATCTTCCCCTGTAATCTGAAGAATTTAGTATGGTATAGAACTGCTTACCGATGAGATAACCTCAAGTACAAAACAGCAGTCGTAATGTTTAACAAATAATTTCATGAATAATGGCTTTATTTTTCTTGAGTTATGATTTGCGTAATAAAAGAGATTATCAGCCCCTTTATGATGAGCTTAAAAAGTTTAATGCAGTTAGAATGCTTGAATCTTGTTGGTGTTTTAAGCGTATTAACACTAATGCAAAAGGCTTAAGAGACTATTTTAAAAAATTCGTTGATGGGGATGATGGACTTTTGATATCGCAAGTAGCAGAAGTAGATGGAGTTCCTCAATGGGCTGGTTTTAATCTTGACGGAAACCCAAATGAACTTTAATGAGGGACTACCGAGTTAATAACGGCAACTTGAAATATGTTGCCACTAAGAACAGAAAGGAGGTAAATATGGCAGGCAAGAACATTCATGTTGTTCGTAATGGCGACCAATGGAAGGTAAAGCAAGAAAATGCTCAACGTAGTTCTGGTAATTTCAGAACACAGCAAGAAGCATTTGAACGTGCTCGTGAAATCGCTATTAAGAACGGTCAAGAAGTTGCTATACACGGATTAGATGGACGTATTCGTGAAAAGCATAGCTACGGCAATGACCCATACCCACCAGAAGGGTAATATTGAGATTTAGGATGTGCCCCTACAAAGTTGCAACTTTGTAGGGGGTTATTTTTCTCAATCCCCTATTCTGTTGTATGTAAACGTATAACAACTTGAAATGTTACATTTCTTTTCAAAGTTTAAGATTTCAGTTATTATAATTCAGACAAACTCATTTAGGGTATTGTCGTAAATAATCACCAAAAAGCCACCCACGCAAATTCATCTACGCAGATGGCTATGTCTACCAAATATACGAATAGTTATTCTGTTTGAGGTAAATCTAATTTAATGGTTTCAGTCGCTTTCTCTTTTTTCTCATCCACGACTTTGGCATATACCTGGGTAGTTCTCACGTTTGTATGCCCTAACATTTTACTAACTGTATAAATATCAGTCCCTCCAGCCAGTTGTAAGGTCGCATAGGAATGTCTAGCGCAATGGAAAGTGATAGGCTACGCAAGGAAAAGCAGACAGAAGAAGATTAAACGTAAACCGTTTGAAATGAGCAGGGTTTCAGTATTTTGCCAAATTGAGAAAATGTAAATGACAACGTAATATTGAAGTTGTTCAGTTACCAGACCGTTAGCCGGGCAGTTACTGGAACGAGAACAGGTAACGAAAAGCAATGAAAAGAAATCCTCACCGTTTTCTTTGCACTCGTACTCAGCATTTTGCTTATCAAGGAACGCTTATATGGCAAGTAACTTTGCACCTAAAAATATAAGCGTATGAAAGTAGAAAAATTCAAGGTGCTGCTCTACCTCAAAAAGAGCGGACTGGGCAAGTCGGGCAAAGCCCCGATAATGGGAAGAATTACAGTGAACCGCACGATGGCGCAGTTCGGATGCAAGTTGTCCTGCACTCCCGAATTGTGGAATCCCCGTGAAAGCCGTCTGAACGGAAAAAGCCGCGAGGCGGTGGAGACTAATGCCAAGATTGACAAGTTGCTACTGGCAGTAAACATGGCATTCGACAATCTTGTGGAACGCAAAATTGATTTCGATGCCACCGATGTGAAAGACCTTTTTCAAGGCAGCATGGAAACGCAGATGACCCTCATGAAAATGACCGATGTTGTCTGTGATGACATCAAGGCACGTATCGGTATTGATCGTGCCAAAAGTACTTATCCCGGCTATCACTATATGCGGCTGGCACTCGGAGAGTTCATCAAGCATCAGTACAAGGTCAAGGATTTGGCTTTCGGGCAACTGACGGAACAGTTCATCCACGACTATCAGACATTTGTCACGGAAGATAAAGGACAGGCAATCGATACTGCCAGACATTATCTTGCCATACTTAAGAAGATTTGCCGTCTAGCTTATAAAGAGGGATATGCCGATAAAATCCACTTCCAACATTTCACCCTGCCGAAGAAAACGGAAACAACTCCACGGGCATTGAGCCGTGAATCGTTCGAGAAAATCCGTGACGTGGAAATACCTGCATACCGCAAATCCCATATGTTGGCAAGGGATATGTTTCTCTTCGGATGTTATACAGGTGTATCTTATGCGGATGTCGTTTCGATTACCCATGCTAATTTGCAGACAGACGGGGACGGGGCATTATGGTTGAAATACCGCAGAAAGAAAAACGAACTCCGTGCTAGTGTAAAACTATTGCCCGAAGCAATTGCGCTTATCAATAAGTATAGCAGTGAGGACAGAGAAACCTTGTTTCCTTTACTTCGCTGGCCCAATCTTAGAAGGCACATGAAAGCGTTGGCGGCACTGGCAGGCATCAAGGATGACCTGTGCTACCATCAGGCGCGCCATAGTTTCGCCTCGCTGATTACGCTTGAAGCTGGTGTGCCGATTGAGACCATCAGTAGGATGTTGGGGCATTCCGATATTTCCACCACTCAGGTGTACGCCCGTGTCAGTCCGAAAAAACTCTTTGAGGACATGGACAGGTTCATCAAAGCTACCGAGGATTTCAAACTTACCCTTTAATACAGCAAACGATATGCGAAGTACATTTTCACTGTTACCCTATATCAACCGCAGCAAGGTAAAGGCTGACGGTACGACCGCCGTTCTCTGCCGCATAACCATTGACGGGAAACAGACGGTCATAAGCACAAGTATCTATTGCCGTCCCGAAGATTGGAATGGCAAGAAGAACGAGATAAAGTCCACAAGGGAAAACAACCGCTTGCAGGAATATCTCCGGATCATTTCAGAAGCATACGAGGAAATACTGAAATCGCAAGGTGTAGTCAGTGCAGAGATGTTGAAGAGCCACATCATCCAAAACAACATTCATCCGACTACCCTCCTGCAAATGGGAGAATGGGAACGGGAGCGGTTAAAGAAACACTCCGAGGAAATAGATTCAACCTCCTCCTATCGAAGTTCAATGTATTACCAGAAGTACCTGACAGACTATATTGTGTCATCGGGTAAAAAGGATATCTATTTTGAAGAAGTTACAGAGGACTTCGGCAAATCTTATAAGGCATATCTGAAAAAATGCAAGAACTTCGGGGCATCTCAGACCAACCATTGTCTGCGATGGTTGAACCGCCTGTTGTATCTGGCAGTCGATAAGGAGATAATCCGAGTGAATCCCTGCGAGGAGTTGGAATATGAAACCAAACCGGAGGCAAAGCACAGATACATCAGCCGCGATGAGTTCAAGAAGATACTTTCCACCCCGATGTATGACAACAGGCTGGAGTTGGCGAGACGGGCTTTCATATTCTCCTGCCTGACGGGATTGGCGTATGTGGATATACAATTGTTGCATCCCCACCACATCGGGATGAATGCGGAGGGCAGACGGTATATCCGTATCAACCGCAAGAAGACAAAGGTGGAAGCGTTCATACCCCTGCATCCCATAGCGGAACAGATATTGTCGCTGTACAACACGGCCGATGACGAACAGCCCGTATTTCCGCTTCCTAACCGTGACGCCTTGTGGTTTGAAATTCATGAGTTAGGTGTAATCATAGGCAAAGAGGATAACTTGTCCTACCACCAGAGCCGACATAGTTTCGGAACTTTCCTTATTTCAGCGGATATACCGATAGAGAGTATCGCCAAGATGATGGGGCACTCCAATATTCGGACGACACAGGGATATGCACGTATAACCGATGACAAAATCTCAAAGGATATGGACAAACTGATGGAACGCCGGAAGAAACAATCTACTGGCGAAAAGACAAACAAAAGTAACTAAACAATGTCAATACAATATATTATGGATAGAGGTATAATCACAATTAGTGAAGTGGGTATGGTCACTATTCCGACCGCACCCGTATGGATAACACAATTCGAAATCGCTGACCTGTTTGGAGTATTCTCCTGTGACATCCGTAAAGCGATTCATGTTATATATAGGAATAAGGAGTTAAACGAATGTGATACGATGAAATATATCAAGCAACCAGATGGTATCAGTTACGATGTTTATAATCTTGAAATGGTTATAGCCATTGCATTCAGGATATGCAGTAGAGAAAGTATCTTGTTCAGACGGTTTGTGATAAATGAAATCTACGCCACCAAGAAAGAGAACTCAATAACATTGTTTGTATCCTGTGGCAGAGGAAGCAACCTATGGTATAGTTGAGGTTCATCCCATCAGTCACTTGTTCCCGATGCTCGGATGCAAAGGTAGCGCATGGCACTAATGGCAGCGGCAAGGTCGGGCGGCAAAGCCGTTTCGGGCATAATCTTCCTCCTGTGGAGCGTATTCAGCCCGAAAACCTTGCCCCTGCCTGCCATACGCTTGAAGGGCATCCGGTAACGGAAACAAGCGACTGACGAAAAAATCAGAAGACAGGAAAAAAGGAACGGCTTACAGACGAAACAGAATTTTGATGCTTCATCCGTAAGCCGTTCCCTTTTTCTTTTGCCGGAAATCCATTGCAGGCGCAATCACAGGGCAGACGGCAAACTGCGCTCCTTCAAGAAAATCACGTGCCTGTCAGCCGATAAGCGGAGCGGTAGCCGTCATTTAGCATCTTCTCTATATCGGATTCACGATAGAGTATCTTGCCACCCAACTGGATATAGGCTATCCGTCCCTCATTACGGTAGTCCTGAAGTGTCCGGCGGCTCACTTTCAACCGTGCCGATACTTCCTTGTCTGTGAAGAAACGTTCGCCGCCCAGTGTCGGGCGATAGTTGGCGGTCAGATGCTCGAAGCCGTCCAGCAGACGGTCAAGGCTGCCCATGAAGTGGATTATCCACTCGCTGTCCTTGTTAATCAGTTCATTCATGTTACTTTGGATTTAGTGGGTATTGTTAGTTTACTTCGTTCATTTCATCAAGTTTATATCGTCCTTCCTTTGAACTTTGCTTCTTTTCGCCTGTCCTCCACAACAGAGATGATACGCTGCACGTCTTCGGGACGGTAGTACGTCTTGTGGTTTATCTGCGAGTAAGCCAGCGTGCCGTTGTCCCGCAGGGTCTGCAACGTGCGCGGACTGATGTTGAGCATCCGGCACACGTCCTGATTGTCCATCCACTCGCCCATTGTCTTCTCTCCGTGCCGCTGGCAGATGGCATCCATGCGACGGACGAAACGGTCGAACTTGGCGACCATCGCTTCAAAAGTCTTTCTTTCAATAGATACGATTTCCATATACTTCATTTTTGTTGTTATTGCTTCTTTTCGCTGCAAAGAAAAGGGTAAACCTTTACAAAACAATGGATTTTCCAGAACTGGCAGCTTGTGGCACGACGATGTAGCGGTTGTCTCCGGTAATAATGGTTGTATAGCCATAATATACACTCACCCCACTGATTGCCGTATCCATACTATAATGGATAGGAAAGGACTACCATTGCCGTATTCTTTGCAAGGCGAAACAAACCGTTCGCAGGGTTGGAAATAAGCCCTTATTTCTATTTCACATCATATTCCGTCTGATTCAAACAATCCGGAAAATCGGTGAAGTCTGCGCCACCGTTTCCATCACCATAAAGCAAAACCTCACAAAATTGTCTGACAGAATCCAAATGCTTGACTGACTGCATTAAAACTCCTTATTTCGCTGGCGATAATCGGTCGAGGTACTGACCAAGACCACAGTAATAACTTAATCAATCTATTTTTATGACAACAAGAAAAGAGCCAATCATCAGTGAGCAGCAAGCTCAGGAAATCGTGGAAAGAATGAGCCGCCGGGAGTACCGCAGTGAGAAGTCAATGGACAACTTTTACAAGAACATCGGTCTGAATCCGGCGGAGCTGGAGCAACCCGGCAAGTGCGTCACAGAAAAGGCGGAAACCGCTATGGCGAATCCGTCAAATGAGGCAACAGAGGAAGCGGCAGTGCCGCAGAAACGCATTAGCAGCAAGCAACGCAGGCTGTCGCTGGACGAGTACCGAACCACTTATCTGCAAGTTCCCAAGATTACCGACCGCAAGCCTGTGTTCGTCAGCGGTGAGGTGCGCGACAGCTTGGACAGGATTGTCCGCTACTTCGGCGGCAGGGGCATGAGCGCATCGGGGATGGTAGAGAATCTTGTACGCCTGCACCTTGAAACCTATCGGGAGGACATCGAGCAGTGGCGCAAGCTCTGAGCGGATTGCGGTGGAACCGGTCAAGCCGGTGGATGCACTCCATAGGTTTGACCGACATTCCAAACGAGTTATTGCACTCACAAACCAATCCGACAAGCGGAGGATTTTTGTGTCCTCAAAGACACAGCAAGATATATTTTCAGTTACCCGAATAATTCTAAGTAACTGAAAACACCTTCACCGCCGTGGGCAGAATTATCCTCCGCAGTCGGATAATTTCAGGGTTCCTTAATCAAAAATTAAACAATGGATAAACCATAAAAATAAAGGAATAAGAAGTATGAAAAAGAACAGCAAGTACGGGAGGAATCCCATATTAAATCCGAAGACGCACTGTGTGATGGTGCGCTTTGACGATGCGGAATGGAACAAGTTCCTCACGATGTATGAGGAATCACAGGTGTACGCAAAAGCCGTCTTCCTGAAGGCTCACTTCTTCGGGCAGAAGTTTAAGGTGCTGAAGGTGGACAAGGCTATGTTGGAATACTGCACCAGACTGTCCGACTTTCACGCCCAGTTCCGAGCCATCGGCACGAACTACAACCAAGTCGTGAAGGAATTGCGTTGCCATTTCTCAGAGAAGAAGGCGATGGCATTGCTATACAAGTTGGAGAAGCAGACTATCGACCTTGTGAAACTGAGCCGGAAGATTGTGGAGCTTTCGAGGGAAATGTATGCCAAGTGGGAACAACAGAAGGAATAATTCCATCGCTCACTGGAGAAGCATCGCAGATACACAATCCTGCTAATGAACGAATTACATCGGGAAATTTCATCGCTGCCCATATCATTATCGGGCAACCAGTATTATATGCGAAAGACAAAAACCGTCCCAAAAGTATGAAAATATAGAATTTTCATTTATTTGAAAAGCCATTTGGAGTAAACTTCGCTCTGAATGGCTTTATTTCTCAACAGAATTAAGGACTGTTCGGATTAAAATGCTTAACTTTGCAAATGGTTGTAGCGCAGTTATATTAAACAATTAAGAATGGCAGACTTTAACCCGTATATAGATAAGATTGACATGAATTTTTGGCGCGAACTTTGCACTAAAGAGGGGACGTTATGCCTTTATAAAAAAGGTGATTATTTCCTTCATTGTGGAGATACAACAAAAAATGTATGGGGATTTATCAAAAAAGGATATTTCAAATACTCCGTGACCGATTCAGAAGGTAATACACATATAACCGGTTTTTCATTCTGTGACACGCCATTGGGTGACTATTCAAGTCTTGTATTGAAAACTCCAGCCGTTACTGATATTATAGCAGCCACAGATGCGGAAGTGTGGGTTTGTAACCGCAACATTGTTGATGAACTCTTTGAAAAAGACTTTAAGTTACATTGTGTCATATCAGACGGATTTTTTCACCAGACATACGACAGGTTTTTGAATCTGTATCGCCAATCTGCGAAGGAACGTTATATTCATATATTAGAATATTGTCCTAATATTCTTCAAAATATAACGCTCAAAGAATTGGCATCATATCTGCAAATCACACCGACATACCTTAGCCGCATTCGCAAAGAAATTACTTTTGAAAAATAGAGCAGATGAAAAGCAAGGCTAATTTCAACCCATATATAGATAAGATAGACCTGAATTTTTGGCGTGAACTTTGCGTCAAAGAGGGTAAACTTTGCCATTATAAAAAGGGAGAGTATTTTCTTCATCGCAGAGAAACACCTAAGTATTTCGGTTTCATTACATCCGGTGCTTTTAAATATACTATCATTGATACTGATGGAAATGAACATATCACGGGGCTTGCATTGTGCGATACTTTAGCCGGAGACTTCTATAGTTCCATTCGGAAGGAATCGTCATTGGTGGCTCTTCAAGCGATAACCGATTCAGACATATGGGTCTGTAGCACTAATCTTTTTAGACAAATACTGAAAGAAAATATAGAATTACGTTGCGTTATGGCAGAAGAGTTATTTCGGCAAACTCATGACAGATACCTCAATCTTTATCGGCAATCTCCTAAAGAACGGTATTGGGAGTTGATAAGACGCTGTCCTAATATATTGCAAGATATTACGCTCAAAGAACTTGCCTCTTATCTGCAAATTACGCCGACCTACCTTAGCCGTATCCGCAAAGAAATTACTTTTGGCAAGGAATAATACTCTTAAATAAGTGCCCGTAATGCAACTCTCAAAATAGTTTGAGAGTTGTTTCGTTTTATACCTGTAATTTTGCAGAAATATTCAATCATAAAGGTATGAAACATATTTTGTTTACCATATTTATATTTGTAAGTGGGATTGAGATGTACTCGCAAACCCGATCCCAACTGACAGGAGAGATTTATACTACGGAGAATACCCCCGTCGCTGATGCGGTTGTGATTCTAAAAGATTCATTAGTTAATACAACAGCGTATAACATCGTATATTCTGATAGTTTAGGGCGATTTTCTGTCCTCGCTCCAGATGCACGTGCCAACCAATTGCTCATTAGTTGTTTGGGATATAAACAAACTATATGTCCTTTATCTACAAGTATAAACCATTTGCAAATTATTCTGAAAGAAGATAATAGCATAAAATTGGATGAAGTAATTGTAAAAGGAATAAGACAACGAACCAAAGTGGAAAGCGACAGATTGGTATATAATATGGATGCCAACCCATTCAGCGATGACAATGCTTTGGAGGCTTTTAAGTACGTTCCTTTCGTAGCTTCGGATGGGCAACACTTTTCTATCATCGGAAAAAGTGAAACGAAAATTTATGTGAATGGTAGAGAAAAGAAACTTGCTCCAGATGCTGTAGGTGATTATTTGAAGGGGCTTTCCGCTGATCGAATAAAAAGCATAGAGGTCATCCACTCTCCAAATAGTTCGTTTCGGGGAGAAGGAAATTTTGGTATTATCAACATCCTGTTGAAGCAGAAGGAGGATGAAGGATTACAAGGCTCATTGTCCGCACAAGTATGGCGAACACACTACATGAAAGAGCGCGGCAATCTAAATCTAATGTATCACAAGAATAAATTGGCACTGAATTGCATGGTCGGTTTTTCTAATCAAAGCGACTGGAAGAAAGATGAAACGGAAAGTTTTCTAAAAGAAACTGCCACAGCAGTATGGCAGAAAAGCAAAATAACAGGATTTACCCGACGTGCAAATGGAACCATAGATTGGTCATACCAGCTCTCCGGCAAGGACGAGTTAGGAGGTAACCTCAATTTCTCTTATTCCAAACTTGACTGGACTGATAAAGGACGGTTAAAACAAACGGATGCGGATAAGGAAGATATATTGAACGTACAACATAATAACGATTTGGGACGCGACAGAACGGATGCGGGCATTAATTTATTTTACCAACATCGTTTCAACCAACAGGGACAAGTGTTGAATATTGATTTCGATTACATCTATAGCCGAAACAAACAGTTTGTATGGAATCGTATGGACAATTTGGATGATAACCTGCAATATCTCTCGCCTTATAACTATTATCAGGAGATTGTACCTCAAAGCAGTAATATATGGTCAAGCAAAATGGAATATAGGCAAAACGTAGGTAACAATCAATTAATAGCTGGTTTAGATAGCTATTATTCAAAGATTGACAATAAAGACACTTTCATGCAAGGTACAGATGACGGTTATGTAGAAGATAAAAAACAAAGCAGTCACTTTGCATTGGAAGAATGGACTTCTGCTTTGTTTGCCAGTTGGAAAAGAGAATGGATTTCCGGTTTTTCAACCCGTTTGGGCTGTCGATTGGAATATACTGACTATACTACCCGACAATACTCATTGCAAGAGAAATCGAAGAATGATTTTGTAAGGGTATTGCCGAATCTGTATATCAACTACCGGTTATCACCCAATCATGTGTTCTCATACATTTTTTCCAATCGAATGGAACGTCCGGTATTTTCTTTATTTAATCCGTTTAAAGTTTATACATCTGCAACAAGCTATACGACAGGAAATGCAAAGTTGAATCCGGAAATCATGTACGGACAGACTTTGCAATATCAATTTTTCAAGCGATACATTTTTCAGGCAACCTATCAGCGTGTGAATAATCAGATTTATGAACTGACGTTTGCTACAGATGACAACATACAGGTGACCACTCCTGTTAATGCGGGAAGGTTTGAGTATGTCATGCTTGCATTGAATACAAATACCTCTTATTTGAAGGAGTATGCCAACTTGGATATAACGGTTTCTTATTTGTGGCAGCGCATGAATGACATTGAATATGAGAACACCCATACCAAAGGGTACCATAATGGGGTATTTCAGATGGATTTGAATAATAACTTCACTTTGTCAAAACAGCATAAAATCTCGTTTGATATGAATGTGTCGTACAATACTAAAGATGTTTCTTACTATACCGAAACTCCAATGAAACTCTATCTGTATGGGCAATTGAAAAAACGTTTCAAGGCGTGCCAATTATCCTTATATGGTTTTTGTAACCTATATATGTATGACGGAAAGATGACAACACATTGGCGGAATAAGTATGAAACCGATAATATACAACGTATCAGTCTAATTAAAGGGGAACCTATCGGTGTCGGTCTTCGTTTCAACTACTATTTTGGGAACAAGAAAGTGAATGGAACAAATGAGCGTAAAACTTCCGGTTCAGAGGCGAAGAGAAGGTTATAATTAAAAACATGTATAATATCAAACTAAAAAATTGGATAATATGAACTATCAACTTAAATTGTGGAGCATGATATTGCTTCTAAGTATTGGACTATTGGCGAGTTGCAGTGATGATGACAATGATTCTGATCCAACATTGACCGCTTCGGAACTGTTGCAAACAACTTGGAATGCTTGTGTTTGCGATTATGACGCAGATGGAAAAGAGGTCGTACACGAAGAATATCTGATTGTGGAATTTCTCACTGAGACTCAGGGAAAAAGTATCAATGGTGAAGGTAGCGGTGACCCTTCTGCAGTATGGGACTTATACTATTACATAGACGGTAGAATCATTACTTTTGAGAGTAGTGCTTTGGTGGGCAATTGGACAGTTATTGAAAAGTCCAAGAATAGTATTGTACTTCAGTCTTATCGTCCGGAAAAATCAGTGGCGATATTGACCAAACTGTATTGATATGATGAAAACTTTTAGAAATGCACAAACCGCAATAAGGGTAATAGGCTGCTGTTTATTTATGCTTGTGGTCTCATGCAAAGAGGCTTCGATGCTGCATCGGGAAAACGGTTGGTATCTTATCACAGACGGACAGAAGGATAGCCTTGCAAACAGTCCGATGGTAACCGTCAAGGACTTTGCTGCGATAGAACTTGTTTCTGATGATTATGGTCTCCGGGTTATATCGGGAAAGGTAAATAAGCAGAAACAAAAAGTATGGGCAGATGCTACAGAACAAGCTATTGGGCAACGGATAGGTTTTGTATTTAATGATACGGTCATTACCGCCCCGATGGTCAATGCAAGAATAGAAAGCGGTACTTTTCAAATCACTGCTCCGCACGGGCATGATTTGGAACGTATCTTTAAGATACTACAAGAAGAAATTGAGACATCAAGGTTGGAACATTAAATATTAACTATAAAATGGGGACATTAGGCTGTGTGAGCGATATGCTCCAGCGAGATAAGGAGAACAGGGCACTGCGCAAGATAGGGCGTGAGCGGATGAAGGAAACTCGTCGCCGATTGCTCGAAGTAAGTGCCTCCTCTCTCTCCTCCCACCTCTCGTTGGAACAATTGGAGGATATTCGAAAGAATACATTGGAAAAGGAGGAATTGGAGCGTAAGAAACTCAATAGAGCCTTTTTAGTCATAAGCTGCATTGTATTGGCAGGCCTTCTCTTTCTTTGCTTATTTATTACCTGCCAACTAACGTAAGTTCCACATCGGACAAACGGGCAAATCCACGAAGAATTTTGGCGTTAGTGAAAGTTGCAGTAATAAAACAAAAGGAATAGATATGGATAAATGCAAAATAAGACGTTGGCTTAAAGATGATTTTTCCACCTTGGCTAAATATCTTAATAATAAAAAGATATGGGATAATTGCCGTGATAGTCTGCCATATCCTTACTCTGAGAGCGATGCGCAACAATTTATCCGATTCGTTTTAAATCAAAGCGAACAAAATAATTATTGCATCGAAGTAAATCAGGAGGCTGTCGGCAACATAAGTTTTTCTCGTGGCATTGACGTGGAACGATACAATGCTGAATTAGGGTATTGGCTTGCCGAACCTTATTGGGGTAAAGGGATTATGACTCAAATGTTAGTACTTGCTATTCGTAGCTATTTTTCCCATACAGATGTGATACGTGTTTATGCAAATGTTTATGCCGGTAATATGTCATCAATGAGAGTATTAGAGAAAATAGGCTTTCGCAAATGTGGCATACATCGTAATGCCTGTTTCAAGAATGGGAGATTTTTAGATTGTCATTGTTATGAATTGCTAAGAACTGATTTTAGGATATGAATATTATGATACGCAAGTTAACACAAGAAGAATATAACAATGCTGCCAATTTATCCTATCAAGTATGTATGGAATGTGGCAGGAATGATTTCACCCAAGAAGGTGTCGCAACCTTTAAAAGTTTCGTGTATGACACATCGTTGATGAATGCACTTGACATATATGGAGCTTTTGACAAGCATTTATTGATAGGAATAATCGGTGTACATCGGGAAAAGCAACATATATCCCTCTTCTTTGTCTTGCCGCACTATCATCGGCAAGGAATAGGGAAATCGCTATTTGACTATGTGATGAGTGATTGTAATTTTGCAACCATAACGGTTAATTCTTCAACCTATGCAGAAACGTTCTACGCATCTTTAGGCTTCAAAAAAGTGGGTGAAAAAGAACTTAATAAGGGTATTGTAAGTATCCCTATGGAGAGAAATATATAATTATTGCCAAAAAGGTCTTCAAAAGGTGGAATTTACTATAAAGAAACAATAAAATGAAGAAACAAAATTATTTCACAATACTATTGGTAGCTATTCTTACTATGGCAGGGCTGACTGCGTGTAATGACGATGATGATGAAGGTAGGAAGATAACCGATTATAAGGAATACACGCTTACGGTAGCTTCTGTAAAACTCCCCGGTGTTTTAACATCGAGTGGTAGCAATGTACTTGCAGATGTATATGCTGTAAAAAACGAGCAGTCCACCGATTGGGAGGCTCATGGAAACATCGGTAAGTTTGAATATGAAGAAGGATATGAGTACCAAATACGCATCAGTGAAACGAGCTATCTGGATTATAGTATGAGGGATCCAGCATGGACTGAATACGAACTATTGGAAGTCATATCGAAAGAATGCAAGGACTCTGAAAATTTACCTCCTCATTTCATCCCGGACTGGTATTTTGAGCAACGTTGTCCGTATATCAATCCTGAATTTGCTTATGCCATTGAAGCCGACCAAAAAGATGAGATTGAAAATGACCTTAAAACCGATGCAACCTATAAATTCGGAGGCTTGCGTTGTTATATTGCTTTTACAGGAACACGTAAATGGTTCTTATTGGATGTCGATATGCACATTGTTAATCAAGGCTTTTTGATTAGCAGGGGCAAGGAACCAACAGAGTTCCCTGAATCATATAAACTCCTTCCGCCGGAAAGTAAAGTTGCCGGATATGGAGAGTTTAATTTTGTAACAGGCGATGATATAGAAGACTCTGTAATGCAATATGATGTGTTTATATATGCTCAGAATCGAACACCTGCACCGCAGAATGTTGAGATATGGCTATATAAAGACCTTACGGCATATTACCAAAACAAATACCCGGAAGCTAATGTCAAAGCTGTTGTGATTCGCTATATGGTGAAGAATTTGTGACAGTAAAGTCTTTTACGCATCATGGAACTAAACAAGTATTTTGATTATACTGATAATTACAGTGAAATAGTCCATACCACACGACTGATAAGTGCAGAAGAATTGACTGATAGATTCTTCTGCGCACCGCAGTGGATTACTGCCTTGATGAAGTTTCGTAATGCCATAGTAAAACTTTATGGTCTGAAAGGAGAGAAGAATTTATCGGAGCTTGTCATTGTCGAATCCGATAGCCTTGCGACAATAAGCAAAAACGACAAACACCTTGATTTTGTTATTGCATTTATGACCGAAAAGCGCATGAATGACAGCCTATATCTATCGGTTTGTACAAAAGTCAGATACAATAACCGTATGGGAAAATTCTATTTTACAATAATAAAACCATTTCATAGGTTAATCTGCAAGATACAGTTAAAACGGGTCAGGAGAAATTTATAATAATGCCTATCCTTGTCCTTTGCCACATCGCCAATTTTATCTATTGATGATATGAGTTCAACTAAAAACATAGCGGTCTTATGATGTCTCATGAAACAGGTTATTGAAATAAAAAATATCCGTACACTGACGGCTCTGGGTTACCTGCTGATAGCTTTGTTGGTGAGCGGTATCGTTTACACTTGGTTCAGCGAGTGGCGGGACATGGAGAGACTAGAAACTATGAACCGGCAGATAGAGAGTTTCCGTAAGGAAATAAACATTATCCATATCCAGCTGATAAAGTTGTCTCTTTTAGGCGAAAGCGTATTGGAATGGGATGATGAAGATTTAGAATGTTACCATATTCAGCGTATGGCGATGGACAGTATGCTATGCCGTTTCAAAACGATTTATCCGGTAGAGCGCATCGACAGCGTGCGCCAGCTTCTTGAAGATAAGGAGCAGCAAATGCACCGGATTGTCCAGATGCTTGACGAACAGCAGGCTCTCAACGAGAAGATAGCCCGTCAGATACCTGTAATCGTGCAGAAAAGCGTACAGGAGCAGCCACAAAAGCCAAAGCGAAAAGGGTTTCTTGGCATATTCGGCAAGAGAAAGACCAAAACCAACCGTAACCACCACGATGCTCCATTCCCTCAACCGGGATATGATAGCCGAGCAACAGGCGCAAAGCCACCATCTATCGGAACACGCCGACAGTCTTGCTGCAAGGAATGTGGAACTTAACCGACAACTGCAAGAACTAATTCGCCAAATGGATGAAAAAGTACAAGCTGACTTGCAAAAGCGAAACATAGAGATCGCTACCATGCGTGAGCAGTCGTTTATACAGATTGGAGGTCAGACTGGCTTCGTTCTATTACTTTTGATTATCTCCTATATAATCATACACAGAGATGCCAAACGTATCAAGCGGTACAAACGAAAAACGACAGATCTAATCGAGCAACTGAAGCTATCAATCGAGCAAAATGAGGCACTCATAGCCTCCCGAAAGAAAGCGGTACATACTATTACCCATGAGTTGCGTACACCATTGACGACAATAATCGGCTATACCGAATTGTTATGGAAGGAATGCAGCAATGGAAACAATGTGCATTTTCTTCAAAGCATACAGCAATCCTCAGACCGTATGCGGGATATGCTCAATACCCTGTTGGGCTTCTTCCGTTTAGACAATGGCAAAGAACAACCACGTCTTTCACCTTGCCGAATTTCAGCAATCACGCACACACTTGAAACGGAGTTCATACCAATAGCCATGAACAAAGGACTATCGCTGACAGTGAAGAACGTATGTGATTCCGTTGTGCTAACTGACAAAGAGCGAATAATTCAAATCGGGAACAACCTGTTGTCTAATGCCATGAAATTCACTGATAACGGCAGTATATCCCTGATAACGAATTATAATAACGGTACACTGAAACTCATTGTTGAAGATACGGGAACAGGTATGACCGATGAGGAACAACAACGGGTATTCGGTGCTTTTGAACGTCTGTCTAATGCCGCCGCAAAGGACGGCTTCGGATTAGGATTATCCATCGTGCAGCGCATCGTGGCGATGCTTGGCGGCACAATCCGGCTGGAGAGCGAAAAAGGCAAAGGCAGCCGCTTCACGGTGGAAATACCTATGCCGATAGTTGATGAACAGACAGTACAATCCCGTCAAAGATATGTCCGCCATAATGAGGCGTATCATGAGGTAATTGCTATCGACAATGACGAAGTGTTGCTACTGATGCTTAAAGAGATGTATGCGCAGGAAGGGATACACTGCGACACCTGCAATAGTGCTGCGGAGCTGATGGAAATGATACGCCGGAAAGAATACAGTCTGTTGCTTACGGATTTGAATATGCCAGAGATTAATGGCTTCGAGTTGTTGGAACTGCTACGCACCTCCAATGTGGGCAATTCAAAGACTATCCCGGTAGTCGTGACAACCGCTTCGGGCAGTTGCAGCAAGGAGGAACTTATGGAACGTGGTTTCTCTGGTTGCCTGCTCAAACCGTTCTCCATATCGGAGCTGATGGAGGTTTCAGACAAGTGCGCCATGAAAGGCAACCGTAATGAAAAGCCGGATTTCACCTCCCTGCTGTCCTATGGCAATGAAGCCGTCATGCTGGAGAAACTGATAGCGGAAACCGAAAAGGAAATGCTGATAATTAGGGAAGCGGAACTAAAGACAGATTTTCAAGAACTGGAAGCCCTTATACACCATCTGCGAAGTTCATGGGAGATACTCCGTGCTGACCAACCGCTGAGAGAACTTTATAAACTGCTTCATGGAAATAGCACTCCTGATAACGAAGCACTAAACAACGCCGTGACTGCCGTACTGGATATGGGTACGGATATTATCCGATTGGCAAAAGAGGAAAGGAGAAAATATAATAATGAACGATAAAACAAAAGTCATCGTGGTGGAGGACAATATCGTATATTGCGAGTTTGTCTGCAACCTGCTGGCACGGGAGGGATTCCGTACTGTGCAGGCTTTCCATCTCTCAACGGCAAAGAAACTTCTGCAACAAGCGACAGAAAACTACATCATAGTTTCAGACTTGCGTCTTCCTGAAGGCGATGGTATCGACTTGTTGCGCTGGATGCGCAAGGAAGGTATGATGCAGCCTTTCATCATCATGACCGACTATGCCGAAGTACATACGGCAGTCGAAAGCATGAAACTCGGCTCGCTGGACTACATACCTAAGCAGCTTGTGGAAGACAAACTTGTCCCTCTGCTCCGTACCATATTAAAAGAAAGGAGTATCGGGAGAAACCGTATGCCGGTATTTTCCCGTGACGGCTCGGCATTTCAAGCTATCATGAAACGAATAAGGCTGGTGGCTCCTACTGACATGAGCGTGCTGATATTCGGGGAGAACGGTACCGGCAAGGAGCATATTGCCCATCTTCTGCACGATAAGAGCAAACGGGTGGGAAAACCGTTCGTCGCGGTGGACTGCGGTTCACTCACCAAAGAACTTGCGCCGTCGGCATTCTTCGGACACGTCAAAGGAGCGTTTACGGGTGCGGACAATAGCAAGAAAGGCTATTTTCACGAGGCGGAAGGCGGTACGCTGTTCTTGGATGAGGTTGGCAATCTTGCAATGGAAACCCAGCAGATGTTACTCCGAGCCATACAGGAACGGAGATACCGCCCGATAGGTGATAAGACGGATAAAAGTTTCAATGTCCGTATCATCGCCGCCACCAACGAAGATCTGGAGGCGGCTGTGAATGAAAAGCGATTTCGGCAAGACCTGTTATATCGTCTGCATGACTTCGAGATAACCGTCCCGCCATTGCGTGATTGTCAGGAGGATATCATGCCGTTGGCTGAGTTCTTCCGTGAGGCAGCAAACAAAGAACTGGAATGCGATGTTATCGGATTTGACGGGGAAGCCCGTAAGACATTGCTGACCCATGTTTGGCCGGGCAATGTCCGTGAACTTCGGCAGAAAATCATGGGTGCGGTGTTGCAGGCTCAGACCGGGCTTGTCACGAAAGAGCATCTGGAGCTCGCCGTGACGCAACAGAGCTCTCCCGTCAGCTTCGCCCTGCGCAGCGATGCGGAAGACAAGGAACGGATTTTGCGTGCGTTAAAGCAAGCGAACGGGAACCGCAAGGTCGCCGCCGAACTGCTCGGAATCGGGCGTACAACGTTGTACAGCAAGCTGGAAGAGTATGGATTGAAATACAAATTCAAGCAATTATAGTCAATAATTTATTGAATTTGACTATCTGCAAAAGGTTATTTCAATCAAAAATACTGTGTTATTGTCCGTATTTCATTGTTTTATAGCTAATTTTGTATTGAAAATTAAAAGATTTGACACTATGAATAGAGGAGAGAAAATCAAAGTATACTTCAAAATGAATAGTCGATATTATGGATTATTCAATATCATCCAAATGGGTACAAATGGAATCGTAGATTTGAAAATAACTGATTATTACAACGGTTTGGCAATTATAACCAATAACGACCAAGATAATGAAAAAGGATATCTGACTGAAAGTGAGATAGACAAATCAAGATTTGTCAACCAAATAGAAATGTCGTATCATAAAGATGGAAGTTTTTTACATAAAATAAAAGACGGAGGAAATGTAGAATATTCGAATCCTTATGGAAGAGGAGAACGATGGACTTCAACAGATAATATAGATGATTTTCAACCAATATTCAATATTGCTATCCGTCGAATGGAAATCTACAATAAATCATCTGAAACTCCAATCTTAAAGTCAAAAGAAGTAGCTTATATTTGTGAAAATGATGATTTGTTTGAAAAAAGAGGTTCTTATCTAATCATATGTTATATTCGAAACAAAAACATTCCACTAAATCGGTTTACAAATTCACAATCATATTCGGATATAATTACATCATTAAATGAAAGCTTAGACTTATGTATTTTTATTCAACGACACAGCTATCCCAAGCCAAAACCATATTACTCAGAACATTTTGAAGGAATGATTACACCGTACCTAAACAATTCCATCAATTTTTGCAATAAAGATTTCGCTAAAGAAGAAATGATGGAAAAATTAGGGAATGCTGTTTTTGATCCAATTTTCAACCGTTTTTTGCAAGTAATGACAGATGGAAGTTTTATTAATCTAACAGAAGATAAATTGCAATTAATTGACCAAGTAGATATTTTTTATGCTGGAAGAGAGGGTAAATTACCAGTAAGTAAACCCATATTTATACAATTGGCATTAAACTATATAGGTGATAAATTAGTCGATTTTAACAAATTGCCGCCTTTTACCAAACAAGCTCTAATTATGAAATGGAGCAACGAACTTGAAAAAGCTAAAAACAGTCATTGTCAACTTGATAATTTGTAAATATACAGCATCTTACTCGTAAAAATACTTTTTATACAATGTTTAAAATTTATGGGTATAGCGATATTGAAAAACTGGATAATAATTAGTACCTTTGTAAACAGAAAGCGTTCTTTTGAATTAGTGCAAAATGAGGTGAGATACAGAATTTCGCTGGTTTCTAAATCGTTACCCATTAAGTTGAGATATTTTGTAAGCTGTTGAATTTTAGCGAGAAAGAAAATGCACAATGTCTAAAGCAATGAAATGTAATGTGTTTGGATATTCCTGCTGCTTCAACCCATTTCTTGACTGGGCGATTTATCCACGACGGATCTGGCAATCCGGCAAACACAAGAAGTTCTCCTTCCTGCTGTTCTCCACAAAGATTAAATGCTTGCTCTGATATGGGCATATATTCAACACCTTTTGTCTTTTGCTGAGTGAAATTCAGTCGATAGCCTCCATTGAACATTTCTACTTCCGACCATTTCAATTTTTGAATGTCGCAGTGACGAATTCCTGTTAAAGCAGAAAACAGAGCAGCACGTTTCAGTAATGGATCACAAGGTGTTTGAGCTAGTCGGTTCAATTCCTCTACAGTGAGATATTCTCTTCGGCTTTCCCTCTCCTGAATACCTTTGACTTTCGCAGAAATATCAATAGTCAAGTAGCCGTCTATAAAAGCCTGCTTCAATCCGGCTTTGAAGATGGAAAAGTATGTAGAAGCTGTGTTTTGAGAAATTGTACCTCGTTTAGTACCACCTTGCGGTGCGTTCATTATGAATTGACGGAACGATTCAACCAGCTTTAAGTCTATTTGCGAAAAGAGAATGGTATCGCTTTTTGCAAATATTTTCAGTAACTCATGTACTCGCCTCCAATTGACAATAATAGAATCGGAACTATGGGCATGTCTTGTTCGTTGCACATGGTCGAAGTACTCAATGAAATTGCTCCTAGAGCGTTCTAACTGCTCTGCCTGTTCAGCATCGGTATCAGCATAAAGAGCCGCATTATCATATTCCTTTTGCCGTATGCTTCTGATTTTATCTGCATAGATACATGATTCCTGATCTAATTGGGACTTGCATTGTATAATACCATTCAGGTCTCGCTTTGGTTTATAAGAGGTTTTGCCATCGGCATTAGTCCTTGCATTACGTGACTTATCCCAAATAGGTGTCGTAATAGTACGATTGAGATATTCACGTACTCTTTGCGGAGTATCTTTACCGGATTGGAACACAGGATAAGATTCCACATAAAGATACCACTCATCACGATATTCAGACTTACGGAGCTTTACCGACACTCGTGTATTGACTAATGCTTTCTTCATCGCTTCATACCTTTATATAAGTTATCAATTTCTTTCTTGGGTACATACACAAAGTTACCTATCTGCCGGGTAGGGATAGAGTATTTGCGTATATGGAGATAAACCGTACTTTCATTTACAAGAAACTTCTCTGTAATTTCTCCAATGGTATAACAGTCTTTTGGCTCCAAACTATACAGCTTTGCAATAGGCTTTGGCTTTGTGAGAGCTTTCTTTCGGAGAGGATAGAGTTTCAACAGTTCTGCCTTACTTACTCGGATTTGATTCGTCCCAAGATTTATGTGACTAATGGTCTCTTTACGAATGAGACGATACAATGTATCACGACTAATTCCAAACAAGGCATAGGCTTCTGATACCTTAATATAGTCTTGGTCTTTAGGAATACTTTTTACTACTTCATCCAGCCTAAGATTTCTTTTTTCCTCGTCTTTTCTACGTTTCCAAGCAATCTTAGAACATCGAGGAGAACAATACCACGATTCTATGGTCTTGGCTAAAAACTCTTCTCCACAAATCGAGCATTTACGCTTTATTTCAAATTTTGCAGCTGGCATACAGTAACTTATAATTTGTTATTTTTGAGCATGTATATTTTTGTCGCACGTTATCTACTTTTTTGTCGCGGAACAATTATGGTACAAATATACAATAAAAATCCGAATAACAAGCAAAGTCAAAGAAAAGTGATATAAAAAGAAATAGGGCATAACTAATTGAGTTACACCCTATATTCTTATTTGTAATTATCGTTGTTTACCGATACTTACTTCACTTCCTCAAAGTCAGCATCCTGCACATTATCGCCATGCTTTGTATTATCCTGAGCACCGCCTTGTTGCCCTGCATTCATATCAGGACCAGCTTGTGCACCACCCTGAGCACCGCTCTGGGCATACATTTCAGCACTTGCAGCCTGGAATGCCGTATTCAGTTCGGCCATGGCAGAATCTACGGTAGCCAGGTCTTGAGCCTTATGGGCATCTTTCAGCTTCTGCAAAGCAGCTTCAATCGGAGCCTTCTTGTCGGCAGGGAGCTTGTCGCCGAGTTCCTTCAACTGATTTTCGGTTTGGAAAATCATAGAGTCGGCCTGGTTCAACTTGTCTACTTTCTCACGCTCTTTCTTATCTGCTTCGGCATTGGCTTCGGCTTCGGCTTTCATCTTTTCGATTTCTTCCTTGCTCAAACCGCTGGAAGCTTCGATACGGATAGCTTGTTCCTTACCGGTAGCCTTATCTTTGGCAGACACCTTCAAGATACCGTTGGCGTCGATATCGAACGTTACCTCAATCTGAGGAATACCGCGACGTGCCGGAGCAATACCTGTCAGGTTGAACTGACCGATTGACTTGTTCTGTGCAGCCATCGGACGCTCACCCTGCAATACATGGATGGTAACTTCCGTCTGGTTGTCGGCAGCAGTAGAGAATGTCTCGCTCTTCTTGCAGGGGATGGTAGTGTTGGCATCAATCAGCTTCGTCATCACACCGCCCATAGTTTCGATACCCATAGAAAGCGGAGTAACATCCAACAATACAACGCCCTTGATTTCGTCCGTCAAAACGGCACCTTGCACGGCAGCACCTACGGCCACCACCTCATCCGGATTCACACCCTTGGAAGGAACTTTACCGAAGAAATCTTCTACCAACTTCTGTACTGCCGGAATACGTGAAGAACCACCTACAAGGATTACTTCATCGATGTCCGCATTGTTCAGACCAGCATCGCTCATAGCCTTCTTACATGGCTCCAAACAAGCTTGAATCAAGTTGTGAGCCAGAGCCTCGAACTTGGCACGGGTCAACGTCTTCACCAAGTGCTTGGGCACACCGCCTACGGGCATGATGTACGGCAAGTTGATTTCAGTGCTGGTAGAAGAGGACAGCTCAATCTTAGCCTTCTCGGCAGCTTCCTTCAGACGTTGCATAGCCATCGGGTCTTGAGTCAGGTCGGCACCTTCGTCGTTCTTGAACTCCTGAACCAGCCAGTCGATGATTACCTGGTCGAAATCGTCACCACCCAGATGAGTGTCACCGTTGGTTGACAATACTTCGAACACACCGCCACCGAATTCGAGGATAGAGATATCGAATGTACCACCACCAAGGTCGAATACGGCAACCTTCATGTCCTTGTGAGACTTGTCAATACCGTAAGCAAGAGCTGCGGCAGTCGGCTCGTTCACAATACGCTTCACTTCAAGACCTGCAATCTGTCCGGCTTCCTTTGTAGCCTGGCGTTGGGAGTCGGAGAAGTATGCGGGGACGGTAATTACGGCTTCTGTCACTTCTTGTCCCAGATAATCCTCGGCAGTCTTTTTCATCTTCTGCAGAATCATTGCAGAGATTTCCTGCGGAGTATAGAGACGTCCGTCGATGTCTACACGCGGAGTATTGTTGTCACCCTTTACTACTTTATAAGGCATGCGGCCGATTTCTTTCTGCACCTGGTCCCAGTTTTCGCCCATGAAACGTTTGATGGAGAAAACCGTACGGGTGGGGTTCGTGATAGCCTGACGCTTGGCAGGATCACCGATTTTACGTTCGCCACCATCAACAAATGCTACTACTGAAGGAGTGGTGCGCTTACCTTCACTGTTTGCAATTACTACAGGTTCGTTACCTTCGAATACTGCAACGCAAGAGTTTGTTGTTCCTAAGTCAATACCAATAATTTTTCCCATGATCGTTATTTTTTTATTTGTTATTATTCTGTTTCGACGTCCGCCTCAGTGGCAGACGCCAATAAAAAGACAAACGTTGTGCCAAATTGTTCAGAGCAGCCGCAGATTTATACTTGTGGCAGTTTATCTGTCAGTTTGGCAGAATTAAAATCATTTTTTCTGTCGGAAATTACCATTTGTTAATTTCCATTCCATTCAAAAGCTCTACTTTTGTCGCTCGAATCAGAGATAATAAAACATGAACAACATTAATCATTTTCCTTGCATACCTTTAACCGTTCCTCCATGGAGGAAATATTGTTCCACCGTGGAGAAAATATCATTCCACCACGAGGGAAATATCGTTCCACCATGGTGGAACGATTAAGGATTAGTTAACATTGGGCTTAATCGCAGCAACGGAAATGATTGGTTTTCACATATAAAGAAATAAATAAGATGAATATGGAAAAGATGAGAGACAGTATCGACTTCAAGAACACGGACATCAAGACATTGTTCCGCAAACTATTGCTCCCTACTGTACTGGGGATGATTTTCTCTGCACTATTCGTTATCACCGACGGCATCTTTGTCGGAAAAGGAATTGGCAGTGATGCTTTGGCGGCGGTCAACATTGTGGCACCGCTATGGTTGTTCTCTACGGGTGTGGGACTTATGTTCGGAGTCGGCGCCTCTGTGGTGGCCTCCATTCATCTGTCACACGGAAAAGTCAAGGTGGCACGTATCAACATCACACAGTCTGTAGTCATATCTTCCTTGCTGCTGATGTGTACCTCCACCCTATTCTGTTCATTTGCCCCGCAGGTGGTAAAGCTGCTCGGAGGGTCCGAACGGCTCACGCCATTGGCTGTGGAATACATGCTTTGGTTTGTGCCTTTCTCTCTGTTCACAGCATTACTCAATTCGGGAATGTTTTTTCTGAGGCTGGACGGTTCGCCCAACTTCGCCATGATGTGCAATGTGGTGGCTGCCGTTCTGAACATCCTATTGGATTATCTGTTCATCTTCCCCTTTGGCTGGGGAATGTTCGGTGCCGCACTGGCAAGTGCCATAGGTACCACGGTAGGTGCATTGATGATAGTATTCTATCTGATGCGCCGCCGGTGCGCACTGCGCTTCCACCCCATTAAGATGAGCCGGAAAAGCATGCAACTGATGCGCCGTAACATTGGCTATATGTGCCGATTGGGTTCCTCCGCCTTCTTGTGCGAGGTGGCGATTGCCTGCATGATGTTTGTCGGCAATCAGGTGTTCATCCATTATTTGAAGGAAGACGGAGTGGCGGCATTCAGCATTGCCTGCTATTTCTTTCCTATTATATTTATGGTATATAATGCCATTGCGCAGTCGGCACAGCCGATTATCAGTTATAACTACGGCCTGAACGAGAGCCAACGTGTCCGCCGCGCCTACTTGCTGGCACTGAAAACGGCCATAGGCTGCGGGGTATGTTTTGCCCTGACCACAATATTCTGCAGCCCTGAAATTGTCGGCATGTTCATAGACCGCAGTTATCCGGCTTATGACATAGCGGTAAAAGGGTTGCCTTTGTATGCCACCGGCTTCGTGTTCTTTGCCGTCAACATCGTATCCATCGGCTATTTCCAGAGTGTGGAGCGTGCCAAGTATGCCACAGTTATCACCCTGCTGCGTGGTTTTATCCTGCTGACAGCCTGCTTTTTCGGACTGCCCCTGCTATTGGGAGACCGGGGAATCTGGCTTGCCACTCCTCTTGCAGAAATGCTGACAACCCTCTTTATCCTCGTGATTTACATATCCGGGAAAAAGGAGCATAAAGAAAAATCCGTATCTTTAGACAAGATGGGCTGTACCCCAACATAACTTTTTCATGCAAGCATAAAAGTCCTGTCTTCGGTTTACACTATCTTTGCAGCATGGAAACTATGATAAAGAAATTCTGCAAGAAGTATAAACTACCGGAAAACACTTTGCACGAACTTCTGTCACACATGGCAGAAGTTCGTTTCAGCAAGGGAGAACTCATTATCAGCGAAGGGGAAAGGAACAGCAACTTCTATCTTTTGAAGAAAGGCATCTGGCGCGCCTACTACCTGACAGACGGCACGGAAAACTCCCTTTGGTTCGCCGCACCGGGCGACACAGCTTTCTCATCGTGGGGATATGTGGACAGCGAGGTTTCCCTCATCAACATCGAATCGGTGAATGAAAGCATCGCCTATTGTATCAGTAAGCCTGAGCTGGAAGCCCTTTTCTCGCATTCCATAGACATGGCCAACTTCGGCAGAAGAATCTTTGAGCGGGAAATTCTGTCGGTAGACAGTTCCACAGTAGCCTACGGCACCCCTCCCACTGCCAAAGAAAGGTACATGACGCTGATGGAAGAGAATCCGGAACTGCTGCAGGATGTACCGCTCAAGTATCTGGCTTCTTATCTCTACATCACTCCACAATCCCTGAGCCGGATACGCGCAGGATTAAAGAAAAAGTAAAAGACCTTTTTATGTCAAGATGCAAAAAAGGCTCTTAGCAGATTATTTCTGTAAGAGCCTTTTTTATTTCAACCTATCTTGTCAGTTCTTCACCAACACCATCACCAGGTTATTGTCAGCATCGTACAGCCCGATGCCTCCGCCTGCCAGCTTGCCAAAAGACTGAACGGAATTCAAGGCTTTCAGCACACGGCCTTCCACCTCCATATCAGGGCATGCCATCATGGTACTGATAACTTGCGGGAAAGAGATTGCCGACGGGTTTTCATCATCAACCTGGAAAGCGCCGTTAATCAGATTGCAACCCGCATTGCCGTGCAAGCGCTTTTCTGCAATATTAAATTCAATGAACGGCTGCTTCTCCATTCCGTCGGGAATAGCCTCGCCCGCAGCCTCACTAATTATCCACTTTCCTTCCAAATCAGACAACTTGGAAACGGACTCTTTCTTCTGCAACACGACTATGGGACGATTGGAAGCACCGCATAAAGCTATATTTTCCTTTCCCAGCTTCTTATACTTTTTCACTTTGTTCAAAGCCGACAACACATTATTTTCTACAGTCATATCCGGACAAGCCATACGGGTACTTGCCAAAGCGCCAAGGTCAATCGTGCCGGGCTTGGCATTCACGTCAAACGAACCCATCATACGGTTGCAACCACTGTTGCCAAATACTTTTCCAGTCTTTGTGTCAAAACCGATATAGGGAAATTCCTGACCCGGAGCAGGGACTACGGCAGTACCATTCACTTCAATAATATTCCACTCACCGCTGATGGAAGAAAGAGTTGCGGCATTTTTGGTTGATGCACAAGAAGACAAGCCCATCAACACGCTTGCCATACATAGGGAAACAAATACTTTTTTCATTGTTATTCGTTGTTTAAGTTAATTTATTCAAGGGGCAAATATATAGAAAATAACCCAAATGCAAGTAATTTGTTTAATATTTGAAGCATTTGCCCCAAAGTATTTAGCAGGATTTTAATGTTTATCTAAGAATTAACCCTTATATTTGCTCTCCGTATTTTTTATAAACCTAATATAATAATATAGTACAAAGAAATGGGTAAAGTTCTTATTATCGGTGCAGGCGGTGTAGGTACCGTTGTTGCGCACAAAGTGGCTCAAAATCCTGATGTGTTTACAGAAATCATGATAGCCAGCCGCACCAAGTCCAAATGTGACGCTGTTGTCAAGGCAATCGGTAACCCGAACATCAAAACCGCCCAGGTAGATGCCGACAGCGTGGACGAACTGGTAGCACTCTTCAATAGTTTCAAACCCGAAATCGTCATCAACGTAGCCCTCCCCTACCAAGACCTCACCATCATGGAGGCTTGTCTGCAAAGTGGAGTCAACTATCTGGATACCGCCAATTATGAGCCGAAAGATGTTGCCCACTTTGAATACAGTTGGCAATGGGCCTATAAGAAACGCTTCGAAGATGCCGGACTGACCGCCATCCTCGGTTGCGGTTTCGACCCGGGAGTGAGCGGCATCTATACTGCATACGCCGCCAAACATCATTTTGACGAAATACAATATCTGGACATCGTAGACTGCAATGCCGGAAATCATCATAAAGCATTCGCCACCAACTTCAATCCGGAAATCAATATCCGTGAGATTACACAGAACGGCCGCTATTATGAAAACGGAGAATGGGTGACAACCAAGCCGCTGGAAATCCACAAAGACCTGACTTATCCGAACATCGGTCCGCGCGACTCCTACCTGCTTTATCACGAAGAACTGGAGTCTCTGGTGAAGAATTTCCCCACCATCAAGCGTGCACGCTTCTGGATGACGTTTGGACAAGAGTATCTAACCCACCTGCGCGTTATCCAGAACATCGGCATGGCACGCATAGACGAAGTGGAATATAACGGCATGAAGATTGTTCCGCTGCAATTCCTGAAAGCCGTCCTCCCCAACCCGCAAGACCTGGGCGAAAACTACGAAGGCGAAACATCCATCGGTTGCCGCATCCGCGGACTAAAGGATGGCAAAGAGCGTACCTACTATGTATATAACAACTGTAGCCACCAGGAGGCCTACAAGGAAACCGGTATGCAGGGCGTAAGCTATACCACCGGTGTGCCCGCCATGATTGGTGCCATGATGTTCCTCAAGGGATTGTGGAAAAAACCGGGTGTATGGAATGTTGAAGAATTCAATCCGGACCCGTTCATGGAACAGCTCAACAAACAAGGCCTGCCTTGGCATGAGATTATCGACGGAGACTTGGAAGTTTGAAATTAATGATTAAACATTAATCATTATCCACTAATCATTAAACATTAACAAAGTGAATATAGGAGATAAAGCACCCGAAGTATTGGGTATCAACGAAAAAGGTGTAGAAATCCGCTTGAGCGACTATAAGGGAAAGAAGATTGTACTTTACTTCTACCCCAAAGACATGACATCCGGCTGCACGGCACAAGCCTGCAACCTGCGGGATAATTATGCCGACCTGCGCAAAGCCGGTTATGAAGTCATCGGCGTCAGTGTGGACAGCGAAAAGTCACACCAGAAATTTATTGAGAAAAACAATCTGCCTTTTACCCTGATTGCAGACACCGACAAGAAGCTGGTAGAACAATTCGGAGTATGGGGCGAAAAAAGCATGTATGGCCGCAAATATATGGGAACGTTCCGCACAACTTTCATCATTAATGAAGAAGGTATTGTAGAGCGTATCATCACTCCGAAAGAAGTGAAGACCAAAGACCATGCGGCACAAATTTTATAATCATTAAACATTAACAACGTGGCAAAAAAAGACGAACTGAATTTTGAAAATGGCAGCAATCTGGCATCGGGCGAAAAACTGAAAGCCTTGCAGGCTGCCATGGACAAGATAGAAAAGAGCTTTGGTAAAGGCTCTATCATGAAAATGGGCGACGAAAGCGTCGAACAAGTAGAAGTTATTCCCACAGGTTCCATCGGCCTCAATGTGGCTCTTGGTGTGGGAGGATATCCCCGCGGACGTATCATCGAGATTTACGGCCCGGAATCTTCCGGTAAGACAACCCTTGCCATTCATGCCATCGCTGAAGCGCAAAAGGCAGGAGGCATTGCCGCATTCATTGATGCAGAACATGCTTTCGACCGCTTCTATGCAGCAAAACTGGGTGTGGATGTGGACAATCTGCTGATATCACAGCCGGACAATGGCGAACAAGCACTGGAAATCGCAGAGCAACTGATCCGTTCCTCCGCTATTGACATCATTGTAGTGGACTCTGTGGCTGCATTGACCCCGAAAGCTGAAATTGAAGGCGATATGGGTGACAACAAAGTAGGTCTGCAAGCCCGGCTCATGTCACAAGCCTTGCGTAAACTGACGGCAGCTGTCAGCAAAACACGCACCACTTGTATCTTCATCAACCAGTTGCGCGAAAAAATCGGTGTCATGTTCGGCAATCCCGAAACAACTACCGGCGGTAATGCACTGAAGTTCTATGCCTCCGTACGTCTTGACATCCGTGGAAGCCAAGCCATCAAGAACGGCGATGAAGTAATCGGCAAGCAGACCAAAGTGAAAGTTGTGAAGAACAAGGTAGCTCCTCCTTTCCGTAGAGCGGAATTCGACATCATGTTCGGTGAAGGCATCTCCCGTGCAGGCGAAATCATTGACTTGGGTGCAGAGCTTGGCATCATCAAGAAAAGCGGCTCATGGTTCAGCTATAACGAGACGAAAATTGCCCAGGGACGCGACGCCGCCAAGCAGGTCATCCTTGACAATCCGGAACTGGCAGAAGAGCTGGAAGGGCTTATCTTTGCAGAATTGAGAAAAGACAAATAACAAAAAAACTTGCCAATAGAAAAACAAAACATTCTATTGGCAAGTTTCCCTAAAAGGTTACCGCTTCCTATTCCATCTTTTCCAAACGTTCTTCCAAAGCCTCCATACTTTTTTCAAAACGTTTCCATGTATCGGTATCCATTTGTTCTTTCAGATACTTGTTGTCTTTCAGCTTGGCTACATTTTCCAGCCCTTTCAATGCCAGTTCTTGCGAATGCTTCAATTCTCCAAGCCAATCGCGGTTCTTCAGCTTCTCTATCTCAGCCCAGTTTATATCCGGAAGCTGTATATTCACATTGTTACCATTCCAGCTGGTATTCTGATACATCATGATATTCTGTATATCCTTCAAAGTCATATCACCTTCCAAATAAACAAATTTCAGAGTAGCTGCACCATCTACAATCATAATCAGCTCCTTCACCTTTTCCCCTTTACGGCTCATGTAGAATTCAGAACTGGAGACTGTTCCCTTCTGCTTCATCAGCAATTCATATCTGGAAGACTGCACCAAAGAACGAAGATCCTTACGCATTTCTTTCTTTACATTATTATCCATTGTAGAAAGTACCTGCACAGAGTTCAACTGTCCGGACACTTTCCCAATATAAACATCTTTAGTAAACAAGTTGGGATTCGTTTCTATCATTGCCTTGGATATGTAGACGGACGACACGCCTTTCATATCTCCATACTTGTTGAATAGGTTCTTCTGTGCCTGGCAAAGCAAAGGCAACATCAGCAGTACACCTGCCAAAATCATTTTCATTGTTTTCATATCAGATTATTGTTGAATTTCTTTTCTTACTTCCTGGTTCACCTTCGTTACGTCTATCCGCGTTTCCTCTATCTGTTCAATTCCCTTGTTCAGATTCGCAGACACCTCGATTAAAGTGGCCTGCAATGCCTTATAAGCAGCTTCCGGATCAGAGAAAGTGTCCTGAGGTGTAGGAGGACGCATATCCTCTCCCATGTTCGTAATGCCATAACCTACACCTACAAGAACCAGAATGGTGGCAGCAATACCTCCTATCCAGCGCCAATTACGTTTGGCCTTGTTCCGGTGGAAAAAACGTTGTTCCTCTTCAGCCTTTTCATCAATCATCCGGCTCAGTTTATCCTCCAATCCGGCGGGAACATTATCCACCACTTCCCCGGGAAAAAAGCTGAGAAAGAGTTTCTTGTCCTTCTGCAAGTGCTCGGGCACTTCTTCGGTTCTGAAAGCTTCCTTCAACAACTCTTCTTCCTGCTCGTTGGTATTCCCTTCATAAAATTCGGCGAGCAGCCTTTCAATTTCCTCGACTTTCATAGTTACTCCATTTATTAAATTCCTCACGTATCTTTTTTCTTGCCCGGGACAACAGTACACGGACATTGGTAGCATTCAATCCCGTGACCTGCTCTATCTCTTCATAAGAACATCCCTTGACATCACGCAACGTTACTATTTTCTGCTGTTGCACCGGCAGATGGGCAATGATGTGCCTTACCTGCTGCGCTTCATCCCTCACTTCAAAGTTATCTGCTTGAGACATATTATGCACTTCGGCCAACTCCACACTCTGTCTGCTCAAAGTATACTTTCCCGAACGAAGCAAATCAAAGCACATATTTTTCACCAGAGTAACGCTGAATGCTTCCGGATTACTGATAATGGCCAGTCCTTCCCGCTTGTCCCACAACTTCAGATAAGCTTCCTGCACCAAATCTTCAGCATCGGCAGCATTCTCCAATAGTCTATAAGCTATGCAGTACAACTTGCGATGATATGGCAGAAACTCTTTTTTAAAACTTTCAGCGTCCATGGGCTATTTATCAATAGTAGATTCCTGTTTATACCCTTCAGACGTAGGAGGAAAGGATTTTGTTACACGGCCAGGAAGAAAAAATGGAAAAAAAATGAAAACACCAATAGCACCAGCCCAAGAGTGCGTTTATTTCAAGACATCAGCAATCCGCTTTTTAAGATTCAATTTTGCAATGTCTTCAGGCTTCAGCTCAAGCTCCACCAACACCTTCGCTGTGGAGAGTCTGTATTCCTGCTCTAACGTATCATAATTTATCTGTTCCTTATGAATGGAATACAACAAAGCAAAATCGTAGTTCAAGGCACGTGAGACATTATACAACGTATCCGTATCAA
The DNA here is from genome assembly GCF_003602895.1 of Bacteroides sp. AF29-11. Taxonomy (NCBI): domain Bacteria; kingdom Pseudomonadati; phylum Bacteroidota; class Bacteroidia; order Bacteroidales; family Bacteroidaceae; genus Bacteroides; species Bacteroides sp. AF29-11. Next base: position 125,111 of record NZ_QTLY01000003.1, read on the forward strand.
TACTTTTTCTCGTAAGCATATAGTCTACACTTTGAGGCTTAACTTTCAGTCTTCGTGCAAGTTCCGCCTTGGTAACCTGCTGTTCAAGCATCACGTTCTTGATTATCTCTCCGATGTATATATTACTTTTTTCCATTTATATGAAGGTACAAATTAATCATTCATATTATAAGGAACACCAATACCAATTTGTCTGTATGTATCGTTCTTTTTATTCATAATTCGTTTGTTTTATCAAATATTTTATGATACTTTTGCAACATATTCATATAAACAAACAAATAATATCTGCTATCATGAATTTACTGACATGTATTCTCATAGCCATCCCTATCGGCATTATTTTTATTATGCTATGGATATACAATGACTACCGGAAATATAAGAAGAAAAATAAGCTGGCCATTTTGCTGTTTCTCCTATTTCCAACCACTTTATCTGCACAATACGTTGATGCGGGATGCCAAGTATCCTTTAAATGGCTGGAGAACCAAAAAGGGAAATTAGAGTATACAAAAGATGGGGTTACTTATAAGTTTATTCCAAACGACTCCCAATGGGAAATTATAATTCGCAACAACTCTTCAGAAGATATCCGAATAAACTGGGAAAATATGCAATTCATTGTGGACGGAAGAACCTCAGAAGTCAAATACCCCATACTGGCAGAAGCGGAAACTCCCTTTGCAATTATAAAAAGTCAAGCAGAAACAAGCCAAAAGATTGGCGTGACAACTTATACGGCAAATAAAGCAAACTCTCGAATATACAACAAGAAAGAGATTAGGAAAGGGAGGAATTCCTCCATTACCATTATTCTTCCCATATCTATCGGTAAGCACCCTCAATTCTTCACCTCTTTCGACTTTATCATCAAAAAAGTGAACTAACTATGACTTCTCAAGATATAAAAAAACAGCTGAAAGAACCACATTTCTGGAACATTGTATTAACTGGTCAGCACGCCGAACCGAGGACAAAAGCAATGCTGGAAGCAAAAGGTATCATAACTTGGCTTCCACTTGCTCCGGTCCGGCGTCAATGGGGAAGGATATTAAAAGAAATACACACCCCGGTTATCCCGAGATGTGTATTCGTCTATATATCCAATGAGGAAAGAAATACGTTGCAAAAATCCTACCGACTTCTTCAACCGGAAGTTATACTTCAAGAACTGCCAGACCGATGCAATCAGAACAAGTAGATATATGCCAACGTGCTCACACTAATCACTATCCACAACAAGGTGCCTTGTATCAAGGGCTTGATGCCTACTGCCTTCAGTACATCACGTGACAGAGAGGCACCGATAAAGAACAGAGTGATAGTCAGTGTCTTGCGGGCCAAAGAATTGATTCCCTCCCCAATCATGGCACCCGTTTCGGTAGTCCCCAGCACATAAGTATTGAAAATCATAGCCAGCACAAAGAAGAAGATGAACCAGGGAATACTGATTTTCTGTCCCTTACTCTTAAAGATGAACGAAGTTACCAGAGCCAAAGGAATAATCCATAAGGCACGTGTCAGCTTTATAGTCGTTGCCACCTTCAGGGCCTCCTCGCCATATGCGGCACCTGCCCCCACTACCGAACTCGTATCATGTATGGCAATGGCCGCCCATGTGCCGAACTCATGCTGGCTCATGTTCAAAGCGTGGCCTATCACCGGGAAAACAAACAATGCAATGGCATTCAATATAAAGATGGTGCCCAATGCCACAGACATCTCGCTATCCTTTGCCTTCAACACCGGCCCCACAGCCGCAATGGCACTGCCTCCGCAGATAGCCGTACCGGAACTGATAAGATAGGAAGTGTCACGGTCCACTTTCAGGAACTTACGCCCTATGAGACAGCCTATGAGCAATGTCCCCACTACAGAAATAATCGTGAACTCCATTCCCTCCTTGCCCGAAGCCAGGGAAGCCTGCAGATTCATTCCAAATCCTAACCCTACAACAGAGTATTGCAATAGATACTTTGAAGTCTTCTTATTGAACTTCGGATGTGCCTGCCCACACAGCAATGCAAAGGCCAACCCCAAGAACAACGCCAACGGTGGAGTGACCCACGCCGAATAGGCATGCATACCGGGCACATAATCCAGCAGTAGAAAGAAGGAGAGGACAACCAGAAGAGATACATAAATAAATTTATTATTACTTTGAAGAAAAGGCATATTAATGCTTTTAGCCAAAACTCGATTTGAAGCCATACTGTTTATTTTACTATTATTACTAATGTTTATTCCTTAATTTTCCGGGTGCAAAGGTAGTTCTATTTTAGTACACCCGCCAATCGTTTCTACTTATAGACTATAACTTATTGTTATCGGGACATAAACATATAGTTCATAAAGGCTTGTGACAATCCTACTTCCTGCCCTTGCAACTGGACAAAGCAGAAGTCGCGAAGCATGGGCATATCCTTTATCTCGACCACGCGGAAAGTGCCTGCAGCCAGTTCCTTGCAGATGGAACGGATAGACACGATTCCCATGCAATCGGAGTTTTCAAGAAAGAGCTTGATGCTTTCGGTACTACCCAGGTACATCAGTACATGGAGTGAGGCAAGCTTGACGCCGTGCTTCTGGAGCGAGCGTTCTATCACGTCCAGCGTACCCGAACCGCGCTCACGGAGCACTAAAGGAATAGCGGGCAAATCCTGGGGAGTAATCTCTTCGGGCAACTGCAAACGGCTTTTGGAATGGACTACCGCTACCAGTTCATCCTCAAGAAAAGTAGTGTACTTCAGATTAGGAAGGCGGAAAACCCCTTCCACCAATCCCAAGTCAATGCGGTGTTCCTGCAAAGCGGCTTCTATTTCCCGGGAGTTTCCATTGAGCAAGGACAAGCTGACCTGCGGAAACTTGCCGATAAAACTGCCCAGCAACGGAGGAAGCACATACTGCGCAATGGTAGTGCTGGCTCCCAACTTGAGTTCGCCAATATATTCGTTATGCAACAAGTGCATTTCATATTCCAGCCGTTTATAGTCCTCCAATATCCGTTCGCAATGCTCCAAAAGCAGCCGGCCTGACTCGGTCAAACTGATTTTACTTCCCTGCCGGTCGAAAAGCCTCGTCTGATAAGTGGCCTCCAGCTCCTGGATATGCTTGGTTATAGCCGGCTGACTTACAAACAACTCTTGCGAAGCCTTTGTAAAACTCAAGTTCTTGGCAACAGACTGAAACACTTTTAAACGGAAATCACTCATATACTTCTTATATCTTATAACTCGTCAGACTTGATGCCGAAAGCATGCGCCAAAGAATAAAACACCGGCTCCAGGCGGCAATACACCGGGCTCAGAGGTTCCTCCGTAATGAAGTACACAGCTTTGCCCCGTTCTTCTTCATTCTTGTCTTTGAAGAAACCCGCCAGCTTCTCCTCCACTCCATTACCATATACCTGATGGAAAGGCAACAACATCAAACACTTCACATCTGCAGAATCAAGCGCCAGGTTCATCAGGTCAAGAAACAGCTCTTCGGTAGAGACTAAACCGGAAGAGGTGACGGAAGAAAATGCAAATTCGCCCAGCGGCGTACGGCATGCCTGGTGATTCAGTTTATTCACATCGGATGGTTCACAACACTTCAGCACGTCCGCTGCCGGAGTATGCACCAGCAACACTTCCACCTCATTTTCTTGTTCTCTCAAGCCGGCGTCCAATGCCAGATAGCTCAACCATGCCGGCAGGTCAACATCGGGTAGCTTCCGCCCCAACTTACCTTCCAAAAAGTTCTTTGCACCATATACCACTTCATTCAGAAATGCAACATCTATCAATATCACATTTGCCGGAAACTTTATCTTATCCTCCATTATCTTCTATTTTAATACGTAATTATACATAATGCTCCTCTGCAAGCGGAGCTCCGAAAACCTACCACACAGAAAGCACAAAACTTTGAAGCAGTAAAAGTACGACAAATTTATCAATAACTTGTATCATCCCAAGCAATTAATCTATATCTCCGAAGCGGAAAGAGAATATCCTTCCCCCGCAACACGGAAACCTTGGAGCTGGAACACGAAGACTTAGCTACTAAAACATATAGGCCCTCACTACATAAGATGTGCATCTCGTACTACATGAGATGTACACCTCGTACTACATGAGATGCACATCTCATGCATGACATCCTTATTTGCCCTTCTCTTTAACCAATAGAGTTTAATACGAAAAGGAACTTTGCTCCAACTTCTTATCTAAAGAAGTAGAAAGAAACAAAACGACTGATTTACAGACAATTTGTCATTTTACATATTTTATATGCAGACAATTTGTCCGAAATGTGCCAATGGCAAATCTTTTGCGCCTTCCCAAGTGTTATGAAACTGATAAAATAGAAAGGAGAACAAAATATGAACTTTAACAACTTTACCATTAAAGCGCAAGAAGCAGTGCAGGAGGCTGTGAACCTGGTACAAAGCCGTGGACAGCAGGCCATCGAGCCCGTGCATGTACTTCAAAGCGTGATGAAAGTAGGTGAAAATGTCACCAACTTCATCTTCCAGAAGCTGGGCATGAACGGTCAGCAGATAGCACTTGTACTGGACAAGCAAATTGATTCTCTGCCCAAGGTATCCGGCGGAGAGCCATACCTGAGCCGTGAAACGAACGAAGTGTTCCAGAAGGCCACCCAATATTCCAAGGAAATGGGTGATGAATTCGTCTCCCTGGAACCGGTACTGCTGGCTTTGCTGAATGTGAAAAGCACTGCATCCACCATTCTGAAAGATGCCGGGATGACGGAACGCGAACTGCGGGAAGCCATCAACGAACTGCGAAAAGGAGAAAAAGTAACTTCACAATCCAGCGAAGACACTTACCAGTCATTGGAAAAGTATGCCATCAATCTGAACGAAGCAGCCCGCAGCGGCAAACTGGATCCCGTCATCGGCCGTGACGAAGAGATACGGCGTGTCCTGCAGATTCTGAGCCGACGTACCAAGAACAACCCGATTCTTATCGGTGAACCGGGTACCGGTAAAACAGCTATCGTAGAGGGACTTGCCCACCGTATCTTGCGTGGAGACGTCCCCGAGAACTTGAAGAACAAACAAGTCTACTCCCTGGATATGGGTGCACTGGTGGCCGGCGCCAAGTACAAAGGCGAATTTGAAGAACGTCTGAAGGCCGTTATCAACGAAGTTAAGAAGTCGGAAGGAGACATTATCCTCTTCATTGATGAAATCCATACCCTGGTGGGTGCCGGCAAGGGGGAAGGCGCCATGGATGCCGCCAACATCCTGAAACCCGCCCTGGCACGCGGTGAACTGAGGAGCATCGGGGCCACTACCCTCGATGAATATCAGAAGTATTTCGAAAAGGACAAAGCGTTGGAACGCCGCTTCCAGATTGTCATGGTGAACGAACCGGATACACTGAGCACCATTTCCATTCTGCGTGGTCTGAAGGAACGTTATGAGAACCATCACCACGTACGGATTAAAGACGATGCCATCATCGCCGCCGTAGAGTTGAGCAACCGTTACATCACCGACCGTTTCTTGCCGGACAAGGCTATCGACCTGATGGACGAAGCCGCCGCCAAGCTGCGTATGGAGGTCGATTCCGTACCGGAAGAGCTGGACGAGATTTCGCGTAAGATAAAGCAGCTGGAGATTGAACGTGAAGCCATCAAGCGCGAAAACGACAAGCCCAAACTGGAACAAATCGGCAAAGAACTTGCCGAGCTGAAAGAGCAGGAAAACTCGTACAAGGCGAAATGGCAAAGTGAAAAGACCCTTGTCAACAAAATCCAGCAGAATAAGGTGGAAATAGAGAACCTGAAGTTCGAGGCCGACAAGGCTGAACGGGAAGGCGACTATGGCCGGGTGGCCGAAATACGCTACGGCAAACTGCAAGCGCTGAACCAGGAGATTGAAGAAACGCAGCAAAAACTGCACGAGATGCAGGGCGACAAGGCCATGATTAAAGAGGAAGTGGACGCTGAAGACATCGCCGACGTAGTATCCCGCTGGACCGGCATACCGGTAAGCAAGATGCTGCAAAGCGAAAAGGACAAACTGTTGCATCTGGAGGCGGAACTGCACCAGCGGGTTATCGGGCAAGACGAAGCCATCGAGGCCGTATCCGATGCCGTACGACGCAGCCGTGCCGGACTGCAAGACCCGAAACGTCCTATCGGCTCATTCCTTTTCCTGGGAACCACCGGTGTAGGTAAGACGGAATTGGCAAAGGCGCTGGCGGAGTTCCTCTTTGACGACGAGACGATGATGACCCGTATCGACATGAGCGAGTATCAGGAGAAACACAGCGTTTCCCGTCTGGTAGGAGCGCCTCCGGGATATGTGGGCTACGATGAAGGTGGACAACTGACAGAAGCCGTAAGGCGGAAACCGTATTCTGTCGTCCTATTCGACGAAATCGAGAAAGCGCATCCGGACGTATTCAACATCTTGCTGCAAGTGCTGGATGACGGACGTCTGACGGACAACAAAGGGCGTACGGTCAACTTCAAGAATACGATTATCATCATGACCTCCAACATGGGCAGTGGCTATATCCAAAGCCAGATGGAGAAACTAAACAGTAGCAATAAGGAGCAAATCGTAGAGGAAACCAAGAAGGAAGTGATGAATATGCTGAAAAAGACCATCCGTCCGGAATTCCTGAACCGTATCGACGAGACCATCATGTTCCTGCCGCTGACAGAGCCCGAAATCAAGCAAATTGTGGTGCTCCAAATCAAGAGTGTGCAGAAGATGCTTTCCGGTAACGGCGTGGAACTTGTTCTGACAAATGCTGCCATAGACTTCCTTGCCAATGCAGGTTATGACCCTGAATTCGGCGCCCGTCCGGTGAAACGTGCCATACAGCACTATTTGCTGAACGACTTGTCGAAGAAGCTGCTGTCCCAAGAAGTAGACCGCAGCAAGCCTATTACAGTGGATGCCAGTACCACTGACGACGGACTGGTTTTCAGAAATTAAAAGCAATCCGTATCCCCCAATAAAAGAGGCGATTCCCGACTATTGAGAATCGCCTCTTTTATTTTGTATTTCAATCCTTCTCCGATTACTCGGCCTTGCTTTCCTCCTTCGTTTCTGCCGCAGGAGTTTCTTCAAAATCCGTCATACCGCTTGCCACCAGCAAATTATACCAAACAATCAATTTCTTGATGTCGGACGGATATACGCGGTCGCGATCGAAGGTAGGCAATACCTCTGCCAGGTAAGCACGCAAGTCGTCAGCAGTAGCTTTCTTCAAATCCAGCACTACGGCAGCACCATTTTCCTTTTTCTTCATGGAAAGAAACACTTCCTTCAAAGGAACATCTTCCGTATCTGTATACATGGCGATATCGCCCAAAGAAATAATCTTCTCATTACCATAGGCAGGGAAACGCTTCTTGTCTGCAAGCGACTCTACAATCAACATATTTTTTCCCTGAGAAACAAGCTTATACAATCCCGGTTTACCGGAAATGGACAAAATAGTCTTCAACATAATATATTCTGTTTTGATGATTAGTAGTTATTTTTTTCGGGGGGCAAAGATAATGTAAGCCGAAGACAATACAAAATAAGCTTGCTTATTTTTATTGTTAAGGAGATGCCTATTTGCGTAACAGATAGTGCATTTTTTCAGATAGCGAACCGATTAGCTCTAAAACTTGCGGAATCAATGGGGTTTCGCCATCATTTACAATGACAAAATCTGCATATTTACGCTTTTCTTCGTCATTCATCTGGCTACGGATACGCTTTTCTATCAATTCGCGCGAGGAAGCATCCCGCCGGACGGCACGTAAAATGCGCACCTCTTCGGGCGCATAGACCATAACAATAGCATCCACTTCACCCGCAAACCCCGCTTCGACCAGAATGGCCGATTCTATACCGACAATGGGAAAAGCGGTGCGGCATTGTGTCCACCGCCTGAAATCCTCCTTTACACGAGGATGCACAATACAGTTGATTTCTTTGGCATGCTCCGGACTACCGAAAAGATAAGACGCCAACAAAGGCTTGTTCAGCGTGCCACCGGCATACACTTCCGCACCAAGCAAAGCTGACAATTCCTCGCGGATCAATGAATCGGATGCCATCAGCCTTTTCGTTTCCAAGTCCGAGATATAGACGGGAACACCCAGCACTTCCAACAGCCGGGATACCATACTCTTTCCGCTACCGATACCACCGGTTATACCTATCTTAATCGCCATAATCAGGAGAAACTTGCTCTATCAGAAAATCCACTTGTGCCGGATTGAAGCGTACCTGGCTCACCCCTTTCGGCAGATTCTTAATCTTTACCGTATACTTGTCGGAACCCAGACGGAGCAGTTCCTCATAGGACACGTAAATATGAAAATCATCAGCGTTAATCTGCCTGAAATGACTCAGACCAACCTGAAACGTGACCTGCACCTTGGAAGGGAAAGCGCGCAGCACCTTGTCGGCAGGAAAGTTAACGCCACGCAACGGCACCTCCACTGTCTTTTCCGTATAAATATCCACCGGAAGCATCATCTCAATGGAAGAAGGCACAAACTTCACACCTTTCTGGATACGCAGGGGGACTTGCTGCCTCAAGGTATCCGATATATCTTCCAGCTTCACCGGTTGCGTATAGGCAACAGCAATCGTATCCAGCACGCCTTGCGGCGCATACACCAATACGGAATCGGGACTGAATATCGTATCCGAAAGATAATACTCACGTCCGGCACTCAGCGTGCCGCGCAGCTTCACCGGCACCAGTTTGGAGGCTCCCGTCGAATAGATGTACTCCAATGTATCCGGCTTCATGGAAAGCAGGCGGGTAGAGGCATTCAGCTGGTTCAGCACTTTCTTTTCAAACTGCGAGGGATATATCCTTACTTGATTATCCACGCCCTTATAATCGGCATAATCGAGAATAACGGGATAAAAGCTCTTTCCCAACATATAGTTGAGCAGTACCGTTCCCTTATCCTTTACCTTGATACGGAGTTCTGAAGCAGGTTCAGAGGTAATCACCACATTATTGGGCACTCCCTTCAGCCGCACCGGTATAGAAAAGTCCGCCTCATAGTCGTTGTTCAAGGTCTGCAAGAGCCAGAAGCCACCGGCTACAAAGAAAAAAAACAAAAAAATGAAGAACTCCCTGCTTTTATCGCTAAGCAGAAAGTCCTTCACTTCTCTTGATATCTTCAGATATGTACGTTGTATGTTCCTACGTTCAAACATAGGCTCACATTTCTATTATTTAGATGCCTGACTGCTGTTCGCATCAGCAGCTGCAGCAAAAATAGAATTCTTGTCTATACGAATCTTAACGTTAGAAGCGATTTCAAGCACCACATCATTGTCGTTGATTTCCTTGATAACACCATGGATACCACCAGCTGTGATTACTTTCTGATTCACTTGAAGCGATTTACGGAAGTTTGCTATTTCCTTTTGCTTCTTGTTTTGAGGACGAATCATAAAGAAATACATAATAACGAACATGGCTATCAGCATAATCCACATCATGCTACCACCACCGGCAGGGCCTGCAGCGGGAGCCTGCAGGAAGAATACAGTCATTAAGTTCATAAATACTCAGTTTTGGTTTCTATTATTAAACAAAGGTATTAGTTTTTCGTTAACTTACCTTCTTTTTTTAATTGATTAACTATTCCATCCAATGTACCGTTCACGAAGCTGCCACTTTTGGCCGTGCTGTAAACTTTGGCAATATCGACATATTCGTTCAACGAAACACTCACCGGAATGTTCGGGAAACTTAATATTTCGGCCAAGGCACACTGCATGATAACAACGTCCATAAAGGCTACACGGTCCAAGTCCCAATTACGCGTATTCTCGCTGATGAGGTGACGGTAATAGTCACAGTTCAAGATGGCACGGCGGAACAAACGGCGTGCAAATTCCTGGTCTTCCTCATCCTTGAACTCTGGTAGAAGTTCCTGATTGGCACCATTCTTCTCTTCAAAGCGCTTGATGGTTTTCAGTACGAAAGTATCCACAATCTCCTTGTCGTCATTCCAGTAGAGGCTCTGGTCTTCGAGCACATTGTCCAAGGCTTCGTTGTTGAAGACAAAAGTCTTATACAGCTTTCTCCACAATTCACGGTCGTATTCGTAAGAATTGTCCGAAGAAGCCATATATTCCTTATATATATCTGATTCCACAATTTTCTCATACAATCCCTTGACAAAGTCTTCATCATTGGCCCACGTGCGCTTTTGGTTGGCAATGAATTCCGTCAATTGTTTGTTCACTTCCAACTGGGCTATGAACTTGTTTTCCACAAATTTCATGTTGGGATACAGCTCCTCGGCAGTGGGAGCCAGCTTAGCTTTTGCCGCATCAATACGTTTTTGTGCGTAGTTCGTCAAAGCTATCATCAGCATCAGCAGGTAGTTGTAGAGGTCGTATGCCTTTGAAAGGCTAAAGAACAATTCTTTCTCCGCTGAGTCTAAATTTTTACTGCCATTCTGATAATAAGCATATACAATCTGTATAATCTTAAGACGAATAAGAACTCTGTTGATCATAATTCTAAAGTAAATACTAGTGTTTTAACAAGGCGCAAAAGTAGGCATTTTTAATGAGTTTACATAAATAAATCACATTTTTTAATGCAGATATTGATTATCCGGTCTTTTTCTTTTGACAGTTTAAAAAAAATCGTCAATTTTGAGCCCGATAAAGAGCTAAAAGCTACGAGATACAAGTTTTAAGGTGATAATATCAAAATTGAGACCTATTATAATATGGAAGACTTTAAGAAGAAAAACGCAGCGGACATGAACGACAAGGAGATTGTATTCTCCCAATCCATCAAAGCAGGTAAGCGCATCTACTATTTAGACGTCAAGAAAAACAGAAAAGACGAAATGTTTCTCGCCATCACGGAAAGCAAGAAGATTGTGATGGGCGAAGGAGACGACTCGCAGGTAAGTTTCGAAAAGCACAAAATCTTTCTATACAAAGAGGATTTTGAAAAGTTCATGAACGGACTTCAGCAAGCCATCGGCTTCATCCAGGAACAGCAAGGCTGCTATACAAGACATACCACTGACGAAGAGGCTGAAAGTCCCGAAACGGGAAAAGAAGAACTGCCGAAAGAGGAAAAAGCGTCTTCATTGGAAGGAGAAATCAAGATAGACATTGAATTTTAAGTTATAACCTTTTGATAATTCAAAAAGAAGCTGTACTTTTGCACCGCTTTTTTGCAACATCGTGTGGCAAGCCACATCGTGTGATGGTGAATTAAGCAAAAAATTTACTTAATTTAGAGTAACACAAAAATTTTTAAAATGAAATCAATTGAAGTAAAAGGAACTGCAAGAACTATTGCAGAACGTTCTTCGGAACAAGCAAGAGCTTTGAAAGCTATTCGTAAAAACAACGGTGTACCTTGCGTACTTTATGGTGCAGGTGAAAATGTTCACTTCACTGTACCTGCAGAGGGTCTGCGTAACTTGGTTTACACTCCGCACATCTACGTAGTTGACTTGGTGATTGATGGCAAGAAAGTAAACGCTATCATGAAAGATATCCAATTCCACCCCGTAAAGGATACTATCCTGCACGTTGACTTCTATCAAATTGACGAGGCTAAGCCTATCGTTATGGAAGTTCCGGTACAGATGGAAGGTTTGGCAGAAGGTGTTAAGGCCGGTGGTAAGCTGGTACTCCAGATGCGTAAGCTGAAAGTAAGAGCTTTGTATAACGTAATTCCTGAAAGACTGATTATCAACGTTGCCCACTTGGGACTTGGTAAGACTGTTAAAGTTGGCGAATTGCAATACGAAGGATTGGAATTGCTGAATGCCAAAGAAGCTGTTGTATGCGCCGTTAAGCTGACTCGTGCTGCAAGAGGTGCCGCTGCTGCTGCAGGCAACTAATCGATTCTTTCCAAGAAAGACTAAATATTCGGGAACGCGGATTAACGCAGCCAACGCAGATTTCATACTGATTTCCGCGGAAAGTTGCGATAATCCGCGTTCTTTTTACGGCTCACGAGAGTGTATAATTCACCACAGATTACACAGATTAACACAGAATGAATTTAATGTACCGATAATCAAAGATGTCTATCTGTGCAAATCTGTGTAATCTGTGGTGAATACTAGTTTTAACACCCTCATAAACAGGAAGCACAGACTATGAAATATTTAATTGTAGGATTGGGCAATATCGGCCCCGAATATCACGAAACCCGCCATAACATCGGATTCATGGCAGTAGATGCTCTGGCAAAAGCAGCGGGTGCCACTTTTACCGACGGACGTTATGGCTTCACCACAACGCTGTCAGTCAAGGGACGCCAACTGTTACTGCTGAAGCCTTCCACCTTTATGAATCTCAGCGGCAACGCCGTGCGCTACTGGATGCAAAAAGAAAACATTCCATTGGAGAATGTGTTGGTAGTGGTAGATGACCTGGCACTGCCTTTCGGCACACTGCGCCTGAAAGGTAAAGGAAGCGATGCGGGACATAACGGCCTTAAGCATATTGCAGCAACATTGGGCACTCAGAATTATGCACGCCTGCGTTTCGGCATCGGCAATGATTTTCCCCGTGGTGGACAGATTGACTATGTGCTGGGACATTTTACCGATGAAGATTGGAAAACAATGGGCGAGAGATTGGAAACAGCCGGAGAAATCATCAAAAGTTTCTGTCTGGCGGGAATAGATATCACCATGAATCAATATAACAAGAAATGAACGAAGCCAGAATTGACAAATGGATGTGGGCCGTACGCATCTTCAAGACACGTACCATAGCCGCCGAAGCCTGCAAAAAAGGACGCATCAGCATCAATGGCGCACTGGCAAAGGCTGCCCGTACGGTGAAACCGGGAGACGTCATCCAGGTGCGCAAGCCCCCCGTCACCTATTCCTTCAAAGTTCTGCAGCCCATCGAAAAGCGTGTCGGCGCAAAGTTAGTGGCCGAAATGATGGAGAATGTAACGACTCCGGAACAGTATGAACTGCTGGAGATGAGCCGTGTCAGCGGTTTCGTCAACCGTGCCAAAGGTACCGGACGGCCAACGAAAAAAGACCGCCGGAGTCTGGAAGAATTTACAGAACCGGAATTTCTGGATGATTTCGACTTTGAATTCGATTTTGAGGAAGAGTAAAATAAGGGAAAGATTATGAGCGAGAGAATAATTAAATGGGGATTCATCGGTTGCGGAGAAGTGACCAAATACAAAAGCGGACCGGCATTTCAGAAAATAGAGAACTCCGAAGTAGTGGCCGTCATGAGCCGAAATGGCGACAAGGCTAAGACCTACGCCAAGGAAAGAGGGATTCCCAAATGGTACGACGATGCCCAGGAACTGATTGACGACGAAGAGGTGAACGCCGTGTACATTGCCACTCCTCCTTCTTCACATGCTACATACGCCATCATGTCCATGAAGGCAGGCAAACCGGTCTACATAGAGAAGCCGATGGCCGTTACCTACGAAGAGTGCTGCCGCATCAACCGGATTTCCAAGGAAACGGGTGTTCCATGTTTTGTTGCGTACTACCGCCGCTATCTGCCCTACTTCCTGAAGGTAAAGTCACTGGTAGAGGAGGGATATATTGGCAACATCATCAACATTCAAATCCGCTTCGCCCAGCCTCCCCGCGACCTCGACCATAACAAGGAAAACCTGCCGTGGCGCGTGCAGCCGGACATTGCCGGCGGAGGATACTTCTATGACCTTGCGCCCCACCAGATAGACTTGCTGCAGGAAATCTTCGGATGCATCCTCGAAGCCAGCGGCTACAAGAGCAACCGTGACGGACTATATCCTGCCGAGGACACTCTAAGCGCATGTTTCCAGTTTGACAGCGGACTGGTGGGCAGCGGCTCCTGGTGCTTTGTTGCCCACGAATCCGCCCGCGAAGACCGTATAGAAATCATTGGAGACAAAGGCATGATTTGTTTCTCCGTATTCACCTATGACCCCATTGCGCTGCATACGGAAAGAGGACGTGAAGAAATCATCGTCGAAAACCCCACCTACGTCCAGCAACCGCTTATACAGGCAGTGGTAGACCACCTGCTGGGCAAGTCCGTCTGCAGCTGTGACGGCGAAAGCGCCACTCTCACAAACTGGGTGATGGACAAAATACTGAACAAGCTCTGATTAACGACTATGAAGGTGTGCCTAAAAACTATCAAGAAGTAAGATGCCTTTTGTTTTGTCACACCTCCATGTCGAAACCTTCGCCTTTCTGACTGACTAATTCGTACACATCGGCACTCTCGCCTACAACCCATACCACATCGCCTTCTACAAAAGGTTCATGCGGGTCGGGAGCATGCAGGGTCTCCCCTCCCCGCTCCACACCGGCAATCAGGCAGTGATACTTCTCGCGTATCCCTGCTTCCTTCAGGGTCTTGTTCAGGAAAGGAGACTGCCCGTCCACACAGAACTGGCGTAGAATCATCTCGCTCTTCTCTATCACATCCGTATTCATGGCAGACACCTTATCCATCTCCTTGCCGAAGATGTTCAGTTCCTCGTCCGTGGCAATCACTTGTATCTTGTCCTGTGGAAAAAGGCGGACAGACGCTCCGGGAATATTAATCCGTTTCTTGCCCCGAAGGATGGAGACCACATGGATGCCGTATTTCTTTCCGAAATTCAGCTCCGCCAATGTCCTGCCCACCCATGCCGACTCGCCGGGGATTTCAAAATCCGTCAGGTGCAGGTCGCGCGACAGCAGACGCCCCGCATACTCCGGTTTCTTCTCTCCCATATACTCGGCACGCATGTCGCGGTACCGCAGATTCTGGAAGAATGTCCTCTCTATCATGATGGACTGCTTCTTCAACTGGCGAGAGAGTATCATCAAAGTCACCAGCAGCACCGCCACTCCAAACACCAGACCGACGGACATCTTGAACAAACCGGCTATTACGAACATGACGAACGAAACGCCCAGCAGCAGACGCAGTACAATGGTGGCCACCAACGGTGCCCGGTTTCCACGGTTATCCTTCCATAAAGTCACGAACTCTTCCGAGTGGTTCTTTTTAATCATGATGGCACGCAGGAACGGAGCTATACACAGAATGATGATAAAGGCAGCCAACAGAGAGCCCCATACCCCGGGCAGACTGTCGTGCACGAAAGGCACCAGAAAACGGAACGCCAAAGCTATCACCGCCACGCAAATGATGGAATACACCACCGTAATCCTGACCAGCGCAAATATCAGTTTCTTCCACAGACTCTCGTGGTTCATGGTCTGCGAACCTGAAGCATAGCGGGTCAAGAACTTTCTCCATTTTTCCGGCAAATGCGTATCCACAAGATTGGAAGCCGGTTCTGCCAAACGAATCATATAAGGAGTGAGGAAAGTGGTGATGACAGACACCGCCACCACAATAGGATACAAGAAATGGCTGGTGACATGCAGTGACACGCCCAGCGAAGCTATAATAAAGGCAAACTCACCGATTTGCGTCAGACTGAAACCGCATTGCATAGCCGTCTTCAGCGGTTGCCCTGCCAGCAGCACACCCAGCGTCCCGAAGAGGGATTGCCCGAGGATGACCGCCAGAGTAATCACGACTATGGGTCCCGCATACTCCACAATCATGGCCGGGTCTACCATCATGCCGACCGATACGAAGAAGATAGCGCCGAACAAGTCCTTGACCGGCTTCACCAGGCGCTCTATGCTCTCCGCCTCTACCGTCTCGGCAAGAATGGAGCCCATGATAAATGCACCGAAAGCAGCCGAGAACCCCGTATGTGCAGCCATCACCACCATGCCGAAACAGAGTCCGAGAGAGACTATCAGCAAGGTTTCCTCGCTCATCAGCTTCCGGCACCGCTTCAACAATCCGGGGATGAGGTAAATACCCACCACGAACCAAAGTATCAAGAAGAACAGCAGTTTGGCAATGCTCCCCAGCATCTCCGTACCCTCGAAGTTATGGCTGACTGCCATCGTGGAGAGCATCACCATCAATACGATGGCAAGAATATCCTCCAGGATAAGCACACTGAGCACCAGCCCCGTGAACTGTTTCTTGCGCATCCCCAAATCATCAAACGCCTTATAGATAATGGTAGTGGACGACATGGCAATCATACCGCCCAGGAAGATACAGTCCATCCGTTGCCAGCCGAACCCGGTACCTACCGCCACTCCCAACAATATCATACAAAAGATGATGGTACACGCAGCAATAATCGCCGCGCCTCCCACCTTCACAATCTTCTTGAAGCTGAATTCCAATCCCAGTGCAAACAGCAGGAAGATAACGCCTATATCCGCCCAGGTCTGTATATTAGCCGTGTCCATCACCGACGGTGTATAGGCCATGTGAGGGCTGGCAAGGAATCCTGCAACTACATATCCTAACACCAGCGGTTGCTTCAATTTCTTAAAAAGCAGGGTCATAATCCCCGCACAAATCAATATCAGAGCTAAATCAGCTATCAAAGGGGCTAAATGTGACATAACACTACTTATCTATTAATCAGAGATATACAACTGCAAAACTCTGCAATACATCTGCAGTAGCTCTGCAATACATCTGCAGTGGCTCTGCAAAAGCCTTGCAGCGTCACTGCAACTGCTTTGCAGCAACACTGCAAAAGGTATGCAGTAACTTTGCAGCAGTTGTCTGTACGATTCTACAACACTCCTTTCGAGCTTGGCAGTTCAAAGTGATAAATATCCCTTTTCACCGCCATCTTCAGCGCACGTGCCAGCGCCTTGAAGATGCCTTCTATCTTATGATGTTCGTTCTGCCCTTCGGCTTTTACATTAAGATTCATCCGGGCGGCATCACTCAAGGACTTGAAGAAGTGCAGGAACATTTCCGTAGGCATGTCGCCTATCTTCTCGCGCTTGAACCCGGCATCCCATACCAACCACGGGCGACCGCCGAAGTCGAGGCACACCTGGCAGAGACAATCGTCCATAGGAAGGGCATAGCCGTAGCGTTCGATGCCGCGCTTGCTTCCTAAGGCCTGATAAAGGCAGTCGCCCAGAGCAAGAGCGGTATCCTCGATGGTGTGGTGCTCGTCCACTTCGAGGTCGCCTTTCACACGGATGGTGAGGTCCATGCCGCCGTGCTTGCCTATCTGCTCCAGCATGTGGTCGAAGAAGCCCAGTCCGGTCGCGATGTCACAATGCCCGTCACCATCCAGATTCAAGGATACGTATATATCTGTCTCCTTGGTAGTGCGACGTACTTCCGCCGTACGCTCACCGGCAAAGAGGAATTCGGCAACCTTATCCCAATCCCTGGTGGCGAGGGCGCAGTAATCTTCAAGTCCGTCACAAGCGGCACCGCCACCTTCGGAAACGGGTTTCAATGACGCCGTGTCATCTTGCAGAAGAATGGCGCGGCAGCCCAGATTCTTTGCCAGTTCCACATCCGTAGGCCGGTCGCCAATGACGAAACTGTGGGACAAATCGTAGTCCGGGTTATCGAGGTATTTGGCAAGCATTCCGGTACGCGGCTTGCGAGTCGGTGCATTGTCGTCGGGCATGCTGCGGTCTATGCAGATGTCGTCGAAGGTGATGCCTTCGCCTTCCAATGTCTTCATCATCAGGTTGTGTGCCGGCCAAAAGGTCTCTTCCGGAAAGGAAGTTGTGCCGAGCCCATCCTGATTGGTCACCATTACAAAATCAAAATCCAGCTTGCTGCGGATGAAGCCAAGATTGCGCATCACTTTCGGATAGAACTCCAGCTTCTCCAGGGAGTCCAGCTGATAATCAATGGGCGGCTCAATGACTAAAGTCCCGTCACGGTCTATAAAAAGTAGTTTCTTCATTTTAAAGGATATTTTTTTGAGGGAATAAAGGGAGTTATCGGGAGTTAGAAGGAGTTAGAGGCCGATAGTTCTTTGCATAAGCATTACTTGTATAAAACAGCAGTATCGGCCTCTAACTCCCTTTAACTCCTTCTACATATATTCCTTCAGCGCTTCAATCAATTTTTCATTCTCCCCTCTCGTTCCCACCGTCACTCGCAGGCAATTTCCGCAGAGTGACACGGAATTACGGTTGCGGACAATGATACCCTTGCCTACCAGATAATTGTAAATCTTCACGGCATCCGTCACACGAGCTAGGAAGAAATTGGCATGGGAAGGGAACATCTTCACCGTACATGGCAGTGCGGCGAACTCGGCTTCCAGATTCTCCCGTTCTTCTTTCAGTGTCTTTACCCAACGTTCTATTTCATAATAGCGGTGAAGCATTTCCACTGCCTGCTTCTGTGTCAGCAGGTTCACGTTATAGGGATATTTTATCTTACTGAGGATGCCGATAATATCCGGTGAGGCAAATGCCATACCCAGACGGATGGCAGCACATCCCCATGCTTTGGAAAAGGTTTGCAGTACAATGAGATTCGGATATTGATTCAAATTTTCAAGGAAGGAAGGTGCCTCGGAGAAGTCATTGTATGCCTCGTCCAGTATCACCAACCCATCAAACCGGCGAATCAGCGTTTCAATTTCGCTACGGAGCAGGTCATTGCCGGTAGGATTGTTGGGAGAGCAGATAAAAATCAGTTTGGTATGCTCATCCGCAGCAGCCAGAAGCTTGTCGGCAGAGAACTGGAAATCCTCATCGAGCAGCACTTTACGGTACTCCACATCATTAACGTCAGCACAGACTTGATACATGCCGTAGGTAGGGTCGATGGCCACTACATTGTCCACACGGGGTTCACAAAAAGCACGGAACACCAAATCGATAGCTTCATCACTGCCATTCCCTAAAAAGATGGAATCGGGACTCACCTTTTTAATTCTAGACAATTCTGTCTTTAGCTCCCGCTGCATGGGGTCGGGATAACGGTTGTGCGGCATGTTATAAGGATTCTCGTTTGCATCGAGAAAAACGGATGCCGCAGCACCATTATATTCATCACGTGCTGAAGAATAAGGCTTCAGACGCCAGATATTCGGACGGGTAAGTTCTTGTAATGTTTTCACCATGTTATTTATGATTTGACAATTTACGATTAAAATTACTTTAAGCCATCAGCTCTCAATTTTCAACTTTCCATTTCCATTTTCCAACTGCCCCAGTCTCACACTCACAGCATTCTTATGCGCATCCAGCTGTTCATTGGCAGCCATCAGCTCGATGGCAGGGCCGATGATATTTAATCCTTCCGGCTTTATCTCCTGAAAAGTTATCTTGCGGATAAAGCTGTCGAGGCTGACACCGCTGTATGCTTTAGCATAGCCGTTTGTCGGCAGGGTATGGTTTGTGCCCGAAGCATAATCTCCCGCACTCTCCGGAGTAAGAGAACCCAGGAATACGGAACCGGCATTCACGATACGTTCTGCCACGGAAAGATAATCCTCGGTTTCTATGATAAGATGTTCGGGAGCATACGCGTTGGTCAATTCAATGGCTTCTGCCATGCTGTCCACTACAATCAGTTTGCTATTGGCAAGAGACTTTTCGGCAATCTCTTTACGTGGCAGTAAGGCCAGTTGGCGTTCCACTTCCACCTTTACAGCTTGTTGCAATTCGACAGAGGTCGTAATTAATATAGCCTGACTGTCCACTCCGTGTTCTGCCTGGCTCAACAAGTCGGCGGCGACAAAAATCGGATTAGCTGTTTCGTCAGCCAAAACTTCTACTTCCGAAGGTCCTGCCGGCATATCTATCGCCACATCACGCAAGCTCACAAGCTGTTTGGCAGCCGTGACATACTGATTTCCCGGACCGAATATCTTGTAAACCTTAGGCACACTTTCCGTTCCGTATGCCATAGCGGCAATGGCTTGTATGCCGCCAGCTTTGAAAATCCGGTTGACACCTGCCACTTTTGCGGCAAACAGCACAGCGGGATGTACCTTTCCGTCACGTCCCGGAGGGGTGCAGAGAACAATCTCCTTGCATCCGGCAATCCTGGCGGGAACGGCCAGCATCAGTACCGTAGAAAACAGCGGAGCCGTTCCTCCGGGGATATACAATCCCACCTTTTCTATGGCAACCGCTTTCTGCCAGCAGGTCACCCCCGGCTGAGTCTGCACTTTCTTGCCCTCAAAGCGTTGTGCGGCGTGGAAAGTCTCGATGTTCTGCTTTGCCAGGCGAATAGCTGCTTTCAAGTCTTCACTCACCAGGTTTTCCGCTTCCTGCTGTTCCTCTTCCGACACTGCCAGCGAGGCCAACACCACTTTATCAAATTTTTCTTCATAATCCAGCACAGCACGGTCTCCCTCCTCCTTCACACGGTCAATAACACTCCGCACCGTATCAAACAGATTCTCCGTATTCATCACCGGACGTTTCAGAATCTCTTGCCACTGGGATTTATCGGGATTACTAATCAATATCATAATGACATGTTTTTAAAGATTTATGCATAAACCATGATATTATTGGAGGTGTGTCAAAACTCTCTGAAGACTTTCTATTAGGCGCTGATTACGCGGATTTCACGGATTCATTTTACCGATTCCGCGCTATTTCGCGTAATTCGTACCTAATGTCGTAACATAAAGAAAGCGTTTATATACTTTTGACACATCCTCGAGGCTTTAAATTATCATTTTCTCAATCGGCAGCACCAGAATGCCTTCTGCCCCCAGCGCTTTCAGCTTTCCGATAATCTCCCAGAAACACTTCTCGTCGAGCACCGTATGTACCGAGCACCAGCCTTCTTGTGCCAAAGGCATTACCGTGGGGCTCTTCATGCCCGGAAGTACAGAGACAATCTCATCCAGTTTCTCTTTCGGGGCATTCATCAGCACATATTTCTTATCTTCGGCTGTCTTCACGGCATCCATACGGAACAACAGCTCCCTCAATATCTCTTGCTTTTCCTCGCTCATGTTCTTGTTGCCAATCAGTAGCGCTTCGGACTTCATCACAACCTCCACTTCCTTCAAACGGTTGCTCACCAGCGTAGAACCGGAACTTACAATATCGAAAATAGCATCTGCCAGACCGATGCCCGGCGCCACTTCTACCGACCCCGTAATGACGTGTATCTCCGCATTCACCCCATTCTCTTTCAAAAAGCCGGAAAGGATACCCGGATAAGATGTCGCAATCTTCTTTCCGTGAAACCACTTCACCCCCGGATACTCAATATCCTTCGGCATGGCAAGAGACAGACGGCACTTGCTGAATCCCAGACGCTTGATTATCTCCGCATCCTCATTCTTCTCAACAAATTCATTCTCACCCACAATGCCTATATCAGCCACTCCAGTAGCCACAGACTGCGGAATGTCGTCATCCCTCAAAAACAACACTTCAAGAGGAAAGTTTGACGACTGCACCAACAACGAACGCTTCATGGCACTCAACTTAATATCCGATTCTCCCAAAAATGACATGGTCTCGTCATAAAGACGACCTTTAGCTTGTACTGCAATTCTTAACATAAGGCTATTTACTATTTACTATTTACTATTTTGAATGAGATGACAGAAAACAAAACGAGGCTTACCACTATTCGGCAAGCCTCGTCATTTATGTCATTTGTTGTACATATACACTCATACGCCCACCGAGTTATTCGTCAGGATGATGATGGTGATGATGTGCAACGATATTCTTCATATTTTTTTGTTTTAATGCGACAAAAGTAAACTAAAAGTTTGAAACTCCAAAAGATTTATCACAAAAAGTTTATTTCTTCTTTCAAATTCATCTTGCTTCACCACAGATTACACAGATTTGCACAGATTATTTTTATTCCAATCTATGCAAATCTGTGTAATCTGTGGTGAAACAATTAAATCAACGGCAATATTTCCTCCTGCTCTACTTCGCAGCTATGGAAATGCATTTCCGCTTCCGCCTTCTCCTTCGGAAAGGTAAAGTAGGTGCAAGTGGCTTCTGTGCAAAGTTCGCCCATGCTATTATACAGGCGTGCTTCTATGATAGCAATATTCCGCTTCTGCTCGCGAAGCGAAGCCCGCAGCACCACATGCGTGTCGTTGGTCGATATGGATTTGCGGAAGCGGGTTTCCATTTTCGATGTCACCCCGCCGGTCTGCAGCTTGCGGAACACGACCCAGCCGCAGATTTCGTCCAGCAATACGGACTGGATGCCTCCATGCAACGTATTCAGCCACCCTTGATACTCCGGACGCGGCTTCCAGATGCTCACCACCTCGTCACCGTCCTCATAAAACTCCATTCTCACACCGGCTTCATTGTCGGGAGAGCAACCGAAACAGTTGTAGCCCTCCATATCTTTCCACGGATTGATAATCTTCTTCATATCGTATTCTTCTTTATCTGGTTTTGATTCATAAAGTCTCTCAATAAGACGTTCAATATTAGTCATTCCGATTGAGAACTACAAATTATTGATGCCTTTTTCAGAGAAAAATTAGCGGGATACTGTTCAAAAACCGGTTATTTTATTTAGCTTTGTATAAATGAGAGAGAACAACAAGATGCAAAGAGGGGCCTTTTTCTGCTTATGGATATTATTTACATTCTCATTGTTTGCGCAAAACAAGGAGAACGGTTCTGTCGCATGCGACAGCATCGTATATAAAAATACCTTCAGAAAAGCATTGAAGAAATTCCTCAACTTCAGCGACTTCGACACTACCTATATCAGTCCCAACCGGTACAATTACGCCCTGATGCTCGACCATTTCACCAATTACGAATACTACTCCGTGAGCAATGACGGCCAGCGGCTCCGTTTCTCGCCCAATCCGCACAACAAGATAGGCGCCTACTTTGGATGGCGGTGGATATTCCTGGGATGGGCTGTCGACACGGACTGGCTCTACGGAAAGAAAAGCAAGAAAAAGCGCGGCACGGAGTTTGACCTCAGCCTTTACAGTTCCAAACTGGGAGTGGACATTTTCTACCGTAGCACCGGAAACGACTACAAGATACACAAGGTATCCGGCTTTTCCGACGAGATTCCCTCCAATTATTCCGAAGACTTCAACGGATTGAAAGTAAAGATGAAGGGATTGAATCTGTATTACATTTTCAACAACCGGCGTTTCTCCTATCCGGCCGCCTTCAGCCAGTCCACCAACCAGCGCCGCAATGCAGGTTCTTTCATTGCTGGATTCTCCGTATCCACCCACAATCTGGACTTCGACTATACCAAGCTGCCCCAAATCATTCAGGAAAACATGAATCCGGGCATGAAGGTGAAGCACATCAAATACACGAACATCAGCCTCAACGTCGGCTATGCCTACAATTGGGTGTTTGCCCGCAACTGTCTCGCCTGCCTGTCGTTCAATCCGGCGGTCGCCTACAAGACATCGCGCATAGAGAAGACCGAAGAACGGGAAGCGGACGACTGGTACAAGAACTTCAATATCGACTTCATCCTGCGTGCAGGCGTGGTATACAACAACAGCAAATACTTCGTGGGTACCTCATTCGTAGGCAGGACATACGACTACTACAAGAACAGTTTCTCCCTGAACAACGGGTTCGGCATCCTCCAAGTATACGCCGGATTCAACTTCTATCTGAAAAAGGAACACCGGAAAAGTAAGAAATAGGATAACCGGACTTCACCCCTCTCAGAAGCTGTAAGCACACTCCACCCCTACTATATTCTTCCGCTTATCCTGCTCCCACTGCCTGCAATAAAAGAGGTCCGCCTCCCAGCGCCCGGACAGAGGCAACGTGATTCCCCCGCGATAACGCATCCGTTTCACCCCGAAATGCTCGGTCCTGTTCAGACCATTATACATCTCGACCGAAGCATACGGCTCCAGCTTGCACTTCGGAATGTCATAGGCAAACTTCGCACGCGAACGCAAGCGGAACTCATCCCTATGCCCATCGAACGTATGCTGAAAGCGCTCACGCAAAGACAGTTTCACCCTTTGCACACGGGCAGACAGAGTGCCTTCCAAACGGTAGCGGTGCCGGAACTTCCAGCCATCCGCCCCCCGGTTGCGGTAATGCGTCTCATACCCGGCTCCAAGCTTCAGGAAAGGCAACAGCTTATAGCTTCCCCCCACCTTCAGCCCCCACCGGTCTGTCTTTCCCAAATCATCCTTTGTACGCCACTCCAGCCCACCGGAAACAGTAAATGCCGGCTTCAACTTATATTCGAAACCGACATTCGCCCAAGTGGCAAAATCCTTCTCCTGCGCCCGCAGGGAAAAAGACGAAACACCCAGCAACGAAATCAGCAAAACGAGTGCTTTCGTGCACGAAGATATATTACTTACCATAAGCCGTTTTTTGTTAAAGCGCCAAAGGTAAGGATAAATTCTGTAACAATTCTGTAATACTACAAATCTTGTCTGCACATTTCCGATACTTCAATAATACTTAAAAACAGAAACCGAGATATAAAGTTTCTCCGTTCATCCATACAAAAGTTCCGGGAATCAGCAAAGCGCATTTTCCCGGAACAACAATACCTATTGAAAACTTTCCGGTCTGTATCCGACAGAGCACGAGACTTAGTCTAAGGTTAATCAGTTTCTCTATTCATCCAAAGTCTTCATCCACGACTCTATTTTTTCCACCATCGGAAGTTCATAAAGATACAGCCAATCGCTGTTATTGGTCATTGCAGCAAGATGGCGGTGGTGATTCTGGTCGGCAATATACCCCTCGGGATTGCTCATGAAGCGGGTTTGCGAATATACAGATTCAAGCTCCGCACGCATCTCCTTAAAATAAGAACACACCTTTTTAATCTGCCTCAGACTTGCCGCACGCTCATCCTCTCCGTTCGCTTTATCATAGTTTTCCAAAGCCATCAATAACCGTACCGGATAGTTCAGCAAACGTCCGGTCTGCTCATAAATATCCAATGTATAACGATTGCGCAAAGCATGGGATTCTGCGTCCTGCAATCCTTTGGTTATTCTTTCATAGCGCGCGGCTTCAATACGGGCAGAATCCAATCTATTCTCGTACTTCCTGCTCCACTTTCCCGGCGCCCCGGCATCAGGCAGTTCTATCAAGGTAAAAGCCTCGGTCACTCCCCAAGCCGGATTCCTCGAACCGGAAACAACCAGCGCTCCGTCAAAGAAAAAGGCGGCTTTCTCCATCTCTGCCAGAAAATCCATCTGTTTCCGTTGCAAACCAAACTCACGCCGGGCATGCGCTGTGATGAAATCTTCTATCGTCCTCCCGCCGGGATGCCAGCCATACTCCCCTTGCGCTATGAAACCGCGCATAACAGTTTCCAGATGGGCCGAGCCGTCATCCCATGCCGTGGTCAAAATTCCCTCCAACTGATTTTCGGCAACCAAAGCGCAAAAATCCTTGATATACTGTACCCTGGAATTATTACGCGGTATAAACGGAGTTTCCCCGGTAGACGCGGAAGTAGCTCCCATCACCTTCAGACCTTTCTTATGATACCAATTAAGCAGCATCCGATGTGGCAGAATGGTAGGGTCTTCGTAATGCCAGCGCATGTAGATGCAGTTCTTGGGAAACATATCTATCGCTTTATCCAATTCCGCCGTATTCCAGTTCTTCATGACTTCATCGTCCGGCACATTGCGGTGCAGAAGCCACCACAGATTGGCATATTTCAACGGCATATCGTCCCAGAATATAGGAGTCCGCCCGTGTGCCACCGCAAAATCGCATACCTTTTTAAGCCACTCCATCTGCAACTGAAAAGCCGTTTTGCCGGTTGCCTTACAACGCTCATCAATGCCGATGGCCGATATTTCATCGCCGCCTATATGGAGGTATTTGCTTTGTGGCATCGCTTCCATAGCATCCCGATAGAGGTCGAACAGAACTTCGTATGTGCGGGGATTGGAAGGACAGAATTCCCAATCACTCTTTTCACTCTCGCGCAGCTCCCAGTGGTGCTTCAAGATGAAACTGGCGTGTCCCAACCCTTGCACCAGAGGGCTGATGTTGATGTTCCGTTCTTCGGCATAGCGGCAGATGGCTTGCATTTCCTGCTTGCCGATGGCGTTTGGCGCACCCACTTCGGGACGACGGGTATAGCGCAGCTTGTCCTCCAGCTCCCATATCACGGCATTCACTTTATACCTTGCCAGTTTGTCAATCATGCGATAATAGTATTCCGTCCGGTCCAGATGATGTTTTGTATCCAGATGTACGGCGCGATAGGCTATAGCCGGATAATCCGTAATTTTCATCGCCGGTATCTCCAATGAAAACTGATGGCTGTCTTCCATCAGCTGCTCCAAGGTCTGGCAACCATAAAACAGTCCGGCATGAGAACGGGCACGGATGGCAACCCCTTTGGAAGAGACTTCCAATACATACCCTTCGGGAGATGCGGGCACATCCTTTCCGGTCATTGAGAGTGTCACGCCTTTTACCCCTTTCACCGCATATCGCGGAAGCGCATCCAGCATATTTCTCAGAACCGGGATTTCTCCTTCCCCTTTCATGGTGACAAAAGAGAGTTCACCGGCACTTATGCCTTTCCCTTTCTGAATTTCCATCTGCTGCGGCAGAGGCAGTATCTGAAATCGTTTATCCAGACCGACAGCACTCATCCTTACTGACAATCCCAGCAAAAAGAGCAATACAAATATTTTTTCAAGTTTAATCATAATCATCCTTTTTTAATATTCAGCAGAAATCTTTTTCAACATACCTTGTGCTTCCGTCACTATTTCCCCTGCGAATCTTCCCGAAGTCAACGTAAACTTCTGCACAACGGGATTCATCAGATTGGTGGAGAGAATGCGCATTTTTTCATAATCCTGTATACCTTCGCGAAGCAATTCAAGACGAATGCTCGACAAGGGGACTGAAGACAAAGAGTTGTCACTGCGATAAATCAGGCTGAAATCCCCCGCCGTGTTATTTCCATCCCTCACATCCTGCGGGTCGGCCTTGGTCCAATAATCGTAAGCCCATCTCAAGAATCCGTTCAATCCTTTGGCTTTGGCATACCAAGCCACCCACACCATCTCTGCCGGATTGTTATCCAGACTTACATAGGCATTGGGGATGCTCTGCGCGCAACTGGTATAGAAAGTGGCAACAGCATTCGTCGATGTGCGGTCATATCCCAAAATGGTGCTGTAGTCATAAAAAGCACTCTCCACATCGGAGGAGACGGCACTACCGGCAAGTCCTATTTTCCAATCCGGATTGTGCTGCTTTATGAAAGATACCACCTGCCGCATTTCATCTTCCCTGATTTCGTCCATATAAAGAACAGTCTTTTCAAACCAACCCTTCGTTTTAAGATGACGCTCAAAGGAATCCAGAAACTCATTCCAAACAGTCCGGTATTCGTCACTCCCCACTGTCAGCTTCAACGTCCGGGCTTCGCCCGAAGCATCGGTATATCCGATGGAAGTGTTCCATCCCACCAGAGAAAAACAACTGATTTGTCTGCCAATCCCCCACGACATCATCTGAGCGACAAACTTGTCGAAACCGGTATAGTCGAAGCTCCATTTCCCATCAGCAGCCTCATGCCACTTAACCATGGTTTGACCTTTGTTGAAAGCGCCGTCCTTGATATAGGCAGTGATAACCTTTTGTCCGGCATCAGCCAGCAACTGATAGAATGGTTTCACCAGAGTGAAATACTCACTCGAAAAAGGAGTAACTTTTTGCCCATTATCAGCACACAAGCCGGACAGCTGGAAAGGGAACTGCCATAAATCCAAATGGAAAGCCCATTCGCTCACCGGAGGCAAGGCATGATTGACAACCAGCAACCTTACCGTGAACGTCAGTTGCACCTCACCACCCGATTTTACGGTGACCGTGCCTTCGTACTCTCCAGGCGCGGTACCCGCAGGAATGTCGGCAGTCAGCCAAAGTTTTACCGGTTCCGAAGCAGTCACTGTTCTGACTGCCTCTTCGGACAACTTATCCGCAATCTGTACCGAAGTATGCGTGCGGTATTCATTGCAAACAAGAGCCTTTTCATCTCCCAACACATAGGATGGAAAACGCAAATGCAGATTGGAAGAAGCAATACGGTTGCCGCCGGACAGCAGGTCACCGATTTCGTACGTCAAGTCATCATATCGTTTTGATTCCGTCCAAAGCACAATCTGCTTATGCACGCGCTCATTCTGCCATACGGTGTCTTTCCATACCGTAGTCACCAGCCTATCATCCTCCTGCCCGATAAATTTCTGTCCTTTAGCATATCTCACAAACTTACTTTCAAACGAGCCTTTCAAAGTCTCCGAAGGGGTAACGGGCGGCTCGGGATTGACCGGCAGTTCCGGTTTTTCAGTGTTTCCGGATGGCGCCTCGTCCGAACAAGCACTCGTTCCAAGGGAGAAAAAGAACAAAGAAGACAATAATAATGTAATTTTTTTCATAAGTGTCATCCGTTTTTCTTGATTGAATAGTCATAATACGGCGGCTGACTCAAATTCAGTGTAATCGTATAATTCCCAGCCGTCCCGATTTCTATGTCCGTACCCTCTTCCGACAGTTTGGAAAGTCCTTCGGACGCTCCATATACAATTATCGGGTCGCCATAACCGACAGCAATGGTGGTAAACTTCAGCGTTCCTGGCGACAAATCCGTATCCAGGCTCCAGAGACGCGTTTCCGAAGAATAGGTCATAGCCTTCAAGGAACTGATGGCAGAGCCTGTAACCGCCCATTGCGTGTGGAGCAGCGTCATCACCTGAGTCGCCGCATCGAAATTAATCTTCCATACGCCCGGAGAAGTAATTTCGGGGGTTCCGTTATTGGAAGTCCAGTTTCCCCAAGGACCATCGCAAGCAAAAACATTTCCACCGGCAGACTCTTTCTTCACCATCTCGAACGAGCAGCTTGAACCGTCGGCTCCACCGGAGAAGTCGTAGTAGGAAGACAAATCCGAAGCAACAAGACCGATATTATCCCAATTCGTTCCGGTCAAATCAATATATCCCTCAAACTTGGTATCATAGTTGATGGAAGCAATCTTTTGCGATTTGTCCGGATTGACATAATATCTTTCTCCTTCCGGTCCATAGTCTCCGGTTTTGACGAAGTACATAAACGGCGGTTCATTGTAGACCATCTCAACAAAATAGCTTCCGGTTTCCATGCCGCGTTTCAAGACAAGCTCCCATCTGTTGCCGGTAAAAGTCACCTCGTCACCTACGGCAACGTTAGCCTCAGCCGAGGCATCTGCAAGAACGATTGATTTCACAACGGCCTTTGTCGAAGCCTTTCTGACCTCAAGGGTCAATACATTATCCAGCGTCTTGTCTTCCTTCAACCTGGGCACCGCCACATAGTCCATACCCTCGACCGACAACACCAGAGAAGATACCGGAGACACTATCGTGGGATTGGCAGGCAGTTCTTCGCTGCTGCAAGACACTCCACCAACCAAGGTACTTAAAAGTACCCAAAACAAAAATATATTCTTTTTCATCTTGTTCGTTTTTTTAAGGTTATTGTCAATATCCAGGGTTCTGCTTTACTCCGGTCATAATCATTAACTGGTCATTCGGTTTCGGCAGCAGATAGTTATGGTCGTCTATCGTTGATTCCGGATACCAAGGAGACAATTTTTCTTTCAACAGATAACGGCGGCAGAGGTCGAACCAGCGGTTACATTCAAATGCCAGTTCCCAATTTCGCTCGTCAAGAACCGCATCATCAAACTGTTTCGCCGTCAAGCCGGAAAGTTCGGACAAGCCTACCCTTCTGCGAACTTCATTCAGTGCATCATAAGCCTTTTGCGAAGGGCTTCCTTCTGCAAGATTGGCAGCCTCGGCATATATAAGCAATACATCAGAATAACGCAACATGCAGTAAAAGCCATCCGCATTCTGCCCGCTCCCGATGGGCGCATTGTAGTATCCGCCACTTGCAGGACCGGCATCGCGCAGTTTCCCTACGTAGGGCTGAGCCGTGTTTGTCTGCTCCCACGGGGTTCCGTCTATCATGGTCAGATAAAAAGTACCTTTCACACGGCTGCCATCTCCTTTGGGAAACATATCAAAGAAGCGGCTGTCGCTTGTCCAGTCGGCCCACCCCCCTTCACCATTGGCATCGGGACGAGTGGCACGGAATTGATAACCGCCCGTCCTGCTGATGGAATTGCCATAAAGGGTGAAAATAAATTCGGAATTAGTCTGTCTGTTATCATACAGCCACAAGTCGAAGAAATGTCTCTCCAACGAATAAACTTTCTCATTGATGACTTCTCCAGCCTTATCACGTGCCAGCGCATAGCATGAAGTGTCGTTCAACGGGAAGCCTGCCATAGTGAGATATACCTTTGCCAGCAAGGACTTTGCCGTCCAGCTTGTGGGACGGGTACGGTCTTCCCGCTTCGAAGGCAGCGTCGTTTCCGCCGACTGCAAATCCACAACAATCTGTTTATAAATATCAGCTATGGCAGCCTGCGGTTCCACCGACGCATTCTTCTGATTGGCCTCCGTCAGTAAAGGAACCTCACCAAACCAGCGGACCAACTGGAAATAGCCGAAAGCACGGAGGAATTTGGCTTCGCCGTCAATGGGGCTCAACTCCTCTGCCGTGAGATTCGTATTCTGTGCAACCAGTTCTATCGTAGTATTACATGCACTGATGCTCGAATAACAATTGTTCCATAAAATATCCGTCACTTCTTCCGGATTGCCTACTGTGTTAATGTTAACCTGCTCGAATCCTTTCCATCTGACTACCGGGGTACATACATCTTCAGCACCGGCACACGCAACGTAGGGTGCATCTTCTCCATAGAGCTTGACAAGGGGGGTATAAGCTCCGGAAATATAACTGTTGAAATCGACAATTGTCTTAAAGAACTTGTCAGATGTGGGCTGTCCGGTCAAATCTTCCGATAAATCGGCACATCCGCAACAGATGCTAACGGTCATCAATCCCACTACCATTCTTTTTATATTCATCTTTATTTTCATAATATATCCTTAATTTATCAGTTAAAATGTAATATCCAAACCCACCAAGAAGCTCTTTGCCGAGGGATAGATGCCGCGGTCTACCCCGGCAGCCGTAGCGTCGGTTCCCATACTGGCCTCGGGGTCATATCCGGTATAGTTCGTTATCGTCCAAAGGTTGTTGGCACTTACATAAATGCGGGCAGCATTGAATCCAATCTTCGACAACAGTTGCCGGGGCAGACGATAGCCCAAAGTGATATTCTTCAACCGCAGATAAGCACCTTTTTCAACCCAACGGGAAGAGTTGACATATTCTGTCCCCGAAAATGACGGGATGTCCGTTTCGTTCTCCTGTGTCCAATGCTCTTTTATAACCGGATTGGTAGGAAAAGCATCCGAAGAATAGACTTCACGGCGCACACGGTTCTGATTATAAACATCATTACCCGCTACTCCCTGCCAGAAGATGTTCAAGTCGAAATCGTAAATGGTAAATGTATTGTTGAAGCCAAAGCTCCATGTGGGTTGCGCATTGCCTATGATACCGATGTCTTCTTTATCTATTTTTCCATCCCTGTTGAGATCTGCATATTTGGCATCTCCCGGCTTAGCACCATACAAGGCTGCCGTAGTCGCTTCATTCTGTTTCCACACTCCGGCAAAGGTGTAGCCCAGGAATGTACCCATCGGCTGTCCTACCATCTGCACGTAAGAGCCTACCAATCCGGGAAAGTCGGCATTGCTGGTGTAAATCATCATATCGGAAAGGCCATCCAGTTCCAGAATTTTGTTCTTATTATAGTTCACCGTATAGTTTATATCCCATTTGAAGTTTTTTGTCGATACGGGAATACCACCGAATGTCAAGTCAAAACCCCGATTGGATACCGCGCCTACATTTGTCAGGATAGATTCTACTCCCAATGCCGTGGGCACCTTCTGCCACATCAACAAATCGGTTGTCTTCTTCTTGTAATACTCGGCAGAAAAACTCAGCCTGCCGCCCCACCAACGGCTGTCGATACCTACATTCAGCTCATTCGTACGTTCCCACTTCAGGTTTTCATTACTCAACTGGGAAATGGCAAGGGTAGGATTGTTGTTGGCATCCAAGCCGGGAGTAAACTTCAACTGGGAGGCAAACGACGGAACAGCCGCATTGCCCACCGTTCCGTAGCTGGCCCTTAACTTGAATTCGGGGACAACATGACGGAATCTCTCCATAAAAGCCTCTTCCATCAAATTCCATCCTACGGAAAAGGCTGTGAAACCGTCGTATTTATGTCCTTCGGCCAATTGGCTGGCACCGTCGTAACGAACGGAAGCCGACAACATATACCGCTTCTGATAACTGTAATTGACGCGTCCCATGAATGACTGCATGGTTGTTTTGGAAGTTTCTGCCCAAGGCTGCTGCAAGATAGAACCAAACTGTATTCCATTGTATCCCAATCCCACGGGGATGCCTTTGGCTGATGCTGTCGTGCCATCATAGCTATCTTTCAGCACTTCGTAAACACCGGTTGCCTGCACATTGTGCTTACCGAAAGATTTGTCGAAAGTAAGGATTGAGGTACTTTGCAATGCAATATAATTAGACTGCGTTTTGCTTCCGCTTACTTCCGTAGTCGGACCGTTGTTCACTACCTGATTGTCGAAATAGCCTGAAGTCCGGCTATTGGTCTTGTATGAAAACAAGGTCGAAAATTTCAGGAAATCCCAAAACTTATATTCACCCGTGACAGCAACATTAAACACGGAAGCAGAGTTATCATTTACAAACTCCTTGGCATATCCTACCGGATTGAACGAAGTAGGCCCTACACCGCCCGGCTGCGTATAGCCGCCTTCGCTTTCGGAATCATAAACCTTCTTGGTGGGCGACCATTGCAATGCCGAACTTATAGCTTGTTCATATTCACCTTTCTGTGATTTGTTATAGGAAGCAAAGGTGTTCAGTATAAAGCTCAAACGCTTGTTGGCTTGTATCTTAAAATTTGAGCGGAAAGTATATTCCCTGAAATCCGTATTCAAGACAACCCCTTGCTTGTCAACATATCCCCCCGCCAGAAAATAAGATATACCTTCCTTTCCACCGCTCACACTGACATTATGCGTATGGGATATGGCTTCTTTGAATATTTCATTCTGCCAATTGGTTCCTTCTCCTAAAGCGGCAATTTCATCCTGCATAAAAATCGGATTCTGCCCGTTTTCAATTCTCGCTTCATTCAGCAAAGTTGCATAGTCTGTCGCATTCAGAGAAGGTAACTTCTTCCTTACCTGGTCAAATGAAACAAATCCATTCTAAGAGATGCGTGCTTTGCCGGTTGTACCGTTCTTGGTTGTTACAAGAATGACGCCATTGGCACCTTTAGAACCGTATACAGACAAGGCCGCTGCATCTTTCAGAACCTCTATGGATTGAATCTGGTTAGGATTCAAGCTACCGATGTTTCCATCTTGTACACCATCGATAATCACCAAAGGGTCGTTGCCGTAGGTCAGAGAGTTTGAGCCGCGAATACGGATAGAGACAGCTCCAGCAGGGTCACCACTGGTGTTTTGTACTACAACACCCGATACGCGTCCCTGAAGAGCCTGCGCCGTACTTGTATTGGGAGCAGAGAGCAATTCTTCTGATTTCACGGAAGATACGGAACCGGTTATATCGCTCTTCTTCTGTACTCCATAGCCTACAACCACAACTTCATCAAGCATTTCCGTATCCTCTTTCAAAGTCACTCTTGCCAGCGATTTATCCGTTACCTTAATATCTACGGTCTTATATCCGACATAGGAAATTGAAATCATGGCATCTCCAGGCACATCCATGAGAGAATATGTACCATCCATATCGGTAATTCCTCCATTGGACGTTCCTTTCACCATGACAGTAGCGCCGATAATGGGTTCACCATTGACATCTACAACAATTCCGGTTATTTTCTTTGCAGATGAAGCGTTTTGCGTGGGTTTGCGAATAAGAGCAATTACATTTCCTTCCTCTTGCTTGTACGAAAGAGCCGTTTTTGCCAGAAGCTGCTGCATAGTCTGGTCAATCGTTACATCCTGCACATTCAACGATACTTTCCGGTCCAAATCCGGCAGGCTCTCATTGTAAAAGAACTTATAGGCACTCACCTGCTCTATCTGCTTCAGGGCAGACCTCAACGGCTGCTCCTTGAAGCTGATTGTGATTTGGGAATAAGCACTAAAGGAAATACTTAGAAACAATGCCAGACAGACAGTCCGCACTGCGTTCCGATTACCACTTCTCCCGACAAAGGAGCGGAAGAGTCTTAAAAAGGCTAACTTGTGTTTCATACATCAAAACTTTTATAGGTTTGATAAGTATACAGCCACCCCTATGTCTTCGTCCAAGCCGCCTTGCGATTTTAACTCCCGTTAACCTATTTGCTTTTTATTACGATGACAGAGCCGTCCATTTCATACGTAAAATCGGCAGTAAGCATCAGCATGTTCAAAGCACTCCGGATGCCATTGCCGGGGATGGTTCCGGTGAAACGTTCGTTCAAAAGCTTATCCGACTCAAAGCGTATCTCTACATTATAAATGCGCGAAAGAGTGTTCATGATATTCTTCAACGATTCTTTGTCGAAATACAGATTTCCCTTTATCCACTCAATGTAATCTTCGGAATTCACTTTTGTGGTAGTCAGCTTTTGGGTAAGCTTATTGTATTCCAGCTTGTCGCCGGGAATCATGGTGTGCGACATTCCTTGGGCGTACACCCCTACTTTACCTTCTTGCAACACAACAACGATGTCCTCGTCGTCTTCGTAAGCCGAAACATTGAAAGACGTGCCATGCACTTTCACTTCCAGGTTGCCGGCTTGCACTATGAACGTACGGCTTTCATCATGAGCAACCTTAAAGAATGCCTCTCCATTGAGTTGCACACACCGATTCTTTTTACCAAAATCATTGAGGTAGCTCAATTGGGACGCTGAATTCAGAACAACGTTCGTTCCATCCGGCAACTCAATCCTTGCCTTGTCGCCCTTACCAGCTTTCACAACGAGAGGCATTCCGGGTGCTTGAGACATGTCTATCAGGTAATAAGTGAAGAAAGCGAGGCAAACGGGCAGACAAATCATGGCAGCCCATCTCAGAATATTCATACGGACAACCCGCGCAGACCGTGACTTGCCAACCGTCTCTTCCTTGATACGGACAAACATCTTGTTGCGCAATGCAACATCAATCTCTGCATCCGATTTGACAAACTCTCCCTCCCACCAGTCTTGCAGGTGGCGATCGTTCTTCATCCAATCCATTAGTTTTCTATACTGTGCCTTATCCATCTTTTTGTTATTTAAAAGTATACACTTTCATCCCGCTTATTATCCAAAAGCCCTTGTCACATTTACACTTCATTAACAAAGAATACAAATAAAAGGGCAAGAACAGCGTCGTAATTCTGCATTAACTGCGTGCGCATGAATTTTACGGCAAGAGACAACTGCGTGGCAACCGTGCTCTCGGATATTCCCAATTGTTCTGCTATCTCCTTATTGGTGTAATGCTGCCTTTTGCTCAGGATGAATATCTTTTTGCGTTGTTCGGGAAGCTTGTCTGCCAATGAGTCTATGTACTCATGCAGAAAGTGCAGGTCGATGCCTTCTTCCGTCCGGAAATCACGGTCTACGCCGCTTTTCATCAGATACTCGTTATAGACAAACTCTACAGTCTGCCTTTGGTACATATTCATCAGCAGATTCTTGGCAATGGTGCAGAGGAAAGATATGAATGATGATTCCGGGTCTACTGTTCCGCGTACCTCCCATATACGGATAAAGGTGGACTGCACCACTTCTTCAGCCATATACCGGTTGCCCGCGGAAATACGCATGATGAAGTTATACAGCTTACCGCTATATCTGTGATAGAGCTTCTCGAATGCCTGGAAAGAGCCTGCACCCAATTCGGCCAATAAGCGTTTTTCATCTGTAGAATCGACCATATCCTTAGATTTTTGCAACAAAAGCATATCCTTTACGGACATAAAGAGATGGCAATATTATCAATATTTTCGCAAATAAAGGCAGATAAAAGGAAATATTATGTGAAAAAAGAATTCAAAGTGATTTTGGTGCGGCAGGAACTTCATACTTTTTGAGTGTTTTTAAATGAAAGACAACTCCACATTCTGAAAATCAAAAGGATGTTTGTTTTCCAAAACACATTTGTTATCTAAGTTTGCCCTAAATACACAAACTATGAGAATTATAGCCAGGAGCATTTGGGAAGTACAGCAAATCAAATCCCATAAAAGAGGCATCGCTATGATGCCTCGAATTTTAGTTGCAAACTCCCCTTATTCTATTCATTTGCCGATGTAAGGATAGAATTAAGCTGCTTTGGCAATGTGCTATGCTTCTTCTTCATTCCGCGCATTCCACACAAACAAAGCCAGCAATGTAGATAGCAATGCCGCCCCTATCCAGAACCAGTTGATGTAGGTAAAGTCGTACACCTCCACGCCATCCACCAACTGCTTGTTCCCTTCTATCAGCACGCCGCTCATTACGTCTTGCAATCCTGCACCTATATAGCTGGCTATACCTACAACGCCCAATGCTGCGCCCGAAGCATTGCGCGGAGCAATATCTACAGCCATCAGCCCTCCGAGAAAGCAAATCAGCACACCGATGCCAAGGCCGAAAAGTATCATGGCCAAAGCGTCCACCCAGAAATGAACACCGGGAACCAGCAGGAACAAGCAGAGTGCAACCACATTCATCAGTCCGAAGATAAGGGCGGGCACATTACGGCGGCCGCCGAACAGTTTGTCCGAAATGACACCGGAAAACATCGTACCCACAATGCCACAGACCGAACTGATGGAAATGATGAAACTGGCATCCAGTGTAGAATAGCCCTTCTGCGCTTCCAGATAGAATACGCCCCAACTGTTCACCGCATAACGGCTGATATACATAAAAGCACTACTGAGTGCCAATATCCAGATGGCAGGATTGCGAAGTACGGCTTTCTGCGCACGGCTGAATTCCTCGCTTTCCAACACACTCATTTTTTTCTTCGCCTTAGGCATATTGACAATGGGCAACCCTTTGCTTTGCGGTGTATCGTGGAAGAAACGCCAGGCAATCAATGCACCTGCCAGCCCCACAAGTCCTGCTCCAAAGAAACCATACCGCCAGCCGAAAGCACTGACAATGGAGGCAATGATGATAAATGTCATCGCCTCGCCGATGTTGTGGCTCGCACTCCAGAAGCCGTAGAAAGAACCGCGCTGTTTGTCGGTGAACCAGCGTGACAAGCCTACCACGCAAGAAGCGGCCCCCATCGACTGGAACCAGCCACTGATGCCCCAAAGGATGGCAAACAAGATGAATGAATGGACAAAGCCGAGACAAAGGTTCACCAATGCCGTGACCAAGAGTCCGGTAGTCATGAAACGGTTGATGTTGCTGCGGTCGGCCAGGAAACCGTTTGTAAACTTACCTATGGCATAAGTGAAGAAAAGTACGGAACCGATAATACCCAGTTCTGTTTCGGAGAAAATACCTTCCTCCACTATCGGTTTCTTCACTACATTCAAGCTGAGACGGCATACATAATACATGCCGTAGCCAAGCGTTGCCGCAAGAAAAGTAGACCATTGCAGCCGCTTCAAGCGCCGTTGACAGGCGGACACAGAAAGGTCGGTACAAGGTTTATCGGAAGAAACCTTGTAGAAATTTATAAGATGTTTCAACATTGTATTTTGTTATTGGATTTAAGTTTCGCAAGCTCAATCGCAACCATCCGGCGGATGTATAGCGAGGAAAGGAGATATTCCGTCGCTACACTCCGCTGAATGACAGAGATTACTGAATATAAATTTGTATTATGCCAGAGCCTTTGCAACCAAGCTTGCGGAACTCGAACGGATAGTGAACCAAATTGCTTTATTCGTGCATTTTTTTCGTTCTCAGATACTCCAGCAAATAAGCCGGACGGTCAGTCTGTAGGATGCGGCATCCCAATGTGTCAATCAAATAGCCATAGCCCTCATCGGGGTTTTGCAAAGACATGTCATCGTCGTGTCCGCCTGCCATCGTATCCCACAAAGTGTTGTACCAGATAAGGGAGCGGTCGGCTAAAGTCGTTGCCAGCTTCTTGGGAAGCGGGTTGGAGTCCTTTACATACAGCAGTTCAAAAGCTACGGGAGACATCTCCTTGACAAACGTCTCTATCTGTTCCTCGGCCCCCGGCTTGTCGAGGTCGACAATGGGCATATAGATTACGTCATTCAGATAATCGCCGAATTGTTTCTTGACTTCGGCTGCTGTTTTGCGCCCTTTCATTATAATCTGCTTGGTGGTTCCGGTCTTCTTCATCAGCTCATAAATCTGGTCGAAATAGAGGTCGGCCTGGTCCAGATTTATCATTATCTTGCCTTTGGCATGCAGCAAGGCCTCTTCCAAAGTAGGAACTTTGTGGATGGTACGTATGTTGCAGCCGTTTTTCAACTTCAACCCACGTATGTAGTCGAGAGTGGCTTCCGAAACCAGCCCCTTGCCGGTGGTTGTGCGGTCCAGTGCCCGGTCGTGCATCAGTATCAGTTCACCATCCTTTGTCTTCTTTACATCCAGTTCCACAATATCCACACCCATTCTAACGGCATTGTCTATTGCCTCTAAAGAGTTTTCCGGAAAATTGCGCCAGTCGCCGCGATGGGCTACCACAATTACTGAACTCTGGTCGCGATTCATCAGTTTTTCACGAATCTGCGTCACTCGGTCTTGAGCCGAAAGCTGCAATACTGCCAAAACAGCAAACAGCAATAAATATATCTTTTTCATCATTTCATGGATTATAAATTCAATCATTCCAATGCATAGCCTTCGTTCTGCCAACCGGCTTTGTCATTGACATTCTCTATTTCGGTTTGAGGAACCGGATAGAGCTGCCGGTAAGCATCAATACCGGGAAATATGGTAGCCATTTGTCCGGTGCGAACAATGTCGAACCAACGGTCGCACTCCAGAGCAAGCTCCAAACGGCGTTCCTTATATACTGCCTGGCGGAAGAGTGTTTTTGTGGACAGTTCGGCCAATGTTTTCCCTTCAAGACCTGCATTTGTGCGTACGGCATTCAGAGCATCCAAAGCATCTTGTGTCGGAACAGCGGCAAGCTCATTGGCAGCTTCGGCATACATCAGCATCACTTCGGCACAACGCATTACCGGAAAGTCGGCACTGGTCTCATTGTTCGTTGCCGGAGCATTGAACTTGCCCGGACGCTGTCCGCTGCCCGTAGGTTCTACCAGGGCCTTACGGTTATCCTTGTCGCTTTCAAACTCCGCTTGCTCCAATGAGATGATATTGCCATTGTCATTGTTACGATAGCGGTTGTTCTGATGTACCGACTCGCCTACTCCACCTTTCAGATATTGAACGGCAAAAATAATGTCCTTGCTCGTCTTCAAGTCGTTGGGAAAAGTTTGCGGCATGGGCACCAGCATCAAGTCTTTTCCGGCATGAATGGCTGCTACCACCGGAGCAAGTTCATTGACCACTTCCTGATAGTTCTTCCTATATAAATAAACCTTTGCCAGCAATGCATGCGCCGCATACGAAGTGGCACGGCCTCTTTCCGATTCGGGCC
Organism: Bacteroides sp. AF29-11; assembly: GCF_003602895.1. Taxonomy (NCBI): domain Bacteria; kingdom Pseudomonadati; phylum Bacteroidota; class Bacteroidia; order Bacteroidales; family Bacteroidaceae; genus Bacteroides; species Bacteroides sp. AF29-11. The sequence goes on from NZ_QTLY01000003.1 coordinate 164,515, forward strand.
AAACCGCGGGTAAACCTTTGGCTACAGCCAAGTCGCTGATTATCTGCCCATAGACTTCATCAATGGGAGCACGCTTGTTGTTACGCGCTTCGGCCACGGTCTGCGTTTTTGTAATGATGGGCACCTCGCCCCACAAGCGAACCAGGTTAAAGTAACAAAGAGCACGTATAAACGAAGCTTGTCCGGCAATGCGAGAGCGCTGTTCGTCGGACATCGGCACTTCTTCCACATTCTGCAACACCAGGTTGCAACGATAAATAGTCTTGTACAACGAAAGCCATGCCCCCGACAAGTTGGAGTTTGCCGGAGTTTCCGTGAAAACTTCTATCTGATAAGTGATGCCGCCACTGGCACCGGAATTGTCATTCTTCACATTGTCACCACGTACTTCCATCAAAGTCATGAACTTCGCTCCATACTGGTCGCTGGATTGCAACTCATCATAGATACCTATAACGGCTCCTTCCAAACCCTTCACATCCTTATAAAAGGTTTCCTCCGTAGGAAAATCAATAGGTTTCAAGTCTATAAAATCACTACAACTTGAAAGAACCATTGCTATAAGAACAAACATTATTACTTTTTTCATATTACTGTCTTTTTAAGATTAAAACGTAAGATTAACACCTATCGAAGTGGTTCTTGCCAACGGGTATACACCATAGTCTTCGCCATTGGTAGTAGCGGCACTGCGATTTGAAACTTCCGGATTATAGCCTTCATAGTTGGTAAAGGTAAACGGATTTTGGATGGAACAGTATACGCGCGCCGACTTCAGATACACCTTTTTGAGCCAGTTTTCGGGCAAGGTATATCCCAACGAAATATTCTTGATGCGCAGGTAAGACCCGTCTTCCACGTGCCATGTAGAGGTGGTGCCGTTCTGCCCCTTACTGACGCGGTTGGCACGTACATTCATTCCACTACCAGGATTGTCTTCCGACTTCCAGCGGTTCAAAGCTCCTTTGTAGTTATTCATATTCCCTTCGTGGTTATAGAAATACCGGCGAGACAAGTTCAGGATTTCATTGCCCTGCACACCTTGAAACACAATGCCGAAGTCAATGCCTTTCCAAGCCAGTGTAGCACCGAAGCCATAAGTAAAGTCGGGCATATAGTTGCCCACGATGGCGCGGTCGGTATCCGAAATATCAAGTATCCCGTCTCCATTGACGTCCTTGAACTTGAAGTCGCCCGGCTTCGTGTCGGCCAGTCCGTAGTTGGTGGGAGAATCCTTGTAGTGCAAAGCTGCATCCACTTCGGCCTGATTCTTATAGACACCTTCTACCACTGGAAGATAATAGCTTCCGATGGCCTCACCCACGCGGGTTATGAAATAGGCATTGCTCACCGAACCGGAAGAAATAATATCGGCATTGCCCGGTCCAAGTTCTTTCACTTCGTTGATGTTCTTCGAGATATTGAAGTAAACACTCCAGTTGAAATCGCCCATCTTCTGATTGGTGGCGATATTGAATTCCACACCTTTGTTGTTCACCTTGCCGATGTTCTCGAGGCGAGTGTTGTAACCGGTTGTCATGGGTACGGGGACATTGAGCAACAAGTCATACGTGTTACTGTTATATAAATCCAGCCCCAAAGTCAAACGGTTACTGAACAGCGACGCATCGAAACCTACATTCACCTGCGCTGTCTTTTCCCAATGCAGTTCGGGATTGGGCATGCTCTTGGGGGCCGTACCCTTTATTACTTCGGCATTGCTTCCGCCCAACACATAACTATAATAGGCAACTTCGCCTTGTGCACCATAGTTGGGAATACGGAAGTTACCCGTCAGACCGTAGCTGGCGCGAAGTTTCAAGTCGTCGATGAAAGTCAGCGACTTCATAAATTGCTCTTCCGTCAGACGCCATCCGGCAGATACCGACGGAAACCATCCCCAACGGTTCTGTTTGCCAAAACGGGAAGCACCGTCGGCACGGATTGCTCCTGTAAGCATGTACTTGCCTTTATAGTTATACTGAATTCTGGCAAGTCCTGAAAGCAAGGCCCATTCGGAAGCATGCGAATTGCCGCGGGTAACGGTACCTGCATTGAGAGTGGGCACGCTGTTCGTAATGAATCCGTTGGCAAAAGCATAAGTACTTTCGTCTCGTTGGTATTGCATGGTCCAGCCTACCAGTGCAGAAAGAGAATGCCCGTGGATTTCCTTATTATAGCTCATCGTTTGCTCAAACAGCCAGTTGTACATCTTGGCAGTCTTCGCCGTTGCTTCGGGCACCGACTCCGGATTTCCCTCCGTATTGGAAATGGGGATAGTGGACGGACGGAACGTATCTTGCGAGCTACTGTAAATATCCACACCGAAATTGGCCCGATACTTCAATTCGGGCATAAAAGCCACTTCTCCGTAAATATTGCCAAAAACACGGGATGCCTTCGTTTCGTCCTTCTGCAACATGGCTAATGCTACGGGATTCCATACTTGCGTCTGGCTGTTACCTTTCTTTATGGAACCGTTTTCGAGTACTGTCTGTGTATTGGGACTCCAGGCATTCTGAGAGAAGCAAAATGAACCGTCGGGATTATAAACCGGAAATATAGGAGCACTGTGCAGCGCCGAAGCAATGATACCGCCACCGCCCGAATTGTAAGCGCCGTCAGAATTAACCGCATTCTCTATCGTTACAGACGGATTGAGCGAAAGGCCGAACTTGAAAATACCTTCGGTTACATCGAGGTTGAAGCGCGAGCTGTAGCGCGTAAAGTCACTGTTGATAATGACACCTTCTTGTGACAAATAATCTACAGACGCATAATATCTTATCTTCGGGCTGCCGCCTGAGACAGAAACCGAATGGCTCTGCATGCCTGCCGTACGGAAGATTTCGTCCTGCCAGTCCGTGTCTACCAGTCCTTTTTCACCTCTCAGGTATGGCAAGATTTCAACGGGAACAATTGTATTATAATCATTGCTTGTATTTTGCAGACGGATGGCATTGCTGTCCGAGATGTCAAAAGACAAAGGATTCTTATTCTGCGCTATGAGCTTACGGTTGATGGACTCCATCTTGTCGGTATACGTATTGTTGCGTGCATCGTTCACCAAATCGGCATACTCGTAGGCATTCAGCATGTCTATCTTCTTTGAAACCGTCTGCCAGCCATAGTATCCGTTATAGGAAACTGTAGCACGCCCTTCCTGCCCTCTCTTGGTAGTAATCAGTACCACACCGTTCGAACCACGCGAACCGTAGATGGCAGCCGAAGAAGCATCTTTCAGCACCTCGATGGACTCTACATCGTTCATATTGAACGTATTCAGCTGCTCCTGGGCAAGAGGCACACCGTCCACAACATAGAGCGGAGAGGTTCCTGCCGTAATAGTGCCCGTTCCGCGTACCTTAATCTGCAAGGAAGAGCCCGGAGCACCCGTCGACTGAGACACCTGCACACCCGGCATCTTGCCCACCATCGCCTCGGCCATGGAAGTAACCGGTTGGCCTTTCATATCACTGGCACGAAGGCTGGCAATGGCAGTAGTCACGTCGCGCTTCTTCTGCACACCATATCCCACAACCACTACTTCGTCCAGCAACTCGTTGTCTTCCATCAAGACGATTCTGTCCAGGCCTTTGCCGCCCGCTTTTATCTCTACCGTCTGATAGCCGATATATGAAAAGGCGAGCATCGCATTCCCGGGTACATCGGCCAGGCTATAATTTCCGTCAAGATCGGTAATCACTCCATTGGCAGTGCCCTTTACCAATACATTGGCACCGATAATCGGCTCCCCGTTTGGGTCTACCACTTTTCCGTTGATTGTCTTTGTCCTCACTTTCTCAATAAGCTCTCCACTTTTCTGATTGCCTACGGATATTGTATTGTTGTCCCTATTGAAATATAATTTTGCTTGCGAGGTAATCTGCTCCAAGACCTCTTGCAAAGAAGCGTTGGAAACATGGATGGAGATGCGTGGAGCTGCATTGACTATTTCTTGGTCATAGAAGAATTTCAAACCAGTCTGCACGCCCAGTTGGTTGAACACATTCTCTACCGTTTCATTCTGAACATTCAGTGTAATGCTTCTTGTCTCTTGTGCCCGCACGTATGGGGCTGTAAACAACAAGCATACGAACAGTAAAAAAGCTAAAAATGAATCTACATTTCTACATTTCCTTTCAGTATTAGGAAGATTATTCATAAATTTGTGCGTTTTAGTAATTGAAATAAATTATTAAAAACAAAGATGTGTAATGCGCGATACGTTATTCACACGGGTCGAAACGAATGAATATCCGTCCGGATTACCGGAATAGGGGCTTCTCTTAGAGACAGCTCCTATTTTTTTGTGTAGCTCAAGTTGGTGGTTTCATACTTAATTTTATTAATGATAAAGGTTAACACTCTGGCGATTCGCTTATATATAGTACACAGTCGCCCGAAGAAGCAGGGGTCTCATTAAGATATTTTCACTATTTATGCGAAGCAGTGATTGAATTATATTCATATTTGATAAGAAAGGAACCTAAGTGATTAGCAGTACTATCTCAATTGAGGGTGTGTCGAAATAGAGACTTAGAACACAAATTACGCAAATTATACAAATCATGCTTTTTAATGACTACTGATAATCAGGGATTATCCGAGTCGCTTATTTGCGTAATTTGTGTAATTCGTGTTCCCTTATCACTTCTGACACACCTTCTACCCGTAGGGGGAGGTGGTAGGTAAAACAATAAACACCTATGAATCATAAGAATAAGGTTTTCTTTCCTCACCTACCACCCCGCCCTTTGGGCACCCCTCCTTCTTGAAGGAGGGGAATTGAGATAGTACTTTTAACTCATAAGCGTTTCTGAAACAGTTCATAACTGATAAGAAAGAAATAATCCGTGCTTGAGTAACAAGAGTTTCTTCAACTTGCCCTCACCACCCTCACCGTTTTCCTGAACCTCCCTGTTCATCGGTGTTTCGGAGGTGAGTGAGAGCAATTTCCATGGGTGAGGGCAAGTTTTGCCCTCACCCATGGAAATTGCTCTCACTCACCTTGCCGAGTATCTTTCTGCCCCGTCATTTGTAGGGAAAGCATCGGTGTTTCTTACGAAAAATGCAGTGAATTGATAGTGTGTTCACTATAGTGGTCTGTCTTCTTCACGATAGTGAACAATTCGGGCCATCTTAGTGAACATACTTGTTCACTTAAGTGGAGCGTCAACAAACTCAAAGACTTTTCAGGAGAAACGTATGTGCGAAACACAATGAATGCCTGCACAGTACACTACAAACGCCTTTCAAATACCCTTCAAACGGACAGCACCAAGCCCTTTTTTCTATATTGGCCTGAGTTCGATATAAGGCTTTGCTTATAACTGTATAATAGCGAGTCAAATTCAACTCCTGATTCACACTATTTATAGAGCAATACCTTGTTCCCATCTTTCTTATAATGAATGCCGCTGGTATATTCGATAGACTGCAACACAGCTTCCAGGCTCTTGTTGTCGTGCTCGCCCGAAATCAGATTCTTGAACACCTGCCCTTCGGCAAAAGAGATGGAGCAATTATAAACGCGTTCCAACTCTTTTGCAACATCGTTTATCGGAGTACTGCTGAATCGCAATCCGCCTTTCCGCCATACTGCCACAGTGCGTTTTTCATGCTGCTTGTTGTATTCGCCGGAAATGGTATTGATGTACACCCGCTCCTGGGCGCTTAAGCGCATCATGGCTTCTGGCAAGTCCACTTGCACCTTGCCACTCTCCACATCGACAGAAACAACCTCATCGGACAAATAAGCTTTGATATCAAAGCACGTGCCCAATACACGAACGTCGAAATGATGGGTATTGACAATGAACGGCTGCTTCTCGTTGCGATGAACCCGAAAGTAGCCCTCACCTTCGAGCTCCACCCTGCGTTCGTTGCCCGCAAAGCGGTCGGGATAGCGAATGCGGGAGCAGGAGTTCAAGACCAGTTGCGTGCCGTCAGGAAGCAACACCTGCTTGCATTCGCCATAAGAGGTCGAGGCTTCCAGATAAGAAATCTGCTGTTCGTTGATGTAATCCAGATATCCGACGCCACCCAGCACCAAACAAAGAACCGCAGCCGCAGCTGCAGCGACAGTTGCCATGCGGCGAAACCAGGTCCGTTTTTTGTGCTCGATGCGCTTCAACAATTGGCGCGCCTCTTTCTTCGACTTCTCGCGTTCGAGGTCAGTCAGCGGTTGTTGCGACGCTGATTCGTCCCAAACATCGGCAGCCAGTTCCTCAAGGATGCCTTCCGGTTCCGGCACAGCCAAGTGGTCTGCCAACTTGCTGACATCTTCAACCGTGTACAAGTCATCCAAGTAACGGCGAAGCAAAGTCTTATCTTTCTCGTTATGTTTCATAATCGTTTTTTTGCGGGGAGCTACAAAGATGTTCTTAAACTATCCCTTTTAAAAGAATAGTACACGCAAAAGCGAAGCATCTAGGGTGTATTTAACGTTTTTTATCTCATACGGAAGAAAGATGGGCTTCATTACAAATTCATACAAACAAGAAGCAGCACGAGGTCGGCAGCCGCTACCGAGTTCTTCTGCAAATATCCGCGCAGCGATTTCAATGACAAGGATATAGACTCCTGCACCGTATTGACCGATATACCCAGCGTTTCAGCAATCTCCTTGTGAGACATCTGCTGTTCACGGCTCATTTCAAAGATTTCACGCTGGCGGGGCGTCAATTGCTGCAATGCACGCAAGATTAGTTGCCGCAAGTCATTAGCTAGAATTTCATTCTTCGTTTCATCGGTATAATCCACAGCCTGCGCAAGGACATGCTCCTTGAGTTTGTTCTGGTTATCGAGGTCGCGCAGCTGATTCAGCACACGGTTGCGAACAATTGTATAAAGGTAGGAAGAGAAGGAAGCATCGGGATTGATGAAACGTCGGCTCTGCCAAATCACGGTGAAAGCGTCCTGAAAAACATCCTCGGCATGCTCGCGCGACTTCAGAAAACGCATGGCAAAGTATATCAGGCGGCCCTTATAGGCAGCGTACAGTTCACAAAAAGCATCCTCATCTCCATCTATCAGGCGGAGAACAAGTGCCTTTTCATCAATTAGAGTTTCTGCTGCATACATAGGGCTATCTTTACATTCAAGTACAAAGGTATCGCTAAGATGTTGCAAACGTATGTAAAATTCGGGAAAGAAAAAAGAAAAATGAAAAATAAAGCCGGTTCATCCCTCAAGCAATGACCGGCTTTAACACGCTTCTATCGTCTATAGGCTTTCAGTTTATTCCTATAATAAGCCTCCACATCCTTCCAATGGTAATAAGGAGCCAGTTCGCTTTCTACCGGAAGTTTCATCTCATGCTCGTTGAGCAGCACCTTTACAAGAATGTCATCACTGCCTTTCTTGCGGAAGAAAACGAATTGAACGTTGCCTGCCATCGGGAAAATCTTGTAGTTTCGCCAAGTTTCATCGAGTCTGCTTAAATCGGTAGTCTGATAAGCACAATCACCCAATTCCAGCAGGCATACCAAAGGAAGCAGGCAAGATTCATGGCCGAAACGTAAAGTTACGCTGTTCTCTTTCTTCACGATGCAAGTGTCGGCCGTATTCAGTATATTTTCCAGCAGATTGGATTCCATATAAGGTATTTCGCTTTTGGTGAGCGGAGACGGGCCATAGGATATATACCAATTCTTGTTGCTGATTTGCCACAAATCATAGCATTCGTCTTTGGTGAAGAGAGAGTAAAGTTCCAGATTCGTGTCGAGACTCTGCATGTTGCTTGCCACATCAAACAACCGGGTCATCAATCTGCCGGCATCCACTTTCCAGTTTACATAATCCTCGTTGTTGAACAAAGCCTTCATCAAGCGTTCCGGATGTACATGCTCCTTCCGGATGGCAGCCTTCGCCTCGACCACTTCATCCGCCTTGCACAATGTCTTGACATAGGGGTCATCGTTATTCATATAGTACATGTCGGCATAGCTGGCATCGTTCTTGAACTGCAACTTCGGATTGAGAGATTGCAGCTTCAAACATTCTGCCGCCATAGAAAGAATGCAGCGGATAACCACCGTGGAGCATGCATCCACCTCGGCTTCTCCTTTAAAGACTTCCGGGAAATTCTTGTACATTCGCTCTGCAATGCCTTTGTGCTGGCGTGCACCCAGCGGAGTCAGTTCGCCATATCTGCTCTTAGCCATGCGCGAGACGCTATCCAAAACACAAAGTGTCTTCTTTCCCAACTCAGTGAGCACACCATTCTCATCAGCCTCACGCATCACTGCCAACGGCTTCTCGTAATCATCCGGATTTATAAGGAACCGTGAACCATGACGGGCATAGTGGCTCAGATAAAAGGGTTTATAACCTGCAGGAGGAGCTGTCTGCTCCACAGTCGGTTCGGGATAGGCATAGTAATTGGCTGCCGAACGATGAACATCTGCAAAGATTTCTTCTTTGGCTGTCTGGGCTCTCATTCCAAGCACCAGGCAACAAAGAACGGTTAGAAAAACGAAACGCTTCATAGATACTACTCTTTTATGATTTATTCATGTGAAATCTCTTTCAGGTATTCTTCTATCTTTCCGAAGAAGGATGCCAAGTGCGAACCATCAACAAAAGAATGATCCACATAGATGGAAAGTGGAAATACCAGACGCCCTTCACGGGTCACCGTTTTTCCGGCAGTCATCAAAGGGTGGCTGCAAGCATTCCCGGCTTCGGCAAGCGTATAAGTGGTAGAGGTGAAATACATCTTAGGGACAGCGCTCAAATGCACTACATCGTAATCGCCTTGCTGCGCGAGATGCTTCTCGGCTCCATAAGGATCGCCATCTTCGGGAATATTGGTAATCAAAGCATAGGCTTCGGCATAAAAGCGGTTGAAATCTTCGTGATAAGGTATGCGTATTGTATAGAAAGTCTTACCGGGAACGGCTATCGGAGAAATGATATCCACCCGATCGTGAAAGACGACCTGTCCATTCTTGTCTTTACGGAAACGAAGTTCATCCACCTCGTTTGCCGAACGGAGCACGGCATAAAGATAGTAAAGGAAAAAAGAGCGTCCCGCTGCTCTGGCAGCCAGACTTGCCTCTGTACAATCAATCTCTGTAGTAATGGAATACCAGGAGCTAACAAAGTTGCGGAAAAAGTTGTAGTTATCCCGGCGTTCCCAAGTTTCAATGTCTATAATCTGTTTCATATACAAAAAAGGGGGTTAGAAAAAAGGATGCCACTTTACGGGCATCCTTTCTATATTCAGTTTATTTTTCTTTCTTATAATTCTCCAATCCAGTCTGCAAGAACTCGATATATTTGGGAATATCTTCGTCGTAGGAGTAAGACTTATTGAGCGGTTTGCCTTCGTTGTCAATCAACACATAGAAGGGCTGCGCATTGGCACCAAACTTGACGCGCTGCAGATAACTCCACTTGTCGCCTACGGTACGTAGCGTACGTTCCGTGCCGTTCTCCACAATCTTCACGGGAGAAGGAAGCGGTGTCTTGTTGTCGACGTAAAGCGTGATAAGTACATAGTCGTTGTTGATAATGTCACTCACCTTCGGGTTTGTCCATACGGCAAGCTCCATCTTACGGCAGTTCACGCAACCGTAACCGGTGAAGTCGAGCATCACGGGCTTGCCATGCTGGCGGGCATACTCCATACCGAGGTCGTAATCGTCGAACTTGGCATGCACTTCATTATTGTAAAGATTGAAATCCTGCGTCTGCATGGGCGGCGCAAAAGCACTGACAGCCTTCAGCGGAGCTCCCCACAAACCAGGAACCATATACACCGCAAATGCCAGCGAGGCCAACGCCATGAAGAAACGGGGTACACTAACTTTCGTATCGTCATCATCGTGCGGGAACTTGATTTTGCCCAGCAAGTAGAAACCAAGCAGCGCAAAAAGTACAATCCACAGAGCAAGGAACGTTTCACGGTCGAGGAGGCGCCAACCGTAAGCTAAATCGGCTACCGAAAGGAATTTCAGGGCAAAGGCCAGCTCCAGGAAGCCGAGCGTCACCTTGATGATGTTCATCCATCCGCCGGACTTGGGCATGGACTTCAGCCAGGACGGGAACAGGGCAAACAGCGTGAAAGGCAATGCCAAGGCTATGGCAAAGCCCAGCATGCCGATGGCAGGAGCCACCACGCTGCCCGTCGTGGAAACCTGCACCAACAGGAATCCGATAATGGGTCCCGTGCAGGAGAAAGATACCAGCGACAAGGTAAACGCCATCAGGAAGATGCTGAGCAAACCGCTTGTCGCCTCGGCCTTGCTGTCTACAGCCGTACTCCACTTGGAGGGCAACGTTATCTCGAACGCTCCGAAGAAGGAAGCCGCAAACACCACCAGCATCAGGCAGAAAAGGATATTGAATACTGCATTCGTAGAGAGTGCGTTCAGTGCGCTGGCTCCGAAAACAAGCGTGATTGCCAGTCCGAGCGTCACATAAATCACCACGATGGAAGCGCCATACGTCCACGCATCGCGGATGCCCTTCTTCTTGTCCTTGCTGCGTTTCAGGAAGAAGCTGACCGTCATCGGGATGATGGGCCATACACAGGGGGTGAAGAGTGCCAGCAGTCCGCCGGCAAATCCCGTAATGAAGATATAAATCCAGGACATGTCTTCCTGCGAAGTGGTTTCGCCCAAAGATTGCAGTTCACTGATGACCGGTTTCCAGAGGTCCGCCTTGTCCGCCACATTGATTTCCGTCGGCCCGTCCGCACCGCCGATGGCAGCCACGGGAGCCGTGCCGGAGACAGTCTCCTGCTTTGCGGGCTGTTCTTCGGCTTTCGTTTCAGCGGCAGCGGCGGCAGCTTCTTTGGCAGCCCCTTCTGCCTTGCCGGAGAACTTGAAAGGAACTTGTGTGGGCGGCAGGCAGTTTTCATCGTTGCAAGCGCCATATTCCAGATAGCCTTCTATCTGATAAGCGCCACCCGTCAACTTCAGCTTCTGCACAAATTGCGCCGTATTCTCAAAATAGCGCACCTTCATTTCGAACAACTTATCGAAAGTAGAGATTTCCTTGCCTACGGGCTTCAGTTTACCCACCACTTCCGCTCCGGAGATTTTCTCCACATTGAAAGTCGCCGAGATAGGCCCTCCATCGCCCAAGTCGGTGGAATAGACATGCCAGCCCTTGTCAATAGCAGCCGTAAAAACGACCTCCGCTTCATCGGCAGCCAAAATCTTCAGTTCGGAATTGAACTTGACGGGGTCTTGTATCTGTGCCTGCACCGCCACAGCGAATAGCAACAGAACGAAAGGGAACAGTAATTTCTTCATGTTCTCTGATTTAATTTTTAATTTTCAATTAACTCGTAGTCCACGCAGGCACGGCTCTCTTTCACAGCAGCGATAAGCTTGCCGGCAGCCACATGGTCGGGATGGGCAGCATAGTATTTCACGTCATCCAACGTATCGAACTCACTGTAAAGAGCGATGCTCCAAGCCTCGGCAGGATTGATGTTCAATCCGACTTCAATCTTGCGGATAACGGATATTTTAGCCGGAAGCGCTTCGATAGCTGCCTTGAAACTGTTCATCGCAGCCAACTTTTCGTCAGCCGGTGCCTCATCTTTTAACTTAAATAATACAATGTGCTTTACCATAACTTTGCCATTTAAATGATTTATCACTATATTTGTCAGCCTAAGCGGCTGTTTTAACAACTGCAAAAATACTGGTTTTGTTTCAAATATACACTTAAACGGATGTTAATAATAGGAATTGCAGGCGGAACCGGCTCGGGAAAGACCACCGTCGTACGTAAAATTATCGAAAGCCTACCGGCTGGTGAAGTGGTATTGTTGCCACAAGACTCTTACTACAAGGACAGCAGCCATGTGCCCGTGGAAGAACGGCAGAACATCAACTTCGACCACCCCGACGCTTTCGAGTGGAGCCTTCTTTCCAGGCATGTCGCCATGCTGCGCGAAGGAAGAAGCATAGAACAGCCCACCTACTCATACCTGACGTGTACCCGGCAGCCCGAAACCATCCATATCGAGCCCCGGGAAGTCATCATCATTGAAGGCATCCTTGCCTTGTGCGACAAGAAGCTGCGAAGCATGATGGACCTGAAGATATTTGTAGACGCCGACCCCGACGAACGCCTGATTCGTGTAATCCAGCGCGATGTAGTGGAACGCGGACGCACGGCCGAAGCCGTCATGGAACGCTATACACGCATACTGAAACCCATGCACCAGCAATTCATAGAGCCCTGCAAACGATACGCCGACCTCATTGTGCCGGAAGGCGGAAACAACCAGGTGGCCATTGATATATTGACCATGTACATCAAGAAGCACTTGGGGAGTTAATTTGTAATGGAGAATTGATAATGGAGAATTGATAATGGAGGATTAAGAACGCACTAAACCCTATGAGATATGAACAGCCTGTTTTCTTTCGCCAGACATAAATCATCCATTATCAATTCTCCCGTCCCAATTATCTTGCTGTTGTTGTTGTGCTGCATCGCAGGATGCCGTGGAGGACATCCTGCCGAAAAAGAAGAAGCGGATGACCTGCAACAGATAAAGGACAGCGGAGAACTGGTCGTATTGACACTGTACAGTTCCACTTCCTACTTCATCTACCGTGGCCAGGACATGGGATTCCAGTATGAGCTAAGCGAACAGTTTGCCAAGAGCCTGGGAGTGAAGCTGAGAATAGAGGTAGCCCGGAATGTGCACGAACTCATAGAGAAGTTGCTGGCAGGCAAGGGAGACCTCATAGCCTACAACCTTCCCATCACCAAGGAATGGAAAGACAGCCTGCTTTATTGCGGCGAAGAGGTCATCACGCACCAAGTCATCGTGCAACGTAACGGCGGACGCACCAAACCACTGAAAGACGTAACGGAACTCATCGGGAAAGATGTATATGTGAAGCCCGGAAAATATTATGAACGGCTGGTCAATCTGGACGAAGAGCTCGGAGGAGGTATCCACATCCATAAAGTGACCAACGACAGTATCAGTGCAGAAGACCTCATCACCCAGGTGGCACAAGGAAAAATCCCCTATACCGTAGCAGACAATGATGTGGCACAGCTTAATACCACCTATTACCCCAACCTAAATATCGGACTCTCCATCAGCTTTGACCAGCGTGCATCGTGGGCAGTCCGGAAAGACTGTCCGCAACTGGCAGCCACCGCCAACAAATGGCATGAGGAGAATATGACTTCACCTGCCTATACAGCAAGTATGAAACGATATTTTGAAATCGGCAAGGCCATTCCCCACTCTCCTATCCTCTCCCTGCGCGAAGGAAAAATTTCCCATTACGATGATTTGTTCAAGAAATATGCTCCCGAAATAGACTGGGACTGGCGTCTGCTGGCGTCTCTGGCGTATACAGAATCCAACTTCGACTCCACTGCCGTATCTTGGGCGGGTGCCAGGGGGCTGATGCAACTGATGCCTGCCACAGCCAGGGCTATGGGGCTACCCGAAGGAAAGGAACAGAACCCTGAAGAGAGCATAAAGGCTGCCGTGAAATACATAGGCGCCACAGCCAAAAGTTTTTCCAAGATACCCCAGGAAGAACGCATCAACTTTGTGCTGGCATCTTATAATTCCGGTATCGGCCATGTGCTGGATGCCATGGCACTGGCCGAAAAATACGGCAAAAACAAATATGTCTGGCGTGATAATGTAGAAAACTTCATTCTGCTAAAAAGCAATGAGGAATACTTCACCGACCCCGTCTGCAAAAACGGCTATTTCCGTGGCATTGAAACTTATAACTTCGTAAGGGATATTACGTCACGCTTCGAGCAATACAAGAAAAAGATAAAAAAATAAGGAATAAAGAATAAGGATTAGGGATTAGGGGTTAACGAATTGCGCATAATATTAGGAATATATGCCGCAGGAATGTTAATCCCTTATTCCTAATCCTTAATCCCTAATCCTTAATCCTTATTTTCCTTCCTATTTAAAACAGATTCAGTTTGTTCTTTCTCGCTTCTTCCAGGGAAACGGTTGTCACTTGTTTCTCCCGGTTCTTCTCGCACAACTGCCGATACTTCTCATGCAGTTCTTCTTCCAGTTCCTCCTTTGTCTCAGGATTCATCAGTTTGGCTGCTACTGTAGCATTCTGTGAGGCGTCCTTCAGATGGATTACGGGAGCATGATAGACCGGAGCAATTTTCAGAGCAGTGTGAAGCGGTGAAGTCGTGGCACCACCTATCAGCAGAGGAACGTCCAGACCTGCCTTTTCCAGCTCAATGGCTACATGCACCATTTCATCCAGCGAGGGGGTTATCAGACCACTCAATCCTATCATGTCTACCTTTTCCTCTATGGCATGCTGTACAATGGTTTCGGCAGGCACCATGACGCCAAGGTCCACTATATCGTACCCGTTGCAGGCCATTACTACCGAGACTATATTTTTGCCAATGTCGTGCACATCACCTTTCACCGTAGCCAGTAGTACCTTCCCGGCAGCAGTCGCACCTTCTTCTTTCTCCGACTCGATTACGGGCTGGAGGATGGCAACCGCCCTCTTCATGGTGCGCGCCGTCTTCACTACTTGCGGCAGGAACATCTTGCCTGCCCCAAACAAGTCGCCGACATGATTCATGCCTGCCATCAACGGACCTTCAATGATAGAAACAGCTTTGGGATACAGCTTCAACGCTTCGGCAAGGTCTTCTTCCAGATAATCGCCGATACCCTTTGTCAAGGCGTACTTCAACCGTTCTTCCACAGGAGTCCCCTCTCTCCAGGCAAGCTGGGAATGGGCGGCAGCCTGCCGCTCTCCTCCGGAAGTTTTCGCCGCCTCCGCTTCCGCTTTCAAGCGTTCGGCAGTTTCTATCAGACGCTCGGCAGCATCGGGACGACGGTTCAAGACCACATCCTCTATGCGCTCCAATATATCAGCGGGAATATCGGTGTAAAGAACGGAGGCAGCCGGATTGACGATACCCATATCCATGCCCTCGCGGATGGCATAGTAAAGGAATACGGCATGCATCGCCTCGCGAATGTAATTATTGCCGCGGAAAGAGAAGGAAAGGTTACTCACTCCTCCACTGACATGCGCACCGGGCAGATTCTTGCGTATCCATCCGGTGGCACGGATAAAGTCTACAGCATAATTGTTGTGCTCGTCCATACCGGTTGCCACGGCAAGTACATTCGGGTCGAAAATTATATCATGGGGATTGAAACCTATCTTGTCCACCAAAAGACGGTATACCCGTTCGCAGACCTCAATCTTACGTTCGTACGTGTCTGCCTGCCCTTTTTCATCAAAAGCCATCACCACGGTCGCCGCACCATATTGCTTTATGGTACGCGCATGCTCCAGGAATTTATCTTCCCCCTCCTTCAAGGAGATGGAGTTGACGATGGACTTGCCTTGCAAGCATTTCAATCCGGCCACAATCACTTCCCACTTAGAGGAGTCTATCATGACGGGAACACGGGCAATCTCCGGTTCCGAAGCTATCAGATGGAGGAAAGTCGTCATCTCTGTCCGGGCATCCAGCAGTCCGTCATCCATATTGATGTCGATGACCTGCGCACCGTCTTCCACCTGCCGGCGAGCGATGCTGAGCGCCTCGTCGTATTTCTTTTCATTAATCAGACGCAGGAATTTGCGCGAACCTGCCACATTGCAGCGTTCACCCACATTCACGAAGTTGTTTTCCGGCTTCACTTCCAGAAGTTCAAGCCCGGAGAGCCAAAGATTTTCCGGTCTGGGAACCGGCTGATGGGGCGTTGCACCGGCAATCAGCGAGGAGTACTCGGCAATGTAGGCATCTGTCGTTCCGCAACAGCCACCGATAATATTCACCAAGCCCTCATGGATATACTCTTTTACTTCATGCGCCATATCGGCAGGAGTCTGGTCGTATGTACCCAGACTGTTGGGCAATCCGGCATTGGGATAAGCGCTGATGTAATAAGGTGCACGGGCAGCAAGCTGCTCCAGGAAAGGTTTCAGCTGACGGGCGCCAAAGGAGCAGTTCAAGCCGACAGAGAATATATCGGCATGCTGCACAGAAGCGAGAAAGGCTTCCAAAGTCTGCCCCGACAGCGTACGCCCTCCAACATCGGAAACGGTCACAGAGAGCATCAAGGGTACATGAACTCCTACAGTTTCCATCGCCTGCCCTGCGGCAAAAATAGCAGCCTTGGCATTCAGCGTATCAAAAATAGTTTCTACCAGCAAAGCATCCACACCCCCTTCGAGCAACGCTTCCATCTGCTCACGGTAGGCATCGGCAAGTTCATCGTAGCTCAAGGCACGAAAGGCCGGATTGTTCACATCGGGACTCATGGAGCAGGTCTTGTTCGTCGGTCCTACGGAGCCTGCCACAAAACGGGGTTTGTCGGGAGTAAGAGAAGTAAACTCATCTGCCACTTTGCGTGCCAGGCGCACTGCGGCAAGATTCATCTCACGCACATAGTCCTGCACATGATAATCGGCCATACTGACGCGGGTGGAACTGAATGTATTTGTTTCGATAATATCTGCACCTGCCGCCAGATACTTGCGGTGAATGTCTTGTATCACATCGGGGCGTGTCAGACAAAGCAGGTCATTGTTACCTTTCATCTGTCCGGGAATCTGCGAGAAGCGTTCACCCCGAAAATCTCCCTCTGTCAAGTTGTATTGCTGTATCATGGTGCCCATTGCACCATCCAAAATAAGGATGCGCTCACGCACCAAACTACCAAGTTTACTCATATTATCTTTTAAACATACGCGCCATATCGCGTTTGTCATCTTTTTCCTTCAGTGATTCGCGCTTATCATATTGCTTCTTACCTTTGGCAAGTGCCACCACAAGTTTGGCCAGCCCTTTTTCATTGATAAACAAGCGCACGGGAACAATGGTGAAACCCGGATCTTTCGTGCCGCGCATCAGTTTTTCAAGTTCCTTCTTATTCAACAAAAGCTTGCGCTCCCTGCGTGCATTGTGATTGTTGTACGAACCATAGAAGTATTCGGCCACATGCATGTTCTTCACCCACAATTCGCCGTTGGCAAAGTAACAGAACGTATCGACTAAGCTTGCTTTCCCCAACCGGATGGACTTGATTTCTGTGCCCGTAAGCACAATGCCAGCCGTATAGGTGTCCGTCAGTTCGTAATCGAACGTAGCACGCTTATTCTTTATATTTACAGGAGCTTGTTTCATAACATTTATCAGTTTAGCACTACCGTCAGCTTATTGAATATCCATTCAATGGCCACCGGACAAGCTATTAACAAAATAGAAGAAAGAATGGTGAAACGCAAACGGTCTTTTTCCGCTATCTGCATCACCTTTTTGCTTCCTTCCCACACAACATACACGATATAGAATTGGAGCAACAGAGCCATAATGCCGAAATCAGGCAATATGCCGATAACAATCCTCAGCATGAACACCACTACCAGTGCATAACCTGCAAACTGTTGCGCCAAAGGAATATCACTGTCCAGCATAAACATGCGGACACGCAACCCATTGATGAGATAGGCTGCCAAAAAATATCCTCCAAACAAGGATACAGCCACCGCACAGCATTGTGTCATGGCATATTGAAAGCTTTGCGGCCCGTCCCATCCCATCTTCATCAAAGAGCCGATGAAAACGGACAACCCGCATAAACCAATCATAGGATAGACAAAAGTAGTAAATACTTTTCGTCTATCCTCTAAACTAATTTCCTCCCAGGCACGAGCCGGAGAGGAAATCAGTAGTATTGCTATATGAAATAAATCTTTGTAATTCAATATCAATTTATTGATTAGTAGACGCAATTTTGTATTCTACAGTATATTCCGTATAGTTTTCCGGTATTTCTGTATTGCTATTATTTCCACTTTCATGCGACTTAATAACTAATTTAGTAGGAAGATTTCCTGCTTTTTCTTTAAACCTTTCTAAAGCATTTTTTATATCATACCCATACCAATTAGAATAATAAACATCTGTCTTATCATCAGCACCCTTATCATGACGCAGATAGAAAACAAGGTCTGTGGCCCCTGCTTCAATTTCATCCAGTACACAAGCTAAAGCAAATTTATGCATCTTAAACTTATCGTTGTCATTTTGCAGTCTCCAAGCTATAGGAGTTACAAGTATATCCTTGTTATACAAAAATGGCTGAACTGACCCATTTTCCAATTTCAAAGTTATCACCGGTGCTGTTTCCGGCGCATCAACAACCAAGCTTTCTGCTGTCATTGATACGACAGCGTTTGCAAAAGAAATAGGCTGAAAATTCTTCAAAGTGAAGTTGGTAGTTTTAGATTTTTCATTCGTCTCAGGTTCTATGCTCTTTCCTAAGATGATTCCCATTCGAGAATCTGAAATCTTCAAACTTGAATTTGCCTCAAATTGAGTAACAGAAGCCGGTGTAGGTTGATAAGTGTTACCCGCAGCATCTTCAAAAGAGAGTAATCCCATATAGTTATTCACTAAAACCATGCCATAAATGTCATCATACTCTCCGTCATCTGAATTCAGACACGAAGTAAACGAAATGCCCATCAACAATGTCAAGGCAACCATCAAGAATTTTAATTGTTTCATCTTTCCTATAAATATTAGAGTTTGCAAATTTAGATAAAAGAATTGAGTAATATAGTACTCTCCTCGTTTTTTCATTGTTTTTAAGATTAAATGAAAGATTAATCTAAATACTGCAAGCCCCAATATTTATTTAACATTTATAAACAACCATAATTTAGATAATCACATTATTCTAAAACATATTCTCCTACCAATTTCCCTGTTGTTGGATTATATGTTCTAGCTTCAAAAGAAGAAAAGCAGTCTCCACTCCATTTTCCTTTAACTCTAAACGTTTTAGTATCCCCTATTTTCCTTAATGTAGCAACGTAAGTCAAACTACCTTTGTACATGACTAACACCGCATCAAGTTTTACAGTTTCACCTGGTTGAATCGGGATTTGTCCAGTTCTCGTTTTTGTTACCGTTTTACTATCACTTGTACCATAAGTCCAAGATTTATTTGTCTGCTGCTGTACAGAAACATTTACTCCAAGCGAAGAATCATCTCCTACCACATTAGGTATACCCACGTTCAATCCTCCTGAAATAGTGACACTTACTCCTTCTGTTTTTGAAAAATCAGATTTTTCTGTATAGCTTGTAGATAAAGAATAGTTCCATGTATCAACGCTTAAATGTTCATTTGTATATTCATCATGGTCACAAATCACTTCTGTAGGTTCAAAGCTGTCAACCGTAGTCCGTACATACTCTAAACCAACAAGTTCATATTCACCAACAGGAACTATTTCCCATAAAGCGAGGCTTGAGGAATTATTCGTTTTAAACTTTACAGAGGAAGACGTTGAAGATTCTGATTGCAAATAATAAGAAGACAAACCAGTATTAAAGTTTCCATACATCGTATATATCATACAATTAGCATCAGCCAAACAATTAAAGCTTAAGCCAGGTCCAGCCAAAGGTGAATCAAAAGTTGATTTATTCCAATAACTCAAACGAAGATTATCAGGTATTTCTGAAGATAAATAGTTATTAGGAGTAACAACTCCATATGTATCGGATGTCACTCTATTATTTCCCCCAGCAACAACAATAGTTCTTCCATACTTCAGATACCATCTCTGCCTCAAAGATCCATCATCTTTATCTGTTAAACAAATTTCAGTACCTTTCTCTTTACAAGTAAGATACTTTTGTTTAGAGTTTCCAATATTCAAAATATTCACTGGAATTTCGGCAAGCTCACTTATCGGATCAAAATCCGCACTAGAACCTATCGCCCTTGTCATCACCTGCCCCACACCACTACTTTCCACAAAGTTATCCAATTCCTCTTGCTCACAAGAAAATAGAGCTAACACTCCTACCAACAATAAACTAATCTTTTTCATAAGCATTACATTTTTTAGTTAACAATATATCATAATTCAAAACAGCCATATGCATATGCCCCATTATCTCCTTTAATTTCTATACAATACTCCCCTGATACTCCGAAAGGAAGTTGCAAATATTTCCGAAGGGGAGATAGAATATTCTCGGAAGAAGAATAAATCACAGAACCATTTTGGGAAATGGCAATTTCCACTACCCCGATTCCTTCCATAAAATCCAATTCCACGGAATAATTAGAATCTTCAACGAATACAACAAATGGCACTAATGGTATAACGGAACGGCTTCCATCTTCTTTTCCCGTAGTCAGAATTTCAAAAGGAATATCATTTGAATGCAAAAAGACTTCTTCTTTTCCAGAAGTAATACTTATGTCGACCAAAGGATTAGCATCGACCTTTAATAAAGAAAATAACAACAATACAGATAAGATAATTTTCAGTTTCATAGTCTTTCATTTTTTATTTATACAAAATTAGGGACTATTCAACAATAATTCAGCAATAACTATGCGGACAAAAATAGGGTAGGTAATAAATTATATATCAACACACTACAAAGAAACATATAGGACAAAAAAACGTTTTTTTCTCAATACATCATTACCATTTGCTCTAAAGAATCATTCTTAGTAAGTCCTAAATCTGCTTTTAGTCTTTGTCTGTTTTTATATATGGATTTCATTTCACAATCAAAAACAATCATTAATTGCTTGTTAGAGAATCCCACTTTCAGCAACGCAGCCAACAATAATTCATTTTTTGTTAAATCAAACTCTTGTTTAAGTCGAGTAATAAAATTCGCATGAACCAAATCCAAAAAGTCAAATATATGTTGCCGTTCAGCAATAGTCATATTACTAATAATCAAATTTCCTTGCTTCAATTCCTCTAATACAAACAAGGCGTCAACACTCGAATTCTCACATACTCGCTTATTTTCTGCTATTAAACAAAGGATTTTTCTATTCAGGATTCCTATTTCCTCTTGTTTAGCCTGACGTTCTTGTAAGCTCACATTCTCCAATTCTGCAATTCTACAAGCATATCTATTAATAATTGCATTATTATTTCCAATAATCTCGACATTACGCAACAATTTTGTTCGATACCTTTTCCTAACCAGAAAGAAAGCGATGATGCCCAACCCTAATATGAATACAAATAAAAACAAATAAAAATAAGTCTGTTTCTCATTTTCCAGCCTTATCTGTTTATTTTCCAAAATAAGCTTATCATTTTCATACTTATTCTGCAAATCCAACAACTGCTTTTGCAGTTCAGCATTACGAGTCACCTCTAATAATGAATCAGACTTCTCTTTATACAAAAACGCTTTCAAATAATTACCATCTTTTTTATGCATATCAGCCAAATAGTAATATGCACCCGAAGACACAAAAATATTAGTTGCATTGATACAAGAAACAAAACAATCTTCAGCTTTTTTCTTTTGACCTACTTCAGAATAAACACGTCCCAAAGACAAACTATAACGATATTTATCATTTAAATTATCACAAACTTCCATTGCATTTGAAAAATACTCTATTGCTTGTGGATATCGTTTTTCATTATTGGCAATAAGTCCTAATAAATGTAGAAAAGATGCCTTCATACCACTAACAGTGTCACTCAACACAAGCCCTTTTTCAGCATACCAACCTGCACTATCATTATGATGTACCGAAAAATAGCCTCTTGCCATATTCCTATAACCATATAAAATACGACGTCTGTCACTCGCCAGTTCATAGTACCTGATAGAATGTTTAAAATTGTCTATAGAATTTTCATACAATCCTTGAACCGAGTTCAAATACCCTATATATTCCCAGACCATCCCTTGTACTTTATAATCCCTAGTTTCTTCCAAGAGACTCGATGCTTCCAGATAAGCCTGCATAGCATCTGAGAAGCGCTCCTTTAACAACATCACTTTTCCATAATAAAAGTAAGCCTTCCCTGCCTTCAATTTATCACCTTCCTGTTTATAATATTCTACCGCTATCATTATCAATGAGTCTGACTGCAAATTATCCAAATAGTTTTTATCCAAAGCCTGCGTTAAAAGCAAAGCATAATCTGCTCTCTGTTGTCCTCTCATACATTCGGGACATTCAATTTGACTCAGAAGCGACAAGGCACTATCAGGAAATAATTCCATACACGCTTCCACACGTCTTAAGACATTATTGTCCTCTTTTTCTTGTACACATGAGATAAACAATACAAGAATCATCAATAAATTAATTCCATTTTTCATCCCGGCATTCATAGCTCGCATATTTTAGCTTTCAGATAGCACATCTCTCCAATACCGAAAGGCAAGAATGGGTATAGGCTAATATGCCTTTCCTCGTTACTCTCTATCACACAATCTTGGCAAACAGCTCCAAATGCTCATCCACATAGCCGGCAACCAAAGCTGTATATTCCTCCTCTTTTTCCAAAAATTCATCTTCCAGTTCATCGAAAGCCTCATATTGCTCGTACATTGCCATAAATTCCTCGTCTGTGCGTTCGCGTTCCAAGTCGTCACGATGGCTATCGTATATTTTCTTGGCAGCATAAACCAACTTGCTCAAATCGCCCACTCCCCACAAACGCATCACTTTGGCAAACGGATTGTCGAAAATATAACCGCCATAACCATTTTGAATCAGTTGGCAGAAGCCCCCTTCCATCACTTCATCACGGAATATCTGATAGGCCAACAATGAATGCTGTTCACCGGTAAGCAAAGACATCGTCCCGGCAGTCATTTCTCCGCCTATTTCTTTCTTATAAGCACCGGTGAATACGCCGATGAATGCATCCATCCCTTCACCGGCAGCCTGGCGCAATGCCACATCTGTAACTTCTATCATAGTTTGTATTTTATTTAATGTGCCACAAAGGTAAGACTTTGCAGCCATAGTCAAACACGGACTCCCCTTTATTTTCTTCGCCTTGCCAACCAGTTGGCAGGATTTTGCCTTACCATTGGCAAGACTTTGCCACCGCGTTGGCAAAACTTTGCCATAGGCATGGCAAAAGTTTGCCAAGACGCAAGCAAGGGGTTGGCAAAATTACTTCCTGATTAACAAGCACATACCTTATTGATTCACAAACCCTATCAGAGACGAGAAAAAACAGTCAACTGCAAACTCCACTTTACATTCCGCAGAAATTCAGCTTCTTATTACTTCTTTTTAATAAAAAAGTCAAATTGAACAGTTGGCAGAAACGGGGAAAACAACTAACTTTGCACCCGACTAATAAAAGTGGACTACGTTTTTTTTAATTATATCACTTAAAAAAAGAGCTAATTATGACTTATTCACACGAAGTGGAACACATGTGTGTTGTGAAGAAAGGTCCTAATCACGGACCGGCTCCTATTCCCGAAGAAGGTAAATGGGTAAAAGCTAAAGAAATTGTTGACATCTCTGGTCTGACACACGGTATTGGCTGGTGTGCTCCTCAGCAAGGTGCATGTAAATTAACCCTCAATGTAAAGGAAGGCGTTATCCAGGAAGCTTTGGTTGAGACTATCGGTTGCTCCGGTATGACTCATTCTGCTGCTATGGCATCAGAAATCCTCCCGGGAAAGACTATCCTCGAAGCATTGAATACTGACCTCGTTTGCGACGCTATCAACACAGCTATGCGCGAACTCTTCCTGCAAATTGTTTACGGTCGTACTCAGTCTGCTTTCTCTGAAGGCGGTTTGATGATTGGAGCTGGCTTGGAAGACTTGGGCAAAGGTCTGCGCAGCCAGGTAGGCACATTATACGGAACGTTGGCTAAGGGTTCTCGTTACTTGGAAATGGCAGAAGGTTACATCAAGACTATCGCTTTGGACAAGAACGACGAAATCTGCGGTTACGAATTTGTTCATCTGGGCAAGTTTATGGATGAAATCAAGAAAGGTACAGACGCCAATGAAGCATTGAAGAAAGTTACCGGTACATACGGCCGCTTCACTGAAGAGCAAGGTGCAGTTAAACACATTGACCCACGTCACGAATAATATAAGGAGGAAAGACATATGATTAGAGAAGTAAAATTTGAAAGCCAAGACCGTCGTATCAAGCAGATTCTTGCTGCATTGAACGCAAACGGTATCAAAGACATCGAAGAAGCCAATGCTATCTGCGAAGCTCATGGTCTCGATCCTTATAAGACTTGTGAAGAAACTCAGCCCATCTGTTTCGAAAATGCAAAATGGGCATACGTTGTAGGTTGCGCCATCGCCATTAAGAAGGGCTGCAAGAACGCTGCTGAAGCTGCTGAAGCTATCGGTATCGGTCTGCAGGCATTTTGTATTCCGGGTTCTGTAGCTGACGACCGCAAGGTTGGTATCGGTCATGGTAACTTGGCAGCCATGTTGCTGCGTGAAGAAACCAAATGTTTCGCTTTCTTGGCAGGTCACGAGTCATTCGCTGCTGCCGAAGGTGCTATCAAGATTGCCGCTAAAGCTGACAAGGTACGTAAAGAACCTCTGCGTTGCATCCTGAACGGTCTCGGCAAGGACGCTGCACAGATTATCTCTCGTATCAACGGCTTTACATACGTTCAGACTCAATTCGACTACTACACAGGTGAACTGAAAGTAGTTCGTGAAATCGCATACAGCGACGGTCCCCGTGCCAAAGTAAAATGCTACGGTGCAGACGATGTTCGCGAAGGTGTGGCTATCATGTGGAAAGAAGGCGTGGATGTATCCATCACTGGTAACTCTACGAATCCGACCCGCTTTCAACACCCGGTTGCAGGTACTTATAAGAAAGAACGCGTATTGGCTGGCAAGCCGTACTTCTCAGTGGCATCCGGTGGTGGTACTGGTCGTACTCTGCACCCGGACAACATGGCTGCCGGACCGGCTTCTTACGGTATGACGGACACCATGGGTCGTATGCACTCAGACGCTCAGTTCGCTGGTTCTTCATCAGTTCCTGCTCACGTGGAAATGATGGGATTCCTGGGTATCGGTAACAACCCGATGGTAGGATGTACAGTGGCTTGTGCGGTTGACGTGGCTCAGGCTTTGAGCAAGTAAGTAGCAAGTAAATAATTACATAGAAAAAGAGGATAGCCTTCATTGGCTATCCTCTTTTTCTATCTACCCACAATCGCCACCTTTATCACCCCCTCCAGCCTATTCTCAAAAATACGGTAGGCTTCGTCAATTTCCTCCAACGAGAAACGATGTGTGATAAGCGGTGTGGTATCTATCTGTCCCGCCGCTATCAGGCGCAGTATCTCGGCACAATCGCACCCATCCACACCACCGGTCTTGAAGACAAGATTCTTGCCATACATCTCCGGCAAGGGCAATAACTGAGGCTGGTCATAAAGCGCCACAATGGTGACAATGGCATTGGGACGGGCACACTCCCATGCCAAGCGGAAAGTATCTTCCGTGCCGGCAACTTCAAGTACGACATCTGCCCCACCATGGTCGCTATGCTTCCTCACAAAGTCTTTGCAGTTTTCCGGCCCAATGACCAGCACCTCCGGATAATGCTCGCGGACAAAACGGATTCTTTCAGCCGACTGCTCGCAGACAATAATGCGACGGGGCTTCTTCAGCATGGAACAAAGCAGGGTACAAATACCCGTCGGCCCGGCACCGATGATGAGTACAGTGTCTTCCTCGGTTATTTCGGAGATACGGGCAGCCCAGAAGCCGGTGGCCAACACATCGCCTACCAAGAGCGCCTGCTCGTCGCTTACCGTATCGGGAATACGGTTCAGTCCCTGGTCGGCATAAGGCACACGTACATATTCCGCCTGGCCGCCATCGATACGGCACCCCAAAGCCCAACCGCCATTAGTGTCGGTACAGTTGTTCACATATCCGTGACGACAAAAGAAACATTTACCACAAAAAGTCTCCACATTCACAGTCACACGGTCGCCGGGCTTTACCGACTCAACTTCGGCACCCACCTGCTCTACGATGCCCACCATTTCGTGTCCTACCGTAATTCCGGGTACGGCGCGCGGTACACTTCCATGCTTTATATGCAAGTCACTGGTGCATATGCTACCCAGTGTCACCCGCACAATAGCATCACGTGCATCTTCCAATACCGGTATCGGTTTCTCAAGCAATCCGAACTTTCCGTGTTCAATATAAGTATATGCCAACATAATATATGCTTTTTTGAGTTATCACTTCTAAACGCGAAGTTGCCAGAAAGCAACAGCCGCTGCGGCCGCCACGTTCAGCGAATCTACACCGTGCGCCATGGGGATACGAACCACATAGTCGGCTCCCGCAATCGCTTCGTGCGAAAGACCATCTCCCTCAGTACCCATCACAATAGCCAACCGGGGCTCGGTCTTCAAAACGGGATTGTCTATGGAAATGGAATTGTCCGTAAGCGCCATGGCCGCCGTGCGGAAACCCAACTCACCGAGCGTATCCAGAGGACCGTCCATCCACGTCCACGGCACAAGAAAAACCGTT
This sequence comes from Bacteroides sp. AF29-11, assembly GCF_003602895.1. NCBI lineage: Bacteria > Pseudomonadati > Bacteroidota > Bacteroidia > Bacteroidales > Bacteroidaceae > Bacteroides > Bacteroides sp. AF29-11. The sequence goes on from NZ_QTLY01000003.1 coordinate 190,852, forward strand.
CCCATTGAAACCCGGACCGCACGACGGTTCAGAGGATCGCAGGAATTACGCGTCAACAGCACAGCATCCATGCCAAGAGCTGCCGCCGAACGGAAGATGGCCCCAATATTGGTGGTATCCACCACCCCGTCGATAACCACAATACGCCGGGCTCCCCGGCAGACGTCCTCCATACTCTTCGGAACCGGACGGCGCATGGCACAAAGAACACCACGCGTCAAAACGTAGCCGGTCAGCTCGGCAAGCAATTCCCTACCGCTTGTGTAGACGGGTATATCGCCACAACGCTCAATGATTTCAGCAGCATCCCCATAGATGTGCTTGTGCTCACACAAAAAGGCCAAAGGCTCGTAGCCGGCATCCAGAGCCACCTTGATAACCTTAGGACTCTCAGCTATAAACAGCCCTTTGTCCGGCTCAAGGCGATTGCGTAACTGGGCTTCGGTAAGGGTACTGAATATCTCCACACCGGGATGGGTTAAAGATGATATTTCGATAACAGGCATCGGATGATTTACTATTTGACGATTACTATTTACAATTCATGGCAGAAAGCCCTATAACCCCTTTATTGTCTTCATCAGTTGTTCTCCCAGTCCGATGGTATATCCTTGCGATACAAAGACCACCCGATTGAAAGTATCGGCTATGATGAATATCGGCAGGCTCTCTTTGTGCTTCAACTTCATGCTTTCTGCAATCTGCGCAGCGATACCGTCCGTATCTATACCATAAATAATGGTAGAGGGCAAATCGGGGAATGACTCGCGGGCGAACTTGCCGGCTTTGGCCTCATCAGGGAACAGCAACACCATCTTACGCCCCCACTTCTCCAAATCAGCCTTGAATGAAGCGATGTCGCGCAACGCATGATTGGTTGGCTCTTGATTGACACCCAGAATGCCTACGACAAAGTAACCGCGCCCACAAGCCTGCAGCAGACTCTGCCGGGCTGCGGAGCCGGCGTCCGGCAGCGGAGTGAAGAGAGACTCCGAATTAAAGTTCCCGATAACCTGCACCTCATCCTCGCTCTCGCGCATCACCAATTCAATTTCCGTTGTCTTCTCCGGCAGAATATTGAAAAAGGTGGTTTTAGAAAGTACCGCACCGCTGGCAAGGCGTGTACCGGTCACCAAAACATAATCTCCGGCCTCCAGAGCTGTTCCTTCCTTCAGAAGATTGCTCCATGTAGTACCGCCGCCCATATCTGCATCGCCTTCGTCATAGGAAAGCAATTGCAAACTGCCCTGCGGGGTCTGTTTGGAAAGAGTGAAATGAGAATAGTATTTCGGGTTATCCAACGAACGGATAGGCTTATAGGAAGCCACCAACTTTCCCTTCGAAGCAATTCCTTCTGCCATAAAGACCGGCTCTTCCGGATGATGGTTCAAGTCCACATCCATCGCACCATCATCCCCTATCAACTGTACTTTGCCGGTCACTCCGTTGATACGGGCAGGGATTGCCATGCTGCGTGCCATGGAGACGAAGAAAATGTCACGGCTATGGGCATCAGCCACACGGGCCTTCCAGACCCCTTCCGGAGAAATGGGAGCCCCTCCCAAATTACAGTCATTGTCTACCCGGATATTTTGGGCCACCCATGCCACCAGTTTCATCGGTTCTGCCTTGTATGCCTCAGCATCTTCCTTTGAGACGGCTTTCTTGAAAAATCCTTTATAGGGGGTCAGTATCTCGTTGCTTACGCGTGGATTGCGCACATATCTGCGGAAATGGTCGGCATTCTTGCACATACGGGATTGCATGTGGTCCATCAGAACTTCCAGTGTAACGTCGCGGAGGTCTTTTGCCGAAATCCGTTGGAGCAGGTCCAGACCTCCTCTTTTGGACTTTTCAGAGCGCAACCGTGCCATGAAGTCGGCAATGACCCGATGGTTTCCTCTGGAAGCGACCAGTATCCGTGAAACGGCATCTTCGTCGAGCTTGTACTGCCGGGCAAAATAACGCGCCGTCTCATCCGTCATGAACATAGACACATAAGCGTTGCGGATGGAATCTTCATGGACCATGCGGCGGTCATTCGCCGCACGCTGTTCGGGCGTAACCGCCGGCAACTCCGCATTTTCGGGGGGCGGCACAAGTTCAAAATCTACCGCATGGCCGTCGCCGGCAGTCTTATCCATCTTCACAACCAGTTCATGGTCCTTACCGAAAGACAGTTTGGCATAGCCGAATTTTCCGTCTTTGGAAGCCCATACCAGCATGTCACCCTTACCGGCCGTCAAAAAAACCTTTCCCCCTGCATCGGTCTGCTTCCGGGCTACGGTATAGAACTCCGCATAATTATAGAGCTTGAACTCCACACAAGCATCAGGCACCGGATTTCCATGTCCGTCCATGACCGTAACTGTGGCCTTAGCCGTCGGTGCATAGTTACCGATTACATTGATTTCCGTATAAGTAGGAGTGACAGACATCACTTCCTCCGCTCCTTCATAACGTCCGAAGACCTTGGTATGCATCAGCATACCGCGACTGGCCGGAGCATTGAACCAACCAAGGTTGAGTACCGGTTCGGGTTCGCAGGCTCCAAGAAAATACCATTTCCCGTCCGCCCATGCTTCTACCCACGCATGATTGTCGTCGGTATGCGCCCACCGGGGTGTGTAGACCTGACGGGCAGGGATACCCACCGAACGCAAGGCGGCAACCAGCAAGGTAGATTCCTCGCCACAACGCCCGTATGCCGTGCGTACCGTTGCCAAAGGCGAACTGGTACGGGCATCGGAGGGAGTATAGATAGCCTTCTCGTGGCACCAGTGGTTCACCTCCAGAATGGCATCATAGAGGGACAGAGACTTGACACGATTCTTCAGTTCTTCGTAAAACACTACCCGTGCACTGTCCAGATGCTCATTGTTGACCCGCACCGGAAGTACAAAATGACGAAACAAATCCTCAGGAATAACTTTTCCCCAAGGCATCTCATCGGCAGCCTTTTGGGAGGCGCGCACGTTCATCAGATGAAATTCTCCGGAATAATCGGCAATGTCTGCCAAAGGCATATAGGCATAAAGGAACTCCAAAGCTTCGCGTTCGTACGACGTCAAGTCCGTATCGAATATGGCAAACAAATCGCCCTGCGGCAACCTTTCTTTTTTTTGATTGAAGTCCTGCTCCACACGTTGGCGGTAAGAAGTGTCTGTAATGAAAGAACGTTTGCCGCAAGAGGCAAGCAAACATACCAGTCCGAGAAATCCCAGAAGTCGTGCAACTCGTTTCATAATGCAATTATTAAGGTTGAGCCACAAAAATAGTGTAAATCGTCCGCAAAAGAAAATTAATTCCCGTTTTTACTTACATAATCACTCTACTTCAGATGTATCACCAAAGTCGTGTCTCCGGAAAAAGTGAAGCTGCATTTGTCATAAGACGGCGGACCCATAACGCCTTGAGCATCATTGCTGAACCCGTACTTCTCTGTAGGAATGCCGAAAACGGCAGTATCCAGTTTCCCGTTTCCGTTCTCGTCTTGAAACAGCGAAATGGCATACGTACCCGCAGGTAACCCCTGGCAAGGAATGGAGAGCGACGTATCTTTCACATCTATCCGGAAGGCGGTCAAGGGTTTCTTCATGAATGTTTCTTCCGAATTGTAGATGGCGACATAGAGATGCCCCTCCACCTTTTCAATGTCACACACTTCAATAGTCAAGTTCTGGGCAAAGAGCAGCTGGGCGGCACTTTGCATTACAAATACTAAAAAAATAATCATTGCTTTCATCTTTGTTTATTTTAAAAGGGTTATTGTCTAAAAATTGGATACATCGTAGGCGGCCTTCTTGCCTAAAGTCACATATACTCCTACATAGAAAAAATGGTCGCTGGAAGCCAGGACAGCCTTGTTATCCACCTTACCGAACTCATTCTTCCGGCAAAGGATATTGCTGGCGGAAGCATGGATGATTACCTTCTTGCTTGCCAGGAAGGTCACACCCAAATCCAGACTGTTATAAGGCTTCACTTCATCGTTCATCAGACCCGGCAGCATGGGGTTATGATAAGGACGTCCGCTACTGAAACGGTCGGTCACGCTGACAATGGAATGCAGGCGGGGCAAGGAATACTTCACCACCCAGGCTGCATTATGCCGTGTAGCATACTGAGGAGTAGTCAGTTCCGGATACTCCCGATATTTACGTTTGGCTATATTATAGGTATAGGATAACTGGTATTCCAGATTCTTGAAGGACGCTCTATCACGGAAGAACAAGTCTATGCCTTTGCTGTGTCCATAACCGTTGGAGGTCAAGAATACAGCTTTCGTATCGGCATCCGTTTCCTCCAATGCCAGACGGTCATAATCCTTATAATAAAGTTCAGCTTTACAGAAACGCCCTTCATAGTCGTACTGAATGCCCAAATTGTACTGCATACATACTTCCGACATCAACTGCGGCCGACGCACCAGACAGTTGTTCTCGGGCAACTGTGTGTATCGCCCTACAATCCCCGACAGCATCATGTTTCCCCAATAATAGTTCGCCGCCAGCCGGGGAGAGAAATTCATCTTACGGTTCGGAGAAGTGTATTCCGTGCGAAAAGAAAACTCCATCTTCAATTGTTCCATCGGATAATAAGCCATCGAAAAGAAACCCGCACCAATGGTAGGCGACATGCGATTGCTGTCATCCGTCCCGCACAACAGATAATGATTCCTGTAATTGCGGATATAGCTCTCTATCCCCATATCCAGGCGGAATACCGATGACAGCCGTTTGGAAACTTTAGCCTTCAGATGCGTCTCTTGCTGATGTTCCAGCCAGTTATCACCCGAAACAACTGCTCCTCCCATTCTCCGGTTATAGTAAGAATAGGCCGCCCCTGCAAACCAACTCCACTCTCTGGAAGTATGCCTGCGAAAGGTTGCATTTACATAGATATTGTCTTCACCCAGCCCGAACAATCTGCGGTTATCCCCTTCGTAAGTGGAAAAGTCCGTCCGGTCGTATTGTGCGTAAACCTTCCATACCACTCTTTCATCAGGAGTATAACGGAACTGGACAGCTCCGGAAAACATCCGGTAAGGCTCCTCGAAATCCCTCCTGCCCGAATAAACCTTGTCATACAAACCCAGGTTCTGATAATTCAAGTCAACAGACAAGGATCCTCTGTCAAAAGTCTTTGTGCCCCCTCCACCAACACCGACAACGGAAGCGTTCACTCCGACTTTATCGACCTTGCTGTAATCTTTTGTTTCCAATGGCAAGACTGCCGAAAGCGCTTCTCCATATTCTTGTGAAGCGCCTCCCGAAGCAAGGTTTACCCCACTGAACATAAATGTAGAGTAACGGCTGCGAGCAGGGGTATTTATTCCGTTCGAAGTATAGGGATTCAGTACATGCATTCCATCAATAAAAGTCTGCGTCTCGTAACTGCCTCCACCACGTACCAGCAATTCACCGGTTTCACCCTGCACTTGCGTACCGGGCAAAGTCTGCAATGCCTTGTATAAATCACCGTTCGCACCGCCCACCGTAACCAGTTCCACCGGATGCATATCGCTCCAACGGCTGTTGGCAGCAGGAGTTCTGGCTCCTTTTACCACTACTTCTTCCAAAGCGACACTGTCTATATTAAAATTCAGACGTACTGTATCGGTCACTGATTTCTGCGCTACGGAAGGCTGTGTATAAAGTAATACGCCCAATATCCCAAAGACTGTTTCCCGTTTCATATCTTTACATTCGTTGTGTTTCCTGCCGCAAACATAAAGGAAGGGTATAAGACAAAAAAATATCCGGGACAGACAGCCCGGATATGTGACAACCAACAAACTCTTTGTGACGAACAACGTATTTCTGTGACGAGTGACTAACTCTTTGTTCGGTTTTCAATCAATGCTTTCACCTCTTTGGCGTATGCGCGTGAAACCGGAACCTCCTCTTCGCAACCCTCCAGATTCAGCTTATATCCCTGAGAGTTTCCATCTACTTTCACCACCATCCGGATGTTTACAAGAAAGGCCCTATGGCAACGGATAATAAAAGGGCAAGCAGAGACAGCTTCCTCTGCCTGCTTCATGGTGGCACGCAACAATCTCCATGTAATTTTCTTTTCTTTATCCGAATCTGAACGGTAACCTACTTTTACGTAATTCCCCTTTGCCTCTGCATAAAGGAAATCTCCGGCCTTTACTTCCAGCATTTCTTTGGTGCCACCGGCAAACACCAACGCTTCTTCCGAGGAAAACACCTTGTCTTCCAAGCTCGCTATCCCAACTTCCGGGGATATTCTCCTTGAAAGGTGACCGTTCATCTCCATAGCTTCTTTCAGATTGCGGGTCAGTTGCAAATTGCGGTTCCACATCAGAAAAAATATGGTAGGAAAAGGTGCCAGCACCATTACCCAAGACAAAGCCAGAAAGAACAACCGCTTGTCCAACCACATTCCCATCAACCATGATTGATAGGCCCAAATCCCCACTGCTATCAGCAACAACATCAGCAGCAAATTCAACACATGCTTACCCAATGTCCAGTTCTGCTCCTTGTAATAAGCAGGAAATAATGCCGGAAGCAAATAGGTGAAAACTCCCGAAGCACCTGCCGCAATCAATGCAGAACCGGCAACCACCCCAAACACACTTCCCTTTATCCGGGAAATACCGAACGGCTGAAGTATATATAATATCAGAAAAATAATGGCCGAAGGTATCACTACTGCCTTCCAGCGTTGATAAAACGTAGGATAAGGACTCCGCCAAAGTTCCGCCAATTTCCCCATAAGTATATAGTCTCTCTTGTTTACATGGTAATATATGCAAAGATAATACATTTACTCAACACATGCTCATACAGATACTATATTATCAATCTGTTTTATCACACGACAAGGATTTCCCACTGCCACACAATTCGCAGGAATAGAACGGGTAACCACACTCCCCGCCCCGATAACGCTGTTCCTCCCGATGGTGACACCAGGCAAAATGACAACCCCTCCACCAATCCATACTCCATCCTCTATTCGTACAGGTAAGGCATACGTACGGCAGATTTCTTGTCCTTCCGGACAGTCCTGCACCATACGTTCATCTACTTTGGTAGAATGGGTTGCCGTATATATCTGTACATTAGAGGCTATCAGGACGTTGCTACCTATGTCAATACGATTGTTGTCCACAAAGGTACAATTCATGTTGACAATTACCTTGTCGCCCATAAAAATATGCTTGCCACATTCACAATGGAAGTCAATATCCACATGCACATTCTTGCCTACATGTCCCAACATCTCACACAACAACTCCCTCCTGCGCTTGCTATCGGCATAATCTGTGGCATTGAACTGTGCCAGGAGACGTTTTGTACGCAAAATCATCTCCACTATTTTCGGATCCCTACTTCCTATAAAAGGTTCGCCAGCCATGCACTTTTCATATTCTGTTTTCATACGTATTCTGTTTTTGCGGACAAAAATACAAAACTCTAATGTATAGGAATTTATCCTATGTTAAAAAATACCCCTTTGCCCTAATACGACTCAATGATTGTTGTGTAATGCCAAGGAAAGAAGCGATATGTCCCAAAGTCACTCTATGAAAAAGGGCCGGACACTCACTCATTAATTTTTCATAACGCTCATACGCAGACAAGTTGAGGCGAGATATATGAATATCTTGTAAGCGAAGAAAATTTTCCTGTTGTAACACCCTCATCCAATTTGCAATATCTATATCTGACTTATACAACTCATTAAGCGTTTCAATGGAAATAGAATAGACCAGTGTTTCTTCCAATGTTTCCACGTATTCAAAGCCTGCTTTGTTCCTATATAAATCCCACGAGCCACAAGCTACATCACCTTCCATAGAGAACCATGTCGTTATTTCTTTTCCATCGTGCAAGGTGTACGAGCGTGTCATTCCCTTCTCTATGAAGTGGACTTGCCTATCAAATTGTCCTGCACGGATAATAAGTGTTTTGGCAGGAAACACTTGCTTTTCAAAACCATGTGTCAATGCTGCCAATGCTTCATCTGAAACCGGATAATAAGCTCTTATTGTTCTGACAATATTCTCCATACTAAAATATTCCTTTTTACAAAGGTATAAAACAAGGAAGAGTTTGCGAAACTTGCGTAACATATTTGTCATATATAGATTGCAAAATCTAGTATTTCTAAAGAAAATAAAGGATGAATGGCTGTTTTTTTATGTTATAAAACACATTTCTCGCAAACATTTCGTATCTTTGCAACGTTATAAGATAAAAGAAAAGATGTAAAAACCCGCTTTCCGAAACGCGGAGAGCACAAAAAGATGAGAATTATGAAAAAGAATGCAAATGAAATTTTTATGTTACAATACCAAATCAAACGCTATCAGGCAATGGGTAATGGAACAATGTGTCAAACACTGAACGGTAAACTACAAAAGCTGCTTGCAAAGCAGTCCCTCGTAACCATGTAAAAAAACACCTTTAAATACAATGAATAAAGGGCAGGGAACTTTTCAGTTCTCTGCCCTTTTTCTTTTTTATCCATCTATACTAATGGTTAGCACCAACAACAAACTCGCTTTGCATCCTTATCTCCCTACCGTCAACCGAAATTCCTTGTAGGGTAATTATATATATTCCGTTCATATCCGAAGTATAAAAGTTGAGTGTACCCATAGCGGAAGTTATCTCCGGATTCCAATAAAGTGTATGCCGAAAATCCGGTAAGCGAGAACCGGCTTGTTTCTCTGAATTGTATGATGGAGCAACAAATGCGATTCTCTTTTGTGGAAACTCATAAGAAAACATCTGTGAATTCTTATCCAAACGTATATCAGGCAATGTTCCCCGATGGGTTATAAACGAAACAATTCCATCATACAACTCCCCGCCAAAAGTATATTTGCCAGTATAACGATGTATATAGTGTATCAAACGGGCATCATAGTTCAGAATGGTTTCATGGTCATCAAACGGAATCCCGTCTAACAACACCAGTGTTTTCATATTACTGAATCTCCTTATATCCGGTTGCAGTATCCGGATGACATCTTTACCTTCCAGCTGACTGATACGTATTCCCTTGACAAATTCCACAAAAACATCCCTCACAGTCCTGAAACGAACATACTCATCCAGATTATAAGTGGAAGCGGGAACAAAATCATAAAGTTGTTGCAATATACTCTTGCTATACGAAGAATCTACCGGCAAAAGAGAATGTAATTGCGCGCTGAAACCACGCTCTATCAAGTCTTCTTTCCGAAATGACACACAGACTTTAGGAAGTTTTTCCGCCAACACCCCGACAAAAGGAGAAACAAGCTCCAATCGGCAGGGACTTTCCTCCTCCGGTAATGCAGTTAATACAATCTCCTGCATATCCGTTATTCCGGTCGTATAAAAAGCATAAATAGCGTCAGCCTTAGGCTGTCCGTCAAAGACACGAATATCCTTGCCCACACATGCCAGACGTGTATTTACATTGTCAGCAGGCGCTCCCATCAGCCTGCCGGTTACAATATGCCCTTCACACTCTGCCGCAAATGACCGTTCCGGAACACTTGTATAGTTCTTCTGCCCGTCGGCTGATATTGGAAAACCCTTCAGCACATAGTCTTTTCGTACTACGGACAGAGTAAGCTCCTTGACATCAGCAGGCAGATTGGGTAATGTCAAGGCTACTTTACTCCGGTTCCCATAGACCGATTTATCTGTCCATAAGTCCGCTCCGGAAAGCTGATTGCCGGAAGCTTGTGAAACGGTAATGGAATCCGTGAAAAGTTCCACATTATCCTCCTCTGTTGTCTGAACAGTATTAAGCAAGGCTATATACTTCTTTGGGAAACAAGCCATAGGATAGTTCCTCATATAACGCGTATATGCTGTCAGTTGGTAAGCTCCGGTATGCATGACTTGCGGAAGTCTGATACACCCCCATCCATTCCCGTTCTGCAAGTCGATTTTACCTTGTGCGTATACCAGCTTCGTGTCACTTATCTCTACATAAGCTACTTTGCTTAATACGCTTCCACGAGACAAGGAATCCGTCACACAAACTTTTATCCACAAATCTTCTCCAGCCACATAGCAGTCCTTGTCTGTATAAATACGCATATTCTCAACAATTTGAGCGTGTAATCCCAATACAAGAACCCAACCTATAATACAAAATATCACTCTCTTCATATCATTTCAATATTAATTCATTTCATCCGGCCAGAAGGAAGGCTTTTCCAGGCTGGCACCTAAATAGCGTACGTCTGTACAACCTCCGGAAACCCATGCATAACCTACCATCAATGGATAAGCAATAGCATATCCCATCACATATAAATCCATGTACGAATCTGCCCAACCTCTAAATTCTTGGCAATAACCGTCAGGAAACCTATAATATATATCATCGGCAGAAATGAAAATACGATATTTTGCCACATTCATGCTAACTCCCACATAACCAACTACATTTTTGCCTGAATTGTTGCAAATAATATTCGTAGGAAGTTCTGAAGGCTGAGGAATAAACAATCCACCCATTTCTTCATTGATTTTTATTTTCTCCTGATAATATTCGTACTCGCCCCTCGAAATCTTACGCTGTTTCACCAAAGTGCTATAATGATGAAAGACACGGTTATTATCCGCCTTTATAGAATAGAGCCACTTATCCTTCAATTGAGTATCCTTATTTGTTCCTATATTACCTACTATGATTTTAGCCGACTTATCATGACACCATCCCCGTGCATATGGTGTAGCATCAAAATCAACCACCTCATCAGTGGTAGGGTCATAACGGAACTTGGGATTATATACTGCCCTCACTTCCCAATCTTCCTCGTAACTCCAGAAATAACATCCGCCATCTTCACTCCGCATAGAAAAGCGGATAGAGATGTCACCGTATTTTTCCGGTTGCTCGTAGGTAACGTCATTTATTGTTTCTGTCTCCAATGGATATTGAGGCTCCGAAGTATAAATATCCCCTTCATACACAATTTTCAGACTATAGCTGGCATCTTTATTCAAAGAGCCAATTACAACTTGGTATTTTCCATCTCCCAAAGAAGTGCCATTAAAACAAGAACCATCACTTCCTACTACACTGACTTCTGCATCTATCTTGTTATAATCCTGAGGAATTCCTTCTACATTCAAAGGAAAGGAACAGCTCAAGGAAAAAACGACTGTACTATCTGATATGATGTTACCTTCAACTATAAGCACCCTCGTACTACTCTCCGGCAAGTGCGCATTGAATTTATCCACACAACTGCCAATAGTGAGCCACAACAAGCATATCCATGTTACTATATATTTTGCATTATTCATCGCTTTTTCTTATTAAAACAGATTGATTTCAACTGGCCAGAAGGAAGGCTTTTCCAAGCTGGCACCTAAATAGCGTACGTCTGTACAACCTCCAGAAACCCATGCATAACCTTTGAATCCCGTACGTGGGTCCGGGTCCGGATATGCAATGGTATACCCCATCAAGTATAAATCTAAAAATGTATACTCTTCTTTCAGCCCTTTCGCTCCCTGACAATACCCCTCAGGAAGCCTATATTGTATATCATCTGTAGAAATGAAAATACGATATTCCGCCACATTCAAACTGACACCAACATATCCAATAGCCTGTTTATCTGAACTTTCACATCTAATGTTCGACGGCAATTCCGAAGGCTGGGGAACAAACAACCCACCCATCTCCTCATTAAGCTTTATTTTCTCCTGATAATATTCATATTCACTCTTCGAAATCTTACGTTGTTTCACTATAGTACTGTAACAACAAGAAAAACGAATATCATCTGCTTCAATGGAATAGAGACACTTATCCTTTACACGATTATCCTTGTTTATTTCCATATTACCTATTATTATCTCGGACGATTCACTGTGACACCATCCGCGTGAGTATGGTCTGGCATCATAATCAACAACCTTGTCTGTATCGGGATCATAAGCACACATAGGATTGTATACTGCTCTAACCTCCCAATCTTCTTCATAATTCCAGAAATAACATGCAGCATCTTTGCTTTGCATGGAGAAACGGATGCTGACATCACCATACTCCCCTTGCTGTTCGTAAGTGACATCGTCTATGCTTTCCGTCCCTATCGGATATTGAGGTTCGGAAATATAAGTATCTCCCTCATAGACAATCTTCAAGCTATAGCGAACATCCCTATGCAATGTTCCGACAGCAACCCGGTACTTTCCATTACCCAACGCAACACCCCTAAAACTGGAGCCATCCTCACCGGTTACACAAACTTCAGCATCCACCTTATTGAAATCAGGAGGAACCCCTTCCACATCCAAGGAAAAGGAACGGCTCAAAGAAAACACGACAGCACTATCCGATATTATACTACCTTCAACTATGAGAAGGCCGATACTACTTTCCGGCAAGTGGGCATTGAACTTATCCACACAATTACTAAGGAACAACCATAACGGACATATACATATCACCCAATATACTTTATTCTTCATACCCTTTCAGAATTTAATATTATAAGTAACAAAAGGAATGGGAGCACCGAATATGGACATCTTGTATCCTTGAATCCTACCCTCCTCGGACACAAAATAGACAGAGTACACATTCTTCCTTCCGGTCAGGTTATAGATACCGAAAGAAAGGGAACTGTGGGTCAACAATGTCAGGTGGTGACTGGGTTCAATATTGAACGACAAATCCATACGGAAATAGTCGGGAACACGATAACTGTTACGGTCGGTATAGTAAACCTGCATTTTCTTCAAACCCTGGTCGTAGTATTGCCCGGCAGGAATTGTGGTGGGACGGCCCGTACTGTAATCCATATTGAAAGACATGCTGTAACGGCGGGTAAACTTGTAATTGCCTACAAGCTTGAAGTCATGCGGCTTGTCATACTCGGTCGGATACCATTCTCCACCATTGATGGGACGGGCTATGCGCGGATCATTCTGACGCAAGAAAGTGCGCGAATAAGTATAGCTCATCCACCCGTTCAGTTTTCCAGCCGGTTTTTTCACCTGGAATTCCACGCCGTAAGCATATCCCTCCGTATTGATGACATCCGTCTCCAGATGGTGGTTCATCAAGATTTGGGCGGAACTGCGATAATCCAGATAATCAATCAGCTTTTTGTAATATCCTTCTACAGATAATTCCAGAAGTTGCCCCGGCGTATTATAGTAGGCGCCTGCCGCCACCTGCCAGCCACGTTGAGGCTTGATATTGGGGTCGCTCAGCTTCCAGGTATCTGTAGGAGACATAACGGCAGTATTCGATACCTTATGGATATACTGCCTCATCGTATTGAAACCGGCCTTTACGGAAAAATCATCTGTAAAGGCATAACGTGCCGACACTCTGAATTCCGGTCCGTGATAGGTCTTGATGACCTTTCCATTCCCCGCTGTGATAGAATCCGCCACCGAAGACATGGAGGGCAGTATACCTTCCTGATATGTATAGTAAGTGCGCGGTCCCAAAGCATTGAGCATGGAATAGCGTATACCCGCATTGATGGAGAGCCTGGAAGTTATATCCCATTCATCCCCTATATAAACGGCACTTTCCAGTGCTTTATCCTTTTGCAGTTCATCATATCTTACCAGCGAATTAGGCCCCACCGGCTCGTAGGTCCCGGAATTCACATTATACAGCTGGCTCATCAAACCGAAGTTCACCGCATGGCTATTGCCGGCTTGATAAAGAAAGTCCGCTTTTCCAAACCATTGGTTAATGGCAAAAGACAGCCGTGCGGCAGACGCTTCCTCCACCGTTTCATCATTTCGGTAATCGTAGTGGTCATAACCGAAAGAGAAGTTTCCGGTCAGCTTTTCTGCAAAGACAGTCCTCCAGTTTGCCGAGAAATTCATATTGTTGTAGGCATACTTCTCATTGTCATTAAAGGCAAAACGGTCGTGACTATAATAGCCATAGACATTCAGCTTGTTGCGCTCGTTCACCGTATGCGAGAAGACAGTCCCCAAATCATAGAAACCGGCTTTCCCATCACGATACCCGCTTTTGTTGGGCAATGTCTTCATTATCCAGTCCGAATAGGTCGTACGTCCACTCAGCAGAAGGGAAGTCTTTTCCTTAATGATGGGAATCTCGAGATTCAACTTACTGGTCACAAGCCCGATACCTGCAGAACCGGTAAACTTTTCCTTGTTCGCCTCCTTGCTGGTGATGTTCAGTACGGAAGCGATACGCCCGCCATACTGGCTGGGGATACTGCTCTTATAAAGTTCCGCATCCTTTATCATGTCCGAATTAAAAGCCGTGAAAAAACCGAAAAGATGATTGGGGTTATAAATCGTTCCGTTATTGAAAAGAAGCAGGTTCTGGTCAGCGGCACTCCCACGCACATTGTAACCGCTTGATGCCTCCCCCACTGTCTTGATGCCGGGAAGTGTCTGTATCATCTTCAGCACATCCACCTCACCCATAGCCGTAGGAATGTTTTTCAGCAGGGCAGGCTGCAGCTTCTCCATTCCCAACTGCACACTTTTCACGTTCTGTATACGCCCCGAAACAATAAGCACCTCATCCAACATATGGTCTTCCTCTTCCAACTCGATATGGACAATGCCTTCACCATAAAGCATAAATTGCCGATGGGTCACTTTGATATTCATCCCACTGATTTCAAGAATATTATAGCCTGCAGGCAGGTCAATGGTAAATTCCCCCTGACGGTTGGTCGTCGTAGCTACCCACGGCTCTCGATGAATGATGTTGATACCATCCAGATTCTGGCCGGTCTTAAAGTCAGAAACTCTTCCGGTCAAAGTTATCATATCTCCGGGGGCAGGCTTGTACTTGTTTCCTATCTCATAGACCTTGTTTTCTGAAGAAGACTTCACAATAGGAATGTATGAAGGCAATAGTTCCTCATCCGTCTCCAACTTTTCCCCCATCAATACCGGTGGCAGCGAGGTGGCCAGAAAAACCTCCGGCAAGACAAATATTCTGTCACCATAAACCGTCACCTTATAGATAGTAGCTGCCAAAGCCTCTCTCAAGTACTCGGCAGTGGGGTTCTTCACCTCTGCCCGCTTCACTTTAAAAGGAACCGTTATCGTTGTATAAATACGGCAAGACGTGCCCTTTTCTACTGCATCCATCAATTCGAATATGGAAATGCTGTCCATAGCCATCTGTTGCTGTGCAAACATGCCGAAAGGCGACAATAGGAGGAAAAAGGCTACTGTATATTTAAGATTATGTGCTTTCATATTATTTTCCATGAATTAAGGAATCAATATATTCCGTTAACCGGGTCATTGCCCGGACACCGCCATCTTCCTTGAAGTCCAGCCGCTCTTTCCGGCAATAAGCCTTCAACTGCTTCTTGTATGTAGGAAAAAGTTTCAAGAAACCCGAACGGGAAGTTATCACATAATCGGTTCCGCCACTGCGAAGACTGAAATAGCTCTTTTTCTTGAACCGGCTGTAATAAAGATCGTTTTTCTTCACCTGAGACTCCATTGTGGATACGATATACTGTGTCAGGCACATTTGCGGACTATCATATAGCAACGCAGCGAAACAGTCACCCTGCGGTACAAACTTCTGTCCTTCTATGACAAAATAATCCACTTTCCGCATATCTACCTGCAAGGTTATCCGTTTCTCCGGAGTAACCACAATCAGACTCTTTTTATAGGTATCATAACGGAGCTGCAAATCCGAGTAAAGCCATCTGCCATAACAGACAGCCCCCTCGCGAAATTCATCCGTATTCCAATAGGGATGGTTAAGATACTTCTGCTGGTTATAATTTTCCTCTGCCTTACCGGAGTAAAGAGCAGCATAATCTCCTGCCGCTTTTCTGAATTCATCAAAAACGGCTTGTTGTGCACAAACCAAAGATGGAAAACATAGGACGCATAGTAGCGTGTAAAGGTGTGTTTTTCGCATATATGTGAAGTGTTATAGGTGAGGATAATCACAAATATAACATTTCACTTTTAAAAATAAAATTATTATTATATATAATTCAAATAAAAACAAAAAATAGAACCATAATCGGATGCTAAACACAAAGCTAAACATTTAGCATGCAAGCAGAAGCACATTACAATAAGATTAAAGCGCCATTCATCCTCCACCATCAATTATACTTACATATATTTATAAAAAAACGATACAGCACAATCGCTCAAGCCGCAACAATATCCTTCCCGAAAGGAGTCAATGCCAGCCCTGCCAGCTTAAAGTGTTGGATACCGAAAGGAATGCCTATAATGGTGATGCACAGCAATAACCCAAATCCCAAGTGCGAAAGGCAAATCCAAATGCCGCCCAAGAATATCCAAAGAATATTCATCAGCACATAGAGGCAACCGTTGGAACGTTCCCCGCTACGAACCTCTTTGCCGAAAGGCCACAAGGCAAGGCTTGCCATTTTCAAGGTCTGCATGCCGAAAGGGATGCCAATAATGGTGAACATCATCAATAAACTTGCAATAAGATACTCCACAGCAGTGATGATACCTCCAAACATCAACCACAAAATATTCATAAAACAGCCCATAGCTTTCCTTTTTTTAATACTGAACACAAATATAGCATTATTTATTTGAATGGTCCGTCTCCCAGTCACTAAATTCAAAACTCAGTTGTTCCCAGACTCCCTTCTCCTCCTCTTCACGGGGATTGGAAACGGAAAGTCCAATCAAACGGATAGGATGATGTTCATAATCCACTTCCTGCAGCAACTGCTTTGCCAAAGGCAGAATCACGTCAAGGGCACCCAGCTCCTTTGTTTGGGTCATACTGCGGGTAATCTGGCTAAAATCATGAAACTTGATTTTCAGCGTCAGCGTATTCCCGCGGAAATTGGTGTGCTCCAGTCGCCCCACCAGCTCCACTGCCGCATGGTACAGCTCTATAATGACGGATGAACGCTTGCTGATGTCCTTCTCCAACGTATGTTCGCAACCCACAGACTTGCGGATGCGGACAGCCTCTACCGGACGGGTATCGATGCCACGGGCAAAATCATAATAGACTGTCCCCACTTTGCCAAATTCGCGGGTCAGCATCTCCAAAGACTGCATGCGCAGCTGTTCCCCGTTGTGAATCCCCAAGGTGTGCATCTTCTTCGCCGTTACCGGTCCCACTCCCCAGAAACTTTCAATGGGCAGCCGGGCAACAAAGTCCAGTGCCTGGGCAGGATGTATGGTGCAAAGCCCGTCCGGCTTGCGGTAGTCCGAGGCTATCTTGGCAAGAAACTTATTATAGGATATGCCGGCGGAAGCCACCAGATTCAACCTCTCCCGTACCTTCCGCTTTATCTCCTTCGCGATGTCTACAGCCAATGGAATGCCCGGTTTATTCTCCGTCACATCCAGAAAAGCCTCGTCCAGCGAAATGGGCTCGATGACATCCGTATATTCATGAAAGATTTCGTGTATCTGGCGGGAAACGGATTTGTAGACTTCCATCCGTCCCGGGATAAAGATAAGTTGGGGGCACAGCCGCTTTGCCTTCAGTGACGACATGGCAGAACGCACCCCGAAACGCCGTGCCTCGTAACTGGCTGCCGCCACCACTCCCCGCTCCTCCGCATGGCCCACGGCAATGGGCTTGCCCCGCAATGCAGGGTTATCACGCTGTTCTACGGAGGCGTAGAATGCGTCCATATCGATGTGTATAATTTTTCGTCCGGTCATTCTTCTTTCAACTCCCCGATACAAAGATACACTAATTTTTCTTCATCCGAAGTATCCGCCGATAGACATAAATGAAGGCTGGTATTAAAAAGGCATCTGCAAAAATCCATGCAGTAGGGTCACCAAAACACACGGCCAGATAGCCGAAAGTCGGAACAGCCAGCAGGCTGACCAGTATCCGGGCAATCATCTCCGAGACACCGGAAAGCATGGCAAGATTGGTATATCCCACCCCCTGGATAGTGTATCGCAGGATGCAGAGCAGTCCCAAAACCGGGAAAAAGGAAACAGAAATGTGCAGGAACAACTCCGTATTCTTTAAAATCTCCAACTCAGAGGCATCTACAAAGAGCAGGGCAAAAGTCCTGGCACCGAACATCAGTACACAGAAAGTGAACGCCCAATAAACAATCATCATCAAGGCGCTCGCCTTGACTCCCATCCAGATACGTTCCGGCTTGCCCGCACCGTAGTTTTGCCCGCTATAGGTGGCCATTGCCATGCCCAGACTCTCGAAAGGACACATGAAAAACATCTTGATACGCATGGCTGCCGTGAATGCAGCCACACAAGCCGTACCCAAAGCATTATTGGCGCTTTGCAGCATAATGCTGCCAATGGCAGTAATGGAAAATTGCAGTCCCATGGGTACGCCGATGTACATCAGTGTGCGTGCCAAAGCACCGTCGAATTTCCGCTCGGCTGGCGTTGTCTTCAGAATGTCGAAACGACGCATCATATAGATGTAGCACAATATGGCCGAGACGCCTTGTGAAAATACGGTAGCGATGGCAGCTCCTGCCACTCCCCAACCCAGTACCAGAATGCAGAACAAATCGAGCAGGATATTCAGTACCGTAGAGAGAAGTAGAAACCAAAACGGCGTCTTGCTGTCACCCAATGCACGGATAATACTGGACAGCAGATTATAGAAGAAAGTAAAGGGAACCCCGATAAACGTGACAAGCAGGTAATAATAGGCTCCCGTGAATATGTTCTCCGGCGTACTCATCATGTGCAGAATATCTGCACAGTAAATGCTGGTAACCACGGCAATGACAACAGACATCACCGCAGCCAGCTGCAGGCTGACAGCCACATAACGGCGCATCGTGACATAATCCCGCGCACCGAACTTTTGCGCCACGGGAATGCCGAAACCTCCGCAACAGCCATTGCAGAATCCCAGAATAAGAAAAACGACCGAAGTGCTTGCCCCGACTGAAGCCAAGGCGTTGATACCCAGAAAGCGCCCCACGATAGCTGCATCTACCAATGAATAGGTCTGTTGCAGCAGATTGCCGAGCAGTAAAGGCAAAGTAAAGTTGAAAATCAACGGAAGAGCCCGTCCTTCCGTCATTTCTCTGGATGTTGCCATAAATCTGATACCTCCGAAATTGGGTGCAAAAATACGAAAAGATAGCGTTTACAGACTTGACGAAGGTCAAATTTAATAGGGAAGCTTAAGGAGAAGGAAGGCGAAGGACAAATCGTTCTATCATGGAGAAAATATTATTCCACCACTGGGAAAAAATCGTTCCACCATGGTGGAACGATTTTTCCTCCACGATGGAACGATTAAATCTGTGCAGATTCGGAGCTTAGTATTTACACTCGCGAATTACCTCTATCAGCTGCCGGAAATCTTCGGGATGAACATCTCCGATATTGCCGATACGGAAAGTGTCGGCTTGCGAAATCTTTCCCGGATAGATGACAAATCCACGCTCTTTCAGTTGTGTGTAGAAAGTTTTGAAGTTGAAATCGGCATAAGGATAGAGGAAAGAAGTAATAACGGGCGATTGAATCTCGTCCGGCAGCAACGTTTGGAAACCGAGGGAACGCATGCCGTCCACCAGCACGCGGTGGTTCTCGCAATATCTGTTGTGACGGGCCTCCACACCGCCCTCCTCTGCCAGTTCGTCCATGGCTTGCTTGAAGGCGCGGACCACGTGTGTAGGAGAAGTAAAACGCCATTTGCCATGTCCTTTCTCCATGGCTTCCCATTGGTCGTAAATGTCGAGAGAGAGTGACTTGGAGACGCCCTTGCAGTGCAACAGCTCGGAACGGCGGGCGATGATGAAGCCAAACCCCGGAACACCCTGGATGCACTTGTTGGCACTGCTGATGAGGAAGTCTATGCCCAGTTCGTGTACATCGAGGGGAACACCGCCGAAGCTGCTCATGGCGTCTACAATCAGTTTCTTGCCGTGCATCTTGACGAGGTGGGCTATCTCCTTGAGGGGATTGAGCACGCCGGTAGTGGTTTCGCAATGCACCACGGCAACGTGGGTGATTTCGGCATTGTGCGAAAGATAGTCGTCAACGTAGCTGACGGAGACTTGCTCTGTTTCGTCAAAAGCAAGCATGTCGTACGAGATGCCGTGATACTCGGCGATGTTGCCCATGCGGTCGCCATAGGCGCCGTTGCTCAGTATGAGAAGTTTGTCGCCAGGCTTGATGACGCTACCGATGACGGCTTCCACACAGTACGTGCCGCTACCTTGCAGGAGGATGGAAGTATAGTCGCCGGTATGCTGGGTGGCGAGGGAGACGAGGGACTTGCGGATTTCTTCCACAATGTGGAGGTTGTAGTCTTCGTCCCAAGTACACCAGTCGGTCAGCATGGCTTCCTTGACGGTTTGTGAGGTGGTAAGGGGGCCGGGGGTAAGGAGAATGTAGGGTTTCATATGCATTGAGTTTTTAAGTTTATACGTTTATAAGGGTTACAAAATCTCAAGTTTACGGTTTATCTCGGCGATGACTGCGGGGAGCTCGGCAATGGTATCGACCACATAGTGGGCACCGGCGGCAAGCATGCGGCGGCGGACATCGGCCTTACGGGCTTCGAGCTCATCGGCAGGCAAGGAGGAGACTTCCTCTTGTGTCAGTCCCAGTTCGTTACTGCCGAGGACTACGCCGACGGTCCATGCTTTGGCATTGATACCCTCCTTGATGTCGGCGATGGTATCGCCATACTTCAACACACAATCTACGGAGGGGATGGCGAGGTCTGCCATATTCTTATATATCATGTAGGGAGCAGGACGGCCTGCAGGCAACCCGTCGGGAGTGACGCAATTATCTACCGCATAGCCTTTGGCTGTGGCGGCAGGCAGCACAACATCCATCAGAGAACGGGTATAGCCGGTGGTGGAGCCAATGCGGATGCCTTGCGCACGCAGTGCGGAAATCGTTTCCACCACACCGGGAATAGGGTCGGTATAATCTTCGAGCGAGGCAAACAACACCCGTTGGAATTCGGCATAACGTGCCTGCACGTCTTCCTCACCGGCGGGACGGCCGAATTTCCGTTCAAATTCCGCACGGACACGCTCTATATCGAACAGCGCACGGATTTCTTCTACTTTGGTCAGCCCCATGTGCGCACGTGTTTCGGCAGCAGTGACGGGAACGCCGATGGCCCGAAAGCTCTCGACAAAGGCGGCGACGGGAGCAAAGCAACCGTAATCGACGGCAGTTCCTGCCCAGTCCATAATGATACATTCAATTCTTTTCATACGATATATTATTATTATTCAGTCTCAAGAAGCAAGGAATTGCCCGGCCGGGACCAACGGCGCAAACGGAAAAGGGAAGAGCCCAACGGTCCCGAAGCATTCTCCTTGCGATAGCGCTGCACCAGGTAGACAGCCGAGCATAGGAAAGCCACGCTGCACACAATGCCGACATAGCCCGACATCAGGTTATAGAAATCCAGCCAGTTGATGTCCGGATTGAAGAATTCCTTGAATACCAATACCACCACCGTACCGGTATACCCGATAAAATCGAGTGTGACAATAAAGAACCCCACATTCCCCTTGATGCGGAAGCAGGCGATGAAACGCTCGAAGAACAACGTCTGGAAGCTGAGGTAAACAGTATAGAGCGACAAACTCTGGAGGAACAGCCACGTCATGGGTGGCAGTTGCAACCCATCGTAATTGAAGGCCACGAATCCCAAGGTCGCTGTGCCGCACGTCACAAGCACCAGCAGCAGGCACAGCACCTTTATATTACTCCTCACCGCGGACATCAGCCCGAAAAGCAACAAGATAATCAGTGTCACCACCGCATCTACCTTGGCAAATGCCCACGACGACAGCCCCGCCGCCTCCACATCCAGAATCTTCACCAGGAAGTCCTCCTTGATGTCCTGCAAGACGGTGATGAACAAGTTTGCCGCAAACAGCATCAGCAATACCGGCATGAAGCTCTTGAAGAGGTCCGCACGCGCCCTGCTGTCCAGCGTCACCCGTTCCGAGCGCAGTGCCCGGTCTGCCGCGGTAGGTTGCGGCATTCTCGTCATCAGCCAGCCCAGCAACGACAGCAGCGGGAAGGCAAAGGCACCGATAAAGGCAGGCATCCAGAACTCACTGATGTGGAGATGCTCCATCACAAACAGCCCGACGGACTTTGCCGTGCCCGAACTGATGGCAATGCTCAGCCCCATCAGGCTCGCCAGCAGGTCCGTCACCCGCCGCCCCTCGAGGAAACTGAAAATCACTCCCCACATGCATCCCAACGAAAGCCCGTTGAAGAACAGCGCAAAGACATTCAGCGGCCGGGGCAACGCTCCGAACAGCACCAGCGAAAGCTCGGCCACCGCCACCGAGAGGATGATGAACTTCAGACGGTTCTCCTTCTTCAGTTCCGAAATTACCTTGATGCCAATCAGCTTGGAAATAAAATAGCCGGAAATCTGCACGATGCTGGTTGCCGTCTTGTAATCCATCCCGAAGAAGTCGAGCCCGTCGAAGCCCGCAGCCGTAAACGGCTTGCGCAGCGCATAGACCAGTGAATAGGAGAGCAAAACCGCTCCACCCGCCCAAAGGATGAACAAGGCATCAGCCAGTCTCTTGCTCTGTATTATCTGTTTTTTCTCACCGTTGAACATAGTGTGTCGTTTAAGTTCGTTCTTGATTTCGGCGGCAAAGATAGAGGCGGGTGCTGACAGCAAAAATGAATTTCCATTATTAATAAACTTCATGAGATGCTCCACTCGGCGCAGGAAGTGTACAATTACAGCGGCATCTACATCAGTTACAGCCTCTCTTCCTCCTCCAATGCCTTAAAAGTGGAACCTTACCTGATAACCCCTGCCGACAGCAACGACCATGTCAAAGTGGTGCACATGAGCGCCTACAACACCACCCACTTCGGCACTGCTGTCTTCAACAACCACCAGAATGCCTATATCTTCTTCAACGAACGCGAGGCACCCCAACTGGCCTTGTTCACCATCTACCTGCAACTACCCATGTACGACTTTCCCCACCTGCTCAAAGGGCTCTACCTCTGCCTGGACTATAACCGCAACCCCATAGCCCGCCGCATCCTCTTCATCAAACACTCGGACAGCACCTCCATGGACGACTTCCTGGAACTGAAAGGCCAGCTCATCCCCCAAGACCAGCTGACCGACGAGCAACGCCCCTACTACAACTACACCTGCCAGCCGGGCGACTTCATCAAAACCTGCTCCGTCCCCTCTCCCCTGCTGAACGCGAAAGACCTGGAACGGGAGAAACGGATGCTGGAAATCTAAGATAACCCGGACAGTCCGGGATTTTTCACTTTGCAACCAAGTTGCATCTCCTTTCCGCTACCTTTGCTGCAGAAAATAGAAAATAGGAGGAAACAATATGAGTTGCAAATGCTGCTGCACACACGGACATACAGCGATACAAAAAAAAAGAAACAGTCTGCTGAAAGATTATTGGAGAATCATCCTCTCCGCCCTATTGCTCTTCGGAGGGCTCATCCTGAATGCTACTGACGCCACCCTCTTCAAGGGAGAGTATGTACCTTTTATATGGTACTTGCTTGCCTATCTCCCCGTAGGCCTCCCGGTGATGAGGGAAGCCTGGGAAAGCATCCTGCAAAAGGACGTGTTCAGCGAATTCACCCTTATGTCCATCGCCACCCTCGGCGCCTTCTATATAGGCGAATATCCCGAAGGCGTTGCCGTCATGCTCTTCTACTCCTTGGGAGAGCTCTTTCAGGACAAAGCCGTAGACAAAGCCAAGCGTAACATCAGCGCCCTGCTCGACGTACGTCCCGAAACGGCAACGGTCATCAGAAACGGCAGTACGCTTGTCGAAGCTCCCCAACATGTGCAGGTAGGCGAAACCATCGAAGTAAAAGCCGGAGAGCGCGTCCCCCTGGACGGAACGATGCTGGACGAAGTTGCCGCCTTCAACACCTCCGCACTGACGGGAGAAAGTGTTCCCCGCAACATCCGCCAGGGCGGGGAAGTGCTTGCCGGAATGATTGCGACCGACAAAGTCGTACGCATCCAAGTCACCAAACCCTTCGAGAAAAGTGCTCTTTCCCGTATATTGGAACTGGTGCAGAATGCCTCCGAGCGCAAAGCGCCGGCAGAACTTTTCATCCGTAAGTTTGCCCGTATCTATACGCCCGCCGTCACCGGACTGGCGGCATTGATTGTACTGCTCCCCTTCCTCTATTCGCTGGCAGATGCACAATTCTCGTTCATCTTCAATGACTGGCTATACAGGGCATTGGTCTTTCTGGTTATCTCCTGCCCGTGCGCCCTCGTCGTAAGCATTCCGTTAGGCTACTTCGGAGGAATCGGCGCCGCCTCCCGCCTGGGTGTCCTCTTCAAAGGTGGCAACTACCTCGATGCCATCACCCAAGTCAACACGGTGGTATTCGACAAGACGGGTACGCTGACCAAAGGCACCTTCGATGTACAATCCTGCCAGGCACAACCGGGAGTTACGGAAGAGAAGTTGATACAGCTTGCCGCCTCGGCAGAGCGAAACAGTACGCACCCCATAGCCAAAGCCATCGTAAGCTATGCCAAACAAAGGGATATAGAGTTGATTGCCACAACGGACGTTACGGAGATTGCCGGCCACGGACTGCAAGCCACTATGGATGGAACGCGTGTCCTGGTGGGCAACACCCGCCTGCTGACTAAGTTCGGGATAGAATATCCCGATGAATTGTCATCAATTGTCGATACGATTGTGGCCTGCGCCATCGGAACAAAATATGCCGGTTATCTGTTGCTATCAGACACATTAAAGGAAGATGCCGTCAACGCCGTCAAAGAATTAAAAGCTTTAAATATCAATAATATTCAGATATTATCGGGAGACAAACAAGCCATTGTTACTAACTTTGCAGAAAAGCTAGGCATCACCCAGGCATACGGAGACCTGCTGCCGGACGGAAAGGTGAAGCACATCGAGGCACTCCGCAGCAACCCTGCCAACCGAATAGCCTTTGTGGGCGACGGCATCAATGATGCCCCGGTTCTTGCCCTTAGCCATGTGGGCATCGCCATGGGCGGACTTGGCAGCGATGCCGCCATCGAAACCGCCGATGTAGTGATACAGACAGACCAGCCTTCGAGAGTGGCCACCGCCATTCATGCGGGCAGGCAAACCCGCCGGATTGTCTGGCAGAACATCTCGCTGGCTTTCGGAGTGAAGCTGCTTGTCCTCATCCTCGGTGCCGGTGGAATCGCTACACTTTGGGAAGCTGTCTTTGCCGACGTAGGCGTCGCCCTCATTGCGATAGTGAACGCCATACGCATACAAAAACTTATTAAATAGAAAAAATGGAAGAAAAGAAATATTTGGACCTATTGGCCAAAAGGGACATACAGCCCACTGCCATCCGCATCCTGGTATTGCGCACCATGATGCAGGCAGGCCGTTCCGTCTCATTGCTCGACCTTGAAACCATGCTGGATACGGTGGACAAATCCACCATCTTCCGTACCCTTACCCTATTCCTCTCCCATCATCTGATACATAGTATAGATGACGGGACGGGTTCCTTCAAGTATGCCGTGTGCAGCGACAGTTGCTCTTGCGACGTAAGCGACCTGCACACCCATTTCCATTGCGAGAAATGCAACAAAACCTTCTGCTTCACCAACATTCCCACTCCGGTGGTGAAGCTGCCTCAAGGATTTACGCTGAACAGCATCAACTATGTACTGAAAGGCATTTGTCCGGACTGTGCAGCAGAAGCCAACCGGGGGGCTTAGTTAAAAAATAAAAATCCATGCAGTCATTCATGTTCTTCTCTATCCTTAAGAAATAACATTGAGACAAACACATGGATACAAAAGCTCTTGTCACTTTATGCCAGAAGGGAAACGGGCAGGCCTTGAGCCTGCTCTACGCAAACTATTCAGAGAAAATGCTGAAAGTATGCCTACGCTATATTCCCGACCCAACGATAGCCCAAGATCTTCTTCACGACGGTTTTGTCATCATATTCACTTCCATTCATTCGCTGCGCAACCCGGAGAAACTGGAATACTGGATGAAAAAGATTATGAGAAACCTGGCACTGCAATACCTCAACCATGCCAATGCCAACCCCACCATCCCATTGACAGATATTCCGGAAGAGGAAGAGCCTGCTGAAAATCCTTTTTGTCCGGATTTCATTTCGTACGATAAGATGCTGGATATAGTGGAGAGCCTTCCGGAGGGCTACTGCAAGGTATTTAAACTGGCAGTACTGGAAGGATTGTCCCACAAAGAAATCGGAGATTTACTGGGTATAGCGCCACACTCCTCTTCCTCCCAATTGTTCCGGGCGAAAATTTTACTTAAAAAGATGCTGGCAGGATACCGTGTATTCATTGTTTTGACAGTATTGCTTCTCTTTCCAACGCTGTATGACTATCTGTACAGAGAGAAAAAGAGTATCAGGGAAAACCGTTTGTCCAAAGTTTCTTCCAGGCAAGCCGGGAGTACGCAACAAACAAAGAAAACCGATACTCCCCGAACCGACGAACAATGCCATACCAAAGAAAATCTGAACAAAAGGGAACGAATCATCCCTCCCGTTCCAGTTTCCACAGAATGGCCCCTTGCCATACCCACAATGAAAGATAGCATCCACAAATATCCCATACCTTCTCCATTCACCGGACAGACCATCACCAACCGACAGATGGCTTTCGTCTTCTCCCCTTCCCTGATGCCGCCAACCCGCAAGAAGAAATCCGGAAAATGGAAGTTGATGCTGGCAGGTTCACTCGGACCGCAACTGGCACAGAACTTATATAAGCTGATTGCCACTCCACATACCGACGGCATTTCAAGTGACTTTCCTCAACAAGTCAGCACGTGGGAAGAGTATTATTCTTATCTGCACACCCGCTATCAGCAGGGTACTCTGGGAAAAGATTCCATCGGACTCATGCAGATTGCCCAGAATAACAGCGGCAGGATTGTTGAGAACCAGCAACATCATGCCCCCATCGTCGTGGGACTCTCTCTCAGCAAGAAATTGAATGAGCGTTGGAGTCTGGAAACCGGATTGCAATATACGCTTCTCAGGTCGGAGTTCACTACCGGCGAAGCATTCCGCATTCAAGACAACCAGAAGTTGCATTATATCGGCATTCCTCTCCGGCTTTCCTACCGTTTCTGGCATTACAAACGTTTCTCCGGTTATGCCACGGCAGGCATACAGGTGGATATCCCCATAAAAGGAACACTCCAAAGCTTCCATGTCACGGACAGTATTCCACACAAGCTCGACAGCCAGCCGGTAAGTGCTCCCTGGCAGTGGTCGGTCAACACAAGTATAGGCATACAATATCGCCTCACACCCCAGGCAGGCATCTATCTGGAGCCGACTGTAAACTATTATATCCCCGACGGCAGCCAACTGCGCACCATCCGAAAGGAACACCCGTTCACATTCACCCTCCCGGTAGGCCTCCGCATTTCCTGGTAAAAAAACGATGCGCCACGCAGTCTTTTACCCGACTGATTATCTATTTATATGGATAATCAAACTCAAGAAGGAACAAAGAACATGCAGAAACGACATACCGACCGGGAAAGCTACTTTGATGAACAGTCACAGACCAGCAAGAACTATTATATCCCCTACATAAAGGAAGTCATCGGACACATCCCCGATAAAGTGCTGGAAGTGGGCTGTGGAGAGGGAGGCAATCTGCTTCCCTTTGCCAAAGCCGATTGCCGGGTGATGGGCGTAGACATTGATGCCATGCGAATAGAGCAAGCCAGGACCTTCTTCGCCCAAAGGCATCAGCAGGGACAGTTCATTGCCACCGACATTTTCCAGCTTAAGGACAAGGCTACGAATTTTCCCCTGATTCTTCTACACGATGTGATAGAGCATATCAGAGACAAAGAACGGTTCCTCTCCGGCCTACAAAAACATTTGTCTGCCGACGGAGCTGTATTTGTAGGATTTCCCGCCTGGCAAATGCCATTCGGAGGCCACCAGCAGATAGCACACAGCCACATTGTTTCACATTTCCCTTTTCTCCACCTCCTTCCCCGCACTTTATACAGATGGATATTAAGACTATGCGGTGAGCAGGAACGCGTAATCACGGAGCTACTGGATATAAAGAGCACCGGATGCACCATCGAACTGTTCAATCGCATCGCCCGGCAAGCCAACTATCAAATCATTGACCGGAGACTGTACCTTATAAACCCACATTATAAAATCAAATTCGGCTTGTCCCCACGAAGGCTCAACGGAGTTATTGCTGCTATCCCGTACATAAGAAACTTCTTTTGTACAAGTTGCTTTTACATATTAAAGAAAGGGACTAAAACTGTTAATCACTACTGATTTCCCAGCTTTAGAATTGATTCCGAACCATCAATTTAAGATTATATATTCAGAAGAAACCATTAAATTTCTGAATAGCCCTGATGAAAGAGGGTGTGTAGAAACCCTCATAAACTAAAAAATCACCCTCGCTGCAGATGGTTGTAGCGAAGGTGATTTCAATAAAAGGGGAACTTGCACTTCCTCCCTTTTAATGTTTTTACATCGTTACTTGGTTCATTACAGCCTCGTCAGGTGTCGTTCCTATTTCATCGGCAAATAATATGTGGGTGATAGACCCTCTCGGGGTCGGAGTTTCGATTTTAATTCTTTGACCTTGGTACATCTCCGGAATATCAACCAGCTTACATCTATGGGCTTCGTTATTGCCAAAACTGACATAATAGTCTTTCCCTATTACCAGCTTTACAGGTTTACGTTGAGAGAAATGAGTCGGACAAACAGAGCTATCCACTTTTATATCTATCACAAAACCAAGAGCGGATGTTACCTTAGATAGTATATCAATGCTCACATTATAAGCCCCTTTCTCTATCTTGGCTATATTAACACGATTAACACCACAAAGATTAGCCAATTCCTCTTGGGTCATATTTCTCTTCTTGCGAAGAATGGCTAACCGACTACCAATCCGTTCACGTTCTTTCAAAATCTTCTCTGTACATTTTCCTTCGTGAATTTTCATAAATCTGTTGCAGAATTTAAAGTGTTGCCCCCACTTCTAATAGTTATTGGTTTTTGAACAGACAAAAGTAGATATTAATTTTGAATTGTAGCACATTTACTACAACTATTTTCTAAATGAATATAAAAGGTAGGGGGAGTAGAAGAAAAGAAAAAGCCCCTGAATTACTGGAATTCAAGGACTTACAAACTTCTTTTTACTATATCCGTGGAGCTGGAGGGAATCGAACCCTCGTCCAAACGAGGAAATCATAAGCTTTCTACATGCTTATCTTTGCCTAAATTTTCGTGCAGCGGCAGAACCAAAGCCATCAACCGTTGCCTTATCCTCTAAATTTTCACCCGCGCCACGAGGCTGACACGAACTATCCCCGATTTGACTGCACCACTTTATCGGAATGCTTCGGAGCAACAGCTTCCGAGTGATGTCACGTCCCAGCACCTGGTGCCGGGATTAAGCTTCAATCTACTATACTTCGATTAAGCAGCGAGAGCGTAACGAGTTTCGCCAGATAAAATTTTGAGGACTGAGATTAAAGTGCAAATCAACGACGCACTGCATGCTTACTTACCATTTCTGCCCGCTGTCAAATCCAGTCAACCCCATGACTTTGTAACGGTCTGAAATTTAAAAGATTGCGTAACTCATTGCTAAGTAGGGAGGGTGAAAAAGGGATAAATGCTACTTTATTTTTCATCCTCTACCGCTTTCTTTGGCCCAAAGATACATATTCTTTTATTAGCAATCACCATATATTTACAAATATTAGCTAATACTGACTTTTCGTGATAAAAACAATAATCTTCCATACATAGAATATGTGCACCCCATTGTCATCAATGTTCAAACAGCTACCAAAGCCAGTATCCGTTGACGGAATTACCCCCTGCAAGAGGGAATATCTATCTTCTGTAATGGATATTTGCACAAAAGAGATGGGAAGTTAACGGAAAAAGTCTCTGAAGTTAACTGAAAAACCGGAAAGAATTAAGGAAGCAATCTATCCCAAACTTTGGTTTTTCCATACCCAACCTTGGGATGTCTAAACCAAGGTTGGGTTTAGACATCCCAAGGTTGAAAAGAAAGTTCTTCCGTACAAGCAACAA
Source organism: Bacteroides sp. AF29-11 (assembly GCF_003602895.1). NCBI lineage: Bacteria > Pseudomonadati > Bacteroidota > Bacteroidia > Bacteroidales > Bacteroidaceae > Bacteroides > Bacteroides sp. AF29-11. The sequence continues at coordinate 220,923 of NZ_QTLY01000003.1, forward strand.
TTCCGCCAACAGATTCCTATTATATAAATACACCCTCGTTTAACAGATGTAGCCGTAATACTTGTATACACCGCGATTGCATCTACTTTTCAGGTTATTATAGTGTTCTCTCTTTCTTTTTAAAAGTGAATGATATGTTTCGTCTAATAATGATTTGAATTCCCCGGTAGCGTCTTGGAGGATATTTTTAGTAAGAGGAAGACCCTTCGGACAATAAAAGCCGATACTTCGGACTATTTTATCCCTTTATTTCACACATTAGCCGTATTTTTGTCAACAAAAGAAACTATAATAACCAAGAGATTTTTAGAACATATCATGAAGAACCTTATAGCCCTAACCCTGCTGCTTGGAGGAAGCACACTGCTCTGCGCACAAAAGCCTGCCAAAACACCGGCAACCTACAAGCCGGTGAAAAGTGAAATGTACCGCAAAGGTTGGATAGACTTCAACAAAAACGGAGTGAAAGACGTGTACGAAGACCCCTCCGCCCCGCTCGAAGCACGCATCGAAAACCTGCTGCAACAGATGACGCTGGACGAAAAGACCTGCCAAATGGTCACCCTCTACGGCTACAAACGCGTACTGAAAGACGACCTCCCCACCCCCGAATGGAAAGAGCTGCTCTGGAAAGACGGTATCGGCGCCATCGACGAACACCTGAACGGCTTCCAGCAATGGGGGCTGCCTCCCTCGGACAATGCCTACGTCTGGCCCGCCTCGCGCCACGCCTGGGCACTGAACGAGGTGCAACGGTTCTTTGTGGAAGATACCCGTCTCGGCATCCCCGTAGACTTTACCAACGAAGGCATACGCGGCGTGGAAAGCTACCGCGCCACCAACTTCCCCACCCAACTGGGACTGGGACATACCTGGAACCGTGAACTGATTCGCCAAGTAGGACTCATCACCGGACGCGAAGCCCGCATGCTGGGCTACACCAACGTCTACGCCCCCATCCTCGACGTAGGACGCGACCAGCGCTGGGGACGCTACGAAGAAGTTTACGGCGAATCTCCCTACCTCGTAGCCGAACTGGGCATCGAAATGGTGCGCGGCTTGCAGCACAACCACCAAGTGGCCGCCACCGGCAAGCACTTTGCCGCTTACAGTAACAACAAAGGCGCCCGCGAAGGCATGGCACGCGTGGACCCGCAAATGTCGCCGCGCGAAGTGGAGAACATACACATCTACCCCTTCAAACGCGTCATCCGGGAAGCCGGCATGCTGGGCGTAATGAGTTCGTACAACGATTACGACGGCATCCCCGTGCAGGGCAGCTACTACTGGCTCACCACCCGCCTGCGTGGCGAAATGGGATTCCGTGGCTACGTCGTATCCGACAGTGACGCCGTAGAATACCTCTACACCAAGCACGGCACCGCCAAAGACATGAAAGAAGCCGTCCGCCAAAGCGTGGAAGCCGGGCTGAACGTACGCTGCACCTTCCGCTCGCCCGACTCCTTCGTCCTTCCCCTCCGCGAACTGGTGAAGGAAGGCGGGCTGAGCGAAGAAGTCATTAACGACCGTGTGCGCGACATCCTCCGGGTAAAGTTCCTCATTGGTCTGTTCGATGCCCCCTACCAGACAGACCTTGCCGGTGCCGACCGTGAAGTGGAAAAAGAAGAGAACGAAGCCATCGCCTTGCAGGCATCCCGCGAGTCCATCGTTCTGCTGAAGAATGCCGGTGAACTATTGCCCTTAGACATCAACTCCACCAAGAAGATTGCCGTCTGTGGTCCCAATGCCAATGAAGAAGGCTACGCGCTGACCCATTACGGCCCCCTTGCCGTAGAGGTGACCACTGTACTGGAAGGCATTCAAGAAAAGACAAAAGGCAAGGCAGAGGTGCTCTACACCAAAGGCTGCGACCTAGTGGATGCCCACTGGCCCGAAAGTGAAATCATAGACTATCCTCTGACCGACGACGAGCAAGCCGAGATAGACAAAGCCGTAGAAAATGCCCGCCAAGCTGATGTTGCCGTCGTAGTATTGGGCGGCGGACAACGCACCTGCGGCGAAAACAAATCGCGCACCAGCCTCGACCTGCCCGGCCGGCAGTTGCAACTGCTTCAAGCCATACAAGCCACGGGCAAGCCCGTCGTACTGATACTCATCAACGGACGCCCGCTCTCCATCAACTGGGCAGACAAGTTCGTCCCCGCCATCCTCGAAGCCTGGTATCCCGGCTCCAAAGGCGGAACGGCCCTGGCCGACATCCTCTTCGGCGACTACAACCCTGGTGGAAAGCTGACAGTGACCTTCCCCAAGACCGTAGGGCAAATCCCCTTCAACTTCCCCTGCAAGCCTTCTTCACAGATAGACGGCGGTAAGAATCCGGGGCCCACGGGCAACATGTCACGCATCAACGGAGCACTGTACCCCTTCGGTTACGGCTTAAGCTACACCACCTTCGAGTACTCCGACCTCGACATCACTCCCCGAGTCATCACCCCGAACGAGTCTGCCACCGTCCGCCTGAAGGTGACCAACACCGGCAAACGTGCCGGAGATGAAGTAGTGCAGCTCTATATCCGCGACGTACTGAGCAGCATCACCACCTACGAAAAGAATCTTGCAGGCTTCCAGCGCATCCACCTCGAACCGGGCGAAGCCCAGGAGCTGTCCTTCACCATCGACCGCAAGCACCTGGAGCTTCTGGACACCGACATGAAATGGGTGGTGGAACCCGGCGACTTCGTGCTCATGGCCGGCGCCTCTTCCGAAGACATCCGCCTGAACGGAACGCTGACCGTAGAAGACTACCAGACCCGTGCCAAAGCCATTGAAGCCCAAAAACCAGCAAAGCGTGTGAGTGCCAGCACCAACCCAGAGGATGCCGAAAACGTGCTCGACGAAAAAATCAATACCGCATGGCAAGGAAATAAGGGAGATTATATTACCTTTGCCTTGAAGAACGGAGCCAAGGTAGATAAAGTTGCCATTGCCTTTACACGTGACAACAACCTGCCGGCAACCTTCGAAATCCAGCTCTCGGGCGGTGGCGGACAGTTCCTCACCGTATATTCGGGCACCGTCAGCGAATACGGCAAACTGATTTCCTATCCGTTCAAAGGCACTACCGCCAGCGACCTCCGCATCGTGCTGAACGATGACCGCGTCGGTGTTGCCGAAGTTAAATTTTAATGTGCTAATGTGCCAATATGCTAATGTACCAATGACCATGCAGCATATACAGCGCAGCCAATTAGCACATTAGCATATTGGCACATTAACACATTAAATTAATGAAAACACTTCTTTTCTGTATGCTCGGATTAGGTTTGACAGCATGTGGCTCTTCTCCAAAGGGCACTAACGGTGACCAGGACGAACTCGCCATGCTAATAGGTACTTACACGAATGGCTCAAGCAAGGGTATCTATACCTTCCGCTTTAATCAGGAGACGGGAACAGCCGTTCCGCTCAGTTCAGCGGCATTGCCCAATCCCTCCTACCTCGTCCCCTCGGAAGATGGCGAATTTGTCTATGCCGTCAGTGAAATGAACGACAGCACAGCAGCCCTCAGCTCCCTTGCCTTCGACCGGGAAACGGGAGAACTGCGCCTGCTGAACACCGTTCCCACCTTCGGCGCCGACCCCTGCTACGTGGCCACCAATGGCCGGGAAGTGTTGACAGCCAACTACAGCGGTGGAACCATGTCCGTTTTTCCTTTACAGAAAGACGGCACTTTGGCTCCTGCAGACACGCTCTTTCAAGGCTCTGCCACCGGTCCCGACGCCATACGGCAAGCCACTCCCCACATCCATTGCACGGTCTTTTCACCGGACGGAAAGTATATCTTCGCCACCGACTTCAGTGCCGACCGCATCCTGCGCTTTGTGATGCACCCCGACGACCCTATTCCTCATGCTTCTCTGGAAGCCGTTGGCATTGAGGCAGATTCCGGCCCGCGCCATCTGACATTCAGCCCTAACGGGAAGTTTGCCTATCTCATCACCGAACTGTCCGGTAAGGTCATTGCCTTCAGTTACGACGACGGCTGCCTGGAACAGATACAGACTATCACAGCCGACACCGTAGCCGCCCGTGGAAGTGCAGACATCCACCTCAGTCCGGATGGGAAATACCTCTACGCCAGTAACCGTCTGAAAGAAGACGGCATCGCCATCTTTGCCGTGAATCCCGAAAATGGAACCTTGGCAAAGGTAGGTTATCAGCCCACCGGCATCCATCCCCGCAACTTCAACATCACGCCCAACGGCAAATACTTGCTTGCCGCCTGCCGCGACAGCAATGTCATTCAGGTATACAAACGAAACGAAGCTACCGGACTTTTGGAAGACACTCATCAGGACATTGTAGTCGACATGCCGGTTTGCGTACAGTTCGTCAGCTCTGTTAATAATTTATAAAGCAATATTTAGCAAAGATAACTTCATTAACTTTGTCCCTTAGCTAAATCAGTCTAAACGAATGTACATTATGAAGAAGAATATATTGATGCTCTCAGCTCTGTTCTTGTCTATCACTGCCATGGCGCAAACAGACGTAACCACCGGTGTGATGCGTGGCAAAGACTACGGAGTGACTTATATGTTGCCCAAAACAGAAATAGAAATCGTATTGCAAGCCACCAAACATACTTACACTCCCGGAGAATTTTGCAGATATGCCGACCGCTATCTGCGTCTCAACAACGTGTCTGCCGAACCCGAGGAGTTCTGGACACTGGATAAGATAGAAACCCGCATAGCCGGTGTACCGGATAAGGACAACGTCTATTTCGTGAAGATGAAAGACAAGACCGTAGCACCCCTTATGGAGCTTACCGAAGACGGAATTGTCCGCTCCATCAACATTCCGTTCAGCGGCAAGCCTGCTGCCAAGACGCCCGAAGCCAAAGCCACCGAAAGCAGCATTGACCCACGCAGTTTTCTGACGGAAGAAATACTGATGTCCAACTCCAGTGCCAAGATGGCCGAGCTGGTGGCCAAGGAAATATACAGCATCCGCGAAAGCAAGAATGCCCTCCTGCGCGGCGAAGCAGACAATATGCCCAAGGACGGCGCCCAACTCAAGCTGATGCTTGACAATCTGAACCAGCAGGAAACGGCTATGACGGAAATGTTCTCGGGCAAAATAAAGAAAGAACCCAAGACATTCACCATCCGGCTGACGCCTAAAGAGATGAAAGATGAGGTGGCTTTCCGTTTTTCCCGAAAGCTGGGAGTGGTGGCCAATAATGACCTTGCCGGTGAACCGTATTATATCAGCGTCACCGACCTCAAAAGTCCCGATGTATCTGCCACCGAGGAAGGCAAAAAGAAAGTGGACGGTGTAGCCTATAACCTTCCGGGCAAGGCACAAGTGACATTGATGTATAACAATAAGAAATTGTTTGACGACCAACTTCCCATTACCCAATTCGGCACCGTAGAATACCTCGCACCGGTACTGTTCAACAAGAATTCTACCATCAAAGTGCTGTTTGATACGGCAACGGGAGGATTGATAAAAGTAGATAGGGAATAAAGGAATTCTAATTCCGGATTGTCAACTGGATAAATCCATCCTTACGCAACTGCATTACGTAGGCGGTGACCCGGGGAATATAATTCTCTTCCTCCCCAAAGTGCCTGGCAAGTAGAGAGATGATTTCGCGCACGGTACGATGTCCATCTATCAGATTCCAGACAGCTGTACCGTGTTCTTCCAGCCTCACATGGATGTCAGGAGACATCCCCTTCGGCAATAAAAAACGACGCATCCATTCGTATTTAAACCGTGGGTAGGCGAGTACGGCGCACTCACCTTCCCATTCGGTTGTTATATGTCCACAGCGGACCGGAACAGCGTCCAACAGACTTACTTTTCCTTCGGGTATTTCCATCATACGGTATCCGCTTTTCCTATTATTTCTGAATATTAGGCTCTTCCAGCTTATAACCATACTTCTTGTCTGCCTTCTTCAGCAGTAGAGCCACTATAAGGGACAAGCAGGCAATACCGGTAAAAATGCACATAGGCACCGTATAGTCATACATATTCGTTCCATCTGGTTTCTTGCCGGATATACAATAGGCATCAAGCACCCACCCTATCAATGTAGGAATACCCCAAAGACCGATATTCTGGATAAAGAAAATCAATGCGTATGCCGTACCCAACTGGCTTACCGGGAATATCTTGGCCACAGCCGGCCACATGGCAGAAGGTACCAGCGAGAAAGCGATACCCAAAATTATCATCAGCACAATAGCTACCAGCCAATAGTTTATATCGGGAATAGCATAAATGAAATGCACACATATCAGCATGGCCGAGCCCAGCAGCATGATAGATGCGGACTTGCCCCGCTTGTCAATGAAACCACCAAAGACCGGAGTCAGAATCAGCGCTCCCAATGCCGGAAGTCCGGCAAATGTACCGGCCACATTCTCATTGATACCGTATTTGATAATCATCAACTCGGAAGCAAACTTCTGGAATGGGAATACACAAGAGTAGAACAATACACACAGCAATGCTATCAGCCAGAAACCGGGATTGACCAGAATATTCTTCACATCCTTAAAAGAGAACTTCTCTTCCTCATCTTCCGTACCGGCAGCAATGGCAGCAGCTTCCATCTGTTTGTCCAGCTTCTTGTCCATCACTGCAAAGATGAAGAAAGCAATCATACCGCCCAACAACAGAACCAAACCCAACAACACCGGTGTGGAAATACCGAAAGCACGGGCCAAAGGAATGGCTACGGCATAACCGGCTTGCGAACCGATACGTGCTAAAGCGACTTGTACCCCCATAGCCGTGGCAAGCTCTTTCCCCTTAAACCACTTGGCTATGATTTTGGAAACTGTAATACCGGCGACCTCCGCTCCTACTCCAAAAATGGAATAACCGGCAAAAGCAACAAACACACCCGTTTTATAGCCAAATATTTCATTGATTCCGAATAAAGTCGCGTCGGCACCGGCAAGTCCCGTCATTGCATAGTATTCAAGTGCTGTACCACCTACCATCAGGATAGTTGCCAGCTTTCCGGTGAAACGGATACCAAAGCGGTCGAGGATTAATCCTCCCCAAATCAACATCAGGAAAAAAACATTCAGAAAACTATAACCACCGGTAAAGAATCCGAAATCGGTACTCGACCAAGCCAAGTCCGTTTCCAACATTGTCTTCAACGGTGCTACCACGTCGTTTACATAATAAGCTGCCATCATCGTGAAGGCAACAATCACCAATGCCCCCCAACGGGTAGCCTTGGAATCATTCAATTTAAGTTTGAGTTGTTCTGTCATTGTACTATTTGGATTTCAATTTATTAATCAGATTGCATAAATTGCTGACAAAGGTAAATAAATACTTCATCAAAACGAAAAAAGGCTGACACCTTTTCAGTATCAACCTTTCTCTTATTTTTCCAAGCGGGAGTCATCCGCAATATCCTTATCTTATTCTGCTGCAGGAGCAGGAGCTTCAGCCGGAGTTGTAGCTGCAGGGGCCTCCGATTGCGGAGCTTCTGTACCTACGGGCATGTTATAAGGATTAGTTTTTTCTTCTTGTTGCGCCTGTTCCAGAATCACATCACCGCCCTTGCCTGTGGAAGAAGGAATAGTGTAAGCAGAAACAATACTGAAGACTACCATGACAGCTGCCAGAGTCCAGGTTGCTTTTTCCAAAAAGTCCGTAGTCTTGCGCACACCCATAATTTGGTTGGATGATGAAAAGCCTGATGCCAGACCACCTCCTTTAGAATTTTGAATCAATACAATGAAGCACATCAGCACAGATGCAATCAGCATTAAGATAACTAATAATAAATACATTTTGTTATTTTGATTTAGCGTTAATAATCAATTTCTCCAAAAATCTGATTTGGTCTGCAAAGTAAGCATTTTTTTTTGGATAATTCAAACTTAATTTTTTAATAATTTCAAGCGCCTTGTCATATCGGTGCTGTTTTATATAGATTTTGGCTAAAGTTTCCGTAAAACAGCTATCGTCCAACTCTTCCGTTACCGGCGATACTGAGGGTTCTTCCTCTTCTTCAGTCTCTTCCTCCTTCTCTACAAGAAACTCCCTTCTCGTATCCGAGGCATCCGAAGACTCACTCTTTTGGATAAAGTCATCTATCAATTCATGCCCGCGCAGTTTAGGCACTTCCGATTCATCTTCTGCATCCACACCGGGTTCTTCCTGCATTAAATAGGCCGTATAATCCACCGCATAATCCAGCTCCGTATGCTGTGAATGCTCTTCGGGAACAGTAGCCAGAAATGCGTCAATCAAGGAAAGGGTACGGTCCACACTCGGCTCTTTCTCCAAATCGCCGGAAAACAGCGACGAGACCTTCCGGGATTTCAAAGTATAGCGGTCACCCTCTATAAAGTAAAACAGCACACGACGGTCTGCCACATACAACACAGCCTTGCGCAACTCCGCGCCAAAGTTGATGTCGTGCAGCAGATAGAGGTTTTTCAGATAGAGCAAACGGAGCGACTGGAAATAAGGATAGCGTGCCACCAATGTGCGAAGCTCGTACAAAGTATCCCTATTCAGCGTCTCGGGATGCTGAATCCATTGTTGCAAATGGGTAGGCGTCATGAGTTTACCAGTTAGCTACAGTTGCATTGAAAATCTGTTCGGCAATGTCTTTCACCATCAAGGTTATCAGCTGGTCCTGCACTTCGGTCAGCAATTTTGAGGAATCATAGGTCTGGAAAGCCGAGAACTGCTGTTCAAAGTCCTCCTCATGGTTCGTGTTATTGGTGTAGCGCACGTTGACAGTCAGCGTCACCTTCACCTTCGAAGAGTAGCCGCTGGCATCCACCGATTCATTATATTGATTGTAGCCGGTTATTTCTCCGTCTATTTCCAGGTCTCCTCCGGAATTCACCAGTTGCAGGCGAGTCTGCTGAATGAACATATCCTTCATTTTCTGGTTAAATTCTGTTGCCAGCGGTGCATATACATACTCTGCCCGGTTCTGGAAATCGGCAATGGAAATCGTTTTTACCTTTGTATAGTCGATAGAGCTTATCGGAGCAAGCCCCAACTTCATACTACATGAATTCACCAGAAATAACAAGCTTACCAACAAGGAAGCAAATGCCGCTTTTTTAATCCAATCCATATTCTTTTATCTTTCTGTATAACGTACGCTCAGAGATATTCAAATCCTGAGCCGCACTCTTACGCTTGCCGTGATGTTTTTCAAGCGCCTTACGTATCATTTCTTTCTCCACTTCATCCAGGGAGAGTGACTCCTCCACATATTCTTCCGTATCCTGGAAATCATCGTCCACCGGAGTAACCGGCTTTACCGAAGGATGTATAATGGTGGGGACACTGGATGTTACCGGAGGTACCACCGCCGGAGTAGCCGGCGTATAGTAGGCCGATGTGGCAACCGCCGGATTGGCTACCGTTCCCCTTTCAGCCATAATCTCATGCACCAACTTTTTCAAGTCCGTTACATCCTGGCGCATATCAAACAGAACCTGGTAGAGAATTTCCCGTTCACTCCCAAAGCTCTTGTCCTCCTTCACTCCAAACAAGGCAGGCAGGCGCTGCATATTGTTCTGCTCAGGCAGATAGCCCTTCAGTATGGATGCATTGATTTCACGATTGGTCTCAATGATGGATATCTGCTCGGTGATATTCTTCAACTGGCGCACATTACCCGGCCATGAGTAGCCCAGCAACACTTGCTTGCCGTCTTCCGTCAGCTGAATGGCAGGCATACGGTACTTTTCTGCAAAGTCCGAAGCAAACTTTCGGAACAGCAGCACCACGTCTTCACCGCGTTCGCGCAATGGAGGGACCTGAATAGGAACTGTGTTCAAACGGTAATACAAGTCTTCACGAAAACGTCCGTCAGCAATGGCTTGTGTCAAGTTTACATTGGTAGCGGCAACAATACGCACATCGGTCTTTTCCACCTTAGAAGAACCTACTTTGATGAATTCACCGCTCTCGAGCACACGCAACAAGCGTGCCTGGGTAGGCAAAGGCAATTCGCCGACTTCATCAAGGAAGATTGTTCCGCCGTTGGCCTCACCGAAATACCCCTTCCGTTCGCCGATAGCCCCGGTAAATGCGCCCTTCTCATGACCGAACAGTTCCGAGTCAATCGTCCCTTCGGGAATGGCTCCACAGTTCACGGCAATGTACTGTCCATGCTTGCGCCGGCTGTACTGGTGTATTATCTGCGGAAAGCTCTCCTTTCCCACACCACTCTCTCCGGTAATCAGTACAGACAAGTCGGTGGGCGCTACCTGGATAGCGATATCAATGGCACGCATCAGCGCTTCATTGTTGCCGATAATGCCGAAACGTAATTTTACTTGTTGTATTTCCGCTTTTGTCATTCTACAAATCTTCTTCTACACTATCGAGTTTCAGTTTGTCGCTATCGTCACGTTTCTCGTAATATTGCTTGCGCAGCGGATTTGCATGTGCCTCTTTCTCACGCTGGCGGTTACGGAACACATCTATTGCCACATAGATAGCCTGCCGGAATGAATCTTCAGAGGCGATTCCTTTCCCGGCAATATCGTAGGCCGTGCCATGAGCAGGCGAAGTGCGTATCACCGGCAAGCCAGCAGTATAGTTTACGCCCTCGTCCATAGCCAATGCCTTGAACGGTGCCAGCCCCTGGTCGTGATACATGGCCAGGATACCATCAAAATGGGTAAAGTTATCTGAGCCCATAAACCCGTCTGCCGGATAAGGACCATAGCAAAGCATACCCTTAGCAGCCATTTCGTTGATGGCCGGAATGATAATCTCCTGCTCTTCAGTTCCCAGCAATCCGCCGTCTCCTGCATGCGGATTCAGCGAAAGCACTGCAATACGCGGTGCGCTGATAGCAAAATCCTGCTTCAAGGAGCGGTTGAATATCTTCAGTTTTTCTTGTATCAGTTCTTTGGTGATGCTTCCGGCTATCTCTTTAACGGGAATATGTCCGGTCACCAATGCTACCCGGAAGTCATCTTTCATCAGAATCATAAGGGCCTTCTCGCCATCTCCCAATTTTTGCTCTATATACTCCGTATGTCCGGGGAAGGCAAACTCCTCCGACTGGATGGTATGCTTGTTGATGGGAGCTGTGACAATCACGTCTATCATTCCCTCCTTATATTCCTCAATGGCTTTTTCCAGTGCACCAAGTGCAGCTTTACCAGCTTCAACGTCAGGTTTAGAGAACTCAACCTTTACTTCATCATCCGTACAGTTCACTACACTCAAGCGATTGGGAACCGCTTCGGAGGCGGAGTTGACGATACTGAAGTTGGTAGGCAAGTCCAATGATTTACGATGATAAGCTGCCACTTTAGGCGAACCGTAGATAATCGGCGTGCACAATTCCAGCATCACCGGGTCTGCAAACGTCTTTAAAATCACTTCATACCCTACACCATTAATGTCGCCTTGTGTAATGCCGACTCTTATTTTGTTGTCTTCCATTTTTATTACTTATTATTAGTAGTATCTTTTGAGGTTACGCCTACCGGAATTTCCGTACCTTCCTGCTTGCTGCCGGGCAGTTTCAAGGTATAGAGCGAAGCCTCCATCTGACGTACCAGATTACGTTTCATTTTATCAGGTGAATAAATAAATATTTCAGATACGATAATACGCTGATTGGCCTTGTCCAAACGTACATGCGATACGAACGGACCGCCCATGAAGTCACCCTTTATGCGCCACAAGCCGCGGGCCTCCAGTGCATAGTCTCCCTGCACACTGGTGGGGCGTACATCGGTCATCAGAGAATCCGTCGACATATACATGCCTTCACGGGCACCAGGGATATTAACCTTCATCATGGAATCGCGTTTATGAACAAAATATTCTTTAGTAAACGTATCCTTATCCGTATAAGGATAAGAGTAGATTACAAAGTTCTGGTCGCCGGTAGCTGCATTCGTACCTGCCCAGAAGAAGTTCTCACCCTCCTTGGTAGATGTCAGTTCGCCCGGCACCCATACATCGCAATCGAACTGGCTTTTCACCTTCGTTGCTATATAGTCGCTATGCTTGTCCTTCAATACTGAAATCTGACGATTCATTTCCGCATGGGTAAAGAAATCGATGATTACCTGCCTATTCTCCTCCACAAATTTCTCGAACGAAGCCTCGTCCGGTGCCTGAATAGTGAGAATAGACTGAGGAGCAGCATATACATTCCTTGCATACTTGAATTTAGGCTGGGTATAGAGGTCCTTGTTCACATCGACAATAATGATATTGCGAATCAGTTTTAAAGTGGCATCATAATTGGAAGGGGCAGTATACATGATTCGGAATGAACGTTCTGACTGGGGAAGCCCCGGAACATCAGAATCAAGCACATCGAAAAGCGCCCTACCGGCAGGACGTTCCCACAAGCCGGGCTCCACCACTACCAGAACTTCATACGCACGACCACTGGAGGTCGGAGTAAACACACCCTTTTTACCACCACCGCAAGCGGAAAAAAGTGTCAGTACGAGAACCATACTTAAATAAAACAAGTGCTTTCTCATATCTCTATCATTTTAGTTTTTCACAAAGCTACGAAGAATGCGTAATATCCTCCCTACCTAAGTTAATAATTTATATTAATTCTTCTTTATTCTCCTCCTGCTTGGCAGTGGACAACATGCCACAAGCGGCAAATATATCCTCTCCACGCGATGACCGTATAGTGGTAAACAGACCGTGCGAAGTCAGATAATCACGGAACGCAGTCATGGTTTCCATATCAGCCCCTTCAAGATTCACTCCAGGTATGGCATGAAAACGAATCAGGTTAATCCGGCAGTCCAGCCCGCGTAGCAGCTTCAGAAGTTCCTTTGCATACGGTAACGAGTCATTCACTCCTTTGAAAACAATATATTCAAAAGATAGTCTGCGCTGTTTGCTAAAATCATAGTTTCTTAACAATTCCACAATCTCCGTGATGGAGAACGCCTTCTCTGCCGGCATCAGTTCGCGGCGTTGCAAAGGTATCGGCGAATGAAGGCTGATAGCCAGATGGCAGTCCGATTCCTCAATAAAACGCTGCAAGCCCTTCTTCAATCCCACAGAAGAAAGTGTAACACGCTTGGGACTCCACGCATACCCATATGAGGCGGTCATTATTTCCAGCGCTTTCAATACCTCGTCCAGATTATCAAGTGGTTCACCCATGCCCATCATTACCACATTGGTAAGCTTGTCCCTTTCGGGCAACGAATTGATTTGATTAATAATCTGGTTGGATGTCAGATTGGCAGTAAAACCTTGTTTGCCGGTCATACAGAACTTGCAATTCATCTTACAGCCCACCTGAGAGGAGACACAAAGCGTAGCCCGGTCTTCGTCGGGTATATAGACAGCTTCCACGAAATGCCCCTCGCCTGCCCGGTACAAGTATTTCACCGTACCGTCTACAGAGCGCATGGCATCTACCGGCGCTTCGGCACCTACCTCATAGATTTCTTTCAGCAATTCCCGATGCTTCAACGAAAGATTGCTCATTTCGTCTATAGAAGTCACCTTCTTGTCATACAGCCAGGAAGCTATCTGCTTGGCAGAGAAACCGGGCATTCCCAGATTCTTCACCACATTCTGCAATTCAGAGAGCGTCAAGCCCAATAGAGGTCGTTTCTGCATATCGTTTTTCATTAAAACAAAACTCTTTCAAGAATGCAAAGGTAGGAATAAAGTTGCACAAAGACAACGGAGAGTATAGAAAATGAAATGTACAGAGAATGAAAAAGCCGCCCGGAAATACCGGACGGCTTTTCAATATGTTTTTTTATTCTTAGAAGAATAAATAACGTTGGTCTTTTACGTTGGCTTTCAGATACAAGTCACTGATGAACTGGCTTGCCATGCGTGCGTGCATGTTAGCCAAGTTAGCCTCTTCAGTTTCCTTGTTGAATGTTTCGTTCAGTTTCTCTTTTGCATAAGGTTGCAGAACGAATACACCACCATTACCCTTGATAGGAGCACTCAGCTTGTTCACTTCGGCAATAGAAGCGTATGCGCCTACCAGAGGTTCGCTGCTACGCAATGCCGGGATATAGGCAGGAGCAGAGAAAGTAACGTGCTTTACAGAATCACTAACAGCATTTGCCATATTCTTGTACTGCTCGAACGAAGTTGCATTGGCAGCCTTCATATCAGCCATAATCTTCTCTGCTTTCTTATCACGGAGAATTTCAGCTCTCAACTGGTCCTTTACCAAAGCCAGTGGGCGATAACCTTCAGGAACAATACTTGCAACACCTACTACCAGCATACGGTCGCTCTCGCCACATTCGTACAAACCGGAAACTTCACCGGCCTTTGCCTCAAACGCCCATTTCAAAGCATCTTTGGTACCTCTGATACCACCGATACCATGTTCAGAGCTGTACAAGTCGGCTCTATCCAACAACTTATAACCGGCATCTTCCGCATTGGCAATCATTTTCTCTAAAGTATTGTTTGCAGCGATAAACTGGCTGAATTCATTGTATGCCTTGCTGTAAGTTTCCTTACTGAATTCTACCGGACGCTTGATAACGGCTACCTTATATTTATCCTTGACAGCCTTCTTGTTGGTTACCTGCAAAATGACATTTGCTTGTCCCAACGCCAGATTGGTCAGTTCGTTCTGTCCCAAAGTAGTGACAGCAGTAATATATTTCAAGTTGTCACCGTCAATCTGTGCGCCTTCGTAGTTAGCTGAAGAGATCCAGGTAGGCTCACCGGTCTGACCGTACTTCTTCGCAATTTCAGCAAAGCTGGCACCACCCTTAATAGCATTGTAGATGCTGTCGGCTAAAGTCTTCGTCTTTTCAGCATCTTCGGCAACTACCTGAATCTGACGGAACTCGATAGAGTCCGGCATAGCAGCAGTAGCCAATTTCTTGAAAGAGTTAAGAGTATTGTCCGATACGTTATAATAAGGTCCGAATACACCACCCACCGCAACAGAGTCCAAACGGGCTGTCACATCAGCAGGCAGAGACTTAGTAGTGTAGAACAAGTCTGTATAAGGAGCTTCGGAACCGGTAGAACGGATAAAGGTAGTATAGTCAGAAGGATTGGCAGTAAGTTGTTCAGTGTATTCTTCCATTTCCTTCTGGAGAGCAGCTCTGTCTTCTGCACTTGCAGTAACTTGCACATCAATGAACTTGATATTGCGAGTTTCCACATATTGCTTGAACTGTTCTTTCTTCTTGTCGTATGCAGCCTTCAAATCAGAATCCTTGATAACGATGGTAGAGTCAACGATAGAAGAATAGGGAACTGCAGCAAGCAGCAGGTCTGACTGCTCTACTCTTGCATCAAAAGCGTCCTGAGCTTCTACCGGGTTGGAGAAAAGGGATTTTGTAATCAAAGCTTGATACTTCTCCTGAAGACGTGCCTGGATAAGGGACTTTTCGAGGAAAGACCAGAACTTGTACATGGATTCATAGTATTCTGCATATTGTGAAGGCATCTGTGCCTTATTCATTTTTGAATAGTCCACCAAGAACTTCTTCAACATATCCTTATCAAACGCACCGGTCTGAGGATTACGGAACGGAGTCTGTTGCAGCATCGGATGCACACCGGCATTAATGATAGCCTGAATCTCAGCCTTCGATACAACCAGACCGAGTTTCTTTGCTTCCTTTTCAATCAGCTTATTATTGACGTATGTTCTCCATACTTCATCTTTGATTTGGTTTGTCTGCTCATCGCTCAATGCACTGTTGCCACTGGAGAACTTGATGACTTCTGTATATTCTTCTACCAATGCTTGAAAATCCTGAGCGGAAATTGATTCCCCGTTCACTTCACCTACGTCTTGTGACTGGTGTGGCTGAAGCACTTTCCACGCGTCACCTGCGATGAAAGCAAACAGCGCCAAACCAATAACAATCACCAATAAAGGTCCTTTAGACCGAATGTTTTGTAA
The DNA here is from genome assembly GCF_003602895.1 of Bacteroides sp. AF29-11. Taxonomy (NCBI): domain Bacteria; kingdom Pseudomonadati; phylum Bacteroidota; class Bacteroidia; order Bacteroidales; family Bacteroidaceae; genus Bacteroides; species Bacteroides sp. AF29-11. The sequence continues at coordinate 236,815 of NZ_QTLY01000003.1, forward strand.
TGTTGCCATTTTAGTTAATATGATTTATTTGTTTATTATTATTTTCCTAACATGTTCATTTTAGCGCACGAAGATACAAAAAATGCTAATACGCATCCATTTATTCTTTAAAAAATTACGCCTAAATGAAATTATTCAATGACTTTCAGTCTTACCAACTCAATTTTAGTGGCTGTTACCTTGATTATTTTAAACTGATAATTATCCACTTCAATCACTTCATGCAGTTTCGGGAAACTTTGATAACGGTTCAAAATCAGACCGCCCACTGTCAGATAATCATCCGATTCCGGCAGGTCGAGCCCGAAAGTCTCATTTACCTTTTCTATTTCCAGACGGGCCGAAAGCACATATTCACGTTCACCCAACTGCTTACACACATAGGATGTGTTATCATGCTCATCCTCAATATCGCCAAAAATTTCTTCCACCAAATCCTCTAAAGAGACGATACCCGCCGTACCACCGAATTCGTCCACCACTACAGCAATCGTTTTTTTCTGTTGCATGAACAGTTTCATCAGTTTGTGGGCCGACATCGTTTCGGGTACAATAGGCACTTCCTTCACGTTATTCCTCCAGTCCACCGGATTCCTGAACATCTCCGACGAGTGAATATATCCCACCACATTATCTATATTTCCATCATATACTATGATTTTGGAAATACCCGACTCCACAAAAAGACATTTCAATTCTTCCAATGTAGTGGTCAGATCTACAGCTACCACCTCTGTACGCGGTACAATACAGTCGCGTATCTTTATATTCGAAAAGTCAAGCGCATTTTGGAATATCTTTACCTCTGCATCCAGTTCTTCTTCACTTTCCGCATTCTCTATGCTCGACTGGATGAAGTAATCCAAATCCACTTTGCCAAAAGCCTTGGCCGACGCCTCCTTGTTTACTTTCATCCCAAATATCCGAAGGAACAGATACGACAATCCCGATGCAAACTTTGAAACAGGAAACAGAATGACATAACATATGAATAAAGGAATGGCACATACCCTCAGCATCAGATTGGGATTGATTTTAAACAAAGTCTTCGGCAAGAACTCACCGGTTACCAAAATAATAAGAGTGGAAATTACAGTCTGCACCAACACCATTACAAAATGATTGGAAATAATTCCGGCAAGAAGATTCACCTCTATGATTTGTGCCATCAAGATACCATAAATGACAAGCGCGATGTTATTACCCACCAGCATGGTCGAGATGAAGTTATTCGGGTTGCGAAGGAAATAGGAAATGATACCGGAAGTGACGCCTGACTTCCTTTCCATCTCAAAGCGCAGTTTATCTACGGAAACAAAGGCAATCTCCATTCCTGAAAAGAAAGCAGAGAAAGCCATGGTTATCAATAAAAAAATAACGGTATCCATTTTATCAATTTATGGTATCAGTCTGCAAGCTGTCTGCTGCGGCAGTCTCCTCGTCAACATAGAAGATACCCTCCGGCTTGCGAATCGTGTAAACAGTCATCTGCTGATTGGATTCAAAGCCATGTCCCGTAATGATACGGTCAGGCTGCTCGATACGGATAAACTCATCCGAATAAATTCTTTGTGCCCGCTGGTCCCAATACAGCAGCTCTGTATCAAACTGCTCACCTTTCAAATTCTGTATATGCACATTCCCCATCAGTTTCCACAACTCCTCCTTATTAAAGAAGTAGGCTGTATCAGCCTTGATACTTGCCTCCACTTGGAAGATAGAGTCGAACTTCTCCAAATAGACCCCCTTTTCAAAAGCCCAGTAAGGAGGATTCTTCCGGTCAAAGACCAGCCACTCTTCCGTATTGATACGGTAACGCGTTACACCGGAATCAGAAACCAGTGTAGTCACCCCGCGGGTATCCATCACTGCCATAGAGTCACGCTCGGTAATGGCATCTCCCAGCTCCTTCTTCTTCCCGGAACACGAAGAAAATAAAAGAAGCATAACCATTGCCCCAAGGACAATGGTTATGCTCGCATTTTTATGATAAACAATGTTGATGGGTTGTAGCAACATGATTTTATCTGATAGTTGTAGATTCACCTATCCATCCACCGATAGTGATACGGTCACCAGCTTTGTAACCCAACATAAAGAGGTCTTTAGCCTGGGGAGTGTGGCGGGAATAAGTACTAATCAATTCGTTAGCACGTTCTGTAACTGAAGGATCTACAGCTTTAGCTCTCTGCAGCTTGTCAATTACTACAAAGTAAGTACACTTATTCAGAGCAGGCTCATCGGTCCAGTTAGGATTGGAGCCGTAAAGCTGTGCCAGTAAAATATAAGGCTCTCCATAGTTCTCCTTAAAGCTCATAGCCTTTTGGCAGTAGCTTCTTGCCTGAGAGAGTTTCTTGGCCTGCATCAAGGCTGCGGCAGTAGCGTATGCCATTTCAGCCTTCTTGTCATTATCTGTTTCTTTAGCCAATGCTTCATCAAAATACTTCACGGCATTGTCATAGTCACCTTTCTTATAGTACATGTATGCTACACCTACAGCTGCATCGGCAGTCGGGTCAATCTGATACATGTACTCAGATGCCTTGAAGTAAACTTCGCTTTCGTTGCACTTCATCAATTTCAGGATGTTCAATGCCTTCTTCAAGAAAGCGGAGTCAGTCTTGCTTGCTTCCACCTTAGGACCATAGATATTCTGCAAAGATTCACAATCAGCTACACCACTCTGAATGAACATGGCCACGAGGTTATCCTTGATAGCTTGCAAGTTAGCCTTCTTAGCTTCCTTGGTTTCAGCAGCAAGTGCGTCATCTGCATACTTGGAAGCATCAATATAATCCTGGAAGAACTGGTCGGTATGATTATCATCAGCCTTTACCTTCTGCATGGAAGTATCCAGGAAATAGTGCAACACCGCACCTTTGGAACCACCCTTTTCAGCATGAACAGATTCTTTCAGCCAATTATAAGCCGTATTAAGGTCCGGAGCAGGAGCGAACTGAAGATAATCCACAGCTTTGGCACCCAAGGCATCAGCCACACTCGGCACGCCCTTCATTCCCTTACCAATGAATTCAGGAATGTACTTCATTCTCAAATCATATACATCCATCAACTCATCAAAATACTTCTTGTAATCAGCAGAATTTCTATCCTTAATCTGACTCAAGAAACCCACTAAAATCTTCTGAGCATCTGTAAATGTGTAATACCGCAGTGTAGGACAATCCTTCAATACAGCCATACAAGGAGCGTATGCATCCTTAAAGTTACCAGCTCTCACTGCTTCATGAGAGATACTACTGTTCGAATTACAATTTTCAGTCTGTGCGAAAGTGCTGGTCACTCCACCCGAAAGGAGCAAGACAGCCACAAGCGTCTTAATTTTCATTGTATTTAAATTTTAGTTGTTATATTTTTGTCTATTCAATTTCCATTAATCCACTTTACGCTTGAAGAACCAACGTTCGTTAAAGGTTACTCCGATACAAATGCGCAATGTATTTTCGTTCAAGAACGCTGCTTGGGTTCCTTTGGTTCGCACGTATTGCGCAGAAAGGCTCAATACAGAACGGGTTCTCGGTATGGGTAATCCAAAACCGGCAGTAACACCATATTCATCAGCGGCACGTACACCGTCTATCTTATAATAAGGTTTGGAATAATAAGCTCCCAAACGATACTTCACATGAGACAAATAACTTCTTCCCATAGGATTCGGCAGATACTCTGCACCAACGGATATTCTTCCACGGTCGCAAAACGCCTCGTCATTGTTCATATAGCTCACTTTGCTCCAATTCTGGAACATCACATCCGCTCCTACCGTCAGACGATTGTCGTACACGTACGTCACACCTGCGCCAAATGTTGTCGGAATGCCGCAAGTAACAATAGTATCCCTCGTTGCCGAAGTAGCTCCCGTATTGCTATCACCAGTCTGCGTAACTTCGTACGCATCGTTACTCAAATCATGCCCCGGAGAAAAGACGACTCCCAACGTTGCAACATGCTTTTTCCCAAACTGATGGGTGTACTGCGCTCCAAAATCCAACTTATAACTCTTTACAGCCACATTAGACTGTATTGTAATAGGAAATACACTTGAACTGGACGGAAAGGTTTCCGCAGCGGTTCTTGTTATATCTCCCCAAAGATACGAAAAATTCGCACCGACAGAAAGATTTTTAATTATTTTAAAGCCCGCACCTAAATAAAGCTGATGCAGACCTCCTTCTCCCGAATAGCTTACCGTCGTAGATTTGTCTGGGAATTCCGTATCTTCCCGGTACTCTCCCATGCTGTATCCCACATTCGAATAAGGCAACAATCCCAAGCTTATGGCAGCCCATTTACTTGCACGAAACTGCATCGTGATGTAATCAAAACTGGAATTCTTGGCATTTCGTTTCAGAGTACCGTTACTGAGGTTTGTATTCTGTAAAGAGACTGCTCCATCAAAGATAAAAGTCAGCGAATCTACCGCCGTATAGGATGCTGGATTAGCGAAGTTTGTCTGATACTTGTCTCGTAAACCATAGGCAATACCACCCATCGCCCTGCTGTTACTTGAGCCTTGTTCAGATAACTGTCCATATCCATATCGTGTATAGGGAGAATTTGTATTATTTTGAGCGACTGCCGCTCCTGATAATATCGTGAGCAAGAGCACTAACAGTGTTTGTCTATAGCCTGTCATTATTATAGTTTAAAATTCTATTTAATCCTTTCAACACTAAAAATCTGTCTGCAAAGATGATACTTTTTAAGTTTGTATCAAAAGAAAAATCATCCCCGCCCGTTAAAAAAACCAAAAGTTCAGGATATTTATGCTTCATAGCCGTAACGTAACCTGAAATTTCATATTCAATACCCTTCAGTACTCCGGCACGGATAGCTGTATCGGTATCCTTCCCCATGGGCACCATCCGCCCCTCAAGAGCCACCATTGGAAGCCGTCCGGTAAACTGATGAAGCGCCTTGAAACGCATCTGCAAGCCGGGAGAGATATTCCCGCCATGATAGCGGGCAGCAGCATCAACAAACTCATAAGTGATACAGGTACCGGCATCAATCACCAGTATATCCCTGCCAGGAAATTGCTCATTGGCTCCTACCACCGCCGCCATACGATCATACCCCAGCGTCCGGGGAGTTTCATAGAGGTTTTCTACCGGAAGAGAAGTCTTTTCATTGAGCCACAGAATGGGGACAGCCATATCTTCCAGTTGCGACAACACCTCTCTACTCAAATCAATGACAGTAGCCACTATCGCTTTTTCAATCGTATATGTACGGCATACTTCAGGCAACCGTTCCAACGTCAGATTGGAGTCATACACCACCTCCACGATACGTCCACCATCAAACACCGCCATCTTGGCGATTGTATTTCCTATATCAATAATGAGATTCACCGTATTGCATAAATTTAGCGGCGCAAAGATATAACATTAATATTGAAATTCAGCAGAAACCATCTCTTTATTAGAAGAACAACTGCACAAGAATTCTTATTCACATCCACACCAAACAACCACAATGCCACTTTTACATTCTGTTGAGATTTATTAAAGCCGCAACATCATACCACAACCACCTGATTATCAATACAACTAAATGCGCTACATTCAGTATACGACTGAGCCCTATTCAGTATACGATTGAATGGCATTCAGTATACGACTGAATCAGGTTCAATATACCACTATTTCTTGCACCCGTATCGTTTGTAAATAGAAAATACCTACCACTCGTACTCGACAGTTGATTCAAAACAACCAATAATGCGAATTAAGAATTGTATCAAGTTCATAATTAAAAAAGATTCTTCGGACACAGATGACCGGAATAACGCGAATAACCGCTTTAGTTCCTAATCACAAATTGGGATAATATTAGTTTTTTCCGTAAGTTTGCAGCATGAAACGAAGCCTACTTATACATATATATATAGTAATCTTTTTCTTCTGTTTGCCTTCAGCAAATGCCCAGGTGACACAACAGCAAAAGACTGCTGCAACAGACTCCGTACGCGTCAGCCTACTGACTTGCGCTGCAGGAGGAGAGATTTATTCCCTATTCGGACACACTGCCATACGGTACGAGAACTATACACGTGGCATTGACGCCGTCTTCAATTACGGCATGTTCAACTTCAACGCCCCTAACTTCATCTTCCGTTTTGCCTTGGGAGAAACGGATTATCAACTTGGAGTAACCGATTATGAGCATTTCGCCGCCGAATACAACTATCTGGGACGCGATGTCTGGCAACAAACGTTAAATCTAACAGAAGAGGAAAAAGAACGCCTGATAGCACTATTGACAGAGAACTACCGCCCTGAAAACCGAGTATACCGCTACAATTTTTTCTACGACAATTGTGCCACCCGCCCGCGGGACCAGATAGAGCGTGCCATCAACGGCACTCTGCAATACGCTGACAATATGACTGCTAACAGTACGGGAATCTCTTTCAGGGATTTGCTGCATAAATACAGTGAAGGCCATTTGTGGTCACGTTTCGGCATGGACCTATGCATGGGCAGCAAAGCAGACGAACCCATCAACCGGCGGCTGGCAATGTTCGTCCCCTTCTACATGCAGGAGTATTTCAATAAAGCGCAGATTGTGGACAAAGAAGGACAAGCACGGCCACTGGTTGCCAAAGAAGAAAAAATCGTAGTAACGGGTAAAACACCAGCCGACTTCGTCAGCAGAGGCATCACACCGATGCAGTCGGCTTCGCTATTACTGATACTTGTAGCAGGCATCAGCATTTACGGCATACGAAGAGGGAAAACTCTTTGGGGCATAGACCTCATACTCTTCTTGGTTGCCGGAATGGCTGGATGTATACTGGCATTTTTAGCACTATTCTCACAGCATCCGGCAGTAAGTCCCAATTATATATTATTTGTATTCCATCCATTTCACCTTTTCTGCCTTCCATTCATGCTATCCAGGGTACGAAAAAGGGAAATAAGCCGCTATATGCTGGTTGATTTTGTAGTTTTAACACTTTTTATAGGGCTTTGGACAATAATTCCGCAGAGAATTCCGCCAGCAGTATTACCTTTGGCACTGTGTTTGCTGATACGTTCTGCAAGCAACCTCATTCTAACATACAAACGAAAGTAATGAAAAAAGGACTGATAACTTCCATACTCGCACTTACATTCAGTGGTCTGCAAGCCCAACCGCTGCCTGCCTCCCCAAAGCTGGTGGTAACATTGACCATTGACCAGTTGCGTACAGACTATATGGAAGCATTTTCGTCCTTATACGGAGAAAAGGGGTTTAAGCGCTTACTGCGTGAAGGTAAAGTATTCCGTCAAGCAGAATTTCCTTTTTGCGGAACGGACCGAGCCTCGGCCATTGCCGCCATCTATACCGGGACAACACCGTCCATGAACGGCATCATTGCAGAGCAGTGGCTGGATGCAGGTACACTACGCCCCATAAACTGTGTAGAAGACCCCAACTTCATGGGCAACTATACCGACGAAAGCACTTCCCCCTCCCAATTACTGACCTCTACTATTGCCGACGAGCTGAAAATAGCTACCCGCAACAAAGGTCTGGTCTATGCCATCGCGCCGTTCCGCGATGCCGCCATATTGGGTGCCGGGCACGCGGGGAACGGTGCTTTCTGGCTTAATAACAATACCGGAAAATGGTGCAGTACGACTTATTATAATGAATTTCCGTGGTGGCTGAGCCAATACAACGACCGGAAATCTCCTGACTACCGTATCAAGGATATGGTATGGACACCTGCACTTCCTTTTACCAACTATACATTTCTGCCCGAATGGCGCAACGAGCCATTCAAATACAAGCTGGATGGTGAACGGACAAACAAGTTCCGCCGCTTGATAACCAGCCCTTTCATCAATGAGGAAGTCAACCTGCTGACCGAAGAGCTGCTGAATAAGAGCACTATCGGACAAGATGACGTGCCCGACCTATTATCGCTGACTTACTACGCAGGAAATTATAACCACCGAAGTACGCAGGAATGTGCCATGGAAATGCAAGACACCTACGTGCGACTGGACCGTAGTATAGCTTCCTTATTAGAGCTCATAGAACGTAAAGTTGGGCTCCACAACGTACTTTTCTGCATCACTTCCACCGGCTATGCCGACCCGGAAGCAGCCGACCCGGGCGTATACCGGATACCGGGTGGTGAATTCTACCTGAACCGCTGTGCCGCCCTGCTAAACATGTACCTCATGGCATCCTATGGCGAGGGACAATATGTGGAAGCTTATTATGACCAACAAATCTATCTCAACCATAAACTTATTGAGAACAAGCAGTTGAGCCTGACTGAAATTCAAGAAAAATCTGCCGAATTTCTGGTTCAGTTTAGTGGCGTGAGCGAAGTATATTCAGCTCATCGCCTGCTTTTGGGCCCCTGGTCACCGCAAATAGAACGTATACGCAATAGTTTTCATCGCAAGCGCTCTGGCGATTTGCTCATTGAAATACTCCCGGGCTGGACTATCATGCAGGAAAATAGTACTGATAACCGTGTAGTACGTACGGCCGATATTCCTGCTCCCCTCATTTTATTGGGAGGAGGAATGAAGGCTGAAACCATCCGTACCCCCATCAGTATTGACCGCATTGCCCCTACCTTGGCAAGTGTAATGCGCATCCGCGCCCCTAATGCAAGTACAGCATCTCCCCTTGACTTTTGATTCTAAAATAATCTGTGCAAATCTGGATAATCTGTATAGAAATCAGTAACTTTGCACGCTCAACTAACTCAGCAATAATAATAAAAACAAATATATAATGGGATTTAATGAATTTTTAAGCTCGATTTTCGGCAACAAATCCACACGCGACATGAAAGAAATACAACCGTGGGTGGAGAAAATCAAAGCCGCTTACCCGGAAGTAGCCAAACTCGACAACGACGCCCTACGCGCCAAGACAGAAGAACTGAAAGCCTACATCCACGATTCGGCAGCCGAACAACGCGCCAAAGTGGAAGAACTGAAAGCCAGCGTTGAAGATACCGAACTGGAAAAACGCGAAGACCTCTTCAACCAAATCGACAAAATCGAGAAAGAGATATTGGAGATTTATGAAAAAGCGCTGGACGAAGTATTACCCACCGCTTTCTCTATTGTAAAGGAAACAGCCAAACGATTCTCTGAAAATGAAGAAATAGTGGTTACAGCTACCGATTTTGACCGCCAACTGGCTGCCACTAAAGACTTTGTACGCATCGAAGGCGATAAAGCCATCTACCAGAACCATTGGATAGCAGGTGGTAACGATACTGTATGGAACATGGTACATTATGATGTACAGCTATTCGGTGGTGTGGTTCTACATAAAGGTAAGATTGCCGAAATGGCAACCGGTGAAGGTAAGACATTGGTAGCTACCCTACCGGTATTCCTCAATGCCCTGACTGGTAACGGCGTGCACGTGGTAACAGTGAACGACTATCTGGCAAAACGTGACTCCGAATGGATGGGTCCTCTTTACATGTTCCACGGTTTGAGTGTAGATTGCATCGACAAGCACCAGCCCAACTCTGATGCCCGTCGCAAAGCTTATCTGGCAGATATCACGTTCGGTACAAACAATGAATTCGGTTTCGACTACCTGCGTGACAACATGGCTATCAGCCCCAAAGACCTGGTACAACGCCAACATAATTATGCCATTGTCGATGAGGTGGACTCAGTATTGATTGATGATGCCCGTACTCCGCTGATTATCTCCGGACCGGTTCCCAAAGGCGATGACCAACTCTTCGAACAGCTCCGCCCGCAAGTGGAACGTCTGGTAGAAGCTCAGAAAAAACTGGCTACCCAATACCTGGCCGATGCCAAGCGCCTGATTGCATCAAACGATAAGAAAGACCAGGAAGAAGGCTTCCTCGCTTTGTACCGCAGTCACAAGTGCCTGCCCAAGAACAAGGCACTCATCAAGTTCCTCAGCGAACAAGGCATCAAGGCCGGTATGCTGAAGACCGAAGAAATCTACATGGAGCAGAACAACAAGCGCATGCACGAGGTGACTGACCCGCTGTACTTCGTTATCGAAGAGAAAATGAACAGCGTGGATTTGACGGACAAGGGCGTAGACTTGATTAGTAGCAATGTAGAGGACCCCACTTTCTTCGTACTCCCCGATATCACAGCGCAACTCTCTGCCTTGGAAAACGAAACAGAGCTGACAGACGAACAGCGCCTTGAAAAGAAGGATGCCCTGATGACCAACTATGCCATCAAAAGCGAACGTGTGCATACCATCAACCAACTGTTGAAGGCATACACCATGTTCGAGAAAGATGACGAATATGTGGTAATTGACGGCCAAGTGAAGATTGTGGATGAGCAGACGGGACGTATCATGGAAGGACGTCGTTATTCTGACGGTTTGCACCAAGCCATCGAAGCCAAAGAAGGCGTGAAAGTAGAAGCTGCCACCCAGACTTTTGCCACCATTACATTACAGAACTATTTCCGTATGTACCACAAACTATCCGGTATGACCGGTACGGCAGAAACAGAAGCCGGCGAGTTGTGGGACATCTACAAACTGGATGTAGTGGTTATTCCGACTAACCGCCCCATTGCCCGTAATGACATGAATGACCGCGTTTACAAGACAAAACGTGAAAAATATAAAGCAGTCATCGAAGAGATAGAAAAAATGGTGGCAGCAGGACGCCCCGTACTGGTGGGTACCACTTCTGTTGAAATCTCTGAAATGTTGAGCAAAATGCTTACCATGCGTAAGATTGAACATAGTGTATTGAATGCCAAACTGCATCAGAAGGAAGCGGATATTGTGGCTACTGCCGGTTTGAAATGTGCTGTAACCATCGCTACCAATATGGCCGGCCGTGGTACCGACATCAAGCTGAGTCCGGAAGTGAAAGCTGCAGGCGGTCTTGCCATCATCGGTACAGAACGCCACGAATCACGCCGTGTGGACCGTCAGTTACGTGGTCGTGCAGGACGTCAAGGCGACCCGGGTTCTTCTGTATTCTTCGTATCTTTGGAAGATGACCTGATGCGTTTGTTCTCCAGTGACCGCATTGCCAGTGTAATGGACAAACTGGGTTTCAAAGAAGGTGAAATGATTGAACACAGCATGATTTCCAAATCCATTGAACGTGCGCAAAAGAAAGTTGAGGAAAACAACTTCGGCATCCGTAAGCGTCTGTTGGAATATGACGACGTGATGAACAAGCAACGTACAGTAGTCTACACCAAACGCCGCCACGCTTTGATGGGCGAACGTATCGGCATGGATATCGTGAACATGATTTGGGACCGTTGTGCCAATGCCATTGAAGCGCCCGACTACGAAAACTGCAAGATGGATGTGCTCCAGACACTTGCCATGGAAGTACCTTTCACCGAAGAGGAATTCCGTAATGAGAAGAAAGAAAAACTGGCAGACAGAACTTTTGACGCTGCCATGGAACTCTTCAAACGCAAGACAGAACGTATGGCACAGATAGCCTATCCGGTCATCAAACAAGTATACGAAACGCAGGGACACATGTACGAAAACATACTTATCCCCATCACAGACGGAAAACGTATGTACAACATCTCCTGCAACCTGAAGAGAGCTTATGAGACAGAATGTAAGGAGGTGGTGAAGTCATTCGAGAAATCCATCTTGCTGCACGTCATCGACGAAGCATGGAAAGAAAACCTGCGCGAGCTGGACGAGCTGAAACACTCCGTGCAGAATGCAAGTTACGAGCAGAAAGACCCGCTACTGATTTACAAGCTGGAATCTGTGAACTTGTTTGATGCCATGGTGAATAAGATTAATAATCAGACTATCTCTATCTTAATGCGTGGACAAATCCCGGTACAAGAGGCTCCGGCTGAAGCCCCTGAGGCTCCCCAGGCTCCCCGCCAAGTAGAGGTGCGCCAGGCTGCTCCGGAACAACGCCAGGATATGAGCAAGTATCGCGAACAGAAGGTTGATTTGAATGACCCGAACCAGCAGGCCGCTGCGGCACAAGATACACGTGAACAACCAAGACGCGAACCTATCCGTGCCGAGAAGACCGTAGGACGCAATGATCCTTGTCCTTGCGGAAGCGGTAAGAAATACAAAAACTGCCACGGAAGGAATGCATAAAGCAAAGCTATAAAATGATAAGGCGATAGGGTGATAAGATGATACCGTCAGGTATCTTTTATCACCCTATCACTTTTTCTCCTACCACATTATCACATTTTTTATTCGTTCCAGCTTTTGAATATTCAGCTAAAAGAGTACTTTTGCTCCAAAGAACAAAACCAAAGACTATGACCAAATATCACTATTGTCTGTTATTGATGGGTTCTCTGCTGTTAGGCAGCTGTCAGAGTGTAGAACAACTGTCCATTGATTACATGCTGCCGGCAGAAGTCAGTTTCCCGGCAACATTGAAACGTGTGGCTGTTGTCAACAACATGCCAAACGTACCGGACAACAAACTCATCATCAGTGAGGAAGAACAGAAAAAAAGCGAGAATGAGGTGGCACGCCTCACCAACTACTACAATGGAGACGCCGCAATAACAACCGAATCTCTTGCAGAGGCCCTTGCCAACGAAAACTACTTTGAAGAGGTTGTGATATGCGACTCTGCCCTCCGGAGTAAAGACATCAATCCCCGCGAAAGCACATTATCGAGGGATGAAGTACTGGAACTTACACAGAATTTGGACGTAGATTTCCTGATAGCCCTGGAAAACATACAAATGCGTTCCAATCGCAAGATAAGTTATATGCCCGACTGGGGTGCGTTCCTCGGCACAGTGGACGTAAAGGTATATCCTACCGTCAGAATATATTTGCCTAACCGCAAAGGTCCTATGGTAACCGTCAACAGCAATGACAGTATTTTCTGGGAAGAGGCAGGAAATGGTGAAGCGTCAGTACGTTCCCGCCTCATCAGCGAAGAAGACATGGTGAAGCAAGCATCTGAATTTGCAGGAACGGTTCCGGTAAGACATCTACTCCCCTATTGGAAAACTGGTAACCGCTATCTCTTCAGTGGTGGTTCTGTAAATATGCGTGACGCAGCCGTATATGCCAAAGAAGAAAATTGGAGTAAAGCAGTAGAGCTCTGGAAGCAGACCTACGAAACAAAAAAAGGAAAACAGAAAATGTATGCAGCCTATAACACCGCTTTGGGCTACGAAATGCAAGACAGCATAGATACTGCCTTGGAATGGGCATTAAAAGCGCAAACCCTTGCCCGTGAGAAAAGCAAGACAGACAAAAAAGAGACAGGCGAAATACATGATGGAACCATCTCCTATTACATCTTTATCAGCATGTATGTAGACGAATTGGAGAAACGAAAAGAGGGAATGGCACGCCTGAACATGCAAATGAACAGATTTGATGATGATTTTTAGTCAAATGATGCAGAGATAACCGTTTTTTTTATACCTTTGAACAACCATTAAGAAAAGAAAGTTATTATGAAGCTCAGTCAATCGTCATTAGCACTCTTGGAGGACACTCTTAAAAAAGCAATCGGCAAATACACCTGCGGTTGCGAACAGACTATCGTTACAGACATTCATCTGCAACCGAATCAGAATTCGGGCGAACTGTCTATCTTTGATGATGAAGATAAAGAGCTTGCCAATACTTCCATTGAAGAATGGATGACATACGAGGGGGATGATTTCTACGAAAATGTAGAGCGTATCTTGTCCTCACTGCTCTGCAACATGAAAAATGAAGGAAAGTTCGACAAGCTGACTATTCTGAAACCATTCTCTTTTGTACTGGTGGATGATGATAGAGAAACAATAGCAGAACTGTTGCTGATGGATGATGATACTCTATTGGTCAATGAAGAGCTACTGAAAGGATTGGATGAGGAACTGGATTCTTTTCTGAAAGAGCTGCTGGAAAAATAATATTCCAAACAATCAGCCTATAAGGAAAAGAGACCTTCTTATAATAAATTAGCCCCTGCGATATAAAACGACCGCAGGGGCTAATTCTTTTTTACCTATACAATACCTAACGTATCTTAATTCCATAGAAAGAACTTGAGGTGGTAACAAAAAGCATATCCTTCTGCCTTCCACCAATTGCCAAGGAAATCGGGCGTTCTTCTATCTGAATACGTCTCTGCTCTTTACCAGATTTGTCATAGACAAATATTTCACCATCAGCAACATAAACATTCCCGTCAGCATCAGTCACATTACTGTATTGGCCATAAGGACATATTATTCCTTGTTCTGTCAAACGGCCATCCCCACCAACGGAAAGTTGTACTGTCGTTTTATTCATCTCATTTACAATATAAACCGGTTCTGACTGACCGGGAACTGTAACAGTCAAAGCACAAGAACGTCCCAAATCATAGGTATCCGGAATAATTGTCACGCCATCCGGAGCGACAAAACTATACTCAGGCATACTGGCAACCACCTTGTCAAAGTCACCTCTCCAACGACTGGAAGGGTGAATGACTTTCTGTATATTCTTCATACCGGCTGTAACGACACGTGGCATAGGCTTCATCGTAGCATCCACGTTATCCGGATTAAAAGAATACCCCCAAGCACTCCAGCCACTGTTACCCCAACCACTGTACATCGGATTATCATCCGGCAAGCGCACTACCGTTTCCTGCTTGCCGTTCACCAGATAACCCGGCTGAGGGTCATAGCGGAAAATAACCAGCAGATTGTCTTGCGTATCAGTAGTCAATGTAAAAGGCTTCCAGGGATAATCGGCTATCAAAGTAATCTGCTCCGTGTCTGCCGACCATTTATAGATTTTCTTCAGACGGTTTTCACAGAAGTAGATATTTCCTTTACTGTCGGTAGTAGCTCCGGAGGCTAGTTCAAAACCGGTAGCCAGCTTCACTGGCTTGTCCATGACCGTGCAGGAAGGGCGAAGGCTCTTCTCGCTACCCGAAACAGTGAGACGGGCAAAGTCCCACGAATAAACGGGCAACTTCTTATTCATATCATATATAGGAAACTCTATGACTGGCAATATCTGCGTATAATTGTGCATATTACGGAAAGTGATATTCTTGCAATCCCATATGCGGAAACCTATCCTCTTCGGCATAAAGGCACGGATTACGCGATACATCCACACATTTACCATTTCGATATTTTGACAGTTGGACATTTCTGCCATATAACAATCAGGCCCTTCACGACCTTCTTCCTCAAACTGGAAAGCATAAATTTTCCAGTTGGCCACATTATGGAAACGGGCTTCAGTACGGACATGATGCTCCAAAGACATGGCATAAATACGTCCCGGAGTCTTCGTTTCGCTAATATAAAGCCCACTGGCAGCATACGTACTAGCTGTCCAAACATCCTTAATTGTCCCGCCGCCATTGTTTGTAATCCACAAACTCCAATACTGGTTGTCCCAAGCCATATCCTTACCGGTCTCCATGACCGGAGAAGACGGAGAACTAATTCGACGCTCGCCCCTGCGGTAAGACGACTGTCTGGAAGCATTCGGAGCCGGTTTGCGCAAGGTGCCGTGCCCGCCTACAAACTTCATATCATTCAAGTACGAACGCTCACCCGCCATCCATTTACAGCCGACAGCACGGTAATTATACGCACCGG
Source organism: Bacteroides sp. AF29-11 (assembly GCF_003602895.1). Lineage (NCBI taxonomy): Bacteria > Pseudomonadati > Bacteroidota > Bacteroidia > Bacteroidales > Bacteroidaceae > Bacteroides > Bacteroides sp. AF29-11. The sequence continues at coordinate 252,396 of NZ_QTLY01000003.1, forward strand.
TATTAATACCTATACCATTCAGTACGTCGTCGCCGCCTTCGGAAGATTCAACCAAAGGCACAGGCACGCCGAAACCACTGAATGCAGGCTCGCTTTCCTTCAACAGAAATTGAGTCCCAAAAGGATGCAGCCCAATCAGCTTAGTACCGGGAGACAGCTTCAACGTTCTCGTCAGGCGATACCAACCCTGGGGCACATAGATGTTTTTATGCAAAGAGACAGCTTTCTCAAAAACTTCCGTATCATCAGTCTCACCATCACCTTTTGCCCCTAAGTCTCGGATATTGACCCATGTCTCCATTGCCGGAAGAACCGGAAGGTCCTTGCCAAGTGTAACTGGCAGTTTTGCCACCGGCTCTATTTCACATATTTCCCTGAAAGAAGAAGCATCATTCAAATCCTGATACACCAGACCGTAAGTAAACTCCTTGACTCTGTACATTTTTGCTTTTCCGGCAACTTTCTTTCCACTTTGAGCATAATCCACCAGTACGGGAACATTCCTGCAATCCACATTCACCAGATTCAATTGCGAAAAAGTATTTCCCTCTACGCTTACCCTGACACCGGCTTCCGAAATATTCTCCCACAACGAATTCTCCACATGAAGGCGGTCTGCCAGATTCTCTGCCATTTCAAAGGCAACGGGCGTATTCTTCACATGCATATTGACGATGGCAAACCCCACCTCTTTTGAATAGACAGCCGCCTTTCTCTGCCCCTCAAAGTAAGTATCGACCATCATCATAGGCCATCCCGGAGAAGTCCTGGAAGAAATTATCCCATATTCACCGCCATAGAACCTAACGTCTTCCAGTTCATTGCCAACATCATACATGCCGGCTTTTCCCGAACCAATCCGAATGTCGCAATGATTGATAAATCCATGCTGGGCAAAATGCGCACGAATGGCGACGGCTTGAGGATTACCTTTGTCTATACGGAAATCCACATTGGACACCGCACTATAGAAAGTACCTGCACCAGCATCCGAAGGCTTCCTGCCCTCTTGTGCCAGCCCTCCCGTAAACCATATCATATAATTTTGAGTAGTCTGGAAACCGGGTGTATCGGCTCCCAAATAAATCACCGGCCGTTTCTTCCCATAACCAATCAGCCGAATGGATGAGGGAATTTGAATCGTCTTGCTAATGCGATAATTTCCTTCCGGCAGAAACAGTATCCCAAAATTCTTTTCGCGCTTCACCTGATTGATTGCCTCTTGAAGCGCATCGGTCACGTCGGACTTTCCATCAGCCTTGAAGCCGTAATTCTCCGGGGTAAAGTAGAATGCTTCCGGATCGTCCGGTCTTTGCGTATAGGCGGAACCACCCCCTACCGCCCACCCGGACGACATATTACAGATAATCCAACAGACTATCAGCAGGTATCTCATTATTTGATAATTTCTCATTACACAGATTGTTTTAATATGGATTTTCCTTATTTAATACGTACACCAAAGAACTTGGAACGGCCTGTGACAAACAATGTATTGCCATCCTTACCGCCAAACTGTAATGTGGACGGACGTTCGGGAACACGAATCATCCCTTTCTTCTTGCCATCCTTATCAAATACATATATTTCTCCGTCAGCCACATACAAGTTCCCTTCCTTATCTACAGCAGAACCAAATTCGCCCTGCTCCACAAAATAGCTCAAGTTAGAGAGCGTGCCGTCATTGGCCACATCCATCTTCACCATTCTGCGGTCATATTCATCAGAGGTATAGAAAGGCTTTCCCGGATAGGCTTCCAGCAGGGAAGAACTACGTGACAAGTCGAAATAATGAGGAATGATAGTTTTTCCATCCGGTGCCAGGAAGCACATTTCAGGAACATAGACCGACACCGCATTGAAATCGTGGAAGTCTCTCCAACGGTTAGAAGGATAAAGAGCCTTATACACGTTCTTCACTTGACCCATCGGAACACGCGGCAACAGTTTGATGGTCTCTTCCGGATTTTCCGGGTCAATGGAGTAGACTCTCATTGTATATGCGGAATTACCATATCCGCTGAAAGAAGTACCTTTTGTATCAGGCATTACCGGCATTTCCTCCGGCTTACCATTAATCAGATAGCCCGGCTGCGCATCATATCTGAACAATACCAACAGATTATCTTCTGAATCAAAAGCCAGATTGGAGGGTTTCCACGGGAAATCTGCCAGCAGCGACAAGCTGTTTGTCTCTACCGACCACTTAAAGATACGACGCATCCGATGGTCGCAGAAGTAAATGTTACCTTTACTGTCGCGCGCAATGCCTTCGGCAAATTCCAAATCGGAAGCCAATTGGTTCACCTTACCTATTTCATTGCCTAACGGTTGCTGATGAGGTTCTTTTCCGGTTACAATCAAGCGAGAAAGTTCCCACGGGCGGATGTCAATGTCTTTGTTGACATCGAACACTGCAATGTTATTCGTATATTTAATCTGAGAATAGTTATGCAGGTTCAGAAATGCGATGTTCTCGCAATTGCGGATACGTACAGAACTGTGATACGGTTCATTGACACGGATAACGCGGAACATATACAAGTTTGCAAAGGTCACATCTTTGCAGTCGTCCATCTCTATCGGTTGGCAATCGGTACTTTCGCGGCTCTCTTCCTCGGTTTGCATGCAATACACCTTCCAGTTGGACACCTTGTTGAAACGTACTTCATTTCTTACATGATGCTCGATGGACACGGCATAGATACGCCCCGGAGTAGAAGTATTGTTGGCATAGAAACCATTGGTGGCATATGTGCTTGCTGTCCAGATGTCTTTAAAGGTGCCGCCACCGTTGTTGGTCACCCACAGACTCCAATACTGGTTGTCCCAAGCAAGGTCCATGCCCGAAGCCGCTACCGGATTATCGGGAGAACTGATACGAGCCGGTCTGTTCCACCGGCCACGTGGTTCCTCAACACCCGGTTTAGGTTTCCATAAACCACCATGCCCGCCTACAAACTTCACGTCATTCATATAAGAATCTGCATTTGCCATCCACTTCACACCTACAGCACGATAGTTATAACCGCCGGTATTGATACCAATGCCCACCAGCATATTTGCACCGCCTTCCGAAGATTCCACCATCGCTTTCGGACCGCCAAAACCACTGAATGCAGCAGTACTTTCGTCCAGCTGGAACTGAGTGCCAAAAGGATGCAGGCCTATCAACTTGGTATCGGGCTTCATCTTCAAAGTTTCGGTAATGCGATACCAGCCCTGGGGTACATAGATATTATCATACTTGTCAATAGCCTCCTGGATGGCCTTCGTATCATCCGTTTCCCCATCTCCCTTTGCACCGAGTTCGCGCAGATTTACCCATGTTGCCATTGCAGGCAGTGCAGGGATGTCCATCAGTTGGGCAACCGGCATCTTCTGTATCGGTTCAATATCAACCAACGTTTCATATTCCGGCATATCCACCATGTTATCCATCTGCAAGCCGTGGTCGTATGACTTTACCTTATAGATTTTATGAGCAACATGGGTGGCCGTATTGCTACGGGTATATTTCGCCAAGGTCGGTACATTCTTACAATATACATTGCGGAAGGTTATCTGATTGTTGCTGTTGTTCTCGTTGGTAATCACCACTGCCGGACCACTTACATTTTCAAAATAGCTGTTTTCCAAAAATAACTTGTCGCAATAATTAGGGTCAATATCAAATACAGCCGGAACATTCTTGGCATACAGATTCACCATTGCCAAACCGGACTCCTGACAACGAAGAGCAGCTACACGTTGTCCCTCAAAATAAGAGTCGACCATCATTACCGGCCATCCGGGAGAAGCTTTTGTCGTATAAATGCCATAATCTCCCCCGTAAAAAGCAACGTTTTCCAACTCATTGCCCACATCGAACAGACCAGCCTTGCCTTTACCTATGTATACGGCCACATAACTGATAAAACTGTGTTGGGCAAAGTGTGTGCGTAGCGCCACTGCATGCGGATTGCCATCTTCTATACGCAAGTTGATATTCGACATGGCACTGTAGAACGTACTGGCACCGGCATCACGGGGTTTCTCACCTTCCTTGACAACGGCTCCCGTAAACCAGAACATGTATTTAGCTTTTCCTTTATCATCAGCTACTTCCTCCTGAAAACCCGGAGAATTCTTAGCCAGAATAAATTCCGGGCGATTCTTTCCATAGCCAATCAAACGAATAGCCGTAGGAATATAAATGGTCTTGCTGATTTTATATTTACCTTCAGGGATAAAAAGGATTCCGAAATTCTTTTCTTTCTTCACTTGATTAATCGCTGCCTGCAAAGCATCCGATACATCCATCTTTCCATCCGCCTTTATAGGATAGTTCTCGGGAGTGAAATAAAAAGCTTCGGAGTCATTGGGTTTTAGAGGATAAATCGAATTCAATTGTACAGCATACAACTGAGTACATATCATCCCCAGCAAAATTAAAATAATCGTGTTCAATTTCTTCATGGTCTTATTTTTAATGTATGGATAAAAAAAGACGTTCTGCCGTCAAGCAGAACGTCTTCCTCTGCTATAAATTACAATTTTATAACTACTACCGGCGCATAATTATGCCGTACAGTACCCACACCCGAAACATCAGCCAGAGCGCCAATACGGAAATAATAATTCTTGCTGTATTTCAAGACATCAGCATTTTGTCCCAGATCGATGGACAATGTATAAATATCAGCGCTATTTATAGCAGTACTCGGACTAAACACTTGCTTATCAGTCCCTCCATTCAACGTCAATTTCACATTGTTACCTACCCACATATCTGAAAAAGCAAACAACTGAATCTCTTTCAATTTCACTTCTTGTTTACCAGCTTCCAACGAGAATGTAGCAGTAATCACATTGCCATTCTTTTCTACTTTTGGACTTTTGACGCGAATATAAGGAATAACCTTGAAATCATACACATTATCCCCTGACTTAACAACAAAATCCTTCACTTCAAATGGATAAAAATTCCCATTTTCAAAACGAACATCATAAGTGGCGGCAAAAACCATATTGTTACGGTATTCTCCGGTATTTGTGATATACCAGGTTTGATCCGTAGCATTAGTAAATCCATGCTCCCTCACTTTAATTGCATTACCGTTTTCCATATCAGAACCTACAAGTTCACCTGTCTGTTCGTCAAGGATAGAACCATGTATGGAAGCATCCGGTCCCTCATAATTATCAATTTCACAAGATGTCAATGCAAATAAGAAGCATGACACAAATAACAATATCTTTTTCATAACTTTCTACTTAATATTATTCAAATTAATGACCTGGATTCTGAACTAAACCATTCGTGGCAATATTAGGTATGCCCCTATAGTAGTTGATGTTCTGGAAAGTACGCCCTCCTCTTGTTTCGTCACCAAAGTAGTTCACCCTTGCAAAGACATATTTAGGCTCTGCACCACGCAAGTCAAGCATCGGCACCAAAGCTTTACGAATTCTATTATTGCTGAACTCAGTATGGAATTCCCTACGACGATTCATATCCCAAAAACGCTTTCCTTCAAACGCCATCTCCACACGACGTTCCTTCAAAACACTCTCTAATGTCAAAGATATCCGGTCGGTATGTCCGGCTCTACGTCGCAAAGCATTCAAATAGTTCTCAGCCAATTCCTTATCGCCAAATCCACTACCATTTTCCACAACAGCCTCAGCATAATTCAGGTAGACTTCTGCCAAACGCATATCAATATAAGAGGTAGTGGACGAAAGACGGTCGGGAGACATGCTCTCGCCCTCGGGCATATACTTACGGACTCCAAAACCTGTAGCAGTCCAATTGGCATCCTCACCACTGTTCACATTATTAAATCCGGAGAACATGGTTTCACCTTCGGCTCCTAAAGCATAATATGTTGTTCCATTTTTCTGAGTAGACTCGTTTGAATAAGCCACATAGCTATTATTGTCCTTGATAAATCCGCCCTGGATAATAATCTCAGTGCCGGCATAAGATGAACCCGGCACAACCACACTTGCCAGCAGACGTGCATCCTTGTTGGCAAACGGTTCATACAAATCGTTGTATTTAACAAAAGGTACCGACATCAAGGTGTTCACTACAGAAGCATTATTCATATTATGGAAATTAGCGATATAAGCATCTTCATTCCCATCCGTACGAGTTACAATCTTTGCACTTTTTCCCATGCCGTCATCCGTATAATCTTCAAACAAATCAACGATTTCCAACATCGGATTGAAACGTCCATATTTCAGAGCGCCCGGATTGACTTGAGGAAGGATATTAAACTGGGCATAGCTATGTCCCTGATTAGTATTGGTTGTTCCATTAAGATACGCTTTACTGAAAATGACCTCTTCATTCTGGTCATTCAGGAACAAGGCCTGGAAGTTTGATGCAGCCTCCTTAACAGTAGCCGGAGCAGGCTTATAAAGAGATTTACCGGAATTCTCTATAAGGAACTTAGATGCTTCAATACATTCTTTATAGAATGCATCGGCATCGGCAGAAGTCATTCCACCCACCAGTTTCTGAGTGACAGCCTCACCAGCCAAAGGTGCCAGATTCCAATACTTGGCTACAGAAGCTGCATGAAGTGCAACTCTTGACTTCAACGCATAAGCTGCCCACTTGGTTACGCGATACAAATCCGAACCAGAAGTCGCATCGGGCAAAGTAGCAGCAGCAAGGGTACACTCATTCAATACAAATTTCCAAGTATCCAACTCTGTACTGCGAGGAACTGCCACAGCACCCGGTCCACCATTGGCATAATCATCGTCCTGCACTTTGTCAATCAGAGGAACGCCGCCATATCTTTTTACAAGCCCATAATACATATAAGCACGTGCAAAATGGGCTTCACCAGTCATACGATCCGCATCTGCAACAGAAATTGTTCCGGCTTCTTTGGCTTTCTCTACATTCTGCATAAAAATATTCACCTGACGAATATCTCCATAGGGCCAATAATTGAATCCTTCGTAACCTATACCCACTCCTCCGTCACTACGGGTAGCTTCGTCGGTGAGAAATGCCAAATTAGTAGTTTCATTCACACCATCATAACCGCGTTGATTAAAACCAGCGTTCGGACGATAATTAAAATCTTCCATAGGAATCATGGTATATATGTTTGCCAATAGTGCCTTTACACCACCTTCTGTCTCCAATAACTGCTCGGGAGACACTTTATCCAGCGGTTCAAGTTCCAAGAAGGCATTACAACCGGACAATCCCATCAATGCACATAATGAGAATATCGATAAAATATTTTTTTTCATGGTATTTCAGAATTAAAAGTTTATGTTTAACCCAAAGTTATAAGTTCTCATCAACGGATATGCCAGGTTGGCTCCCCAATCCCTTTCCTCACGTTCGGGGTCAGCATCCTTCAAAGCCTTGTTACAGAACGTAAGCAGGTTTGAACCATTGACAAAGATACGGGCACTGTTCAACCCGATTCTTTTCATAAATGATTTTGGCAGATTGTAACCGATCTCCATACTCTTCAAACGGAGATAAGTAGCTTGCGGAAGCCAAACGGAAATACCATAATTCCATCTGCTACCATTATCCGAAGTATTGGAGAAATTGTGGCGTAATGCCGGATAATAGCCGGCTACCCATTGTGTGGCAGGATTATACGGATCATCTGTTATATTTGCAGGATGCCAACGATCTACATATTTCGCAATTAAATAAGATTTATTTGTCTTGCCACCATATCCCCAAACATCATCATTGGCATATCCGATGGAGTAACCGGAAGCTCCTTGAAACAGCATATTGAGATCAAAATTCTTATAAGAAGCCGCCAAAGTCAACCCATACTGGATAGGAGGATTTGCACCGGTTGCCCAAAACTCCGGAACACGGTCACTGCTGTTAATCCTGCCATCACCATTCAGGTCAAGCAATCTGTAACTACCCGGAAGCATCTTAGAGTTACCCAAGTTTCCACCAATCAAAGGAGCCGTTTCATACTGTTCCAAAGAAGTATATTGGCCATCGTATTTATACAACCACATCACATTACTGTTACGGTTTTCCTTTCCATTCAGCCATCTATCCATAGAACTGGTATATTCTGCATGTTCCACATGCAGACTTCTTTCACGGGCATACGTAAAATTAGCACTTACTGAATATGAGAAGTCCTTACCGATTTGTCCTCTGTGTCCCAATTCAATCTCAAAACCCCGGTTCCGGTTAGAATTCAGATTTTCCTTCGGGAAACTTGCACCAAATGTATCAGGAGCAGATTGTGCACGGTCGGCCAAAATGCCTTCATTCTTACGATTGAACCACTCGATAGTACCACTCAACTTACCGTTCCATAAGTCAAAATCCAGACCTACATTGGAAATAGAAGATGTAACCCAAGAAAGCCGGTCAGTCACTACACCAGGAGCTACCATACCCATAATCTGGCTGGCACCATCAAAAACATAACCATTAGAAGCTGAATTATAAGCAGATACATATTGGAAAGGATCACCGGCATCATATCCACTTTGCCCAAAAGAACCCCTGATTTTCAAATTAGTAATAAACGGCAAATTGTCCTTGATGAAACTTTCTTCCGAAAGTCGCCATCCGGCACTTACCGACGGGAAGAACGTCCAACGCTTAGAAGGAGCATAACGATAAGAACCATCATAACGTCCTACTACCTCCAACAAGTATTTACCGGCATAATCATAGTTCGCACGCATCAGATAGGCTGCCAAACGGCCAAAACTACGATACCCTGAATTGGTAGCTGTACCCGGACTTGCCTGATTCAAAATATCATTAGTAAACAACTCTGAATATTGCCGGGAACCGGATAATTCATCGCGTCGTGTACTGCTCAACTCTGCCACAGCTGTCACATTCAAATTGTGCTGATTGAAAGAACGCATATATTGAGCCTGCACCCTACCATAAATCTTCTGATATATTCTCATCGTATTGGAATAAGCGTCAGTACTACCTCCCGTACCGGCAGGCGCATCTGTATAATAATCATACAACGGATAAGAACGATTTAAAGAAGAGTTGTTACGATTGTTACCGTCAAATGACCCCAAAAGACTCAATGACATCCCTTTTACAAAAGGAACTTGCCAATTCAATTCCACATCGGCAGAATACGTCAGACCTCTGTTCTTGCGATAACCGTCTATATCCGGATCAACCAACGCAAAAGGATTCTTGTTTTCAGGACCGATTGCAGAGAGATGATTGGGATTGTCAATCGTATGAGTACCGATACCACGGTCATTAACCATCAAAGTCTTAAAAGTCCACATAAAATCCTCTCTCGGCCTTTGGGTTTCATCCCAACGTCCGGACAGATTCACATTCAGTTTCAGCCCTTTCGTAAGCTCTGCAGTCAGGTTACTTCTCAGATTATATCTATGATAGTATTGGATACCACTCTTCAGCAAACCATTATCGCCATTATAGCCGAAGCTCACATAATACTTCACCTTATCCGTTCCGCCTCTCACAGAAACAGTATGCGATTGCTGGAACGCCAGTTTATTCATAAACATGTCAATCCAGTTATTGTCTGTATAACCCTTAGCCCCGGTTCTATACAGTTCCAGAATATCGTCGGTGTATTCAGGGGCAGCCTGGTCATTACGTGCCCTTTCATTGGCCAACATGCGATAAGTATAAGCATCTACCGTTTCTTCCATACCCGTGGCATTCTTCATACCGAACAATGCGGAGTAAGATACCCGGGTCTTTTCGGCTACACCTTTTTTGGTAGTAACAATGATTACGCCATTGGCCGCATTCATACCATAAATAGCGGCAGAAGCATCTTTCAAAATAGAGATACTTTCTATATCCTCAGAATTCAGCTGTGCAAGTTCTTCGGTACCTTCACGTGTGATGCCGTCAATTACCACCAACGGGTCACCATAACCGCGAATGCTCACCATATTGTCGAAAGTTCCCGGCTCTCCGGTTTTCTGGCGAATCAACAGTCCCGGCATCTTACCTTGAATATTGCTAATCAGATTCTCGGTCTTGGTCGTAGCTATTTCATCAGCGCCAATGGCTGCAATGGCACCGGTCAGTGATTCTTTCTTCTGTACACCATATCCTACAACAACCACTTCATCCAATATCTCAGCATCTTCTACCAAAACTATCTTGAACGAATTTCGGCCTGCAACCTTTATGTTCTGTGTCTTATAACCTACATAGCTTATTATAAGAGTAGCATCAGAGCCCACATTGGTCAGAATGAAATTACCGTCAATGTCTGTTATGACACCGTTGGTAGTTCCCTGCACCAGGATACTGGCACCAATCACCGGTTCACCGGTTGCATCGACCACAGAACCTTTCACCGTCGCAGCCTGCAAAGCCATCTGTACCCCATCAGCTCCTACAGCTTTATCATAAAGGATTATATTACGGTCCAATACCTTATAGCCTATATTGGTTCCTTTGAATACATCGTTCAGAACCTTGAATATGGTTTTGTTATTTGCCCGGACCGATACACGGCGCTTAACGTCAATCTGCTTGTTGTTGTAGAAGAAAACAAATTCGGTACCTTGTTCCAGCTCCGTCAGTACTTCATCAACAGTCTTGTTCTCAAGAGTAATGTTTACCATTGTCTTTTGAGCATAACCTTCATTGGCAAAAGTCATACCAACCAAACAAAACAACATAAATAATGTGCATCTCATAGCAAGAGGAATTTTTTTCATGCATCTCATCAGGACACTTTTTGCCCTAAATGATTGGATACAATAGTGTTTTTTCATAATTTTGTATTGATTTCTAGTGAAAAAATAAAGTTACTTTATCTGTCGCCAAACAGATATTTAAAAGTTACTGTGTTTCATGCAGGAAAATGCGCCAACATTTTCCTGCATGTTTTTCTAAACGGACTTGTGTTTCATCATACTACTTTTTAAAGGGTTAATAAACTTCTATTACCTGTCTCTCGGCATCCACATCACCATCTTCAACAAACTTGAAATGAATATTCGAGGATATTCGGAAGTGCTCCAATATTCGCTCCAAACGTTGTTTGGTAAATGTAGCCGTAAAGGAATTCTGCTTCAATGAAGCCTTTTTCAGAATGAATTCCACATTATACCTTTTGCTCAGACTCTTCAATATATCTTCAAACGGAGTGTTCCTGAAAATCAAGCGTCCGTCCTTCCAACATGTTTCCACGTCTACATTGACTTCTTTCACAACGACCTTTTCCCGCACTATATCATAAATAACCTTTTGCCCCGGTATCATCATTACATTATTCCTCCTGCCGTTATCCACATAGGAGAAACTGACTTTACCCGAAACCAAAGTGGTCTGTACCGTCCTGCTCCCTTTGTAAGCCTCTACGTTGAACTCCGTTCCATGTACCGCTATCTCGGAATTGTTCAGCGTGCCGACAATGAACTTCTTTTCATCTTTTGCGACAGAAAAGAATGCTTCACCCACCAACTTCACTTCCCTTTTATCATCGGCAAACCGGGAAGGATAGCGCAACGACGACGACGAGTTCAGAACGACTTCCGTTCCATCCGGCAATTCGACAGAAGTAGTCATTCCCGGATTTGTCCTGACTTCCATCATATGTATCTCTTCTTTATCCTTGTCCCAATAAAGGATAGACCACGATACCATCAAAGGGATGAATAAAATGGCGGCCGCCCGTTGCATCCCTCTAAATAATACCTGATACCTATTGACCTTTTTCTGTTTCATCTTACGATGTACATCCTCCAAGGCCTTCTTTACATCCAGCCTGGATGAAATCTGCGCCATGTCCGCTGCCAGACCGAGTGTCTGAACCTGGCGGGCTGTCCTGCGGTTCTCTTCCGATGCCTCCAGCCACTCCTCTACCAGAGCAGTTTCATCCTCCGTTGTCTCTCCTTCATAATACCTGAGAAGCAGATCCTCCATTCCCTCTCTTTTTACCATAATTTTTATTGCTAGCTTTAATCAAAAGACAAACGGGCGAAAAGAACTCCTAAACAAAAAGCTAAAAATATTTTATACACTTAGATTATAATGGGAAAAAAAGCTATTTTTGCCCAACAATAATGAACCCCCACCCTATGAGAAACATACCATTGGAAGATACATCTTTATTATCCGCCATACAAAAAGGAGATAGAAGTGCTTTTGATGTGTTATTTCAAAAGTACTATTCTGTGCTCTGCACCTACTGCTATCGTTTTGTCCGGTTGGAAGATGCAGAAGAGATTGTTCAGGACGTCATGCTATGGCTTTGGGAAAACCGCGAAAGACCCATTATCGAATATTCGCTCAAGCAATATCTGTTCAAGGCTGTCTACCATCGTTGCATGACCCGGATTGCCCAAAATGAAGTGAAGCAACGGGCAGACACCGCTTACTATGAACGAATGTTCACCATGCTGCAGGAGGTGGATATCTATCAAATCAACGAATTAAGCAAGCATATACAAAGGGCCATCAACGAACTGCCGCCTACTTATAGGGAAGCTTTCATCATGCATCGTTTCCAGAATCTGAGTTACAAGGAAGCTGCCGAACTACTCAACGTTTCCCCAAAAACGGTAGACTACCGCATTCAGCAGGCTTTGAAGATTTTAAGGGTCAAGCTGAAAGATTATCTGCCACTGATATTGATGCACCTGCTCACCTCGCATTAAGACCATACATAAGCGGAACGTCCCCTATACCTTGTCGGCTACACACCGGGACTTAGCCCTAAAGAGTATAGAACTGAGAGGTCAAAACATCCGGATGTTTTACCCCAATACATGGGGATGTTTTCACCCAAAACACCCGGATGTATTACCCCAAAACATCCGGGTGTATTAATGGAAAGGATGCGGATGTTATGACCTCTCAGTATACGGGTCAGACTGGTTCAGTCCTGATGGGAGAGGCACTAAGTCCCTATACATCCCGTATTCATTAATTATTCTAAAAAAAGTTAGGGAAAACTCCGGGCCACCGGTCATATAAGCAAGAAGCAACCCTATTATTATCATAACCTCAAAATGCACGCAATGAGAAAACTGATTATCCTATTGTCGGCGCTGGTGTACGTCATCCATGCACAAGCGCAATTTTCAGTGACAGCCCATCAGGAAGGATGGGACAATATCCCTCCACAAGTACAAAAACCGGGATTTTCCTTTCAGCAATCCGTATTTGCCAATATGGACGGGGACGATGCCCTTGAAGAAGTAATGCTTTTCGGACGTGACAACGGACACTACCCCACTTTCGACCTTTTCAAGGCCTACTATGCAATCGTAGACAACTATACCAAAGAAGTACAATACATTTCCGACGAGATTTATGTCACCGACAAGTACAATCTCCTTGTAGAAGACCGCAACAAGGACGGCATCTCCGAGCTCTACATATCCTACTTCAAAGACGGAAAGTTCAGCGTAGACGAACAAGGTTACAATCTGCGCACCACACGCTGCTACGACCGTATAGAATGGAACCCTACTGGCAAAAACTTTAAATCTTCCGGAAAATGAAAACAAGACTGACACTTATCCTGGTACTCCTTATTTATATAGGAGCTGCCTCGCACACACACGCACAGCAAAAGAAAGTAATCAAAACCATGATGATAGCCGGGCAGGACGGCAGCCATTACTGGCAAGGCGCCTGCGAAGCCATGAAGCAGATATTGGAAAACAGCGGAATGTTCAAAGTGGACTTCGCCTTTACACCCGACTTTGGTGGAGACATCGCTACCTTCAAACCCGATTTCCACCAATATGATTTAATCGTCATCAACTACGGCGGAGCTACATGGACAGAGCCCGTACGCAAGAATTTCGAGAAATACGTTGCCGATGGAGGCGGTGTGGTAGTGATACATTCTTCCGTCGTCCCGATGGCCGACTGGAAAGAATACAACGAGATAATAGGCATGGGGGCATGGGACGGACGAAACGAAAAGGACGGTCCGTATCTGTACTGGAAAGACGGACAATACGTCTACGACTACTCTCCGGGGTATGCCGGCTACCACGGCTTGCAGCACGAAACCGTCATAGAACACCGCGCCCCCCATCATCCTATCCTGCAAGGATTGCCTCCTCAATGGAAACACTTCAAGGACGAGATATATACCCGCCTACGCGGTCCGGTAAGAAACATGGAAATATTGGCAACCGCCTACGAACGCGGACGGCATGAACCGTTGATGTGGACAGTAAGCTACGGGAAAGGGCGCATATTCGTCGACCTCCTGGGGCACTGCGGCAACGACCCGAACATGACTTACTCCATGCGCTGCACCGGTTTCCAGGTGACTTTACTCCGGGGATGCGAATGGGCTGCCACCGGCGCCGTCACCCAAGAAGTTCCCGCAGATTTCCCACTGAAGGATACTTATACATTACGTCCGGAGTTCAAGGCTCCTTTTCATGCTTACCCTAAAACCAAACACTGAATACCATGAAATACATCATCCGAACACTACTGCTGGCATGCTGCTGCATGCAGGCACAAGCACAAGCTCCGTGGAAACCCGATACGGAACTGGAGAAACAATTACAGCAAAGCAATCATGTGCACCGCATAATGAAAGCTAATCCCGCACACGCCGGACTGACGCGGTGGGAAAAGAAAGAGGTATTGAAAAGCAGGGTACTCCCTCTGGCCGAAGATTTCGGTGCTCTGCGCCATACCGGACCCGGAACCATACATGTAGACCGTAAAGTCACTGTCTCAGGCAAAGGAAGTGTCCGTCTGGACACTCCTGCCTCCTTGGGCAAGAAGAATCCAACAAACCGGAATTACGCCACCCCGGAGATTATCCGTCCCCTCGACCGGGAAGACTTGCGGGAATACAACCGCTTTTCCGTTTGGGTATATGTGGATGCACCGGGCGTTTATCTGACCTTTGCCGGATTCACCCTATACAATGAAGGGGAGAAAATCATGCCGACTCCCGGACGCTTTGAAGGACAACACTTCGAGACTGTCTATCCCAACAAATGGCAGCACATCATATGGGAGATACCGGACCTATACCGTGACTGTGTCACCGGCTTTTCGGTAAACATCATGCTGGCAGGTGCTCCTGCAGGAGCCAGCGAATGCATGAGCCTATACATAGACGACATGCGCATCGAAAAGGTAGAAGCGGAAAACAGCCGGGGATTCGACCTGCGAAAAGATGCAATGGCCTACTGCCACAGCGGATACAAGCCGGGAGCACGCAAGCAGGCTTTGGTGCAGCACGTACCGGAAAGGACTTTCAGCCTACACGATGCCGCCACGGGACAAACCGTTTATCAAGGTAAGGCCAGTCCTCTGAATCAAGACAAGAAGCAGGACAAAGGATTTCTTGTGCTGGACTTCAGCAGTTTCAATACGCCCGGACAATACTTCCTCTCCATCGGTGATGTACAATCAAAGCCTTTCCCCATCGGAAATGATGCCTACCTGTCTACCGCCTGGCACACGCTGAACTTCTTCTTTTCCGAACGTTGCGGTTTCGACCAGCCCGGCATTCATCAGGAATGCCATCAGGATGTATTCGCCTATCATCCCGACGGACGGAGCATGAGCATTGCCGGAGGATGGCACGATGCAGCCGACCTGACTCAAGGAACGGGAAATACAGCCGAATCGTGCATCGCCCTCCTCGAAATGGCCGGTGCCGTACAAAGCAAAGACAGTATCTTCTACGAACGCCTGCTGGAAGAGGCACGCTGGGGAGTGAACTGGATTCTGCGTACCCGCTTCGGTGACGGCTACCGACTGGGTGGACTGATTATCGGCATTTGGACAAAGAATATCCGTGGTGACAAAGACGACATGCAGACAGAAGCACGAAATACGCCTACGGACAATCTGAAAGCCGCTTCCAGTTGCGCACTCGCCGCCCCTCATTTTGAAAAGAAAGACCCAGTGTTTGCACGGTGGTGCCGGAACAGTGCCATTGAGGACTTCCAATTCACCATCGACCTGCTGGATACGCAAAGGACGGAACAGAACGAAACCGAACTTTATGCCCTTGCCACCGTCACAGCCATGCGTTTGTACCGCCTTACACAAGATGTTTACTATCTGGACTGGGCAACCCGGCTGGCACGTACCGTCATGGCGGGCCAACAGTTGGAAAAGCGTACCGACTGGAAAATCCCCCTGCGAGGTTTCTTCTATGAATCTTCCCGGAAAAAGCGTATTCTGGCCTATTATCACCAAAGCCAAGAGCACTTGATGGCCGAAGGACTCTCGATGCTACTGACAGATGCCCCCACCCATCCGGACGCCCCGTTGTGGCAGGCATCTTGTGAAGCCTATGCAGACTATCTACGCGGGGTTTCACAACTGATTGAGCCGTATGGCATACTGCCAAGCGCCGTATACGAGGTGGATAATACCGATTATAAGAATCTGTACCATGAAGGCGAGCAGGTAGGGCTTCCCAGTCTGGAAGAATACAATGCACAAGTGCGCAACGGTATCCCTCTCTCAAAGAACTTCTACCTGCGCCGTTTCCCCGTTGCCTACCAGTTCAGGGGATTCCACGCCGTTGTCATGGGCAAAGCCAAGGCTGCCTTTATCCTTGCACGCCTATTCAATGATAAAGCGTTAAGGGATATTGCAACCCGCCAGATAGAGTATATATTGGGCTACAACCCTTTTGCCATGAGTACCGTTTATGGAGACGGATATGACTACCCGCCACTTTACGGGGCCTATGCCGGAGATGTGGTGGGAGCTGTACCCGTAGGGATCGAAACATTCGAAAATGAGGACGAACCCTACTTCCCGATGCAAAATAACTGCACTTACAAGGAAATCTGGACACACACCACCGCACGCCTAATGTGGTGCGTAGCAGAACTGTTCAAATAAACAGTTCATTATACCGCTAAAAAAAGCTCCGGAGTTGAAGGTTCCGGAGCTTTTTCTCTGTTTTTATGTGTGATGGACAGTTATGCCTTTTTCAATGCTGCAATACTTTCCTTGAGAGATTTGATGATACTTTCAGCATCTGCCTGCTTCTTGCGTTCCATCTCAAGAACAGCGGCAGGAGCGTTGTTCACAAACTTCTCGTTACCCAGCTTCTTCAGCACACCCTGCAAGAATCCTTCCTTATGCTTCAGTTCGGCCTCCATACGGGCTATCTCGGCTTCCACGTCAATCATATTACCCAAAGGTACAGTATATTCCGTAGTACCTACCATGAAGGAAGCAGCACCGTCGGCCTTGTTCTCCACTATATTGATGGAGGAAAGGTTACACATTTTCATGATAACCGCGTTGAATGCCACAACCGGATTCTCACCGATAACCTGCAACTCAAGTGCCTCTTTTTGGGCGATGTTCTTCTGCAAACGGATGGAACGGATATTGCTGATAACCTCTTTCACCACTTCAAACTCCCGGATGATATCCTCATCTACCAATGCCGACATTGACAACGGGCTTACCATCAAGCTCTCACCGTCTGTACGGTCGCAAAGATGCTGCCACAACTCCTCTGTAATAAATGGCATGAACGGATGGAGCAGATGCAACAAGTTATCAAAGAAACCGATAGTTGCTTCATACACTTTCCGGTTGATGGGCTGGCCGTATGCCGGTTTAATCATTTCCAGATACCAGGAAGAGAATTCGTCCCAGAACAGTTTGTAAACAGCCATCAGCGCTTCACTCAAACGGTACTTGCTGAACAAATCAGCCACTTCGGCAGCTACTTCATTCTGCTTGGCCTCAAACCAGCGTACTGCCAGTTCTGAAGCTTCCGGTACCGGAACTTCCGCACTGACTTCCCAACCTTTAATCAGACGGAAAGCGTTCCATATCTTATTATTGAAGTTACGTCCTTGCTCACACAATGCATCGTCAAAGAGGATGTCGTTTCCGGCAGGAGCTGAAAGCATCATGCCCATACGTACACCGTCGGCACCGTATTTCTCAATCAAATCCAGCGGGTCGGGAGAATTACCCAACGACTTGGACATCTTACGTCCCAGCTTGTCACGGACAATACCCGTAAAGTAAACGTTCTTGAACGGCATCTTGCCTTCGTACTCATAGCCTGCCATAATCATACGGGCTACCCAGAAGAAGATAATGTCCGGACCGGTCACCAAGTCGCTGGTAGGATAATAGTAGCTGATTTCCTCATTGCCCGGATTATTGATACCGTCAAACAAAGAGATAGGCCACAGCCAGGAAGAGAACCAAGTATCCAAGCAGTCTTCGTCTTGACGAAGGTCTTCCTGTTTAAGACCGGCATTACCCGTTTTCTCTTTTGCCAAAGCCAAGGCTTCTTCGGGAGTGGCAGCCACTACATAGCCACCTTCCGGCAAGAAATAGGCAGGAATACGGTGTCCCCACCACAACTGGCGGCTGATACACCAGTCCTTGATATTTTCCAGCCAGTTCTTGTACGTGTTCTTATATTTGGCAGGATAGAACTTCAATTCATCATTCATTACCGGCGGCAAAGCCATGTCGGCAAAGTGCTGCATCTTCAGGAACCATTGCATGGAAAGCTTCGGTTCGATGGGCACATTGGTACGTTCGGAGAAACCTACCTTGTTGGTATAGGCTTCCACTTTCTCCAACAGACCGGCAGCAGCCAGGTCCTTCTCAATCTGCTCGCGCACATCGAAACGGTCCATACCGATATACAAGCCGGCAGCTTCACTAAGCGTTCCGTTATCATTGAAGATGTCGATGCTCGGCAGATTGTACTTCTCACCCAGCATGTAGTCGTTCACATCGTGGGCAGGAGTTACCTTCAGACAACCGGTACCGAACTCTATATCTACGTAATCGTCCTCGATAACCGGAATAACACGTCCTACCAACGGAACAATCACCTTCTTACCCTTCAACCAGGTATTCTTGGGGTCATTCGGATTGATGCACATGGCTGTATCTCCCATGATGGTTTCAGGGCGGGTGGTAGCAACCACTGCATAACGTCCTTCGGGGTCACCTTCTACCATATACTTCAGATAGTACAGCTTGCTGTGCTCTTCCTTGTAGATAACTTCCTCGTCACTAAGTGCGGTCAGTGCCTTAGGGTCCCAGTTCACCATGCGGACACCACGATAAATCAGACCTTTGTTATACAAGTCAACAAAAACCTTGAGCACGCTTTCACTGCGTTTCTCATCCATAGTAAAAGCTGTACGATCCCAATCGCAAGAAGCACCCAGCTTGCGGAGCTGCTTCAAGATGATGCCGCCATGTTCGTCAGTCCATTCCCAGGCATGCTTCAAGAACTCGTCGCGGGTAAGGTCTGTCTTCTTGATGCCTTGTGCGGCAAGTTTGTTCACCACCTTGGCCTCGGTAGCAATGGATGCATGGTCGGTTCCCGGCACCCAGCAGGCATTCTTGCCTTCCATGCGGGCACGGCGTACCAGAATATCTTGTATGGTATTATTAAGCATGTGTCCCATGTGCAACACACCGGTGACGTTGGGGGGCGGGATGACGACGGTGTAAGGCTCACGACCATCGGGTTTCGAACTGAATAATTTGTGGTCCAACCAATACTGGTACCACTTTCCCTCCACGTCAGCGGGATTGTACTTACTTGCTAATTCCATGTTTTTAAATCTCTATAATTAATTTATTGCGAATAACGGGCGCAAAATTAATGAATTAAAATTTAAATATATATTTTTGTCCCTACAAAATGAGTCAGGAGTTAGTAGGAGTTAAAGGGAGTTATCGCCCTCCGGGCTTAGGAGTTAGAGGTCGATAGTCCTCTTAATGGTAGGTTGAAAATAAAAATGAGAGACAAATTGAAAATCCGGTATGTCGTATTAATCGTATTACTGTCTGTTGTATGGGCAACGCAGCTCATTCCAATATTGGGAGAAGTATATGCACAGTCTGTATATCCGGTGATTTCCCATTTCTTGTCCTCCTTTTCAAAACTCATGCCTTTTGCCATAGGCGACTTGTTTATTTTCCTCAGTGTACTCGGACTTCTTTTCAATCCAATCAGGGCACGCTATATCCAAAAGAAAAAGTGGAAACAGATTCTGCTGAACGAAATGGAATACTTGCTGTGGATATATGCATGGTTCTATCTGGCATGGGGACTGAACTACTCACAGAAAGATTTCTATGGCAGGACAAACATTCCTTATACTGCCTATACTCCCGAAATCTTTCAGTCATTTGTAGACAACTATATAGACAAGCTGAATGCTTCCTATACAGATGTCACCTCCATTGACGAACCATTGGTCTGCCGGGAAAGCGTACACGGATACAACCAAATCAGCGATACGCTGGGGATACATCGCCCTCCCCACTCCTCTCCGCGCGTGAAGACCATGCTTTTCACTCCGTTCATTTCCATGGTCGGTGTTACGGGAAGCATGGGACCTTTCTTCTGCGAATTCACGCTGAACGGCGATTTGCTTCCACCACAATATCCTGCTACTTATGCCCACGAGCTGGCACACTTTTTAGGCATCACCAGCGAGGCAGAAGCCAACTTCTACGCTTACCAGGTCTGCACCCGTTCGCAGGTGAAAGAGATTCGTTTCAGTGGGTATTTCTCCGTACTCCCACATGTGCTGGGCAATGCCCGCCGACTGATGAGCGAAGAAGAATACGCAGAACTTTTCAGCCGGATACGTCCTGAAATCATAGAACTGGCCCAAAAGAATCAACAATACTGGATGGAGAAATACAGTCCGCTCATCGGAGACATCCAGAACTTTATCTACGACTTGTACCTTAAAGGAAACAAGATTCAAAGCGGACGCAAGAACTATTCGGAAGTGATAGGATTACTCATCTCATACGAAGAATGGAAAAACTAAATTTCAAAATCATGCATACAAGAAAAGAACAGATGGAAGCCTTCGGCCGCTTCCTCGACATACTCGACGAGCTCCGCGAGAAATGTCCCTGGGACCGCAAGCAGACCAACGAAAGTCTGCGCCCCAATACTATCGAAGAGACTTATGAACTTTGTGACGCCTTGATGCGCGATGACAAGAATGACATCTGCAAAGAGTTGGGCGATGTGTTGCTGCATGTGGCTTTTTACGCAAAGATAGGCTCCGAAACCGATGATTTCGATATGAAAGACGTATGCGACCGTCTTTGTGAGAAACTTATTTTCCGCCATCCCCATGTCTTCGGCGATGTAAAGGCCGAAACCGCAGGCCAGGTTTCTGAAAACTGGGAACAGCTAAAATTGAAGGAAAAAGATGGGAACAAAACAGTGCTGAGCGGTGTACCCGCTGCCCTACCCTCACTCATCAAGGCCTATCGTATCCAGGACAAGGCCCGTAATGTAGGATTTGACTGGGAGGAACGCGAGCAAGTGTGGGATAAGGTAAAAGAAGAAATCCAAGAATTCCAGGCTGAAGTCGCCCACATGGATAAAGAAAAGGCTGAAGCTGAATTCGGCGATGTCATGTTCAGCCTCATCAATGCTGCCCGCCTCTACAAAATCAATCCGGACAATGCGCTGGAACAGACCAACCAGAAGTTCATCAACCGCTTCAACTATGTAGAAGCGCACAGCATCAAGGAGGGCAAAAACCTCCATGACATGACGCTGGAGGAGATGGATAAGCTATGGAACGAAGCGAAAGTACTGGAAAAAGAAGGGAAACAAAATGATTCTTCTAAAGGTCAGGTTTAGCTGGCTAAAGTAAAGGTTTAGGGAACTAAAGTAGAGGTTTAGCAAGGCTAAAACAAGGTATCTATCATTTAAAAAAGAAGGTTGCTCACATCATTGTGGCAACCTTCCTTATTTGTATTCATTCACTATTCATCTTTTTCCTTGTGTTTTTCGTGGAGAAGCATCCCCCTTTTTATGCATGCCTTTCAGTAATTCACGGTGGAAACGCATTTCAGCCCTTTGCACCAGATAAATCTTTTTACAAGGCAATATTTTCTTGAACTTATCAAAGTAGGTCTTGTCCAACCGGTCAGAAGCGATACGGGCATCATATACACCTTCCATAATTTCCTCATACTGGGCTTCGGTTGTTTTTTCATCTTTCCCTTGTCGAAGCAACTTCCAAGCCTCGTCATTTAGCTGCTTTTTCCGGTCCTGCAATTCAAAATACAATGGGAAGAACTTGGCTGCCTCCTCACTCGTCAGTCCGGCTTTCTCCGTTATAAACGCTTTTTGTTTGGCACGAAACTCTTCAGGTGACAGATGCTGGTCACATCCATCGCTAGCCCAAAGCAGAGGCATAATGCCACATATCATAACCAATAAAACAATTAGTTTCTTCATTTTTAAATAGTTGAGTGTTGTTACCTTATTCTGCATCAGAGTCTGCCAAATAAACATACAATGAATAATCATCCAGCATGGAATTCTCTACAGCCATATTAATATATTCCATTTCTGTTTCCGTATCATCAGCAGCCATACGCTCTACAGATGGAGTATGCTCCGAAGAAGCTACACGGATAATCAATGCCGCACCTATAAACATGGCGGTCATATACAACCAAGGCCTTACCTTCTGCCACATTGTAGGCTCTGTCTGCACAGCAATGAGTTTCTCTTTTTCGGGAAGCCGGTTCATTACCTCTGAAGTAAGATTCTCAAAGTAGCCTTCAGGAACGCGGAAAGGATTTTCCGTCCCTATCTTTTTCTGTATTTTATCTTCTTCTTTCATAAGCTTTCTCCTTTCTGTTTAATTAGACATTGTTTTGTGGCAAAGGTTTAATACTCCTCACCCAAAAACTTTTCTATTTTCTTCACGGCATGGTGATAGGAAGCCTTCAAGGCACCTACGGAAGTACCAAATATATCGGACATCTCTTCGTATTTCATTTCCTGGTAATACTTCAGGTTAAACACCATACGTTGTTTTTCCGGCAAGGCAAGCAAGGCTTTTTGCAAAGCCATCTCTGCTTTATCACCGGAGAAGTAAGGATCACTTTCAAGCTTTTGAAGTGCATCTGCCTCGGGGTCATCCAAAGAGACTGTGGAAGCAGCCCGTTGTTTGTTCAGAAAAGTGAGGCATTCATTCAAGGCTATGCGATAGAGCCAGGTAGAGAGTTTAGCCTCTGCCCGGAAATAATCTATATTAATCCATGCTTTAATGAAAGTATTCTGAAGTAAATCATTGGCATCTTCATGAGAGAGGACCATACGACGAATCTGCCAATACAACTGCTCGCTATATTGGGTAACAATCATCTCAAATCCCCGCTTTTGTGTGCTTTCTTCTTGTAGAAGAGCCAACACTTCGCGTTCATTATAGGAAGGGGTCATAAATTTCTATTCGCATTTGTTGTTTTAGACTGCCAAAGATACGAAAAGTTTAATTCATACCGATACACAAAGTGTTTCTTTGGCAAGCTGAGTATCCGGAAAAATAGCGGATGCTTCTTGAAGCAAGACATTTTCATCTTCGTATCGTGCCGAAAAATGTCCTATCAACAACTTCTTCACCTCAGCCCTCCTGGCTATTTCGGCCGCTTGTGTAGCAGTTGTATGAAATGTTTCTTTGGCACGTGGCGCATCCTCATTCGCAAATGTCGCCTCATGAAAAAGTAAATCAACCCCTTTTATCTGCTCCACGATAGAAGGAAGATAGATGGTATCCGAGCAATAAGCATAACTGCGGGACGGAGCAGAAGGACGGGTCAACAAGTTGTTGGAAACCGTTTTTCCCTCCGGTGTCACGTAATCGGCCCCATTCTTTATACGATTCAATTCGTATACCGGCACTTGGTAGAAATCGACCATTTCACGGATAATATGGTTAGGACGCCGCTTTTCTGCAAACAAAAAGCCACAACACGGCATACGATGACGCAAAGGAATGGTAGTAACCGTCAACGAACGGTCTTCATAAATCAGCATCGGTTCTTTCGTATCAAACTCATGGAAAAGGACCTTGTACGTCATCTGCCTATTAAAAAAATCCAGCATAGGTGTCAACAATGTTTCCAGCCCTTTGGGAGAATGGATATGCAACTCTGCTGTACGTCCTAAAAGGTTAAGTGTAGAAATCAGTCCTAATAAGCCAAAACAATGGTCTCCATGCAAGTGAGAGATAAAGATATGATTCAAACGCGAAAACTTCAGATGTGATTTACGGAACTGCAACTGCGCCCCTTCCCCACAATCAATCATAAACAACTTGTCGCGCACGTTCACAATTTGAGACGTAGGGAAATGACGCGTTGTGGGTAAAGCGGAACCACAACCAAGAATATGTAACTCAAATTTTTCCATTCCAAACCTTCCGAACTGATTTCTACTCCTTGATTTATAGAAGAGCCTTTATCTCTGAAACTCCAAAGGATATTTCAAAAGTTTCTCCGGATTTATTCCCTTTATACAGATAGCCCACCCCTTTATCACACTTCACACATACTTCCAAGAACATGCGCAAGGCTGGATCGGAGGAGTTCAAAGAGTTCTTCACATTTGCCTTCATCTGTTCGGCATTTTCCTTCAAAGCAGACATCTGTACTACAGATTCGTCAATCGTATAATGATAAAGCACCTTATCCGACTCGATTGTCAGTTTATTGAGCATAGTGGCTTCATCCACCTGCATCGGGCACGATACGTTGGTCATCTTCACTTGCTCTTCCAGTTTCTTCTTATCACTGCTTTCAGCAGTTGAACCGCCATTCAATATATCTTTCAAGTCCTGAGTAGTCAGATAACATTCCACTTCGTTACCGGATGTCTTTCCTTTATATATGAACTTTATACCGGAATCAGTACCGACAACCAAATCCAGCATCTCTTTAATGGACCCTTGTGGATTACCGAACATAACAGTCACAGCAGACTTCATTGCATCAGGATTCTCTTTCAAAGCGTCTATATTGAGGAAACTTTCATTCATAAGCAGTACATATACCACATCCGACCCATCAAAAGTAATACTGGATATTTCGCCGGAAGCTCCCATATCCATGGGACATTGTTTGTTGGCTGCTGCGATAGCCAGCTTGAGTTTAGACTTCTGGCCGCATGCGGTTAGTAACATCAGCGACAGGCAAGTGAACAACACCATCTTCCCTGCATTTTTGAACATGTTTTTCATAATAAATGAAAATTAAATTATTGAATATTTCTATGATTGCAAAAGTAACCACCCTGCAAAGATAAACATTTATGGAAAAACCATCCTTAATTCCATAAAATTCTATTGACAAATCATAAAAAAGAAGGGCACTTGTTTGCGCAAGTACCCTTCCTTCATTTATAGAACGGAGTAATTAAATTATTTCTTTCCAGCTTCCATCTGTTCCTTCAAGGCAGCCAAAGCATCAATGTCACCCAGAGTAGTAGATGCAGCCTGGTTTTGGATAGCAGGAGCAACGTCTTCTCTCTTACCGGTTGACTTCTTAGTAGCAGCCTTCTTTTCAGCTCTTTCTTCTGCCTTTGCAGCATCTTCGAAGATACGGCTGTGAGAAAGGATGATACGCTTAGCGTCCTTGTTGAACTCAATTACCTTGAATTCAAGCTTCTCGTCCAACTGAGCTTGTGATCCGTCTTCCTTAACGAGGTGCTTCGGAGTAGCGAAACCTTCTACACCATAAGGCAGAGCAACTACAGCACCCTTATCCAGCATTTCGATAATAGTACCTTCGTGTACAGAACCTACTGTAAATACAGTTTCAAATACATCCCAAGGATTTTCTTCGAGTTGCTTGTGGCCAAGGCTCAAGCGACGGTTTTCCTTGTCGATTTCCAGAACTTGTACGTCGATGTCTGCACCAATCTGAGTGAATTCAGACGGATGTTTAACCTTCTTCGTCCAAGACAGGTCAGAGATGTGAATCAAGCCGTCAACACCTTCTTCGATTTCAACGAATACACCGAAGTTAGTGAAGTTACGAACTTTTGCAGTGTGCTTGCTGCCGATAGGATACTTCTCTTCGATAGTTTCCCACGGGTCAGACTTCAGCTGCTTGATACCCAAAGACATCTTACGCTCTTCGCGGTCCAAAGTCAGGACTACTGCCTCAACTTCGTCACCTACCTTCATGAAGTCCTGTGCAGAACGCAAGTGCTGTGACCAAGACATTTCAGATACGTGAATCAGACCTTCAACACCCGGAGCGATTTCGATGAATGCACCGTAGTCAGCCATAACTACAACTTTACCCTTCACGTGGTCGCCAACCTTCAGGTTAGCATCCAGTGCATCCCAAGGATGCGGAGTGAGTTGCTTCAAGCCGAGAGCGATACGCTTCTTCTCATCATCGAAGTCAAGGATAACGACGTTGAGTTTCTGGTCGAGTTCAACCACTTCTTTCGGATCGCTAACACGGCCCCAAGAAAGGTCTGTAATGTGAATCAAACCATCTACGCCACCCAAGTCGATAAATACACCATAGGAAGTGATATTCTTAACGGTACCTTCGAGAACTTGTCCTTTTTCGAGTTTACCGATGATTTCCTTCTTCTGTTGTTCCAGTTCGGCTTCGATAAGAGCCTTGTGGGAAACAACCACATTCTTGAATTCCTGGTTGATCTTAACAACCTTGAATTCCATAGTTTTGCCAACGAATACATCGTAGTCGCGGATAGGCTTCACGTCGATTTGAGAACCCGGCAAGAAAGCTTCGATGCCGAATACGTCTACAATCATACCACCCTTTGTGCGGCACTTGATGTAACCCTTGATAATTTCTTCGTTTTCCAAAGCTGCGTTTACGCGATCCCAAGAACGGGTAGCACGAGCTTTACGGTGAGACAGAACGAGCTGTCCTTTCTTGTCTTCCTGGTTTTCGATGTATACCTCAACAGTATCACCAACCTTCAGTTCAGGATTGTAACGGAATTCACTCATCGGAATGATACCGTCTGATTTGTAACCGATGTTCACAACTACTTCACGCTTGTTCATTGCGATTACGGTTCCATCAACTACCTCGCGGTCGTTAACCTTGTTCAACGTATTGTCATACGCCTTTTCCAGTTCTTCGTGGCTTGCACTGGCTACTGATTCGCCGTTCTCATAAGCATCCCAGTTGAAGTCTTCAATAGGAGCTACATTCTTTAAATTTTCCATTAATAAATAAATTGTTTAACTCGTTAATTAAGTGAGACTTTATGTTGAATCATTGTAAATCGGGCGCAAAGATAGAAGTATTTTCTTGAACTACAAAACAAAAAGCATTCAAAACAGCAGTGGAATAATCAATTAAAGAATAAAAAAAATGTTACCTTTGCATCGTTTCATTTATACATAATCTCAATAATTTATCATGAAAAAGATAATCGCATGCATTTCCATCATTTGCTATACATTATTATGTTATAGCCAAAATCAGACAACGGACAACAACTACCGTACGCAAAAGAACATTTCCTATCTTCATCCCGGCGAAAAGGACAGTTATAAGCTGGAGCGTTGTAAGCTCGACCTCCATTATCCTACTGATAAAAAAGGATTTGCCACCCTTATCTGGTTCCACGGCGGAGGACTGGAAGCCGGAGAAAAACATTTTCCGAAGGAGTTCCTGGAGCAAGGCTACGCCGTGATAGCCGTAAACTACCGACTCAGCCCGCGTGCCCAAAATCCTGCCTACACGGAAGATGCCGCAGAGGCCGTTGCTTGGACTTTCGAGAATATAGAAGAATTCGGAGGAGATAAAGACAAAATATACATAGCCGGTCATTCAGCCGGTGGTTATCTCTGTCTGATGCTCAATCTGGACAAGAGTTACCTGGCAAAGTGGAATATTGACGCCAACAGCCTGGCAGGCGCTTTCCCCATCAGCGGACAGACCACTACCCACTACACCATCCGCAAAGAACGCGGGCTGCCTTCCGACACTCCGATTATAGATAAATATGCTCCTTCCAATAACGTAAGAAAAGACGCTTCACCCATGATACTTATCACTGGCGACAAAGAGTTGGAGATGCTGGCACGCTATGAGGAAAACGCCCATTTGTATGCTCTCCTCAAAGCACTGGGACAAAAAACCACCCTCTATCAGATGGAGGGATTTGACCACGGTACGGTGGCCGCTCCCGCATGTACCTTGATAAACAGCTATATGAAGAAGGCAGGCAAGAAGTAACCACTACCCTTGCCTTTCTTTTACGTATGCCAATGCCGCTCCTATTGCTGTTCTATATTCAGCATAGGGCGGTATATGAAAATGTACATGATAGATGGCTTCCATTTTAGAAAACACCTCCCGGCACTGGGGCAGTTGGGTGAGATTTCCTATCAGAACGAAATCCTTGATAGGACTGTTCAAAGCTGACAGTACAGCAGCTCCTCCAATGGTTTGAAGTACCGTATAAATTATACCGCAGGCAATATCTTCTTGAGAAGCATTGCTATCTGCTTTCCCGAAAAGAGAGGCGGTAGCACTCACTGGCAAGTCAGGCAAAGCAGTGTTGCAAATATCACCTATCTGCAAGTTGACACGAGTTACATCCCCTTTCTCAGCCAACTCGGACACCTGATGAATATCATGAGTTTTCAACAGCAACCTCGATAATCCCTGCAAGGTACCTCCACCAATCCCCAAGCCACCAATATGCTGCACCTTGTCTCCGTCTATTTTCACAAAAGAAGTGCCGGTACCCATGCTGACTACAATCAGTTGGTCTATATCCGTTGCATGTCTGGCTCCCAAACCATTGGCAATAAACTCATCCGTTTTGCGAGTAGGCAGTCCATATAGAGGGCTGTTGACAAATGCGCTTCCCACTCCCGTCAGCATCACCTGCTCCACATCGGCCAGCTGTATACCATTGTCATAAATATACTTACCGAATGCTCCGAATAAGGAAGTCACCGGGTCGGTAGCCGTAATAAACATTGGAGACTGTATCTGTTCTCCATTGATTCCAACGATTTTCGTGGTACTTCCACCCACATCTATTCCTATTACTATACCCATAGCTCCAAGTAATTTGCAGCAAAGTTACAAAAGAATCAATAATTGACAATTGATTAATGTGATAATGTGCCAATATGCTAATTGGCTAATTGGCTGCGCTATGTTTATGCTACGCCATCACGCCCTGGTCATTGACACATTGGCACATTAATCACATTACCACATTGCTATCTGTTAAACAGTTCGAAGGTAAATTTGCAACCTATTTCTTGATACTTCCAGTTTGCAAAGCTGGCAAACAAGCCAAAGTCAAATATATGTGTACCAATACCATACCCTACTTCCAGATAAGGTTTCAAGTGAGGAACCATCAATGCATTCAGATACAGACGTTCATTCAATACATATTGGGTATATTTCATCAGATGGCGGAGCAGGAGGAAAGGCGCTTCATAGGTAAGGTGTCCGCGGATATATTTACGGGAAGAGTTATACCAGCGGCCGTCCAGCAACTGGAACACCCCGCCAATATCATCACTCCAACCCATAGGAAGATTGGAACGCCGCAAATTGGCAAAGTCCACAAAGTACAGTTCCTTCTGATTGGTAAACTCTCCCCAACCAAAACGCCAATAAATATCACGCATCAAGCCCAAAGAAACCTGATGCTGCAAATCAATCTCTACACGCTCGTACGAACCACTGCTCTGCAACACTCCACTGAGTCCCCGCTCCCAATCTACTGAGATGGAAGGATACTTGGAATGAAGATTTACTTTACGGTCGCCATTCATATAATAGTATTGTCCCGGAGTCCAGGTGAGGCGGACGCGGGGAGCAAAACTATTATAGGTATGGCGGAACTTGTTCAGGATATTCGGGTCAAAATTCGGAAAGAAGGATGAACCTCCGGAACCGGCACGGGTGGCCGACTTGGTAGGCGGCATGCTCGGGTAGTTCAGTTCAAACCGGGAGCGGTTCACTTCCGTACGTCTGTGCATGGATACACCCACTTCCAGCGACAGACCGTTTACTATTTCCCAGCTATGACGCAGATTCAGATACAAATCCTTGAAATAATCCAAGTGTATCTGGTTGAAGTCAAAAATACTGTCGGGGATGGCTTTCAGGTCGTCCAGCACATCACTGCTGTAAATCCGGTTACCGTTACCAAACTCCAGATGCAATGCTGCACGCTTACGGGGCCAATAATCAAAATCGGACCTCACCCTCCAGTAAAACTCTTTTTCCTTAAAATTATAACCTATCCGGGGAACGATGCGCAGCAGGCGATCACCGGTAAAAATACGGTTGTACTTGAACTCCTGCCGATACGAAATTCCATGCTTGCCGCTATAGCTCAAAAGAAAAGGATTGATTAGTGGTGAACAGCGCACACTCCCCAATTTATCAAGGTCTACCGTATAGCGACTGATCAATGCATCTCCAATCTGCCCCCAAAACTCCAAGTTCTTATTCACCGGTTTCTTTTTCCGGGCGAGCGTATCCCGACGCAAGAAGAAATCCTGATACAGTGTCTCCTCATGCGGAGTCAAAGGAATGGGACGCAAAGTTTTAAAGTAAGCAGTATCACGTAGATAAGCATTCGTATCAGTACGCAACGTGTATGAATCGGACAAGTCATATTTACTTTTCTTCACCGACCTCCGTATATCACTGCCAGAAGTTTTCTGAATGATGTTCTTATAATCGAGTACAGCTTCATAAGTGCCATCTACCACATTTCCCAAAAAACGAAACGTTGCATCCACATCATACTGCAACGGAAGAAATTCGTCCGAATCGCCCACATTACCCATCTTCACCAGATTATTGAACCGCACCATCTCATTACGTCCGGAAAAACGCATCTCGCGTACACTCCACACGTTATCACTCACAATCAGATAACCGCCCACCAGCTGAAAGCTTTTGCTTTTTGGCATAAAACGGATTTTATACTGAAGGGCATGCCGTTCCCCCATCACCGTATCAATCCGATAGGTATAATATTTTTTGGCATTGGGTGCTAAAGGAGAGAGTAGTTTGTCATATAATAAGGTAGAAGAATAGATGTTGATGTGAAAATATTCCGGCAGCCGTCCGTCCATTTCCCAAAACTCGGAAGCAGTACCGACACTTGCCTTTACCTTCTGGTCATAGATGTCGGGAGCAGTAAAATGCAAATCGCTATAAGTTTCCATCATATATTCCCGCACCCCTTTCTTGGGCCGGAACATGGAAGGGATGTAGCGGAGAATATGATTCTTCTTACGGATATTCACCCAGCCCTTTATGTAAAGCTCAGCCTTGTAACTTTCAATAATACGTTCATAAAGGGGGGCAAAGAAGATGACTTTCTCCATGATGGAGTCTGCCGAACTCACATGTTTGTCAACCGGATAAGATACACGCTCCGCCCCTGCCTTCTGTACAAAAGAAAACAAGAAGCAAATCCAAATCCATATAAACAACAAACGTTTCAACCGCAATTTCTCCTTATAGAATCGGGACAAATATACGGAAGAATTTGTGTAATGCAAAAACATGTTCCATAAAGAAGTGGGGATGACACTTGTGACACCCTTTATTATAAAACATATGTTACGCGCGCGAGACAATAATACACAAGCACACATAGTTTGTGCGAGATAAATACGAACCTATATTAATTGTTATAAAAAGGGTGCCACAAGTGTCATGTACAGAATGATTCGTAATTGTGACACATGAAAATTACTAATCACGACGCACTAAGATTACTAATCGTGATGCGGAAAGATTACTAATCATGGCATGTAACAAACGCAAGCTTTGGGTCGTTTTTCCATAACAAGCAGGCTTTTTCAGGGGGTCTATTCTCAAAAAACACTAATATTTTCGAGAATACCCCCTAAAAAAGAGGGGGTAGTTCAGAAAAAACATGTATTTTTGCGCCCAACAACCAATAAAAGGAGAGACTTATATGTCAAAAATGCGATTTTTTGCTTTGCAAGAACTTGCCAATCGGCAACCTCTTGAAGTGACCACCCCTTCAAACAAACTGTCCGACTACTACGGCAGCCATGTCTTCGACCGTAAGAAAATGCAGGAATACCTGCCCCGTGAAGCCTACAAAGCCGTAACCGACGCCATTGAAAAAGGCACTCCCATCAACCGCGAAATGGCAGACTTGATTGCCAACGGCATGAAAAGTTGGGCAAAATCCCTCAACGTCACCCACTACACGCACTGGTTCCAACCCCTAACGGATGGAACTGCTGAAAAGCATGACGGCTTCATCGAATTCGGCGAAGGAACAGAAGTGATCGAACGTTTTTCCGGCAAACTGCTCATCCAGCAGGAACCGGATGCATCCTCTTTCCCCAACGGAGGTATCAGAAACACATTCGAAGCACGAGGATATACTGCTTGGGATGTTTCCTCACCTGCCTTTGTGGTAGATACCACACTTTGCATCCCCACTATCTTCATCTCTTATACCGGCGAAGCGCTCGACTACAAGACTCCATTGCTCAAAGCCTTGGCAGCCGTAGACAAAGCAGCGACAGACGTATGCCAGTTGTTCGACAAGAATATCACACGCGTTTATACCAATTTAGGCTGGGAACAAGAATATTTCCTCGTCGACTCGGCACTGTACAATGCCCGCCCGGACCTTTGTCTAACCGGACGTACCCTGATGGGACACTCCTCGGCCAAAGACCAGCAGCTGGAGGACCACTATTTCGGCTCCATCCCCCCACGTGTCACAGCTTTTATGAAAGAACTGGAAATCGAATGTCACAAACTGGGTATCCCGGTCAAGACCCGCCATAACGAAGTAGCTCCCAACCAGTTTGAGCTGGCGCCTATCTTTGAGAATGCCAACCTTGCCAACGACCACAACCAGCTTGTGATGGATCTGATGAAACGCATCGCACGCAAGCATCACTTCGCCGTACTGCTTCACGAAAAACCCTACAACGGCGTGAACGGCTCCGGCAAGCACAACAACTGGTCGCTTTGCACCGATACGGGTATCAATTTGTTTGCACCGGGCAAGAATCCGAAAGGGAACATGCTGTTCCTTACCTTCCTGGTAAACGTACTGATGATGGTATACAAAAACCAGAACTTGCTGCGCGCCTCCATCATGAGTGCCGGAAACAGCCACCGTCTGGGAGCCAATGAAGCGCCTCCCGCCATTCTGTCCATCTTCCTGGGCAAACAGCTGTCTTCCATCCTCGACGAGATAGCCCGCCAGATAAGCAGCAGCAAGATGACATCGGAAGAAAAGACAACACTGAAATTAGGCATCGGACGTATTCCCGAAATATTACTGGATACCACCGACCGTAACCGTACTTCTCCATTCGCCTTCACCGGCAACCGCTTTGAGTTCCGTGCCGCAGGTTCATCTGCCAACTGCGCCGCCGCCATGATTGCCATCAATGCGGCTATGGCCAATCAGCTGAACGAGTTCAAAGTATCCATCGACAAACTGATGGAAGAAGGAGTCGGCAAGGATGAAGCCATCTTCCGCATTATGAAAGAGACCATCATCGCCTCCGAGCCTATCCGCTTTGAGGGTGACGGCTACTCCGAACAATGGAAGCAGGAAGCCGCACGCCGTGGGCTGACCAACATCTGCCACGTTCCCGAAGCCTTGATGCACTACATGGATAACCAGTCCCGTTCCGTACTCATCGGCGAACGTATCTTCAACGAAACGGAGCTTGCCTGCCGCTTGGAAGTAGAACTGGAGAAATACACCATGAAGGTACAGATAGAAAGCCGTGTGCTGGGCGACCTTGCCATCAACCACATCGTACCGACTGCCGTTATCTACCAAAACCGTCTGCTGGAAAATCTCCGTGGCCTGCGCGAGACCTTCTCTCCCGAAGAATACGAAGTCCTCAGTGCCGACCGGAAAGAGCTTGTACGCGAAATTTCCAAGCGCGTAACAGCCATCAAGGTACAAGTACGCGAAATGACCGAAGCCCGCAAAGTAGCCAACCACATGGATAACTACAAAGACAAGGCTTTCGCTTACGAAGAAACCGTACGCCCTTATCTGGAAAGTATCCGTGACCACATCGACCACCTTGAGATGGAAATTGATGATGAAATCTGGCCGCTTCCGAAATATAGGGAGCTGCTGTTTACAAAGTAGGCCTCTCCCTAGCCCCTCCCCCGTAGGGAGGGGGATAGAGATACTACGATAAACAATTAAGTTACTACGATTTACGATTTGACGGTTTACGGTTGGAGTTACTCATACAATCATAAACCCACCTGCTAATGAGCAGTTGTTTAACAATACAAACTTCAATCGTAAATCGTCTAATCGTAAATATATAGATTTTCCTTTATCTCCCCCCCCTACGACATCTTTTTGTCATATTTGTGCAATATTTAATTTTTTCTTTTTACATTTGTGCTGTATAACACAGTTTTGCAGCAGTTATGGTAAAAGTAAACTTGTCTGATATTAATGTTCCGGAGTTGATTGCAGATATATGGTCTCCCTTGAATGACGAACAACGGGAATTCCTCGCCAACCACTTCACACTCCAGAACTACAAAAAAAACGAAGTCATCCATTGCGAAGGCGAGACACCTACGCATTTGATGTGTCTGCTGAGTGGAAAGGTCAAAATCTATAAAGACGGAGTCGGTGGTAGAAGCCAGATTATCCGTATGATTAAACCTGTCGAATATTTCGGTTACCGCCCTTACTTTGCAAAAACAGACTATGTCACGGCAGCATCTGCATTCGAGCCGTCTCTTGTTTGCCAAATCCCCATGACTGCCTTGATGACTCTGCTCACACAAAACAACGACCTTGCCATGTTCTTCATCAAGCAATTGTCCGTTGACTTGGGCATTGCCGATGAACGTACCGTAAACCTGACGCAGAAACATATCCGCGGAAGACTCGCAGAATCCCTGCTGTTCCTCAAAGAAAGTTATGGTTTGGAGGAAGACGGCTCCACCTTGAGTATCTATCTCTCGCGTGAAGATCTGGCCAATTTGTCAAACATGACCACTTCCAACGCCATACGTACGTTGTCACAGTTTGCCACAGAACGGTTAATCACCATCGACGGACGTAAAATCAAAATCATAGACGAAGAAAAGCTGAAGAAAATCAGCAAGATAGGATAAGGAATAAGTGACAAGGGATAAGCGATTAGGGGTTAGCATAATAAAAACACATTGTTACCATCCTAACCCCTAATCACTAATCACTAAATCAGTCCTTTCGCAGACAAATATCTTTCCGCTTCAATGGCTGCCTGGCAACCAGTTCCGGCAGCGGTGATGGCTTGACGATAGTGAGGATCAGCAACGTCTCCGGCGGCGAATACGCCCGGCACTTTCGTACGCGGTGTTCCCGGCTCGGTGACGATATAACCTACTTCGTCCGTATCTACATAAGGTTTGAAAATATCTGAGTTGGGTTTATGGCCGATAGCCAGGAAGAAACCGTCAATAGCTACATCATAGCGCTTCTCATCAGGTTCACCCATACGCTGTACCAAATGTACACCTTCCACACCGTTCTCTCCAAACAAGCCTACGGCATTATGTTCGAACAGTACTTCAATCTTGTCATGCTTCATCACACGCTCCTGCATAATCTTGGAAGCGCGAAGATAAGGTTTGCGGACAATCAGATAAACCTTGGCAGCCAGTCCGGCAAGGTAAACAGCTTCCTCGCAGGCAGTATCTCCACCCCCTACAACAGCTACCGTTTTCTTGCGGTAGAAGAAACCGTCACAAGTGGCACAAGCGCTGACACCCATTCCCGCATATTTCTTTTCATCCTCCAGCCCCAGATACTTCGCAGCGGCACCTGTAGCAATAATCAGCGTTTCAGCCTCAATCATCTTTTCGTCATCAATCGTAATCTTGTAAGGTGCTTCAGCAAGATTGGCTGCGGTAGCAACTCCATAACGCAAATCTGCACCAAAACGTTCGGCTTGCTTCCGCAGGTCTTCCATTAATTCCGGACCTCCGATACCTTGGGGATAACCGGGGAAATTCTCCACATCAGTAGTGGTTGTCAACTGGCCACCGGGCTGCAATCCTGCATAAAGTACCGGTGAAAGATTGGCACGGCCTGCATAAATAGCGGCAGTATAGCCGGCAGGACCCGACCCGATAATCAGACATTTTACTTTTTCTGTTTCCATCATTATATTATTTACTATTTGACTATTTACAATTTACTATTTAGCGCATGTCGATGACTTCAGCCGTGGGATAGGCTTTTTTGTCAAAGACAAAGAAACTATCCGGATAGGATTGTCCGGTCTGGTAGTTATCAATAAGGATAGTAGTCATATACTTACTCCCCCGTGGTGCCAAGTCCACTTGATGCAGACGATACGTATCCTTTGTCACAAACAGATAGACACTTTCAGGGTCTTTTCTCTTGTCGGCAGCAGTCATGGTGATGTAATAAACAGACTTGTCTTGCTTACCACCGACACTGCTCAACTTCAATCTGTATCCCTGCTTGTAGAGGGACAACCAAGCATACGGATTAAGAGTCTGCAATTCCTCCTGCGTAGGTTCCGATATATTCACCTCATCTGCCGAAGCCACATAACTCCACTGCGTATGTCCGTCAAACCAAGTCTTCATTCCCTCGGTCTCAACCACAAACTTCTCACCTTCCAGATAGAGAACTCCCGCATAAGAGCCTTGTTGTTCGTTCACGGTAAACGCCAGTTTCACCCCTCCCGCTTTCCGAAAGGCTTCGGCTGTACGCTCCAATATATTCTTGGCATCCGGTTGTTGTGCCGACATCGGCACAGCAAACAACAGCAATAGCACACCAAGTAAAAGCTTATCAAGTTTCATCATTCTATAAATAACCATTCCTTATTGCAAATTGTTTAACCGCATTTCCAGGTCGCTCTCATCTATACAGAACACCTCACGCGCCTTACTACCTTGCGCCGGTCCCACAATCCCCGCTTTCTCCAACTGGTCCATGATGCGGCCGGCACGATTATAACCGATGGCAAACTTACGCTGAATGAGCGATGTGGAACCCTGCTGGTGAATAACAACGAGACGGGCTGCATCCTCGAACAAAGGATCGAGACGTCCCATATCCACATCCCCCAAATCACCTCCTGCATTTTCATCCACATATTCGGGCAGATAGAAAGCAGTGGGGTAACTCTGCTGGCGGGCGATAAACTTCGTAATCTCCGCCACTTCGGGCGTATCGATAAAGGCACACTGCACACGCACCGGGTCAGCTCCCTGCAGGAATAACATATCACCGCGGCCTATCAGCTGGTTGGCTCCCGGACGGTCGAGGATGGTACGCGAATCGACCATTGCCGATACACGGAAGGCGATACGCGCCGGGAAGTTGGCCTTAATCGTACCCGTAATGATGTTTGTTGTCGGTCGCTGTGTAGCGATAATCATATGTATACCCACGGCACGCGCCAACTGGGCGATACGTGCGATGGGCAGTTCCACATCCTTACCGGCTGTCATAATCAAGTCACCGAACTCGTCGATAACGACTACGATATAAGGCATGAACTTATGCCCCTTTTCCGGATTCAGACGACGGTTGATGAACTTCTCGTTATACTCCTTGATATTGCGCACATGGGCAGCTTTCAGCAAGTCATAGCGAGTATCCATCTCCACACAGATGGAGTTCAAAGTCTGCACCACCTTCGTGACGTCCGTAATGATGGCATCTTCCCCATCGGGTAATTTCGCGAGGAAGTGATGCTCAATTACGGAGTAGATGCTGAATTCTACTTTTTTGGGGTCTACCAGCACAAACTTCAGCTCTGCCGGATGCTTCTTATATAATAAGGAGGTGATGATGGCATTCAACCCCACGGACTTACCCTGACCGGTAGCACCGGCAACGAGCACGTGCGGCATCTTGCACAAATCCACCATAAACACTTCATTCGTAATCGTCTTACCCAGTGCGATGGGCAAGTCGTAAGTAGACTCCTGGAACTTCTTGCTGCCGATAATGC
Organism: Bacteroides sp. AF29-11; assembly: GCF_003602895.1. Lineage (NCBI taxonomy): Bacteria > Pseudomonadati > Bacteroidota > Bacteroidia > Bacteroidales > Bacteroidaceae > Bacteroides > Bacteroides sp. AF29-11. The sequence goes on from NZ_QTLY01000003.1 coordinate 290,187, forward strand.
TCTGACCGGATACAATCTTCGGATTGGAGTTGGGCACTTCGATACCAATCGTACCCTTTCCCGGAATGGGAGCGATGATACGGATGCCGAGCGCCGAAAGGCTGAGGGCAATATCATCTTCCAGACCGCGTATCTTCGAAATGCGGACGCCCTGCTCGGGAGTGATTTCATACAGCGTCACCGTAGGACCTACCGTCGCCTTAATGGTACTGATTTCTATACCGAAACTACGCAGAGTATTGATAATCTTATCCTTGTTCGCGTTCTGCTCTACCATGTCAATGGTCGGACCATTGTCATCGTAATGCTTCATCAAGTCTATTGTGGGGTAATGATAGTTTTCCAAATCCAGACGGGGATTGTACGGCTCCTTCTCCGTTCCCACATACTCCTCCTCTTCAGCCTTCTCAACCTGGAATGCCGGCTCCTTCTCTACCGGCTGTTCCCGAAAAGGGGGTACCGGCTCCGGTGCAGGAGTCTCAAAAGTCATGGTAACGTCCTCATCCGCAGACTTGGCAGGCTTTACCTTTCCATCACTTCCACCCAAGTCAAGGGTGATTTCATTCAGCGGTTCGTCCTCTTCTTCCTCTGTGGCAACCTCCTCCTCCTTTTCAAGAACCTTTTCCGGCTCCGCAGCTTCCGGTGTCGGAGCAGTAGTCTTTTCCTTTGCACCCCAAGAGGTCTTGAACTCTTCCGGCGTTTCACCCTGCACGCTTTCCGCCTTCTCCTTACGCTTCAAGAAGCTGAGACTGAACAATCTGCGCAACCAGATGACAGTCCGTGCACTCAGATAGATGAGGAAGCAGATGGCAGTTACCAACAATAGCAGCCATACTCCCGGCACACCGACTTGAGACACAAGCCAGTTGCTGACATTGTATCCGTGCATACCGCCCAGATAGAGGAAAGAGTCCTTGTACTGGTCTACAAACACAAAACCGAAAAATACCGAGAACCACACCAGCATCAACGAACAGCCGATGAACCACTTCCACAAGCGCACCACACGCACCCGCATCAGCTTCAATCCCGCCACAGCCAGGAACACGAGAATCAGGAAAGACGATACACCGAAACAATCATTTATCAGATAGCTGGCCAACTGCGCACCGCGGCTACCGGCGTAGTTCTTCACCCCATTATTGGTGGAAATCAGCTCCTGCGCACTGCCTCCGTCAATGATGCTCTGGTCTGCCGCTCCCGTGAAAAAGAACGACGAAAAGGCGAGCAACAAATAAACCGAAAAGATTACCAGTACCAAGCCGATAACGAAATGAACAGTTTCACTTCTAAATAACGCTGCCACTTTCCCAAAAAACGAGAGTGACAGCTCCGTATCTTTAGCTGTTGAATTTTTCTTTGCCATATTTTTTAAATAACTATTGAGAATTGATTGCAAAAATAATAAAAACTATCCTTCTGCCGCGTTGTTTTCATTCTTTAATTTCTCGTCTGCCGATTATAGGTATTCCTAATCTACAACTGTAATTTTATCGCATGTTTTACTTACATACTTGCATGAAATGACATAGCGCACTAATTTACAACAGATTGCACCATGCAAGCAGACCTCATGCAAGCATGCAGGCAGATTTTGCCTACATGACGCAATCCATGCAAGCCCTATACGCATCAACCTACTCTTTTTCCTTCAAAAAATAAATCGGCTGTTTCTGCAACCCTTTGTTTACCAACACATTCTCCTCACAAAGACGACGAATCTGCCGCGTTGCAGTCGTGCGGGTCATGCCGCAAATCGACTGTACAACACTGCGGGTGATGAACTCATTCTTACGTAGATAGTTCACCACTTTTTGCTTCACCTCATCATCCGTCAGCCTCTTTTTCGTGAGATTCCGCAATTTCAGCGGCTTTACCTTCAATACTCCTATCTCACTGCGCAGCGCCTTGTCCGGTCTGAAAGTGATGTTTTTCAACTTCACCTTAGTACTTTTCCGCTTTGTCTCCAGTGTCACCGGTTCCGTGCAGGTCAGCGTGGGAACAAAGTAACCGATGCCGTCCAAATGTACCTGCCTGCCCTCCCCCAGCTCGCGTCCCACAAAATGCGACAAAGCATCGAGTACCGCCAGTACATCCGTCTCGGTCAGCGAGCAGTATTCTTGTATATGCCTGCGCAGTTCATCGGTCGTTGTGGAGCCGTTCAGTTTAATCCGGGGGTGCAGGGTCAGCTCTTCCCCTTGTTTATCCTTCGTTTTCGGGTTTTCGTACCAATCAAATAAAATTGCCATATTCTTTCCTCCATTTTTAGATTCATTTCTGTTGCTGTCTGCAGGTTTCGCTCATGCAAAGTACCGGCTTTCATTAGGCAGAGCATGGGTCTTCCTTACGCAAAGAAGCGTTCTTCCTTCTGCTGAAAGCTTATCAAAAAAAGATGCGCACAGCTGTGGTTTACCTTCTTCATATTTGTGATACACCTTCTTCACAACTATGAGAAAGACATTCCACGACTGTGCGCAACTACAAACTACAGAGGCAAAGATAATGAAAAGCAGGGGGCTTGGCAAAGGAATGCTAATCTTTTTCAATAGCAAGCATTATTTTCCGAATAGAACACTTTACAGTCCCGATAAATCCACTTTATAAAAAGTCGGAGCAACATTGCTTTTCTCGAAGAACATCGCCATATAGATCGGGGCATAGATAATCTTACCTGCGACGCGCAGATTACCGTTGTTGAACACAACTGCTTCGGAGAAGTCGTATTCCTCGCAATCCATGATGTTGGACAAAGCGCGGTGTGTCTCGTAATCTTTACCTGATTTTACCTCAATAGGCAGTACCTTACCCTCAAGCTCAATAACAAAATCCAATTCACCGCGCTTCTTGTTGTTGTAATAGTAGGGAACAATGCCGTGAGCCACCAACTCCTGCGCTACGGCATTCTCGTAAATTGAACCGAAATTGATGTCCTTATCACCTTTTATAATCCGCATCTGAATGCCCTCGGCATATTGGCTGGCCAGCAGTCCGATATCACTTTGGAAGAGTTTGAACAGATTGCGTGAACGTGCAAGCAGGAGCGGCATTTTCGGCTCCTCCACATTATAGACGGGTAGCGCCACGCCCGCGTTCGTCAGCCATAAAAAACTGTTCTCGACCCGGTCGAACTTTGCGTGCTCATTCAATCGTTTCAGTATGAAGCGTTTGTTTTTAGCGTTTAGCTCAGGGGGAATAAGATTAAAAATCTCCTCGATGTAGAGTTTGTTATTAGGATCATACTGGGCGATGTCACGTTTGTACAGACGAATGATATCCTGCTGCACAGTCATCACCTCTTGCAGGTTGTTACTCTCGAGATATTTGCTCACGACCGCAGGCATACCGCCCACAACAAGATAGAGCCGGAACAGCTCCATAATTTTGCCGTGGACAAACTCATCGACGGCAGTGCGATTCCGCCATGCCTCATGCAATGCCCCGATAACGGCGTCATTTATACCCACACACGAAATAAACTCCTCGAAATCGAGTGGGAACATATCCTTTACACCCATGTAGCCAACCGGTTCCGAGCGCAGGTCTTTCAATTCTACGCCCAGCAACGAACCGCTCAAGATGTAACGATACGAACCGTCATCCACCAGAAACTTAATTGCCGTAACAATATCGGGACATTGCTGTACTTCGTCGAAAAAGACGAGCGTTTCACCCTTGATGAGCGGCACGGAGGTGATTGCCGATAGACGGAGCAGAATATCACCGCTGCTCTTTGCTCCCTTGAACAAATCCACCGCTTCGGGCATCTCGACGAAATTGACTTCAATGAAACTTTTAAACGTCTTACCGAACTGACGAATGGAATATGTCTTACCTATTTGTCGTGCTCCGGTAATAAGCAGGGCGTTACGGTTAGTTTCGTAGTAATTGCGAATGTAATCATCTATCTTTCTTTTTATCATAACCTATTCTTGTTTATTCGATTATTAAATGCAATAATCACACTATGCCTCTTTTCCATTGCAAATATAAAGGATTTATGCCACTTTTCCAAGATTTACGCCTACACAAATTGCCGTTTTTCCAATTTAGTAACAGTATCCAAATGCATGCTTTATATGCCCACCGAAGAGGAACTGCAGAACAAGATTGAAAGACAGAAAAACTTTTACCGGTTGCAGCACACGGAAAAATCAATAGAGTAACGACGTATGGTGAAAAGATTGGTTATAATGACGAACACTCAACAACACTAATATCAAGCATGAAGATAGCAATAAAAAACATCCCGTCACATAATTGGAAACATTTTGTATACAGAGAGACGGGAGCAATGCCCTATATTTGCAACCGGTCAATCAATCACCGGCCATGAAAAACAGGTAGTTTATGAGAAATTTCATTGTATTATGCTTATTGGCATGTCTGGCATCATGTACAGACAAAAAAGAATTCCAGACAATAAGAGAACGAATCGATTTATCAGGAAATTGGAACAGTTCATTAGGGAACTGCACATTGCCCGGTACGACGGATGAAAACAAGTTGGGAGACGGCAGGCATCCCACCAATGTAACCTCCCAGTTGACACGGACTTATCCCTACTCCGGCATCGTAGAATATGAAAAAGATGTTGAAATTCCCGTACAGATGGAAGGGAAACGCCTGATACTTTTCATGGAGCGTACAAAACCCAGCACTCTCTGGATAGATGGAGACAGTATAGGCACGTTGGGACATATCTATGCACCTCACTGCTATAGCCTGCCGGCCTTGGCACCCGGCAGCCACCATATAAAGATACGCATTGACAATTCCCCCAGCTCCGTACCAGCCGAAATCCAAAGCTCGCATGCCTGAACCGACGGCACACAAACCAACTGGAACGGTATTCTGGGCGACTTCTACATCGAAGCGACCCCACACACCTATCTCAAGCAGGTACAAGTCTACCCATCTGTAAAGGAGAAAAAGGCCCGCATCCATGTAAACATATACAGCGATTCGGAGCAATCGGGCATAGTGACCCTTTCTGCCAAGACGTGGAACACCCAACAAGAACACCAGTTGCCGGACATGGAAAAACAAGTCGGCTTGAGCAAAGGTGAAAATAAGATAGAACTGGTGCTCGACATGGGCAACCGGATGCAGACATGGAGCGAATTCCACCCCACACTTTATGCACTGAACGTGGCCCTTGCCACAAACGAGGGTAAAGACAATATAATAACAGATTTCGGTATGCGCGACTTTGCCACCGAAGGTACTCAGTTCACCATAAACGGCTTCAAGACCTTCTTGCGCGGCAAACACGACGCTTGCGTATTCCCACTTACCGGATATGCGCCGATGGATGTAAAGTCCTGGCGAAAAGTTTTTCAAACAGCCAAGAGTTATGGCATCAACTACTACCGTTGCCATTCCTACACCCCGCCCCGCGCCGCTTTTGCCGCTGCCGACATCGAGGGTATCTATTTCCAGGCCGAGTTGCCTTTATGGGGAAGCATTTCACCGGACAACCATCGCCTGAATGACTTCTTGCTGAACGAAGCCTATATGACCCTCGGCTACATGGGCAATCACCCCTCATTCACCATGTTGGGACTGGGCAACGAGTTGGGTGGCGACGTTGACCTGATGCGCAATTGGCTGGACGGATTCAGAAAACATGACAACCGCCATCTCTATTCGTTCGGTTCCAACAACTTCCTGGGTTGGGGAGGTGCCATAGACGGTGAAGATTATCTGACAACCTGCCGGGTAGGAGGAGGCGAAGGCTATACAACGCACGTACGCAGTTCGTTTGCCTTTGTCGATGCCGAAAAGGGAGGTATCTTGAACAACACCCGTCCCAATACCCGTGCGGATTATACTGCTGCCATAGCGAAATCTCCCCGACCGGTCATCAGTCACGAAACCGGACAGTTCCAAATTTATCCCGACTACAAGGAGTTGGAGAAATACACCGGCGTATTGCATCCATATAACTTGGAGATATTCCGTGACCGGCTCAATGAAAATGGACTGCAGAACCAGATTGACGCATTCCATCAGGCCACCGGCCGGTTTGCCGTCGAATGCTACAAGGCTGATATTGAATACGGCCTGCGCACTGCCGGTTTAGGCGGATTCCAGATGCTCGACCTTCAAGACTTTCCCGGACAAGGCTCGGCACTGGTAGGCATTCTGGATGCTTTCATGGACAGCAAAGGCATTGTCACTCCCGAAACATTCCGCGGCTTTTGTGCTCCGGTGGTACCGCTGGCGCTTATGGACACCTACTGTTACAGCAACAAAGAAGAGCTGAACATAGGACTCGCCCTGACAAATTACGAAGAGCAACCATGGTCTGATGCATTATGCTGGCGTCTGGAAAGCCTGAGTGACAGCGTAACTTTTGTTCGCGAAGGCAAAGTCCCCGCCCATGTAGAGCAAGGAAAAGCAATGCAGGTGGGCGAGTTGAAAAGCACCCTTACCGAAATAGACAAGCCTGCCCAATTGCGACTGACACTGACCACCGGGAATTATCATAACTATTATAACTTATGGGTATACCCCGACCGGACACCGGAAAGCGAAGCGGACATCTTCATCTGTCAGTCCTTGGATGACGAGGCGCGAAAGAGACTGAGCCAAGGAGGAAAGATACTGCTTATACCCGACCACAAAGCCATTGAAGAACAGAGTGTAGGTGGACTTTTTACTCCTGACTACTGGAACTATGCCATGTTCAAAAGCATTTCGGAAAACGCCGGCCGCGAAGTTTCGCCGGGCACCCTCTCCTTGCTGATGGACGAGAAACATCCCTTGTTCCGGCAGTTCCCCACCGAGTGCCATAGCAACTGGCAATGGTGGAGCATCGTACGCCATGCCCGCCCCTTTATTCTGAATGCTACGCGCCACGAATACAAGCCGCTTATCCAAGTAGTAGACAATGTGGAACGGAACCACAAGTTAGGCTTGCTGTTCGAATTTGCCGTAGACAACGGTAAGGTATTGGTTTGTATGAGCAATCTCGAAGCAATTCGCCACACTCCGGAAGGAGGTCAGCTGCGCAATGCCATTTTAAGCTATATGAAGTCGGCTGAGTTCTCTCCCACCGAGACGCTGACCTCACAGCAGTTGCAGCACATATTAACAACCGAGGTGAAGAAGCAAGACATTGTCGGCGTGAAAAACCAGTCGGATTACGACGTACAGCCAGAATAAATATGAGAAGTTTCATCATAATTCCACTTTTCCTCGGCTATCCCGTCATTTTTCAGTAGCTTTGCGGACTTTAATACAGCAAGCACCCCATGAAACTTACCCTTATACGCACCGCTCGTGAAACCGGCAAAGAGACATTCAGCACATGGCCCAGCGACACCTTGATGGAGAAGATGAAAACCGAGAACAAAGCCGGACACATATCCGCCTTGCGCAGCCTCATTCCCCACATCACCGGAAGCAACGGACACTACCCCTGCATAGACAAACTGCCACGCATCTGCCCTGCCGCAGAATATGCCCGCAGCAAAGAGGGGGAAAGATACCTGAAAACCTATAACGGACTGGTACAGATTGAAGTCAACCACCTGGCCAATGCCGTGGAAGTGGAGCAAGTAAAGCACCAGGCGGCCCTGCTGCCGCAAACTTTTGCCGCCTTTTGCGGAAGCAGCGGACGAAGCGTAAAAATATGGGTACTGTTTGCCACCCCCGACGGTTCGCGCCCCAGGCAGGAAGAAAAAATCAGGCTGTTTCATACCGCTGCCTACCGGCTCGCCGTAAACTGTTACCAGCCCCTGCTCCCCTACCCCGTCACACTGAAAGAACCTGCCGTGGAGCAAAGCTGCCGCATGACGCTCGATGACCGTCCCTATTACAATCCGTCTGCCGTCCCTTTCTGTCTGGAACAGCCTTTGTCCGTGCCCGACGAGCCCACCTTCGGCCAACGGAAACAGACCGAAGCAAACCCGCTGATGCGTATTGCCCCCGGCTATCCGGCCTCCCAAACCTTCTCCATCCTCTTCGAAGCCGCCCTAAACCGTACCTTCGAAGAGCTGGAAAACTGGAAACGGGGCGATGACCTACGCCCCCTGCTCTACCTGCTTGCCGGGCATTGCTACAAAGCCGGCATTCCCGAAGAAGAGGCAGTACGTCAAGTCATGATGCACTACTACCGCGAAGCGGATGAACAGCTGGTGCGCATGACCCTGCACAACCTCTACCGCGAATGCAAAGGCTTCGGCACCCGCAGCAGCATGACCCGCGACCAAATCACCGCCTTCCGCCTGGAAGAATTCATGAACAGACGCTATGAGTTCCGCTGGAACACCGTGCTGGGAGAATTGGAATTCCGCCAACGGGACTCCATACACTTCCATTTCCGCCCTGCCGACCAGCGGGTAAGAAGCAGTATCGGACAGAATGCCCTGAAAGAAGGAATCAGCGTATGGGACAGAGATGTGGCACGCTACCTCAACTCGGACGCCATTCCCTTGTACAACCCCATCGAAGAATATCTGAACAGCACCGGACATTGGGACGGCAAGGACCGTATCCGCGCATTGGCCGACCTCGTCCCCTGCAACAATCCGTACTGGCGGGAACTCTTCTACCGCTGGTTTCTCAGCATGACGGCGCACTGGCAAAACATCGACCGTCAGCATGGAAACAACACGTCTCCCCTACTGGTCGGAGCCCAAGGCTATCGTAAAAGTACCTTCTGCCGCATCCTGCTGCCACCCGAACTGCGCTTCGGATATACCGACAGTATCGACTTCAAAAGCAAGCAGGACGCAGAGCGGAGCCTCGGCCGCTTTTTCCTGATAAACATCGACGAATTCGACCAAATCAGCGTCAATCAGCAAGGTTTTCTAAAGCATCTGCTGCAGAAACCCGTGGCAAACCTGCGCAAGCCTTACGGCACCGCCATCCAGGAAATAAGACGCTACGCCTCCTTTATAGCAACCAGCAACCAGAAAGACCTGCTGACAGACCCCAGCGGCAGCCGCCGTTTCATCTGCATCGAAGTCACCGGCCCCATCCATACCAATGTCACCATCAACTACCGGCAACTCTACGCACAAGCCATGGATGCCATAGCCAAAGGTGAACGCTACTGGCTGGACGATTCCGACGAAGCCATCTTGAAACAGACCAACCGGGAGTTTGAACAGCCCACACCGTTGGAACAGCTCTTCCTCTGCCACTTCCATCCCGCCGAAAATGAAGAGGAAGGAGACTGGATGACCCCTATGGAGATTCTCTCCTTCTTGCAAACCAAGACCAAAGACCGGCTGTCCATCAATAAAGTGGCTCTGTTCGGACGTGCACTCCACAAACTGGGCATCAGCAGCCGCCGGAAGACAAGAGGAACAGAATATCATGTAGTGAAAAAAGAATAATCCTGCCAATTAATTTGCTTCTACTTTCGGTTTGCGCTATCTTTGCGTTTCAAATCAAGAAGATATGAAAAAAGAAAGTCAAGTGATATTCGACCGGAATGCCGTAGAGTTTGTGACCGTAGCCGCCGAGTTTTGCAAGTTTCTGGAACAAGCGGAAGGGGTGAAACGTTCCGCGTTCGTCGATACCTCCTTAAAAATACTTCCGCTACTCTACCTGAAGGCCTCCATGCTGCCCGAGTGCGAAACCATAGGAGACGAGGCGCCGGAAACATTCGTCACCGAAGAGACCTATGAGGTACTCCGCATGAACCTCGCCAATATCCTGGCCGAGAAAGACGACTACCTGGACGTATTCGTATCTGACATGAAGTATAGTGACCAGCCCATCACCAGGAACATTTCCGAAGACTTGGCCGACATATACCAGGACATCAAGGACTTTATCTTCGTATTCCAGCTGGGTTTCAACGAGACGATGAACGATTCGCTTACCATCTGCCAGGAAAACTTCCGCCTCCATTGGGGACAAAAGCTTGTCAACACCCTGCGTGCCCTGCACGAGGTGAAGTATGCGCAAGGCGAGGATGAAGAGGAGGAAACCGCAGACTTTGAATATTAAATTATGGTTATCAAAAGAACAATAGATAAAGAAACAGTGAAAGACCTGCCCAAAGCCGCCTTTTCGGGACAGATACATGTCGTACAGACACCGTGGGAAGCGGAGAAGGCAGTCGCCTATCTGAAGTCCTGCCCGTTGCTGGGCATAGACAGCGAAACCCGTCCATCGTTCACAAAAGGACAGATACACAAGGTGGCCCTGCTGCAGATTTCCTCAGAGGAACATTGCTTTCTGTTCCGCCTCAACCTGACGGGACTGACTCTGCCGGTTATCACATTGCTGGAAAACCCAAGTGTAACGAAAGTAGGCCTTTCCTTGCGGGATGACTTCATGATGCTGCACAAGCGTGCTCCTTTCGAACAACATGCGTGCATTGAATTGCAGGAATACGTCCGCGCTTTCGGCATCCAGGATAAAAGCCTGCAAAAGATATATGCCATCCTCTTCGGGGAAAAGATTTCGAAAAGCCAGCGCCTTTCCAACTGGGAAGCCGAAACCTTGACCGAACCGCAGAAACTGTATGCCGCCACCGATGCCTGGGCATGCCTCAACATCTACAACAAGCTGCAAGAACTGAAACGGACAGGAGATTTTGAGATAGAAGCCAATAATAATGTGGTAATGTAATGCACATTATCACATTACCACATTAATCACATTATATATATGTACAAAGTATACCTTAAACCCAATAAAGAGGAGTCATTAAAGCGTTTTCACCCGTGGGTGTTTTCCGGCGCCATCGCACATTTCGACGGAGAGCCCGAAGAAGGGGAAGTTGTTGAAATCTACACGTCCAAAAAGGAATTCATAGCCAAAGGGCATTTTCAGATTGGCAGTATCGCCGTACGCGTACTGACCTTCCGTCAAGAAGAAGAAATCAATGCGGACTTCTGGAAACGCAAACTCAGCATAGCATACGACATGCGCCGCAGTATCGGCATAGCCGGAAACCCGACAAACAACACCTATCGCCTGGTGCACGGGGAGGGAGACAACCTGCCGGGGCTGGTTATCGACATTTATGCCCGTACCGCAGTGATGCAGGCACATTCTGCCGGCATGCACCTCGACCGCATGGCCATTGCCGATGCCCTTACCGAAGTGATGGGCAGCCAGATTGACAATATCTATTACAAATCGGAGACGACCCTTCCCTTCAAGGCCGACCTCTATCCGGAGAATGGTTTCTTGAAAGGCGGCAGCACGGACAATGTAGCCATGGAGTACGGCCTGAAGTTCCACATCGACTGGCTGAAAGGCCAAAAAACCGGTTTCTTCGTAGACCAACGCGAGAACCGTTCGCTACTGGAACGTTATGCCAAAGGCCGCAGCGTACTGAATATGTTCTGCTATACCGGCGGCTTCTCCGTATATGCTATGCGTGGAGACGCCAAACTGGTGCATTCCGTGGACAGCTCCGCCAAAGCCATCGACTTGACCAACAAGAACATCGAACTGAACTTCCCGGGTGACACCCGCCATGCCGCCTATGCAGAAGATGCCTTCAAATACCTTGACCGCATGGGCGACCAATACGACCTGATAGTTCTTGACCCTCCTGCTTTTGCCAAGCACCGCGATGCCCTGCGCAATGCCCTGCAAGGCTACCGCAAACTGAACGTCAAGGCTTTCGAGAAAATCAAGCCCGGCGGCATCCTCTTCACATTCTCGTGTTCGCAAGCCGTCAGCAAAGAAAACTTCCGCACCGCCGTGTTCACAGCCGCTGCCATGTCCGGCCGCAGCGTACGCATCCTGCACCAACTGACGCAACCTGCCGACCACCCGGTCAGCATCTATCATCCGGAAGGGGAATACCTGAAAGGACTGGTTCTATATGTAGAATAAAGGAAAAAGCAGGCTTTGTTAGCCTGCTTTTCTTAAATAGAGTTAATAAAAAGCAGAAATACGCCAAAACAGCATGTTATATAACATAAACCGTGTATATTTGCACTGTGTTTTTCATGGTATTAGATTTAAGGTTAATAAAGATTGGGTGTCTGGGATAGATACCCTTCTTTTTTTATAATACATTCCTTCCCAAAATCCATCCCTCATTAATCTCTTTCGTTGAAGAAAAAGCCGTACAGAACTTGTTTTTCTCCTAGTCTCATTGTACATTTGCATCTATTACATAATTTAAAATATAAAAAGCTAATATTATGAGCATCAAATTCCGACTCACTGCCATGCAATTCCTGCAATTCTTCGTTTGGGGAGCATGGCTGATTTCATTAGGTGGTTACATGGGCGGTACGTTACATTTTGAAGGCGGACAAATCGGAGCAATCTTTGCAACCATGGGTATAGCCTCACTGATAATGCCCGGACTGACCGGTATCATCGCCGACAAATGGATAAACGCCGAACGCCTTTATGGCATACTCCACCTCATCGGTGCCGGTGCTCTGATTTATGCTTCAACTGCCACCACATACAACCACATGTACTGGGCCATGCTGCTCAACATGCTTGTTTACATGCCTACACTATCTCTGGCCAACACCGTATCCTACAATGCGCTGGAAAGATATAAAATGGATTTGGTGAAAGACTTCCCCCCCATCCGTGTATGGGGAACGGTAGGCTTTATCTGTGCCATGTGGGCTGTGGACCTTACCGGGTTCAAGGCAAGTGCGGCACAACTCTATGTGGCAGCCATCTCGGCAGCCATGCTGGGGCTTTACGCCTTCACCCTGCCTGCCTGCCCTCCCATGCGCTGCGAAGGAAAAACGATGCTCTCCGCTTTCGGACTGGATGCACTGGTGCTGTTCAAGCGCAAGAAGATGGCCATCTTCTTCCTATTCTCCATGTTGCTGGGAGCCGCCCTTCAAATAACAAACACCTATGGTGACCTTTTCCTGGGTTCGTTTGCTTCCATACCGGAATATGCAGATTCGTTCGGTGTGAAACACTCCGTCATCCTGCTCTCCATCTCGCAAATGAGTGAGACGCTGTTTATCCTTGCCATCCCCTTCTTCCTGAAACATTTCGGAATCAAGCGTGTTATGTTAATCAGTATGTTTGCATGGGTATTCCGTTTCGGGCTCTTCGCCCTCGGAGACCCGGGAAGCGGACTTTGGATGCTCATTCTCTCGATGATTGTCTACGGCATGGCATTTGACTTTTTCAATGTATCGGGCTCGCTGTTTACAGAAATGGAGGCACATCCCAGTATCCGTGCCAGCGCACAAGGCTTGTTCTTCATGATGACGAACGGTGTGGGAGCCATCATCGGAGGTTATGCCAGCGGAGCCGTGGTGGATGCCTTCTCGGTATATGCCGAAGGCGGAGGACTGGTAAGCCGCGACTGGACACCGGTATGGTTTATCTTTGCAGGATATGCCTTAGTCATTGGTCTGCTATTTGGAATGGTGTTCCGCTATAAACATAATCCGGAAAAAATAGAGAAAAACTGATTGAGAGTCAGGTTGATTTAATAGGTATGAATAAGAAAAAGATAGAACTACAAGTACTAAACATTTCCAACAGCCAGGCGCAAGCGGGTGCCTATGCCCTGGTACTGGGTGAAGTGGGTGGCAAACGCCAGCTTCCGATTATTATAGGTGCCACCGAAGCACAAGCTATGGTCATCGAGATGAAAGGTATTGTACCGCCCCGTCCGCTGACCCATAACCTATTTGCTTCCGTTCTTGAGGTGCTGGGTGTAAAACTGATGCGTATTCTTATCTATAAAGTAGACAACGGAGTATTCTACTCCTACCTTTACATGAAAGCCGAAGAGACTATTCTCCGGATTGATGCCCGTACCAGCGATGCCGTCGCCCTGGCATTGCGCATGAATGCTCCTATCTTTGTCTACGAAGAGATTCTCGAAACAGAATGTCTGAAAACCGGCGAAAGCACCACCGACCCTATGGGAGGCAGCGAGCCGGACAAAGACGAACTGTTGCAGGAAGACACAATAGGCATATTGAAAACAGCCCTGCAGAAAGCAATCGAAGAAGAGGATTACGAACGAGCCGCACAGATAAGAGACCAAATCAACCAACTCAAAAACAATTTGTAACATGCACGTATTCTATACTCCCGACATACAGACCCACGCAGAACTGCCCGAAGAGGAAGCAGCACATGCCGTACGGGTCTTACGCCTGCAAGCAGGCGACGAGGTTATGCTGACAGACGGAAAGGGCTGCTTCTATCGCGCTGAAATCAGTACGGCTACCAACAAACGCTGCCTGGTGAATATTCTGGAAACCCTTCCGCAAGCCCCCTTGTGGAAAGGTCATCTGCACATTGCCATGGCACCTACCAAGAACATGGACCGTACAGAGTGGTTTGCCGAGAAAGCGACGGAAATAGGGTTTGATGAACTGACATTCCTGAACTGCCGTTTCTCGGAACGGAAAGTCATCAAGACGGAGCGCATCTCCAAAATTCTGGTTTCTGCCATCAAGCAGTCGCTCAAGGCACGCCTGCCCCAACTGAATGAAATGACAGACTTCAACAAGTTCATCACACAGCCTTTTCCGGGTCAGAAATTCATCGCCCACTGTTATGAAGGCGAAAAACCGCTTTTGAAGGATATGGTACATCCCGGAGAGGACGCTCTCGTACTAATCGGTCCTGAAGGAGACTTCAGCGAAGAGGAAGTCCGGAAGGCGACGGAAAACGGTTTTATCCCCATCAGCTTGGGAAAATCAAGGTTGCGTACAGAGACGGCGGCACTGGTTGCCTGCCACATCCTCAATTTACAGAATCAATGATACTCACTAAAACAAAAACTATATGAAAAAGAACCTATTCTTCCACTTCTCAGTACTGGCAATGCTCATCGTGCTGATAAGCGCTTGTTCGTCCAAAAAGCCAGAATACACCAACGTTATTCCTTCCGATGCCTCGCAAGTCATCGCTGTCAATTTAAAATCATTGGCAGACAAGGCCGGTACCAAAGATAAAGAGACTAAAGAAGCACTGCAAAAGCTGACAGATGCCTTGAAAAGCGATATGAATGCAGCCACTTTCCAACAATTGGAGGCTGTACTGAAAGACCCTGCCAAATCGGGAGTGGACGTCAATGCGCCGATTTATGTCTTCAACGCTCCCTCGTTCCCCTACACCACCATGGTAGCCAAGGTTCAAAGTGAGGATGATTTGCTGAAGCTTCTGGAAGTTACGGAGAAAGAACAGATAATCAGCCATGTGGTAGAAGCGGACGGTTACAGTTTTGCACAAATCAACAAGCGGGCATTGCTCGCTTTCACTCCTACCACGCTTATGGTGGTGAACTACACCGGCACATCGCAACTGGAAAAAGTCAAAGAAGGAATTCTCGCCTTGCTGAAACAGACCGGAGAAAACAGCATCAACAGTAACACCGCTTTCAAGAAAATGCAAAAGCAGGATGGAGACATCAATATGCTCATCTCTCCTTCCAGCCTGCTGAGTGCATACGCCAATCCGCTGAATTACGGAATATCCCACAATATCGACCTGAAAGACTTGAAGATGCTGGGAAGTCTCTCCTTCGAAAAAGGGAAAATAGAACTGAAAGTAGAGAGCTATACCGAGAACACAGAATTGAAAGCACTTTTCGAAAAGCAAATCAAAAGTACTTGTCCCATCGAAAACACGTTCTTGAAGTATTTCCCAAAATCTACCCTGGCGCTATTCAGCATAGGTATCAATGGAGAAGAGTTCTACAATGTGCTGCAAGAGAATGAGCAGTTCCGCAACGATTTCTCCATTACCAAAGCCGCTGAAGTAAAAGACTTGTTCAGTGCTTTCCACAACGACCTGACCATAGGCCTTATCAATGTAACCATGAACAGCAATCCTTCTTTCCTGGCCTATGCCAGCGTAAAGAACGACGCTCCCTTGAAAGCCCTTTATGAGAAAAAGTCCGAACTGGGACTGAAACGCGGCGAAGACATCGTGAAATTGAATGAGAATGAATATGTCTATAAATCACGCGCTATCAACATATTCTTCGGCATACGAGACAAACAGATGTACGCCACCAATGACGAACTGCTGTATAAGAATGCATGCAAGACCGCTGACCCGTCTGCCAAAGAGACGGACTTCGCTTCTAGTCTGAAAGGCAAGCGCACAGCCTTTGTCATCAATGCGGAAGCCGTACTTGACCTGCCCGTTGTAAAAATGCTAGCTGGATTTGGCGGACAAGAGTATAGCACCTATTACTCGCTGCTCGGCAATATCTCGTATCTGGAAGCTGTCGGCAACGAGGACAAGGCAACCGTCACCCTGCAGCTGAAGAACAAGAATGTTAATGCACTGAAACAGATTGTGGACTTTATCAAGCAGTTTGCAGGAATGTAATTTAAGGATTAAGGATTAGAGATTAAGGATTAAGGATTAGAGATTAAGGATTAATACCACTCATGAATAGGATTCACCTACGGCAAACACTACCTCAAGTGTTTGCCGACCGTGATGCCATTACCTCAGACGTATGGCATCGGGACATTACGTTCCACAAAGGGAAACGTTATCTCATAGAAGCCGCTTCGGGCACCGGAAAATCATCGCTTTGCAGCTATGTTTACGGTTACCGCAACGATTATCAGGGAATCATCAACTTTGATGAGCGCAATATCCGTTCACTCTCCGTCAATGACTGGACAGATATACGCAAACACTCCCTCAGCATTCTTTTTCAGGAGTTGCGTATCTTTCCCGAACTTACCGCCATCGAGAACATACAACTGAAGAACCGGCTTACCAACTTCAAAAAAAGGAAAGAAGTCCTTACCCTATTCGAGGCAATCGGCATTGCCGACAAGGTAAACGAAAAAGCCGGGAAGCTATCTTTCGGCCAGCAACAAAGAGTCGCCTTTATCCGCAGCCTCTGCCAGCCTTTCGACTTCATCTTCCTGGATGAACCCATCAGCCATCTGGATAACGAGAACGGAACAATCATGGGCAGGCTGCTGACAGAAGAAGCCAGCCGCCAAGGAGCGGGAATCATAGTGACTTCCATCGGTAAACATCTGGAATTGGATTATGATGAAATTTATCAATTATAAATGTGGCTAATATGAACCGACTTGTTTGGAAACTTCTCCGCCAGCACATCAGTGTCGGACAGTTGGCAGGCTTTTTCCTCGCCAATCTCTTCGGCATGATGATTGTATTGCTGAGCGTACAATTCTATCGTGATGTCCTTCCCGTTTTTACGGAAGGGGACAGTTTCATGAAGAAGGATTATATCATTGCTACCAAGAAAATCAGTACTTTGGGCAGCTTTGCCGGGAAAAGCAATACCTTCTCCAAAGATGAGATAAAGGACCTGAAAGCCCAACCTTTTACTAAGGGGGTAGGCGCGTTCACTCCTTCCTTGTTCAAAGTCTCTGCCGGACTCGGTATGCAGGAAGCCGGTATCCGCTTGTCGACAGAGATGTTTTTCGAGTCTGTACCCGACGAATATGTGGATGTCAGTCTGGACAAATGGCATTTTGAAGAAGATATCCGGGTAATTCCCATCATCGTTCCGCGCAATTATCTGAACCTCTATAACTTTGGCTTTGCACAAAGCCGGAATCTGCCGAAACTCTCCGAAGGACTGATGAGTCTGGTACAGATGGATGTGATGATGCGGGGTAACGGACGTATGGAACAATATAAAGGCAACATTGTAGGATTCTCCAACCGGCTGAATACCATTCTCGTTCCCCAATCCTTCATGGACTGGGCCAACAAGAATTTCGCACCGGAGAAAGAAGCGGAACCGTCCCGGCTGATTGTGGAAGTAAAGAATCCTACCGACACAGCCATCACCGACTATTTCCAGCAAAAGAATTACGAAACCGAAGGCAACAATCTGGATGCCGGAAAGACAACTTATTTCCTGCGCCTCATTACGGCTATCGTCATGGGCGTAGGATTATTCATCAGCATTCTGTCATTCTACATCTTGATGCTGAGCATCTTCCTGCTTCTCCAGAAGAATACGGTAAAACTGGAAAACCTGCTGCTGATAGGATATAGCCCGACGCGGGTAGCCACGCCTTATTATATACTGACAGTAGGGCTGAATGTACTGGTACTGTTCCTCTCCATCGGTTGTGTGATATGGGTACGCAGTTACTATATAGAAGTAGTCCAAAACCTCTTCCCGCAACTGGAGAGCGGTTCACTGCTTCCATGTATATTGACCGGTTGCCTATTATTTTTTGCTGTATCACTGCTGAATATTTTGGCAATAGGCAAAAAAATTATCAGTATCTGGAAAGGGGGAAAATAAAGATGGGAAAAATCCATCCAACAGATATAAAGTTCATGGTATTGTTGGTATTATGCCTCAGCATGGCATTTCCCAGCTCTGCCAATAACTTTCTATTCACTACCATTGACACCTCGCACGGTCTGAGTGATAACCAGATACGCTATATCCTCCAACTTCCGGACGGAAGAATGGTATTTACCACCACCCGGAACGTCAATCTGTATGATGGAGCCAACTTCACCTCCCTGCAGCCCACCCCCGAAGATATATATCCGCTGAAACAATACAAGGGCTTCTACCATGTCTATCTGAGCGGCGATTCCCTCTTGTGGATAAAGGATTACCAACGGCTGATGTGCATCAATCTCCATAACGAGCGATACATTGCCAACCTGGACTCCGTCTTTCAACAGAAAGGCATGCAGCATCCCATAGAGGATTTGTTTGCGGACGAACGGGGGCTTGTCTGGGTAATCAGCCATGGCGAGCTGTTACAGCCGGAACTTTCCTTCCGATTGAAACTGCCTGAAGACCGGGGAACGATACAAGACCAGACTGCAGACGACGAATCGCTGTATCTGTTCCATGACACAGGAGAAATCGTATGCTATGATGTAAAAAACGGAAAGCAACAGTATGACATTGCCGCATATCCCCGGACGGAACAAGAGAAGTTCCAAAACACCTCCCTCATACTCAGAGGAAAAAACGGGTTCTATCAACTGCGCAACGGCTCTAAAGGAGGATTTTTCCATTTCGACCTCCATAAGCGAGCATGGGAGAAGCTGATGGAAACAGACTATACCCTCAATACACTGATGATTTCCGCGGATGAGAAAGCATACATCAGCTGCATCCGTGGTTTTTGGATTATCGACCCTAAAAAGGGGACACGCCACTATATGCCCACCTTGAGGACCCGAAAGGGCAACGTCCTTGCCACAGAAATCAGTACGATTTTCCAAGACCAACAAGGGGCTTTATGGCTCGGAACATTCAACAGAGGATTGCTGTACTACCATCCGGCCCTATATAAGCACATCCACATAGACAAGAAGGATTTCCCCCTATCACTTGAAAGAAATACAGCCGTAGCAAACTTTACGGAAGACCGGGACGGCAACATATTCATAAAGGACCGGACAGCTATCTATAAGCTCGACCTGCAGGAAGACAGCAACCGGATACTCATGCCGGTAGAAGCATCCACCCTGCCCAAAGAGCTACAAGGGGAATACGGTTCGGAAGCGGCATTCGTGTCACATGACGGAACGCTCTACTTCGGAGACGCTGACGGATGCAATATCTTTTCTCCCAATCCGGAGCCTCCATCTTCCAGTCTGCCCTATCCACCGGTTTTCACGGCAATCCATGTACATGGAGAACGCATCCTCCCGGGCAGAAGCCATGAAAGCCGGACTATACTACCCGAAAACTCTCCTTATGTGGAAGAAATATCATTGAACCACGACCAGAACTTCCTCACTCTCGAGTTCTCCGCATTGAATTACTTCAACCGCGAGCACACCCATTACCGCTATCAGCTGGAAGGTATCGACGCACAATGGGTAACCGCCGGCAACATGAAGCAGAGCAACGGCATTCTCCAAGCTCCCTATACCAACTTGCCACCGGGAAGCTACACCTTCAAGGTAATGGCCTCTAACGATGGAAAGCATTGGAATGAAGAGCAAACGGCCCGGATAAGCCTGACAGTCCATGCTCCCTGGTGGAAAACCGGCGTTGCATACGTCATCTATATAGTCTTGTCAATCGTCATCATTGCGGCAAGTATCCGCCTCTACATACACCGCACCCGGAAGGAGATGGAACGGAAACACAAAGAAGAAATCCTTTTGCTCCGCATCCGCAACTTGATAGAGCAGTGCAACCGTTATGAAGCGGAACAAAAGAAATCACCGGAAGGAAAAAACATAACTTGTGTACATAGCCATACCGAACCTCACCAAACAGAAAACAAGCAAGACGCATCCGAATCTGTTTTCTTGACAAAAGCTATCGAACTGGTGGAAAAGAACCTGCATGTACCCGGCTACTCCGTAGAGCAGCTAAGCCGCGACTTGTGTATGGAACGCACCGGACTTTACCGGAAACTGGTAGCCATGCTCGACCAGTCCCCCAGCCTCTTCATCCGCAACATCCGCTTGCAACGTGCGGCACAACTCATCCTGGAAGGCAGCCTCAGCATTACGGAAATCGCAGAGCGTACCGGCTTCAGCAGTTCCAGCTATCTCAGCAAATGTTTCCAGGAAATGTACGGCTGCCGTCCCTCGGAATATGCGGAGAAAATGCAGAAATCAACCTGAGTGTTGTTCCGTTTCAACAAGATTGTTGCCACCTAAAGGGGATTCAAGGCTACTTTTGCAGCATAATTTTAAAAGAACCATGAAAATGAATTTTATGAAAAGAGCCGGCTTCGTGCTGACTTGTGCAACCATGCTTGCAAACTTGTGTGCCGCCCAGAACACAGAGCGCACACCTCAAGGAATGAAATGCACCACACAAGGAATGGACATCCGTGTGGAATTCTATTCGCCTTCCATTGTGCGGGTTTACAAAACTCCCGAAGGCAAACCCTACAACAAAGAAAGTCTGGTAGTGGTCAAATCACCCGAAACGGTCAAAGTGGACTTTTCGGAGGAAGCAGGACAAACCGTGCTGAAATCTTCCATATTGAAAATTTTTGTCAATCCGGCAACCGGAGGCATCAGTTTCCATACCATCGCCGGCAATGAGCTGCTGAAAGACAAGGACTACGGCACCTCTTTTGCCGATAAGAATGATGCCGGCACTCCCTCCTATCAAGTAAGGGGCTCTTTCCTATTGGATAAAAACGAACCTATCTACGGAGTAGGACAAGTGATGGACGGCAAATTCAACCGCCGCAACTCCATGCACCACATGCAGAACGAGAACATGTTCACCTATTCTCCTTATTTCATGTCGCCTGTGAAAGGCTATGCCGTATATTGGGACAACTACTCCATTTCAGAATTCATGGATACTCCGCAGGAACTCGCTTTCCAGAGCCTGGGACACTGTGCGGACTATTATTTCATGTATGGCGGAAACGCCGACGGCATCATCGCCCAGGTGCGCGACTTGACGGGACACTCCCCCATGCTTCCGTTGTGGGCCTATGGTTTCTTCCAAAGCAAGGAGCGCTATCATACGCAGGAAGAAAGCCTGAATGTCTTGAAGAAGTATCGCGAACTACAAATTCCCATTGACTGTATGATTCAAGACTGGCGCTACTGGCCCGAATATCAGAAGACGGACAGTGCGTGGAACTCACACAGCTTTGACCCTGAACGCTTTCCCAACCCCAAGAAGTGGGCCGACGAAATACACAAGCTGAATGCCAAGCTGATGATTGTGGCATGGCCCGGCTTTGGCACCCACACAGAGCAACGCAAGGAGCTGGATGCCAAAGGCATGATTATCAATTTTGATACCTGGCCTCCACAAAGTGGCGCACGCCCCTACGACGTCTACAATCCCGAAGCAAGGGATATTTATTGGAAATATCTGAATAAAGGCATTTTCAGTTACATCGGCAACGACGGCTGGTGGCTCGATTCTACAGAGCCCGACCATATCAACCGACAAGAATCGGACTATGACCTCCCCACTCACTTGGGATCTTACCGAAGTGTAAAGAACGCCTACTCACTGATGCACAACAGCGGAATAGCCTCGCATCAAAAGGCTTTGAGCAAAGACAAACGCGTTGTCATCCTAACCCGTTCCGGATTTATCGGACAACAACGTTACGGCTGCAACACCTGGAGTGGTGACGTGACCTCCACTTGGGACATGCTGGAGAAACAGATTCCTGCCGCACTGAACTACACCTTAATGGGCATTCCGAACTGGAACAGTGACATAGGCGGCTTCTTTGCCGGACGCTGGAACCAAGAAGGGGGAGCCAAGAACCCCAAATACCAAGAACTGTATGTACGCTGGATGCAGTTCGGCACTTTCTGCCCGATGATGCGTTCGCACGGTACGGAGTTGCCCCGTGAAATCTGGAACTTCGGCAAGCGTGGCGAGTGGTGTTTCGATGCCCAGGAGAAGATGATTAATCTGCGCTATCGCCTTCTGCCCTACATTTACAGCACTTCCTGGGATGTGTCCCACAATGACGGTACATTCATGCGTCCTTTAGTAATGGATTTTGCAGCAGATTCTAAAACACATGAAGTTGGCGGCGAATTTCTTTTCGGACGCTCCCTACTGGTAGCACCGGTCACCCGGCCGGAAGTGACGGAATGGTCGGTTTACCTTCCTCAAGGCGCAGACTGGTGGGACTTCTGGAGTAACGAAAAACAGCAGGGCGGACAGACCTTGAACCGCAGTGTATCGAAAGAGATTCTGCCCGTCTATGTAAAAGCCGGCAGTATCCTGCCGTTCGGTCCCAAAGTACAGTATTCCACCGAAAAGAATTGGGACAATCTGGAGATACGCATCTATCCGGGTGCCGACGGCACATTCACCCTCTACGAGGACGAAAATGACAACTACAACTACGAAAAAGGAGCTTATTCCATCATCCGCTTCCATTGGGACGACAAGGCCCGTCGTCTGACAATAGAAGAGCGAGAAGGTAGTTTTCCGGGTATGCTGAAAAGCCGCAAGTTCAAGGTTGTCCTGGTCGGTCAGGACTCCGGTACGGGAGACCGGCCGATGAAAGGTGGAAAAACAATAAGCTATGCAGGAAAGAAAAAGAGTATAAAGCTGTAACAGTAAAAAGGAGGAACGTGTCAAAACTACCTTACTATTTTTTAGGCGCGGATTACGCAAATTTCAAGAATTCAATTTGCATAGTCCGCGTTATTCCGCGTAATCCGCGCCCAATATTACAGCATAATGAAGTGGTCATATACTTTGCTAAAAAGGAAACAGCAACGGCAACACAAATACCATCACCACTCCCATAATAATCTGCAACGGGAGCCCCACTTTTATATAATCCATGAATGTATATTGTCCTGCCGGCATCACCAGTGCATTGGGCGGTGTAGAGAACGGAGAAGCGAAACACATGCTTGCCGCAACCGTCACGGCAAACAAGAACGGAACGGGACTTACTCCAATCTGAATCGCACTTTGAAGAGCAATAGGGGCCATCAGCACTGCCGTCACCGTATTGCTGATGAACATGGTCATCAATGAAGTGGTGAAATAGATACCTGCCATCAACACAATAGGACCATAACTGCCCAATCCACTTACAAGACTGTTGGATATATATTCCGAGGCACCGGTTTTTTCGAGTGCAAGAGACATGGGGAGCATGGCTGCAAAGAGTACAATTGTTTCCCAGTTTATCGTTTTATAGGCGGCTTCCACATTCCTGAAACATCCCGTCAGCACCATCAGCAAGCCGGCAATCATCACCGCTGTCACCGGGGCCACGGGAATAAAGTCGAAGACCATCATGGCAACCATCAGCACCATGATAGCGGCAGCTATGGGCGCTTTATAATCCAGCGTCACTTTGGCGGCTTCTGCCAAAGGCTGCCCCAATACCACCCAATCGGAATCTTCCCTGCTTATCCGTGCGATGTCCTGCCACGCACCCTGCACCAGCAAAACATCGCCACTATGCATACGCTCACGTCCCAATTCACGTAATATATATTCCTTCTTACGACGGATGCCCAATACATTTACATTAAATTTATCACGGAACCCCGCTTCCTTCACCGTCCGGTTCACAATATTGGAAGAGGGCATCAACACGATTTCGGCAATTCCGATGTCATAAAAGTCAAGGGACTTGTCGGCTTTAGAGGCTTCTTCAGTGGTATGCCCGTCGAGCATTTCCATTAAAAAGTCTTCAGCAAAACGATTTACGTTCGATACCTCTCCCGTAATATAAAGCACGTCGCCCACCCAAATAGTCGTATCGGGTGATGCCAATTTCTGGGTAATAGTTTTCAGGAATCTATGTTGGGAAGAGTCTACACGCCGTACTTCAATGATATTCAGACCATACTTGCGGCGTACATCCAGGTCTATGATGGTTTTTCCTATCAGACGGGAGTCATTGACAGCCCTCAAACGGAACAGGTTGCTGGAAAGTCCGTACTCCTGTACCAGTTGGTCCAATGATTTACCTGACAATGTTCCGTCATTCTTTTTGCCTTTCTTGGAGAGAAACCATTTGGTCAGAGGCATTAAAACCAAAGTTCCCACTATCACGCACACAATGCCCACCGGCAAGAAGGAGAAGAAAGACAGCGGTTCAAAGCCCGCTCCCGTCAATGTATTCTGAATGACCAAGTTAGGAGGCGTACCGATAAGTGTCATCATACCGCCCATACTGCTGGCAAAAGCCAAAGGCATCAATAAACGGCTGGGATTCATTCCGGCACTCAGCGCCAAGCTCACCACGATAGGCAGCATCAAAGCCACCGTTCCCGTATTGCTCACAAAAGCACCAATGGCAGAGGTAACCAGCATAACCAGCAAGAAGAGTTTCAGTTCGCTCTTGCCCGCCAGCTTTAAAATGCGCGAACTTATCATTTTAGCCAGCCCGGTCTGAAAAATGGCGCCGCCCACAACGAACAAGCCCACCATCATAATCACCACCGAGTTGGAGAAGCCGGAAAGGGCCTCTTCAGGAGTAAGAATCTGAAATATCAATAAACCAATCAGCGCACAAAGCGCCACAATGTCCGAACGGACTTTGCCTGCTACAAAAAAGGCAGCGGAGAGAACAAGGATAATAAGGGTAATCAGCATAAATATGTATATTAAGAATGCACAAATATACTTATTTACGCATGATCACACAACCCCTTACTACCTCAAATTACTGATTCAGAACTCGAATTTTTCCAACTTCATGGCAGCCAGCCCCTGGATTTTGGGCACCAGGGCCACAAAATGGTCTGCTTTTTCATGGGCAGACAATGACTCTGCATCTTTCCATGTTTCACAAATCATAAGAACATCGCTGCGAGTGGCGCTCTCAAACACATCATAAGCAATGCATCCATTGTCCTTCAAGGAATATGCGACCAGTTCTTTGGCAGATTCCAATACTGCGGCACGGTTCTCCGCACTTACCTGAATAAAAACATTTAATCTAATCATACTTGTATAAATTTTAAGTGCATCGCAAATTTAAGCAGAATAAATATCTCCACCAACAAAAGTAAATTGTTATTAATTCCTTTCCCGCCGGATGAACCAATCTTTGGCAAGTATGTTGTCTCATCAGAATTGATTCTAACTTTAACTATTAAAAACTGACTTGATTATGAAATGTAAAGATTCTAATTTCTGGATCGGACTGGGAATAGGTTCGGTTGCCGGTGCATTGGCCTACCACTTCTCCCGTACGGAGAAAGCTAAAAAGCTGGAAGATGCCATATGCCGTGCCATCCACAAAGCAAATGGCGAAGCCAAGGAGTTCATCAACACTGCTGAAGAAGAAGCATTGCACGTTGGCACCAAAGTAGCAGACAAGATGGCCCATGAGGCCCATGAGGCTGCAGAGAAAGTTGACAATCTGAAAAACAAGGTTCACAATTTTGCCGATGCTAAGAAATAAAACAAGCACTTGGAAACTTCTGAAGGGGTGTGTCAAAATTCACCACAGATTACACGGATTAACACAGAATGAGCTTAATCTACTGATAATCAAAGATGCTTATCTGTGCAAATCTGTGTAATCTGTGGTGAATACCAGTTTCGACACACCCTCTTTGCATATCGACCCATCAGTTCTGCAGACTGCGCCGATTCAAAATATCATTCATATGCTCCAATGCCCATCCTACCAAAGATTCAATATGCGGCATCAGGCTACATCCGGTTTCTGTAAGGTTATACTCCACACGGGGAGGAACTTCCGCATAGACTTTCCTAACAATCAGCCCGTCCGTCTCCAATGAGCGCAATGTAACCGTCAGCATCCGCTGGGAAATATCCCCTATGGTTTTCTGTATATCGCAAAAACGCATCGTTCCATTCGCTTTCAGTGTGACCAGCACAAGCATTGTCCATTTGTCTCCCAACCTGCTCAGTACATCCCGTACCGGACAAGCATCCATACGATGAAAATTTTCCATTCCTTTATTTTACCAATCAGTTCAACCTCAGCAATGGCGACTCTATGCTTAGTGTCCGGCATTGCACCACAAAAGTAATAAACTTACTCAAAATAACTATCGTTTCATACGATAATTAAAACATTCTTTATACTCGTAAATGCATCTGCCTCATCCGGATTATTTGTATTTTTGCAACATCGTTTCCTATTCATATGTAACTGCAAGACTCTTATGAACGTAAAAATAGAAGAAAGCTGGAGAAAACGCCTACAAGAGGAGTTTGACAAACCTTATTTTGAGAAGCTGGTAGCATTTGTAAAAAGTGAGTATGGACATGCCAACGTGCTACCTCCCGGCCATCAGATTTTCCACGTCTTCAACTCTTGCCCGTTCGAGAAAGTGAAAGTCGTCATACTCGGACAAGACCCTTATCCTAATCCCGGTCAGTATTATGGAGTCTGCTTTTCCGTACCGAAAGGAGTAGCCATTCCCGGTTCTCTGGCAAACATATTCAAGGAAATACATCAGGACTTGGGAAAGCCCATTCCGACTTCCGGAAATCTGGACCGTTGGGTAGCGCAAGGCGTGTTTCCTATGAATTCCGTCCTCACAGTACGTGCCCACGAAACCGGCTCGCACCGGAACATGGGATGGGAAACCTTCACAGACGCTGTTATCAAGAAACTGAGTGATGAACGGGAGAATCTTGTATTCATGCTTTGGGGAGCGTACGCCAAAGAGAAAGCCGCTTTAATCAATAGCAGCAGACACTTGATTCTGACTACCGTCCATCCGTCCCCACGTTCTGCCGAATACGGATTCTTCGGTTGCAGGCACTTCAGTAAAGCCAACGATTTCTTACGGAGCAGAGGGATACAAGAAATTGACTGGTAACACGCTACAATACTCCGCTGACTCCGCTTCCAAACAAAGCAAAGTCCCCCAGGCACGGGTCGTCCGGAAAGGCCTCTGCCAGAGCTTCAGTAATCCGGCGGGCATTCTTCAAAGAAAATGTTTCTGTCTCGGTGAGTCCCAAAGCATAGGCCACACGGCAGACATGCGTGTCCAAAGGCACAATCAGGTCCCTGCAATCAAATCTCTCCCAAATACCAAAATCCACTTCCGGACCTTTCCTTATCATCCAGCGCAAAAACATGTTCAGTTTCTTTTGGGGACTCTTTGCCGAGACTTCCAAAAACGCACATAACCTTTCCATCGGATTACCGGCATACGTACATAAGGCATCCTCCAGACTGTCAAAAGCAGAATAGGCAGCATGCAAACGCCTGAAATAGGAATGAAAGTCAGCATAAGAAAGCATCCGGTAAAAACTGCTTCTGTCCGCAGCAGGAAAGTCATTCTTCCATCGGCAGGACAATACGTATTGATGAGGCGATACCCCCATCAACCTATGCAACTCATCAGCCTTTTTCAATATCTGCTTACGGTTGCCGAAACTCATGATAGCAGTCAGCAGCCCACTGATTTCAATATCCTGCCTCCGTTCATAGCGATGTGGAAACTGTACGGGGTCGTTCTGAATGAAGCCGGCGCAATGATAGGCCGCCGCCCACTCCCAAAGTTGTCTTTTAATCTCCTCGGTCATCTGCAAGCATTTGTTTTTTCATCTGAAATGCAAAGATATTGCAAATCGAATGCAAAACTTTCATGCTTGCACGAAAAAGTTGTGCCGGGATATAGTTTATCTTATTTAAAGATATTGCATTTATAGCAACATCGGACAAGTAACCTATTTCTTTTCCTCCTATTTTTGCAACATGAAAAAGCCCAATAGAACCATGCAACAGAAAAAGACAACCCAGGAGGAATACCAAAAGTGCGTGAACGCAGTAGTGGATTATATAAATCTGCACCTCGGAGAAGAAATTGACCTGAAATCTTTGGCCAGGATTTCCCATTTCTCTCCCTTCTACTTCCACCGCATCATGAAAGCTTTTCTGGGTGAACCCGTCGGTACGTTCATTGTCCGGACGCGTACCGAAGCCGCTGCCCGGTTGCTTCGTTACTCGGACATGCCGATAGCGGACATAGCCTACCGTATAGGCTACTCTTCGCCCTCGTCACTGTCAAAAGTATTCAAGCAGTTCTATGGCATTTCACCATTAGAGTATCGTAACAATAAAAACTTTGTAATTATGAAACCAGCCATTATTCGTCCGGAACTGGAACTGAAACACGAAATCAAAGAAGTTCCTGCCCGAAATGTAATTTACCTCCGCCTCTTTGGCGACTATAAACTGAACGACTATTGCAGCGCATGGATGCGCCTTTGCCAGTTCATCCAGGAAGAAAAACTGCCTATGGGAGAAGTGATGCCCTACTGTATCTATCACGATGACCCCAAAGTGACACCCGCTGAAAAGCTGCGTACCGATGTATGTATGGTCCTACCCTCATTTGCAACGGCCAAAGGAGACATAGGATTTAAACAGCTCGCGGCAGGCCGCTATGCCATATTCCTATACAAAGGTCCATACGAACATCTGCAGGCCGTATACGATACCATCTACGGGAAGTATATCCCCGAAATGGAATGTAGCTTACGGGATGAGTCCAGTGCGGAACGTTACCTAAACAACCCCGCAGATACGGCGCCGGAGGAACTGTTGACAGAGATTTATATTCCGGTAGAGTAGGCAAACTGTTCTGCCGGAGCTATCAGACTTTCTCCCCGGAAGAGTTTAGGAGCCGGACAGCGAACAAGTATTCGTTCCTCCATGGAGTAAAAATCGTTCCACCATGGTGGAACGATTTTTACTCCGCGGTGGAATGATTTTTACCTCATGATGGAACGAATAAATATTAGGCAAGCCGGTCGATACTATATTAGATACCCATATCTATACTGTATTGTAAAAAAGGGACACTCCCTTGTCTGTATGCTTGTTTTTATTCATTAATTTTGCACGACGCAATGCGAATCAAGCAATTGACGCAAACAGATAATTTTAAAATCTCCATTAAAATCAAGATAAAAAATGCAAAATGTCTCCATAAAAGGGTTTATATATGCGGCTCTCTCCTCTGCCACCTTCGGGCTGGCTCCTTTCTTCACCATTTCATTACTCCTTGCGGGCTTCTCCTCTTTCGAAGTATTGGCCTACCGATGGGGAATAGCTTCACTTACCTTGGTCGTTTTCGGCATTATGCTGGGCGAGACATTCCGCATCAACAGGAAAGACTGGGGAACGGTGTTCATCCTCAGCCTGCTCCGGGCAGCTACCTCCTTCAGTCTGGTCATCGCCTATCAGAACATAGCCAGCGGAGTGGCATCCACCATTCATTTCATGTATCCGCTGGCCGTGGCACTGGCCATGATGGGCTTTTTCGGAGAAAAGAGGTCATTCGCCATTCTGTTTGCCGTGTTGGTGTCACTAAGCGGAGCTGGACTTTTGTCATCCGGCAAAATAGACTTTGAAGGAGGAAACACGACCATCGGGCTGATTGCTGCCGGCCTGTCCGTATTCTTTTATGGAGGATATATCGTAGGAGTAAGGAAGAGCCGTGCCGTGCAGATTCCCTCCACTGCATTGACATGCTACGTAATGGGGTTGGGAGCCTTGTTCTTTATTATAGGAGGATGTCTGACCGGAGGCATCCGGCTGGCCAATGACACCCATACATGGCTGAATATTCTCGGACTGGCACTGCCGGCAACAGCTATATCCAACATCACCCTGGTAAAAGCCATTAAATACATAGGGCCTACACTGACTTCCATTTTCGGGGCCTTGGAACCTCTGACAGCCGTAGTTATCGGTTGCCTGATATTCAATGAAAGCTTCACACCGGCCAGCGCCGTCGGCATGGCGCTGATAATAACGGCCGTTACAGTCGTGGTGGTACACGAAAAGAAAAAGGAGAGCCAGAGTTGATTGTCCTTATTTCGCCTTTTTATAATCCGTGATGAAACCCTCCATCATCCACTTGGCCAAAGCCTGGCGGTTCGAACTGATTACAAAACGGCGCTGGTCAAAAGTGTTCTGGATATTTCCCAATTCCACGAATACGGAAGCGGGAGAAGTATTGGCTAACACATAAAGATTGCGTGCGCTGACAGTTCCGGTAAACCCACGGTTGGGCTGGTGCTTGTCATATTTCGATTCGAAAGTTTTCTTCATGGTCTTAGCCAGACGCTTGCTGTCGAGCTTGCTTTTAGAGTGGTAAAAGAACACATCGGTCTGATGGCTCTTACTGCGACTGTCCACATGAAGAAAAATGGCACGGCAATATTTATAGTTCTTGCGGTCCTTCTTGTAAAACTCATTGATTTTGGCGCAACGTTGCCGGAGACGTGCCACTTGGTTCAAGGGTATGGGAGCTCCCATGCACGTCTCACGTTTGCTGTTGGAAAGGTACTTGTCATCACGGATTCCGTCTTTAGCATCCTGGATAATGATACGGACTTCCGCCCCCTCTTGCATCAAGTTACGGGCAAGGCGCAAAGCCACATCATACGCATACTCATCTTCATGCAGTTCTATTTTGCCGATTCTGCCGATAGCTCCGGGGTCGGGGCCTCCATGCCCGCTCACTACATAAAAACAAGCGCCCTGCAAACGGTTGGATGTCACTTTTACACTGGCAAGCGCTTTCCCGAACAAAGGTTCATTGATTGTCTTCTTCCCATTGCCGACCGGCTTTGATAATGGGGGCAGTACATACTTCACTCCCAGCCGCAATTCCTCCTTCCCTTTAAGAAGTTTCTTGTTCAGCTCCAAAAACTCCTTATAATAGGCTCTCCCCGGGCGCTTGTTACGTTCCAGGAAAACAGAGATTCCTTCTCCACGTCTCGGACTATCCCGCTCTTCCTGAGCCGAAGCATTAAAAACAAACAAAGTACAAAAGAGGATGGTCAGTAAACAAAATATGCGTTTCATATTCCAATTATTCATCATTTATTCGGTTCGCTACAAATTTCCAGCCGCTAATTTATAGCATTTTACCATACTTAAGCACAAAATTATAATTTTTTCCCTACTTTTGCGACAACTTACGCGATAATAGATAAGAAACTTTTAAAACAGATAACATTATGGCAAAGCAATTCAAGCCGGAGACGCTGTGCGTACAAGCCGGATGGACTCCTAAAAAGGGCGAGCCCCGTGTACTCCCCATCTATCAAAGTACAACTTTCAAATATGATACCAGCGAACAGATGGCACGCTTGTTTGACCTTGAAGACAGCGGCTATTTCTATACCCGCCTGCAGAACCCTACGAACGATGCAGTAGCCGCCAAGATTGCCGCCCTCGAAGGTGGTGTGGCCGCTATGCTGACATCCAGCGGACAAGCAGCCAACTTCTATGCCATTTTCAATATCTGCCAGGCAGGAGACCATTTTGTTTGCTCCTCTACCATCTATGGCGGAACATTCAACCTCTTCGGAGTAACTTTGAAGAAATTGGGCATCGACGTCACTTTCGTCAACCCGGATGCCAGCGAGGAAGAAATTTCCGCTGCTTTCCGCCCCAATACCAAGGCCCTATTCGGCGAAACCATCTCCAACCCTACGCTCGAAGTGCTCGATATAGAGAAGTTTGCCCGCATTGCCCACAGCCACGGCGTGCCCTTGATTGTGGACAACACCTTCCCTACCCCCATCAACTGCCGTCCGTTTGAGTGGGGTGCCGACATCGTAGTACACTCTACCACCAAATACATGGACGGACATGCCACCAGCGTAGGTGGAGCCATTGTAGACAGCGGTAACTTCGATTGGGATGCACACGCCGACAAATTCCCCGGACTGTGCACCCCGGACGAGTCTTACCACGGACTGACTTATACGAAAGCCTTCGGCAAAATGGCTTACATCACCAAGGCTACAGCCCAACTGATGCGCGACCTGGGCAGCATCCAGTCTCCACAAAACGCATTCCTGCTGAACCTGGGTCTGGAAACACTGCACCTACGTATGCCCCAACATTGCAAGAATGCACAAGCGGTAGCCGAGTATCTTGCCCAGAACGACAAAGTGGCTTGGGTGAATTATTGTGGTCTGCCGGGCGACAAATACTACGAGCAGGCACAGAAGTACATGCCGAACGGCTCTTGCGGCGTTGTCACCTTCGGCTTGAAGGGCGGACGGGAAGAGTCTATCAAGTTTATGGATTCACTGAAACTGGCGGCCATTGTGACTCATGTGGCCGATGCACGTACTTGCGTGCTACACCCAGCCAGCCATACACACCGCCAGTTGACAGACGAGCAACTGATGGAGGCAGGTGTACGCCCCGACCTGATTCGCTTCTCGGTAGGTATAGAGAATGCAGAGGATATTATTGCGGATATAGAACAAGCGCTGAACGCCTAAAGGAATAAACAAAAGGGAGTGCATTTTCGGACAATGCACTCCCTTTTCATTTCAATATTCTCTATTACTCAACATTCAATATAATCGTCAAACTTTCCTTGCCTTGGTAGAAGGTCTTTGCTTTCACTACCAGGGAACCACACTTCACCGGTTCTTTCCATAAGGTTGACTGGGCAGTAGGTTCCGAACCATCAGTTGTGTAACGTACTTCAGCACCATCAATGGCCACATTAGCATACAGATTTCCATCTTTTACCAATAATCCCGGCTGAGGCAAGCGGAAGTTAATCCCATTCTTTGCCCAATAAGGCATTTCACTCTTGCTGATTTTCTCATAATAAAGTGCCAAAGCCTGATTGAAAGCCTGCTCCTCCCGTATATCGGATAAATTTTCCCATACCGGATGGGCATTCCAGCCACGTTCTGCCAGCCCTAATATTTTTGGGAAAAGAAGATATTCCACGCCATCAAAACTACGGATAGTTTCGGCGAACAATTGCCCTTGTACACCCATAATATGCTTCTTGCCTATCTCTGTCAAAGCAGTCTTCCCCTTTTCCGCATTATTCAAATCAATGGGATTGCCTGCCATATCCACACGCAGCGAACGATAAATGCTGAAAGGAAGCATAGAGAAAGAGACAGACTCATCCACATAACCTCCCCAATCGAGTCCACGCTCGTCCGGATGACCATTGTAAGCCATATCCATATAGAAATTGCCCACGTTGCAAAGGATGACCGGGTAACCGTTATTGGCTGTCTGATAAACCACTTCATCAGAGCCCGGTACAGTATTCCAGCAATACACACCGGCAGCCTGGCCCCTCAACTGTTGATGAGCCTCTTCGGTATGCCCCAAAGCAACTTCCTGCCAACCACTGAATTTCAGTCCGTTCTTCTGCATCACATCCGCCATTTGCGTAATGAAATACTCTGACAAATCATGAGCTTTCGTCATGCCTTTTTCCTTCATCAGTTCCTGGCATTTCGGAGAGCCCATCCACACGCCGCGAGGCACTTCGTCACCACCCAAATGCACTGTGTACAGTGAAAGACCGGCTTCCTGATACATCGCATTAAGTTCCTGAATCACCTTCTCCATAAAACGGTAAGTAGAAGGCAAGGCGACATTCATCACATTGTCCGTATAATATTGTACAGAAACATAACGTGAAGTATCTTCCGGTTCACTCAACATATATTCTGTAGCTTTCCCCGGATCAGTTTCAAAATATTTGTTATAGCGTGCCTTCATGGAGACAATGGCAGCGCGGGCATGCCCCGGAGATTCTATTTCCGGAACAATGCGGACATGTCTTTCGGCAGCATACTTCAGCAAATCAATAAATTCCTCGCGGCTATAATATCCATTGCCTACAGTCTTTGCATCAGGGTCATAGCCACCGTCATAACATGGGTAGAGGCACTGGCTTTCGTCAGTGGTATGCCCGCGACGGCTACCCACAGCAGTCAGTTCCTCCAAACCGGGAATCTCCAAACGCCAGGCTTCATCATCACAAAAATGGAAATGCAGGACATTCAATTTATAAGATGCAAAAATATCCACCAGTTTCTTCAAGTTCTCCGGAGCGGTGAAATTACGGGCAATATCTATCATTTGTCCACGATATGCCAAGTCCGGATAATCCCGGATGGAGACTGCCTCCAGCAAATAAGGTGTCTGCTTGTCCTTCAACATTGACAAAAGTGTCTGTGTACCATTAAAAATGCCATGAGGAGTGGCAGCACTGATTTTTATCAGGTTGTCACCTATATTGATAGTATAATATTCATCATTTACGGCCTCCTTCCTATCAAGCAGTTCTTCCAGCACAATCTTCACGGAAGCATTTCCGACAACTTCCAAACCATACAAACCAGTCAGTTTCTCTTTCAGCAACTTGGCTTCACCGGCAAAGTTCTCCGGAAATGCCAAAGCTACCTTACCTTCCAATACGACATTATCGCCTTCAATGGCTACCACTTTCTTTACAGACGGAAGAATGTCTGACTGCACCAAAGCAGGAGCACCAGCCAAGCGAAGATTGGATTCATAAATCTTAGTCGCATCCGGATAGCCGCTCATTGACTCGGGAGAAGGAAGCGGCAGCGCCTTCAAAGCCACGGGCAACGGACTGCCCTCTTTACCATCCACAGTCTCCACCCAATAAGTTCCTTCCGGTACATGGGAGTTCCGGTCCAGCTTGTAAGTGCAAAGGAAAGTGATCCGCATGGAATCACCGGGAGCCAGCGGAGCAAATTCGTCTGTCGGATACATTTTGAAAAAATTACCGTTCACTACCTCTACCTTCACTTCAGAGGCTCCTTCCTGCTTCACCCCTCGGGGAAGCTGTGAATAGTAAATCGTCCAGTTCTTTTTTAGAGGTTTTTGAGAGATATTCTTGAGAATAAAGGTATTCTCATAATATCCGGGTTCGATGTCACTTGCACCCATTTCCCAGGTCAGAGCAACCGGTGCCTTAGGTTCATTACTCGTTTTACATCCAGCAAATAGTGCCATTACACAAAATAATAATCCTGCCAGAGGAAGTTTCAAAATTCTCATGCAACTCATGTGTTAAGTTAATAAATGGGGGTAATCTCTAAAATCTGATGCCAAAAATAAGCATTTTAAGCTAATTAACTGATAAAAGTAATAGATTTTATTGACAGCGAGCTACAATTTAGAACTTTTATACCTAC
Source organism: Bacteroides sp. AF29-11 (assembly GCF_003602895.1). Lineage (NCBI taxonomy): Bacteria > Pseudomonadati > Bacteroidota > Bacteroidia > Bacteroidales > Bacteroidaceae > Bacteroides > Bacteroides sp. AF29-11. The sequence continues at coordinate 325,495 of NZ_QTLY01000003.1, forward strand.
ATTTGCAGCCAAATTATAACCAATTTAACTATTCTACCATGGCTAAAATAACCAAAGAAGCAGCCTTGCTCTACCATTCGCAAGGCAAACCGGGTAAGATTGAAGTAGTACCCACCAAGCCTTACAGTACACAAACCGATCTTTCTCTCGCCTACTCTCCGGGCGTTGCAGAACCGTGCCTCGAAATTGAGAAAAACCCGCAAGATGCATATAAATATACAGCAAAAGGCAATCTGGTAGCTGTCATCTCCAACGGAACCGCCGTGCTCGGCCTGGGCGATATCGGTGCCCTCAGCGGCAAACCCGTCATGGAGGGTAAAGGTCTGTTGTTCAAAATTTATGCCGGTATCGACGTATTCGACATCGAAGTAAATGAAAAAGACCCCGACAAGTTCATCGAAGCTGTCAAGGCTATTGCCCCAACATTCGGAGGTATCAACTTGGAAGACATCAAAGCACCCGAATGTTTCGAAATAGAACGCCGCCTGAAAGAAGAATTGGACATCCCCGTGATGCACGACGACCAGCACGGCACCGCCATCATCTCCAGCGCAGGATTGCTGAACGCCCTGGAAGTGGCAGGCAAGAAGATAGAGGAAGTGAAAATCGTCGTAAACGGTGCCGGGGCTTCCGCCACCTCATGTACCAAACTGTATGAAGCGCTCGGCGCACGCCGTGAAAATATCCTAATGCTGGACAGTAAGGGAGTCATCACCAGCGACCGCGAGAATCTGACCGAGCAGAAACGTTACTTTGCCACCGACCGTCGCGATGTACATACTCTGGCAGAAGCCATCAAAGGCGCCGATGTATTCCTTGGACTGTCAAAAGGTAATGTGTTGACCCAGGACATGGTTCGCAGCATGGCAGACCATCCCATCGTGTTTGCCCTTGCCAACCCTACTCCGGAAATCTCTTACGAAGACGCCATGGCGGCACGTCCGGACGTACTGATGTCCACCGGTCGTTCCGACTATCCTAACCAGATTAATAATGTAATCGGTTTCCCCTACATCTTCCGCGGCGCCCTCGACACGCAGGCAAAAGCCATCAACGAAGCCATGAAAATTGCTGCCGTGCACGCCATTGCCAACCTTGCCAAGCAGCCCGTGCCCGATGTGGTGAACGAGGCATACCACGTAAACAACTTCACCTTCGGTCCCGAATACTTCATCCCGAAACCGGTTGACCCGCGCCTCATCACCGAAGTGTCCTGCGCTGTGGCCAAAGCCGCCATGGAAAGCGGTGTAGCCCGCAAAGACATCGAAGACTGGGATGCCTACCGCCTGCAACTGCGCGAGCTGATGGGTTACGAAAGCAAACTGACCCGCCAACTCTACGACACCGCCCGCCGCAACCCGCAACGTGTGGTATTTGCCGAAGGCATCCACCCCAATATGCTGAAAGCTGCTGTGGAAGCCAAGGCTGAAGGTATCTGTCATCCTATTATATTGGGCAACGACGAAGCTATCGAGAAGCTGGCAAAAGAACTAGACCTTAGCCTTGAAGGTATTGAGATAGTAAATCTGCGTCATCCGGATGAAGCGCCGCGCCGTGAACGCTATGCCCGCATTCTATCTGAAAAACGTGCCCGCGAAGGAGCCACTTACGAAGAAGCCAACGACAAAATGTTCGAACGTAACTACTTCGGTATGATGATGGTGGAGACGGGTGAAGCAGACGCTTTCATCACAGGTCTTTACACCAAATACAGCAATACCATCAAGGTTGCCAAGGAAGTCATCGGTATCCGTCCGGAATACAAGCATTTCGGTACCATGCATATCCTGAACTCCAAAAAAGGTACATACTTCCTGGCCGATACGCTGATTAACCGTCATCCCAATGCCGAAACGCTAATCGATATTGCCAAGCTGTCGGAATATACCGTCCGCTTCTTCAATCATACACCGGTAATGGCCATGTTGAGTTACTCCAACTTCGGTGCGGATAAGGAAGGTAGCCCGGTAAGTGTACACGAAGCAGTGGATTATATGCAACAAAACTATCCTGACCTTGCCATTGACGGAGAAATGCAGGTGAATTTCGCCATGAACCGCGAAATGCGTGATGCCAAGTACCCGTTTACACGCCTGAAAGGAAAAGACGTAAACACACTGATTTTCCCGAACTTGAGTTCTGCAAACTCTGCTTACAAACTGTTGCAGGCCATGGATACAGATGCCGAACTGATTGGTCCTATCCAAATGGGATTGAACAAGCCTATCCACTTTACCGATTTTGAAAGCTCTGTGCGCGATATCGTTAACATCACTGCAGTAGCAGTTATCGATGCTATCGTAGACAAAAAGAAGGCAGTCAAATGAGACGACCGTTATCAAAATTCCAAATAGTTTGCATTGTGCTGCTTTGGGCAGCACTTTGCTACATTGTTTTGATATCTGTCGAACGAATTGACGGTCCAATCATCCTAACGCTTGCCATTTCGGCGGCTTTAGTATTTATTCCCGTCATAAAGTCTCTAAAAAGAGGATAAATAATATCTTTTTATTCCATTTTGCGGTATAAAACAATAAAATTGTTGTTTTATACCGCATTTTCTTTATAAAATGTTTGCTCGTTTCATTTTTATGTGTACTTTTGCAACCGCAATGAGAGGAAAAGGAAACAAACCGAAAATCGAATTGTTTTAGGTAATATATAGTAGCAACCAATAAAAGAAATAGATTATGAATGCAGCTAAGGTATTAGAAGACCTGAAAAGACGGTTCCCCAACGAACCGGAGTATCATCAAGCAGTAGAAGAAGTTCTTTCTACGATTGAAGAAGAGTATAACAAGCATCCGGAGTTTGACAAAGCCAATCTGATTGAACGTCTTTGCATCCCCGATCGCGTTTACCAATTCCGTGTTACTTGGGTAGACGATAAAGGTAACGTACAAACCAACATGGGCTATCGTGTGCAGCACAACAACGCTATCGGCCCTTATAAAGGCGGTGTTCGTTTCCACGCTTCTGTAAACCTGAGCATCCTGAAATTCCTTGCTTTCGAGCAGACATTTAAAAACTCATTGACAACTCTGCCTATGGGTGGCGGTAAAGGCGGTTCGGACTTCTCTCCGCGCGGCAAGTCAAATGCTGAGGTCATGCGTTTTGTTCAGGCTTTCATGCTGGAGTTATGGCGTCATATCGGCCCTGAAACAGACGTACCTGCTGGTGATATCGGTGTAGGTGGTCGCGAAGTAGGTTTCATGTTCGGTATGTATAAGAAGCTGGCTCATGAATTTACGGGTACTTTCACCGGTAAGGGCCGTGAGTTCGGCGGTTCGCTGATTCGTCCGGAAGCTACCGGCTACGGTAACATCTACTTCCTGATGGAAATGTTAAAGACTAAGGGTACTGACTTGAAAGGCAAAACTTGTCTGATTTCCGGTTCCGGTAACGTAGCTCAATATACGGCCGAGAAAGTATTGGAATTGGGTGGTAAGGTATTGACCATGTCTGATTCTGACGGTTATGTATACGATCCGGACGGCATTGACCGCGAAAAGTTGGATTACATCATGGAGCTGAAAAACCTCTATCGTGGACGTATCCGCGAATATGCTGAACAATATCCGGGTGTGAAATATGTGGAAGGTGCACGTCCTTGGGGTGAAAAAGCAGACATCGCCTTGCCTTCTGCAACTCAAAATGAAATAAACGGAGATGATGCAAAAAAACTAATTGCTAATGGTGTCATGGCTGTGTCCGAAGGTGCAAACATGCCTTCTACCCCTGAAGCAATCCGCGTATTCCAAGATGCAAAGATTCTGTATGCTCCAGGTAAGGCAGCCAACGCCGGCGGTGTATCAGTATCCGGTCTTGAAATGACTCAGAATTCCATCAAATTGAGCTGGAGTGCAGAAGAGGTAGACGAGAAACTGAAGAGTATCATGAAGAATATTCACGAAGCTTGCGTACAATACGGCACAGAAGCCGACGGTTATGTAAACTACGTGAAGGGTGCCAATGTGGCCGGATTTATGAAGGTAGCGAAGGCTATGATGGCACAAGGGATTCTGTAAGAATAAAAGCCATAGTACAACTACAACAGAAGAAAGGTGAGGGGCTCAAAGCTTTTCACCTTTTTTCTGTTTAATAATATAGAAGAAACAAAATTTTGTTTTTTTCAATCCATTATCACATAAATCAGATAACTTTGCGGAAGTTAATAAAAGAAGACCATTATCATTGAAGCAAACCAAACGATTATGAATACAATAGAAATCCCCGTACTGCTGTTGACCGGTTATCTGGGTAGTGGCAAAACGACGTTGGTAAATCACATCCTTTCTAATAAACGTGGCATTAAGTTTGCCGTTATCGTCAATGACATAGGCGAAGTGAACATTGATGCAGACCTTATACAGAAAGGTGGCGTGGTGGGAAAGAAAGACGACAGCCTGGTAGCTCTGCAGAATGGCTGTATCTGCTGTACGCTGAAGACAGACTTGATAGAGCAGATGTTCGAAATCATGAAGATGCAACGCTTCGACTACATCGTGATTGAAGCGAGTGGCATCTGTGAACCGGAGCCTATTGCCCAAACACTCTGCTCCATTCCTCATATGGGAGGAGCGTATACTAAATACGGTATTTGCCGCTTAGACTGCATTACCACCGTGGTGGACGCCTTACGTCTGCAAAGTGAATTTTCTTGCGGAGATGATTTGACACGCAAAGGCATTGATGAGGAAGATATAGAAAACCTCATCATTCAGCAGATTGAGTTCTGCAATATTATCCTGCTGAACAAAGCAGCAGAAGTACAGCCCGAGGAATTAAAACGTATCAGGCAGATTATCCACACCTTGCAACCCGGTGCCCAAATTATAGAGTGCAACTATGCAGATGTAGACCTGAATAAGATTATCCATACCCACCTCTTTAACTTTGAACGTGCCGCAACTTCCGCCGGATGGATTCGTGGCATAGAGCAACAAGTAAGCGAAGAGGAGGAAAAAGAGGCGCATTACCATCACGAAGATGAACATCATCATGAAAGCGAACATCATCACGAGAAATGTCATCACCACCATCACGAAGGAGGTGAAGTAGAAGAATACGGTATTGGCACATTTGTCTACTACCGCCGTCCTGCATTCGACATTCATAAGTTCGACCACTATGTCGCTACCAAATGGCCCCGCAGCGTTATCCGCGCCAAGGGTGTCTGCTACTTCAGCCACAACCGCGACATGTCCTTCCTCTTTGAACAAGCAGGTATACAGAAGAAAATAACTGAAGCCGGACAATGGTATGCCACCGCCCCCGAAGAAGACATGATAGAACTGATGCGCCAAGAACCGGGATTGCTAAGAGACTGGGACGAGCAATACGGCGACCGCATGCTGAAGATAGTATTCATCGGACAAAATATGGATAAAGAGCAAATCATCCGCGACTTGGACAAATGCCTTGAATAACTTCCTAAAAAAGTGCTCCCCGTCATTCCGATCTTAAGAACAACGGGGAGCATCGTCCCAGGCGCGTAACTCTATTTTAAGAATCAGGAACCATATCAATTCTCCGTAAAACGGAACATTTTGAAATACACCTTCTGCTCTGTGTCGGATACATTCACCAGCCTCATCTTCGCAACGCTCAAATCCTTGAGAGATGCCTTCACCTGCGTTCTGTATCCCGGCTTCAAATCCACCGCCTGCCAGTTTGTGCCATCCGAAGTTACTTCCAGTTTAAACTTCGAATCAGCAACCTCCGCATCTCCCAAATCGATAAGCACCGAACTCAACTGGCGGGCATAATCCATCGAAATGGTCAGCACACCGCCTGCCTGCCAGTTGATGACTTCATTGGACGGAATAATTGTATTCACCTTTCCCTTCTGCTGAATAGGAAGCGAAGCCAACTGATTCACGTCGCTCTTCAACGTGTAGGGAGAATAAACAGCCTTTGTATCAAGCCCGGCATGGAACGCTGCATTATAGCCCGTTGTCGCCGCTTCGAACAAAGCATTGAAAGTAGGCATCAGATGCAGGCTGCCGCTCTTTATGCCCGCTTTATATTGGGCATCCGTCTCACCCATCAGCACCAGCAGGGCGCGGGCGTGTTCGTAGCTACCTATAAATGCATCCTTCTGCTGGCGCAGGCGTATCATGTTCAGCACCTCCGCACCATACTCTCCCACTTGTTTGAACTGAATGAGCCAAGGCCTTATTTCAGTTATCAACGGACGATTCTCATTTCCCGACGCAAGCAATCCATCAGCGGCAACGATTATCTTCCGGCATTCCTCAGCTACCTGCCGATAGGCATCTTCATCTATCTCGTTTTTCTCTTGATAGGCTTTCAACAAGGCAGAGAGAGCAGGCTGAATGGCAACGGACTCTTCACGACGGAAGCGATGTCCATTCTGTCCCGGGTCGGAATTATGAGCAGCGAAGATTTCCAAATATTCGGCATGAAGTGGCATAAGGTCTCTGACTGCATGTTTCCAAGAAGTTTCACTATCATAATTCTCCATATTCCAAGTATAATCAGCTACACTGTACAGAGAGATTTTGGAAGCCTCGGCATGTTCCATCGGATTGGAAACAAAAGCAGACATATCATCTTTTATATCAAGCCCGTTTCCATAAACCGGCCCTAGCAGCAAATGGTCTTGTACATAATCCGAAACGGGGAAATTCCACCAAATGTACGCCTTACGTTTCAGCAGCGGATTGACGAAGTCCAGCGTAGACTTATCTATAGTAGCAACTACCATATCACCGGTCCACATCACCTTGATACCCTCGTTCAACTTATCACCAAGCGTAGTGAGATAGCCTCCCTCCACATCGGTCCATGACTTGTTGTACTCTGTGGGACACAATATCAATGGTGCAACATCCCGCTTGACTTTTACAAAATGGTCGTCAATATAGTTCAACAGTTCAGCCTGCTTGTCCGCCTTTGTCCCCTCACCCGAAATATCATCAAAGAAAACGGCAAAACCACGCACACCCAACTGGTACATGCTTTCGAACTTCTGCAACAATAACGAGCGGTCTTCTTCATTCCAGCGAATATCCTGACCCGGATGAATGGCCCAATAGAAAATAACATTGTTCTCCTTCGCCCTATTCACCAATACTTTCAACTTTTCTCCTTCTCGAGCAGGATAAGGCTTGCGCCAGTTGGGAGTCCGGTGATAAGGATCGTCTTTTGGTCCATAGATATAGACATTCATTTTGTTCCGACCATAAAAATCAAGCTGGCGTATACGCGCCTCCTGACTCCAGGGAGCACCGTAAAAACCTTCTACCACACCCCGATAGGGAACATCAGGATAGTCCGTCACTTCAGCCAAAGGCAGCTTGTCTAAAGCAAGCAACTGCGCAAGAGTCTGTACACCATAGTACGCTCCCCGTTCGTCAGCACCGGCTATGACGATGCAGTCTTTTTCTATTTTCAGGAAATAACCTTCGGATTTGCGTGGAATCCGATGTTGGTATTTCTTAATAATCTTATCTCCTTTCACTCCTATATATACACGGAAAGAAGCGCCAAGCACCTCTTCCGGCATCAATGAACGGAGTAAAGGCAACGCAGGTCCGTCCTGCACGGAATTGTCGGAAAGGATCTGGTATTGTCGGGGAATATCAACAGAATCTTTTTGCGTAATATATTCTTGGGGAGTAGGTTGCAAATGAAACTCTTGCGCACAAAGCGTCGCTGTCGTCAGCATACCGAATGCTCCCAGTAACAGTAGTTCTTTTCTCATAAGCGGATTATTAAATTAAGGAATATCTATGTATTAAGAAAACTCTTCCATGCATTCAAGGTTGATACGTTCAAAAATAAGAAATAAATATGAAAACACGTACAAATACAGACATTTATTTCAGTTTAAAGATTCATTCTGCATCCGTTTGAGTTCATCGCACACAGCCGGATGCAGGAAGTAGCGTACGTCTTTTCCCTCCTCTATGGCCCGACGGATAAAAGTGGAGCTGATTTCGAATACCGGAGAAGAAACTGTCCGCACATTCTGCGGTAAAAAGGTGGCCTCTACCGGATAGCCGGGACGGGGATAAACCAGAAGATGATTTTCGGCAATAATGCGTTCCGACTCGTACCAACGGTGGAACAGCCTCCAGTTGTCCGAACCAATGACAAGATGGAAAGTGTGTTGGGGATAAGTCCGTTTCAGTGCGTCCAACGTATGAACAGTATAAGAAGGCCGAGGCAGATGGAATTCAAAATCGGAAGCGCGAAACTTGGGATAACCCTCAGTGGCTAGCTGCACCAGCTTCAAACGTAACTTGTCATCCATCAGTTCGTTTTCTTCCTTCAGCGGATTGTGGGGGGTGACCATAAACCACACTTCGTCCAGGTCCCCGTATTCGCAAAGATAGTTGGCGAGGGCCAAATGTCCGATGTGTATCGGGTTGAACGAGCCGCTGAAGATTCCTATATTCATTTATTCTTATTCATATACAACCTTACAAAGGACGTCTTTGCAACGCACGCCAGGCAGCCCAAGCATTGAAAATCGTCACTACAGAGATAAGAAACATTGAAATACTGGAACGAGGCTCGCCATGATGTATATACAATACACCCACAACAAGGGAGCAGACGAACAGAACGCTATTAATAATTAGCAATGCCTTGTTCAGCTTCGGGCTATTCTTCCTCCTCGGTGCCAACTGGTTGTACACTCCTCCACGTTGTTTCATTCGTTCAAGAATTGAGAGATTACTTTCAATGCTTCCGCTTTGGCTGTCTCCAGGTCATCGTTCACAATCACGGTATCGAACTTCGGTGCAAAGCCCAGTTCGTATTCGGCTTTCGCCACGCGGTTCTCTATCACTTCGGGAGCATCTGTTCCGCGCCCCACCAAGCGTTTGCGCAATTCCTCCACTGAAGGTGGCTGAATGAAAACAGACAAAGCACGCTCACCATAGAATTTCTTGATATTGCAACCACCCACTACATCCACATCGAACACTACATTCTGTCCGGCAGCCAATTGCTTTTCCACCTGCTCCTTCAGTGTTCCGTAAAAACGGTCCTGATATACCTCTTCATACTCCAGGAATTCATCATTGGCTATGCGACGACGGAACTCGTCAGGAGTCAGAAAGAAATACTCCACTCCATCTTTCTCCGTTCCGCGGGGCGGGCGGCTGGTCGCTGAGATGGAAAATGCCAAGTTCAGATTTTGAGTCAGCAGATAGTTGATAATCGTTGACTTGCCGGAGCCCGAAGGGGCTGAAAATATGATAAGTTTTGCCATCGAATTATTTACGATTTGACGATTTACTATTTGATACTACATGACGTTCAATACTTGTTCCTTGATTTGCTCCAATTCATCTTTCATCTGAACGACAATCTTCTGCATCTCCGCATGATTGGACTTACTGCCCAAGGTATTGATTTCGCGTCCCATCTCCTGGGCGATGAACCCTAACTTCTTGCCTTGTCCGGTTCCGGTTTCCAGCGTATTGATAAAATATTTCAGATGATTGCCAAGACGCTGTTTCTCTTCGTTCACATCCAGCTTTTCGATGTAGTAGATGAGTTCCTGCTCCAGGCGGTTCTTGTCATAATCCACACTTAAGGTCTTTTCCAGTGCATCTGTAATACGTTCCTTCACTTTGGCTACACGCTCTTTCTCATAGGGAGCGATAGTCTCCAACAGATGGGAGATGTTGGAGATCTTCTCACGGAACTTCTTTTCAAGGGCAGCTCCTTCCTGCTTACGGAAGTCCACCAGCGCACCAACAGCCTTTTCCACAGCCGAATAAACCACAGCCCATTCCTCCTCACTCAGTTCCTGCGTATCATTCTTAGTCATCACATCCGGCATACGGAGTAACGTGGCAAACCAGTCCGTCGCATCCGGCACAGGTATTCCTAGATTTTCTGATATAGCACAAATCTGCTTGTAATATCCCTCCACCAATGTCTGGTTGATGGGAGTGACGCTTTCCGCACTCTCTTTCTTTTCTATCCAAAGGCTGAAATCCACCTTTCCGCGCTCCAGTTTCCGTGATATTTCATTACGGATTTCCATCTCCTTCTCACGATAAAGCGGAGCAATGCGGGCAGATAGGTCCATTGCCTTACTATTGAGCGACTTTATTTCAACGTTGATTTTCTTATCAGGCAGTTCGACGGTTGCTTTGCCGTAGCCTGTCATGGATTGTATCATAATGTTATAGTTTTGCGCAAAATTACACGATTATTTTAATTAGTGAAAATAATCACGTAAATTTGCCACAATAAAATCAAGAATAAAAGTTATGTCATGTATCTTGCATATTGAAACGTCCACTTCTGCCTGCTCCGTAGCCGTGAGCGAGGATGGACAGAACGTTTTCAAGAAAGAGGACCTGAATGGCCCTTCACACGCCGTTTCATTGGGAGTCTTTGTGGACGAGGCGCTATCCTTTGCCGATAGCCATGCCATGCCGTTGGATGCAGTCGCCGTGAGCTGCGGCCCTGGTTCGTATACCGGGTTGCGTATCGGCGTGTCGATGGCAAAAGGTGTCTGCTATGGACGTAACCTGCCACTTATCGGGCTGGAAACCCTGAAAGTCCAGTGTGTACCGGTATTGCTCTACCACGATGAGTTGCCCAACGACGCATTACTCTGCCCGATGATTGACGCCCGCCGCATGGAAGTCTATGCTGCCATCTACGACCGTGCCTTGAAATCGGTGCGCGACATTGCAGCCGATATTGTGGACGAAAACTCCTACCTGGAATTTTTAGAGCAACATCCCGTCTATTTCTTCGGTGACGGTGCAGCCAAATGCAAAGAGAAAATCACGCATCCCAATGCACACTTCATCGACGGCATCCGCCCGCTTGCCGGCATGATGTTCCCGTTGGCAGAAAAGGCAATAGCCGAACAAGATTTCAAGGATGTGGCCTATTTCGAACCCTTCTATTTGAAGGAATTCGTAGCCGGCACGCCAAAGAAACTTATTTAGGGTTTAGCGATTAGGGATTAGGGATGAATACCATGCGGTATCACTACGTAGCCCATTAATCACTAACCACTAATCGCTAAACCCTAATCACTAATCGTTGAACATTAATCACTAATTAAAGATGCAATATAACACTCAACAAAAACGGATGCCCCTACCCGAATATGGTCGCAGCATCCAGAATATGGTAGACCACGCGCTGACAATCGAAGACCGTGCAGAACGCCAGCGTTGCGCAAACACAATCATCAACATCATGGGAAACATGTTTCCCCATCTGCGCGATGTGCCCGACTTCAAACATAAGCTATGGGACCACCTTGCCATCATGGCCAACTTCCAATTGGATATAGATTATCCGTACGAAATTATCCGCAAGGACAATCTGAATACCAAGCCGGAGAGCATCCCCTACCCCAGTACCAAAATCCGCTACCGCCACTATGGCCGTACACTGGAAGTACTGATAAAGAAAGCCATCGAATTTCCGGAAGGAGAAGAGAAGCAGAACTTGATAGCGCTCATTTGTAACCACATGAAGAAAGACTACATGGCATGGAACAAAGATACCGTCGATGACCGTAAGATTTCAGATGACCTCACCGAACTCTCTGACGGAAAACTGCAAATGACAGACAGTATCGTCCGTCTCATGGCCGAACGTATTGACCAGAACTACCGTCCGAAAGTGAACAACCAGAATAACCGGAACAACAACCGGAACAATAAACGGAAATACTAAAATTGAATGATTAGTGGTTAGTGATTAATGCCATGCGGCATCACCATGCAGACCACTAATCACTAATCACCAACCCCTAATCACTAATTTCATGGCATCATTTGTAATCGAAGGAGGACACAGACTTTCCGGTGACATTTACCCCCAAGGAGCAAAAAACGAGGTGTTGCAAATTATCTGCGCCACATTGCTCACTGCCGAAGAGGTGACTGTGCACAATATCCCGGACATACTGGACGTCAACAACCTTATCCAATTGATGCGGGATATGGGAGTCAGCGTATCTAAAAAAGGCATTGACACTTACAGTTTTCAAGCTGCCGACATTGATTTCGCCTATCTGGAAAGTGACGCGTTCCTGAAAAAATGTTCCAGCCTGCGCGGTTCCGTCATGCTGGTGGGGCCGATGGTGGCACGTTTCGGCAAGGCCATGATTTCCAAGCCGGGCGGAGACAAGATAGGACGCCGCCGTCTGGATACACACTTTATCGGTATCCAGAATTTAGGAGCCGACTTTGTCTATAATGAGGAGCGTGGCATCTACGAAATCTCAGCCAAACAACTGCATGGCAGTTATATGCTACTCGACGAGGCATCTGTTACGGGAACTGCCAATATCGTAATGGCAGCCGTCCTTGCCAAAGGCAAGACCACCATCTACAACGCCGCCTGCGAACCCTACGTGCAGCAACTTTGCAGAATGCTGAACCGGATGGGAGCTAAGATAGAAGGCATCGCCTCCAACCTCCTGACTATCGAAGGAGTAGACGAGCTGCACGGAACCGATCATACCATCCTCCCCGACATGATTGAAGTGGGCAGTTTCATTGGCATGGCAGCCATGACCCGTAGCGAACTGACCATCAAGAATGTCTCCTACGAGAACTTGGGAATTATCCCCGACAGTTTCCGTCGACTCGGCATCAAGATGGAGCAGTGGGAAGACGACATTTACGTGCCCGCACAAGAGACGTACCAGATAGAGTCCTTTATCGACGGCTCCATCATGACCATTGCCGACGCACCCTGGCCCGGACTGACACCAGACTTGCTCAGTGTGCTGCTGGTGGTTGCCACCCAGGCAAAAGGCAGTGTACTCATTCATCAGAAAATGTTCGAAAGCCGTTTGTTCTTTGTGGACAAGCTGATAGATATGGGAGCGCAAATTATCCTCTGCGACCCGCACCGCGCCGTTGTCATCGGTCACGACCACGGCTTTAAACTACGTGGCGGCAACATGACCTCGCCCGATATCCGTGCGGGCATCGCCCTGCTGATAGCTGCCATGAGTGCGGACGGCATCAGCCGCATCCACAACATAGAGCAGATAGACCGTGGCTATCAGAACATCGAAGGGCGACTGAATGCGCTCGGAGCAAGAATAACAAGAATAGAATAAGATGATAAAGAGAGAAGAAGTATATAAGATAGGTATATTCAACAAGCCCCACGGCATTCACGGAGAACTATCGTTCACTTTTACGGATGACATCTTCGACCGGGTGGAAGCCGAATACCTAATCTGCCTGCTGGACGGTATACTGGTGCCTTTCTTCTTGGAAGAATACCGTTTCCGCTCCGACACCACCGCCCTTGTCAAACTGGAAGGCGTGGACACGGCAGAACGCGCCCGCATGTTCACTAATATTGAGGTCTACTTCCCCGTAAAGCATGCAGAAGAGGCAGGACCAGGTGAACTGAGTTGGGACTTCTTCGTCGGTTTTCGTATGGAGGAAGTACATCACGGCACGCTGGGAGAAGTGACGGACGTGGACACATCGACCATCAACACACTGTTTGTGGTAGATTATCAGGGAGAAGAACTGCTGGTGCCGGCACAAGAAGAGTTTATCATAGACATTGACCAGAAGCACAAGGTCATCACCGTAGACCTGCCGGAAGGTTTGATAGCTTTGGACGAAACAGAAGAGGTATGAAAAAGAAACGAAGAAAAGCATTTTGGAGTAACATCAAGTTCAAGTACAGACTGACGATTACGAACGAAAATACCCTTGAGGATATCATCACGTTGCGCGTATCCAAGCTGAACGGACTGTCCGTATTACTCTCCGTGTTGTTCGTATTGTTTCTCATCGCCTCCTTGATTGTAGCCTTCACCCCGCTGCGCAACTACCTGCCCGGATATATGAACAGTGAAATCCGCGCCCAGGTAGTGGAGAATGCCTTACGCGTAGATTCCCTCCAGCAACTGGTGAACAGACAGAACCTCTATATCATGAATATCCAGGACATCTTCCAGGGCAAGATAAAGGCAGATACCATACATTCCATCGACTCGTTGACCCACCTGCGCGAAGATTCGCTCATGGAACGTACACAACGGGAAGCCGAATTCCGCAAACAGTACGAGGAGACAGAAAAGTACAACCTGACGAGCATCACCGCTCGCCCCGAAATAGACGGACTGATTTTCTACCGCCCCACACGCGGCATGATTTCATCTCCCTTCAATGCCGAAACAAAACACTTCGGCACGGACATTGCCGCCAATCCGGGCGAAAGCGTATTGGCCACCTTAGACGGTACCGTCATACTGAGTACCTACACTGCCGAGACGGGTTATCTGATAGAAATACAGCACAACCAGGACTTCGTGTCAGTCTACAAGCATTGCGGCTCTCTGCTGAAACGGGAAGGCGATGCGGTGAAAGGGGGTGAAGCCATCGCACTGGTAGGAAACACCGGCGAGCTGTCCACCGGTCCCCACCTTCACTTCGAGCTGTGGCATAAGGGCAGGGCCGTAAATCCCGAGCTTTACATCGTATTTTAGTCTCCAAATAGTAAATTGTAAATAGCATAATAGTAAATGAAACAGATTGCCATACTCGGTTCTACCGGTTCCATCGGTACACAAGCGTTGCAGGTCATCGAAGAACATCCCGACCAGTACGAAGCATACGTATTGACCGCCAATAACCGCGTAGAGGAACTCATAGCCCAGGCACGCAGATTCAAGCCTGAGGCAGTGGTAATAGCCAACGAATCGAAATACACGCAACTGAAAGAAGCGCTTGCCGACCTACCTATCAAGGTATATGCCGGCGCAGATGCCCTCTGCCAGATTGTGACCGAAAATCCCATTGATATGGTATTGACCGCCATGGTGGGATATGCAGGACTGAAGCCCACCATGAATGCCATCCGAGCCCGTAAGCCGATAGCCCTTGCCAACAAAGAGACGCTGGTGGTGGCGGGAGAGCTCATCAATGACCTGGCACGCTTCAGCGGTGTCCCCATCCTACCCGTCGACTCCGAGCACTCCGCCGTTTTCCAGTGCCTGGCCGGTGAGATAGGCAACCAAATAGAAAAAGTGATACTGACTGCCTCCGGAGGTCCGTTCCGCACCTGCACCATGGAGCAACTGGCAACCGTCACCAAAGCGCAAGCACTGAAACACCCCAATTGGGACATGGGCGCCAAAATCACGATAGACTCTGCTTCCATGATGAACAAAGGGTTCGAGGTAATCGAAGCCAAATGGCTGTTCGGTGTACGTCCCGACCAGATAGAAGTCGTGGTACACCCGCAATCCGTCATCCACTCCATGGTACAGTTTGAGGACGGTGCCGTGAAAGCACAACTGGGAATGCCGGACATGCGCCTGCCCATCCAATATGCCTTCTCCTATCCCGACCGGTTGAAAGACTCTTTCCCGCGCCTGGACTTCAAGCTGTGCACGGAACTGACGTTCGAGCAACCGGACACCACCCGTTTCCGTAACCTCGCCCTGGCCTACGAAGCGCTACATCGTGCAGGCAATATGCCTTGCATTGTCAATGCCGCCAATGAAGTGGTGGTAGCTGCCTTCCTGCAGGACAAAATTTCGTTCCTTGGCATGAGTGAAGTAATAGAAAAGACCATGTCGCGCGTATCCTACTTACAGAAGCCCACCTATGAAGACTATGTGGCTACGGATGCCGAAGCCCGACGGATAGCAGAAGAGCTGATTTGATAGATACACCGGAATGAAAAGAATTATAAAAAACATCTACTCATTTGATACGTTAAATAAGAAAACGTACCTTTGCGAAAATTATAAAAATCGTAAAACAGCAAATAATTAGATGGAAACATTCTTGATTCGTGCCCTGCAACTCATTATGAGCCTCTCGTTGCTCGTTATTGTTCATGAGGGGGGGCACTTCCTTTTTGCGCGTCTGTTCAAGACGCGGGTAGAAAAGTTCTGCTTATTCTTTGACCCTTGGTTCACATTATTCAAGTTCAAGCCCAAACACAGTGACACGGAATATGGTATCGGGTGGCTACCCTTAGGTGGTTATGTAAAAATAGCAGGTATGATAGACGAATCTATGGATACCGAACAGATGAAGCAACCCATGCAGCCATGGGAGTTCCGTGCCAAGCCAGCATGGCAGCGCCTGCTAATTATGGTAGGCGGTGTATTGTTCAACTTCCTGCTCGCATTGTTCATCTATTCCATGATACTCTTTACTTGGGGCGACGAATATATACCAGTACAAAAAGCCCCATTGGGTATGGATTTTAACGAAACAGCCAAAGCCATAGGCTTCCGCGACGGCGATATCCTAATATCTGCCGACGGGGTACCATTCGAACGCTATGACGGCGACCTGCTGACCAGTATTGTCGATGCCCGCCAGGTAAGCGTATTGCGTGACGGGGAAGCTGCTTCAGTCTACATCCCCGAAGACATGATGAACCGCTTGCTGGCAGACAGCGTGCGTTTCGCCAGTTTCCGTTTCCCTTATGTAGTCGACAGCCTGATTGTAGGATACCCTGCCGCTTCCGCCGGTCTGCAAGTAGGTGACAGCATCACCCACTTGGATGGAAAGTCAATAGCCTACTACGACTTCAAAGAAGAGATGCTGAAGCGCAAGAAAGCCAATGCATCCCATGAGGTAACCTTGACATACGTCCGTAACGGTGTGACAGACACCTTGAGCATGATGACCAATGCCGACTATGAAATAGGCGTGGCAGCACGTACGGCAACCGACAAGCTGCTGCCCGTTGTCCGTAAGGAATACAGTTTCCTTTCCTCTTTCCCTGCCGGCGTATCTTTGGGGGTAAAGACTCTGAAAGGCTACGTAGGCCAGATGAAATATCTTTTCTCCAAGGAAGGAGCCAAGCAACTCGGAGGTTTCGGAACCATCGGCAGTATTTTCCCCGCCACGTGGGACTGGCACCAGTTCTGGTACATGACGGCATTCCTCTCCATCATCCTTGCCTTTATGAATATTCTGCCCATCCCTGCACTGGACGGTGGACACGTGTTATTCCTCATTTACGAAATCATTGCACGCCGCAAGCCCAGCGACAAGTTTATGGAACGTGCGCAGATGGTGGGCATGTTCCTCTTGTTCGGTTTGCTGATTTGGGCAAACTTCAATGATATACTGAGGTATTTCTTTTAAAGAACAAGACATAAAAAACGCATCATCCATTCGCGGTAGAACGGATGATGCGTTTGCATCAAACAGATGATGTATTCGGGGCAAGCAGACGATGCGTTTGAACCAAACACATCATCTGTTTTTTCTGTGTCTTATACCAAATGGCCGATCCACTCTTCGCGGTCGCCCGGAAGCAGGTCTATTACCGGAACTTCAACCATTGTATAGCAACCAGGCTGCTGACGCATAGCGGCACGCGCCACACATACCAGCACTTGTGCCGTGAGGGCAGGATTGTTGATACGCATGTTGAACTCAAATAGCTGGTTCTGCGTCTTGCCAGACACACCTTTACGGGTCAGGTTTACCCCATGACCCATATCGAGCAGTGCATCCACGCTCGGAACCAATTTTACATGTGTTTCGTCATTCACAAAGTACGGGTCGGCTTTGATGGCTGCAGTCACCTTGTCAAATTCGTAGCCATCCTTCAACTCGATGTACACCATACGACGGTGAATACCGGTTCCCGTGGGAATAGTCATGGAAAGGGCGGCTTTCACACCTTCGATGGCCTTTACAGCCACCGTATGTCCCATGCTCATGCCCGGACCAAAATTAGTATAGGTAATGCCCTTCGGAGCAATGGCTTCCAGCATGGTGCGGACAATGGAGTCACTACCCGGGTCCCAGCCGGCAGAAATGATGGATACCGTATTATGCTTTTTAGCCTCTGCATCCAGTGTGCGGCGCAAGGCAGTGATACCCGTATGGATATCGAAACTGTCCACAGTATGAATGCCTAAAGCAAGGATCTCCTTTGCATACTCTTCCACCTTGCGGGTAGGCGTACAAAGGATAGCAACATCCACGTCTTTCAGTTCCTTGATATTCTTCACAACGGGATATGCACCCAGTTCCGCAGGACAGTTTTCAGCTCCGGCACGGCGCACTACACCGGCAATTTCGAAATCGGGAGCTGCTTGCAGGGCTTCGAACACATAGTGCCCGATATTGCCATAGCCAACAATGGCTGCTCTTACTTTTTTCATTCTTTTTATGAGTTTATTTATCAGTTTTCTACTTTATCGGCGCAAAAGTAAGCATTTTAATTTATTATACCGGCAGAACTCACTGCTGTTTTACACAGTTTTTTCTTTTTTTAGTGAGTGAAAGTCCAATAATAATTCATACATTCGCAGATGATATGTGCGCAAGGTGCATTTTGGGCCAACAAGTAAAAGAATTATGATAGAATACATCAGAGGCGGAATTGCCGAACTAAGTCCGGCAACCGCAGTAATAGACTGTAACGGACTGGGATACGGTGTCAATATTTCATTGAACACGTATGCTGCCATCCAGGGTAAAAAAGAATGCAAATTATATGTATACGAAGCTATCCGTGAAGACGCCTATGTCCTCTACGGATTCGCCGACAAGCAGGAACGCGAACTATTCCTGCTGCTCATCTCCGTGTCAGGCATCGGCGGAAATACAGCCCGCATGATTCTCTCGGCACTCTCGCCATCCGAACTGATAAATGTCATCAGCACGGAAAACGCCACTCTACTGAAAACAGTCAAGGGTATCGGGCTGAAAACAGCCCAACGGATAATTGTGGATTTAAAAGACAAAATCAAGACCGGCAGCGTTGCCACCGGCAACGCAGGGACCATAGGTACACTGGTATCGGCAGCCAACGTACAAGTACAAGAAGAAGCCGTAGCCGCCCTTACCATGCTGGGCTTTGCACAAGCCCCCTCACAAAAAGTAGTGCTTGCCATTTTGAAGGAAGAACCAAGCGCACCGGTGGAACAAGTCATCAAATTGGCATTAAAAAGACTATAATATTTATCTAAAACAAATCATGACAACAATCAACATGCAATATTGGTTGGGGGCCAATGAACGCACCCGCGTACTGCCAACAGACAAATGGTACCTCGACTTCGCCACAAGCATCCTGCCCCTCGTCAAAGCCTCTCCTCTGTTCAACAAGGAAGAGCTGCGTACCCAAATTGACGCAGCCATCTCCCTCGGCATGTACTTTCAAGATACCATTGCCCAAAGCGGAGGCTGGAAACTTTTCTCCGAAGCCTTTCAGGGAGTATACGGAACTTACCTGCCGTTCTATCCACTGGGTGACGATTATACGCCCGATGAAATAAATCAGGAAGACATTGCATTCGTACTGTGGACATTGAAATCACAATTCAGTATTTTTGACAAGGAATACACCTTGTTCAGTCCTTATGACAAAGACCTGCTTGCATTAAGCCAAAGCGCCTATGAACTGATGGATGCACGTTTCGAAGAAGCTCCCATCAGCGAGGAAGAATCTTCCTTCCTTTGGGTAATGGGACTTGATTTACTGGATATGCCCATTACTCCGCTGCCGGAAGTCACTCCGGAAACCAAACTGAGCAAAGATGCCGCCCGCTGTCTGGAATACAGCCAGGGGAAACCGCTGCTATACTTCACCGATTACAAGGAGCTTTGCACTTTCTTTGTCGATGTCTTGGGATGGGAAAACAAACGGTCCGCATTATTGCCCGACCTGGAATACCAAAAAGAGTTCGTGATTTATGCCAACGCCAAAGGTATGCTCGTAGCCCACAACGTGGCCGCCTATTTCTGTGAAGAACATAACCCGATGTACGATGCCAAACGCGCTGCTGCAGAGGGTTACAAGATGTTCTGCCAACCCGGAGAGTGTCCGTTCGACCTGCTGAAATACGGAATGGCCAAAGGAATTCTACCCGATGTGGAACTTCCCTTCCTGAAAGGAAAAGAAACACTGCATCAATATTGGGACTTTATAGCCCGCTACTACTTATGTGAATATTATGAAGGCGAGTAACCATTCCGGCATAAAGCCCAAACGGAGCAACAAGGCCAAGCCAACCGGAAAACGGATTGGTAAATCCAAACCTTCGAAAGCGAATAATCAGCTTAACAGAAGGGTAAAATAATTGAAAATGGATAATGGAAAAATAAACAGTGCAGCGTATTTATTGAAACCGCATGGCAATTTTCCATTATCCATTATCAATTTTCAAAGTTCCACAATCTCTTCCTTACACAACGTCAGTTTCTCCACTCCTTCTGCTGTTACAACCCAAGAGTTTTCGATACCGACGGGACCAATGCCTGGCAAAACAATCTTCGGTTCCAAAGCAAAGACCATGCCCGGTTCCAGCTCCTGCTTCATGCGTGGAGCCAGCACCGGCATTTCATTGATTTCCAGTCCGATGCCATGACCGATAAACTTGG
Source organism: Bacteroides sp. AF29-11 (assembly GCF_003602895.1). NCBI lineage: Bacteria > Pseudomonadati > Bacteroidota > Bacteroidia > Bacteroidales > Bacteroidaceae > Bacteroides > Bacteroides sp. AF29-11. Next base: position 345,861 of record NZ_QTLY01000003.1, read on the forward strand.
CTTTTTGAGTGGCTCCCATAAAGTTGTCGGCAAAGCCCGCTTTGGTGACAATATCGATAGCGAGATTGTAAAGGTCCTCACAAACAGCACCCGGTTTCGCTTTTTCTACAACAGCCTCTTGTATGTCCAGGCAAACCTGATGGGCAACATATGCCTTTTCCGGCAACTTTCCGATAGAGAATACACGGCTCATGTCTCCCATATAGCCATAGAAGTTACCCCCCATATCAACCATAAAGCTCTGGCCGGGTTGCAACAGTGCACCGTTCACACTGATAGGCAGTGACGGGTCAAGTCCTTCGCCTCCCAGAGCAAAATCATAGGGGGCAGGCGCAGTGGCATTGTCTCCTGCCAGCAGACTTCCCATAAAAATCTCCATACTTTGTCCGAAGGTACGGAAAATACCCAGACAACCTTCCAGACGCATCAGGCGCTCTATTTCGATGGATAATTGGCGGTCTGTCATTCCTGGTCTATAAACCGAGGGTATTTGTTCGTAAGCTTTAGCATGTGCAATGCCGGAACGACGGAACATCTCAATCTCTATTTCAGTCTTGACACTTCGGGCCTTCCGGATAAGTGCCGTACCACAAGGAAGCACCTCCGTTTCAGGGAAACACGCTGCCAAACGGTTATATTCCGTAAAAGACAACTCATCCCCCTCCAGCATCAACCTCGCAGGTATGGGCAAACCACATTCCTTTAGTAAGTCAGGCAGTTGTTCCGGTTTACGGATAGGATGAATATGTTCCCCTTCAATATTGTTGGGACGTTTGATGAATAAACGGGCGGGAGCATTCAACGGCAGATACAAGTAACCGCTGACGACACGTCCGTACGTATAGATTAAGTTTACATTACAAGCGATAAGAGCGGCATCAATCTCTTGTTGAGCCATGAGAGAGCGTATTTTATCACGTCTCAGTTTCAATTCAGGTAGTAACATCTCTTTGTAATTTATGGTTTCTCGGATACAAAGATACAACTTTTTTAATTGAGAATAAAAAAAGTACTGCCCCATACCTTCACAGGCGTAGGGCAGCACAAACCACAAATACAAATACAACTAAACAAAGTTTCTCTCTTAGATAATTCCCTGACCCATCATGGCATGAGCCACCTTCATGAAGCCGGCGATATTCGCTCCCTTCACGTAGTTGATGTAGCCATCAGGTTCTGTCCCATATTTTACGCATTGAGCATGAATTCCGTGCATGATGGCGTGGAGTTTTTCATCCACTTCGGCTGCACTCCAGCTGAGGTGCATGGCGTTCTGCGACATTTCCAGTCCGCTGGTAGCCACACCACCTGCATTGACAGCCTTACCCGGTGCATACATAATCTTGTTGTCAATGAAAAGGTCGATAGCTTCGGGCGTACATCCCATATTGGAGATTTCGCCTACACATGTCACCTTGTTGTCAATGAGGTGTTGTGCATCTTCGCCGTTCAGCTCGTTCTGGGTAGCGCAAGGCAGAGCGATGTCCGCTTTCACTTCCCACGGGCGTTTGCCTGCCACGAAAGTAGAGCCGGGGAATTCGTCGGCATACGGTGCTACGATATCGTTGCCCGATGACCGGAGTTCCAGCATATAATCTATCTTTTCGCCACTGATACCGTTCGGGTCGTAAATGTAACCGTCGGGACCGGAGATGGTAACCACCTTGGCACCCAATTCGGTAGCCTTGGTAGCAGCACCCCAAGCCACATTTCCAAAACCGGAGATAGCCACGGTCTTGCCCTTGATGTCAATGCCTTTTGTCTGTAACATTTGGTTTACGAAATACAAGCCACCAAATCCTGTTGCTTCAGGACGAATCAGCGAACCGCCAAATTCCAATCCTTTACCGGTAAATGTGCCCGTAAATTCGCGAGTCAACTTCTTATACATACCGAACATATAGCCCACTTCGCGACCGCCTACACCGATATCACCGGCAGGAACATCCATATCCGGACCGAGGTGACGCCACAACTCCAGCATGAAGGCCTGACAGAAACGCATAATTTCAGCATCGCTCTTTCCGCGCGGAGAGAAGTCGGAACCACCCTTACCGCCACCCATAGGCAATGTAGTCAAGGCATTCTTGAAGGTCTGCTCAAATCCCAGGAACTTGAGGATAGAAAGATTTACGGAAGCATGGAAACGAATACCGCCTTTGTACGGGCCAATGGCATTGTTGAACTGCACACGATAGCCGAGGTTCGTCTGAACTTCACCTTTATCATCCACCCACGTTACGCGGAAAGTAAAGATACGGTCAGGTTCAACCAGACGTTCTATAATTTTCGCTTTCTCGAACTCAGGATGTTGGTTATAGATATCTTCGATGGAAAGAAGAACTTCCTTTACGGCTTGAAGATACTCAGACTCGCCGGGGTGCTTTGCCTCTAAAGAGGCCATGATACGTTCGATATTCATAATATTACGTTTTAAAGGTTATTACCTTGTTGACTTCACGCTATTCAAACAAAATGTCAATGAATAACACCGCAAATATAAGAAAACTTTTCAAAACAGCTAAATTTTACGGTTATATTTTGATTAAAGAATGATAAAATGTCAAATCCCCGGCATTCTCTATTCATACCTAAATGGTCTATTCTTTTCCTATTCTGTCAACAATTCGCCATAACGGCATAAATATAGAAAAATTATAATAAAGAAAATAAGAAATGACGAATAATTTACGAAAAAAGACACAATCCTCACGGACTATGCCTTTCCAATTGCTAACTTTAATTCTTAAATGCTTGTATTAAATCCGCAACATAATAATTACTATGTACGGACAAGCTTCATAATTTCTTCAATCCTTTTACCTCTTCTTTTGTTGCTTCTCGAACACTGATAGCCACCCCTCCACTACTTGCCAAAGGTTGACGCAGCACACTCTTTGACGTTACTATGCCACGACGGATGTCATAGCTCTGCGGATTATCTTTCCAGTCTGCATCCCGACCATCTGCATAAACGGTAACAATATATTTCCTTCCTTCGGGTAAGAAAGAGAAAGGAATAGTTGCCGTACGAGGATGTTCGTCGGTAATAGCACCTACATACCACTCTTGTTTTCCTTTGGCTTGACGAGCCACTGTGATATAATCACCCGGTTCGGCTTCCAAATACCAAGAATTGCTCCAATCCACCGCTACATCCTTAATAAATTGAAACGCATCGGGAAAACGGCGATAATTATCCGGCAGGTCTGCTGCCATCTGTAACGGAGAGGGCATCGTTACATATAGAGCCAATTGTTTTACCAATGTAGTACCCGCCTGACCTTTAGGTTTCGAACTATTATAATACGAAAGTTTTGTCTGGAAAATACCAGGAGTGTAATCCATCGGACCACCCTTCAACCGAGTAAACGGCAAGATACAAGTATGATCCGGATCATTGCCCCCCATAGATTCAAACTCACCACCACGGGCAGATTCTTGCGCTACCCAGTTGGGCCAGGTCCGACACAAGCCGGTGGGACGAACAGCCTCGTGACTATCTACCATAATCTTATAATCAGCAGCACGCTTCACCACATGTATATAATGATTGTTCATCCATTGTGAGGAATGATATTCACTACGGGGAATGATTGAGCCCACATATCCTGTCTTTACAGAATTATAGCCATTATCTACCATAAATTGAAAGGCTACATCCAGCTGCCGCTCATAATCGGCAGCATTAGCAGCCGTCTCATGATGCATGATAATCTTTACCCCCTTTGATTTGGCATAGGCATGTAGTACCGCAACATCAAAGTCCGGATAAGGTTTGTCAAAAAGGAACTGACGATCCTTACGATAGGATGCCCAATCTTCCCAACCTTCATTCCAACCCTCAACCAATACCGCATCAATACCATTCTCCGCCGCAAAGTCTATGTACTCTTTCACATGTTCAGTATTGGCCGGATGATGTCCATTAGGAGTTAACTTTGAATAGTCGGTTATGCCGGGTTTAGCCTTATAATAGTCGCTATATGCCCATGTACCTCCTCCACCAGTAAACATCTCCCACCAGACACCGATAAATTTCTGTGGCTTAATCCAAGAAGTATCTTCCAGCTTACAAGGTTCATTCAGATTAAGAATCAACTGAGAAGCAAGGATGCTACGTGCATCGTCACTAACCATAATTGTACGCCACGGGGTATGCAACGGTAATTGCAGATATCCTTTCTTTCCTAATTTATCGGGAGTAAGATGAGCAGAAAAGTTAAACTCTTTATCATCCACATTCAGCAACATGGCAGAATAATCTACCAAGGCAGCTTCATGAATATTGATATAAAGTCCTTCGGTAGTCTTTATCATAAGGGGTGTTTGTACTGTGAATGAAGTCGCTTTAGCTTCATATCCTTTTTTACGTAGATTACGTTCCATAGCTTCGCGCACTTCGGAAATGGCCGCAGTAGTATAGGCAAACTCATTCGTATCATAATCACCGGGAATGCAATAGAGTGTATGATTACCGGTCAGATTGAATTCCGTCAGTTCGTCTTTTACCGTCAGATAATTCATGGTTTTCTGCTCCGGCAACTCATAACGGAATCCGAGTCCATCGTCAAACAATCGAAAACGTACAATCATCGTACGGTCGTGCTTTGCCGGTTGTGAGAAAGTGACAGTAAGTTCATTGTAATGGTTACGGACTTTTTCATACTCTCCCCATACAGGCATCCAAGTTTCATCAAAAGTAGAATTTGTTGCATCAAGAATCCGGAAGCCATTTGACAAATCCGCTTCTTCCATAAGTATTCCCAAGGCAGAAGGTTCTACAACCGGCTCTCCTTTGTAATATAAGCTATAGACCGGCCCCCCCTCGGAATCAAGCACAACATTGAGTTTCAGATTCCCATTGGGAGATAACAATTCGTGTGCCATCGCCACACAAGCAATTCCCAGAAATACAACTGTTAATAATACATGTTTCATATACATCCGTTATTGTTGATATATAAAATATTGATAAGGTTCCATCGTCATTACTGTAGGCAACTCCACATCCACACCGGCAATCACATCGGTCATGGTCTTGCCAGCATGCTCCATAGGTACTTTCACTTGTACAGACTCATTGGCGGTATTCACCATGACCAACATGCCATGACTGCCTGCTGCCCGATAAAATGAAGCGACATCTCCGGTAGTATAAACTTCCAGTTCACCACCACGTACACTGCTCGTAGCTTTATAGGCTCTGATGATTTCTGCCATCTCTTGCGCAAAGACTTCATTGGACTTCAAGTCTATAACTCCGTAATTGAAAAAGTTAAGTGACCGCGGATAGGCTACTTCCTGCGAACTATAAATAAGAGGTATCCCCTCGAGCATAGTCGTCAATACAAAAGCAGACATGGCACCACGCTCACCGCCATAACATTCTATCGGTGAAGCCTCACTTGCCTGGTCATGATTAGTAGAATAGCGTAACCGTAACGTACCCTTCGGCATTCCCTCCAATTCGGAAGTATTCATAGCATAAAGGTCAGTAAGTGAGCATTTACCGGCATAATAGTCTTTCAGTTTACTATGGAAGTTCCAGCCGTAGAGCAGATTGAAACCATTGTTCATTAAAGACGTTTTTCCGCCTTCGGCAAGCATCAGCAAATTATTGTCAAGTGTACGGAGCTCGGCGATTGCTTTCTTCCAGAAAGCATCTGGTACCCCCTCGGCATAATCACAACGGTATCCATCAATACCAATTTCTGTTACCCAATACTTCATGGCATCAATCATGGCTTGCTGCATGATTTCGTTGTCAAAATTCAAGTCAGCAACATCCGCCCAAGGCTGTTCTTGAGGTTGTACCACATTGCCATTTGCATCCTGTGTATACCAATCCGGATGCTCAGTCACCCAAGCATTGTCCCACGAAGTATGGTTGGCAACCCAGTCAAGAATCACTTTCATTCCTTTGGCATGGGCAGCATCTACCAGTTCTTTCAAGTCTTTTTTTGTTCCGTAACGTGTATTCAGCTTTTTATAATCCTTTATACAATAAGGTGAATTCACACTTTTCAGTACTCCCGGCTCATTTACAGGCATCAGCCAAAGCACGGTAGTCCCCAGGCTTTGAATACGGTCAAGCTCTGCTTTGATGGCAGAGAACGCATTTTCTTCGGCAAAAATGCGGGGATTTGCCTCATAAATCACCATATCCGAAGCCATGTATTCTTCCTGTGGGACGGGAATCGGTTCCATGTCACTCTGACTATCACTACACCCCATACAAGAATGTAGCATCGTAAAGAGCAGTGTCGCAATTATTACTTTTTTCATATTTCTACTTTTTATCTATACTTATACTCATTGGCGGAACTGATATCTGCAAAAGGAGCATCCAAACTCTCCAGTAATGGGCATTGGCAGAAAAGATACTAAGCCTTAATACTAAAAATCCCGGAAGCCAATACTAAAAAACAAAAGAGCTAAGAGATAACTTCTTCCCAAGGCTTGGTTTTTCTATCCCAAGACTTGGGATAGAAAAACCAAGCCTTGGGACATATATCCGCAAGATTGAAAAGAGATATCCTATCCCCAATCTCATTCCACCAATAGGTCATTTAACATCTTCATTACTATACAAAACTCATTTCAAGAAATTATTCTGATTAGAAACAAAAGCCGCTTCAGATTCCGGTTCAGAGTCTCCGTCCGGATTGTTAGGGTCAATCTCCTCACCAGCTATGTCCGTAATACGGAAATAATAATCTCGATCAAGCGTCACTGCTGCGAGGTCAAATTGTGAGCCTCCATTGTTATTATTCATTATCAGATTGTAAGTCAATCCCTTATTTGCTTCACCTGTATCGTAATAATTATACGTGACACCTTTTATCTCAACACTACCGGTTGGTAATATTCCTGGCCAACTGCCAAAGAGTTCCGGTATATCATTTCCCCACGCATATATGGTTGTTTCTGCCCATCCGGACTGGTCTTCAATAAAAATGGTATAACCATCATGGATGACCACTGCATCCGGATCTATTTCCGTCCAACCGCTTTCTGTGATTTCCAAATATATGTCACGGTCAAGAGTAAAGTTCTGTGGTCCATCAAATTGTGAACCTACTCCATTATCGTTAAATATCAAATTGTAAACCAATCCCTTATTTGCTTCACCTGTATCAAAGTATTTATAGGTAATTCCTTTTATCTCAACGCTACCAGTAGGTGAAATACCGGGCCAACCTCCAAAAAGTTCCGGCAAATCATTTCCCCACGCATAAAGTGTCAGTGCATCCCAACCTGTATTGTCCATCACGAACACAGCATAACCGTCGTGGGTCACTTCACTTGGGTCTTCCGGCTCCTCAAAATAAGCATTCCAGCGGGTTACCGTTATATCAGTGCGAGTACCTACCTTAGCCGAAATTTGATGTAAAGCATCCCCATTCTGCAAAGTACGCTCTATACCTTGTGTCTTAGAAACGAAATAAAAGCCATCGGCAAGTGTCTTTCCATTAACAAAATCTTCCGGATAGAGGTATATGCCCCATTTAACATCATTGTTTGCAGCTTTCTCCATCTGCCACTTAAGGTCTCCGGAAGCAGCATCCTGACCTCCATTGAAATCGCCTGCAATATAAATTATTTCATCGGCACCAGTTCCTTGGGGCATAATCACCTCCAGCAAGATAGCATCGCTACGAAGTTCAAATTGCGGCAACTCATGGTCAAACACAATTTCCTCCTTGTCACAACTACTGATGAAAGCTACAAAAAGCAACAAAAGCCATAGCGGATTACATATATATTTTTTCATTGTTACTATTATTATAGGATGATTAATAATTAGGATTCTGTACCAGTCCCGGATTTACCATAAGGGCAGACTGGGGCAAGGGATACCACTCGTATTTGCGGTCACGTTTAGCCGGATAGCTTAAACCGTCGTCCGTGGCACGGCCAAAGAACCACCATTGCCCTTGCGTAAACTTATCGAAACGACGCAAGTCTGTACGACGACGCCGCCCCTCTCCCAAGAATTCAAGTCCCCATTCACTCAACATCCAATCCATATCAAAGGATGTAAAACCAGGACCGGGCTGTTCGAGAGCCGATTTATCTGTAAAATAGCGTGTTTTAACTCTATATACCAGTTCTTTAGCACCTTCCGTATCACCTGCACGCATTTTACATTCAGCAAGAGTATAGACCACTTCACTCAAACGGAATTCCACCTCATCGATGTTTTGGAAATCAATGCCTGCACTCTCCGGATAAACCGGATATCTTACCAAACGGACACCTGAATTCGTTTCACCCCAGCGAGGTGACATGACAGTCTCCAGATTACGTCCTAAATTAAGGAATGTACCCACCTGATCCACATAAACCAAATCCTGACCGTCACGGTCGGCATCTGCTTTCAAAGCCGCACCCTTACCATAGTTGGCTTTAATAGCCCCTTTCAAAAAAATGCCTTGATAGTTTCCTGTTGTTTCATTATACACATAGTTCTGCTTACGGATATCTTTATCGTGGAAACGTTCATAAACTGCTCCTAACTTATCACCGTAGTCGGTAAGAAAGCTCTTAGGATTGTCAGTACCACCATACGGCTGTACATTTCCAGAATTATCCCATGAAGGTGCCAAGCATACACAATTCCATCCGCTCTGGCTGTATGTACCTCCAAAGTAATCCCAACAATTGTAAGGCATGAAAGGCATGTTACGCATCCAACCGGTATTGACCTGACCGACTTCCATCGCCAATGCCATTACAACTTCCGGACATTCTACATTGTTTATCGAATAAATATCGCGATAGTCATCGGTAATGCTGTAAGTACCATAATCGCCATTCAGAATTTTTTGGCAAAGAGTGGCACACTCATTATAACTGTTTTGTTTGATAAACACCTCAGAATTCAGCAACAAGCGCATCTTAATCATACGATTGGCAGCTTGGTTCATGCGGTTGCGAGTCTTTCCAGAACCATCTTCTTTCATAAGATCTGTAACTGACTCATCTAGTTCCTGACTGATAAAATCGTAGATAATCTTGCACCCCTTATCAAAATCAGTATCTGCAGAACCAGGGATTTCCGCACCCGAAGAAATGTTCAAGGGAAGTGCTCCACCCCAAATCTCAAAGATATTGTAGTATGCCCAAGCACGCAGGGTACGTACTTCGGCAATATAACTATTCAAAGCATCCTCAGTCATGCGTATAGATGCGGGGCTGATTGCCTGCAAATCTGTAATAAGCGTATTGCAAAGCCCAATAGTGGTCCACGCATTCTCCCAAGTTTGGCGAATAATGGTTGATTCTGACGTCCAGGTATGTGAAGACAAAGCAAACTTCAATGCCTCATCCCATCCCCAAAGTCCACCGTTCCAACTGCGCCATGCCACCTGGTCGGCAGAAAACTCCTGCAAATACCAGAAGTATTCCAAATAACTATATGCAGCTTTCGAATAGATGGCTGCCACTGCCCCCTGAACACTCGTCTCATCTTGATAATAAATTCCGGCATCCACACGATCGAACACTTCCTCGTCCAAATTAGTACAAGAGAAAAGTGAACATGACATAATCATCGCCAATAACCAACGACATTTTATATATTTCATATCTTTCATATTTTTAATAATTTGTTTCTCATTTATTTGAAGCGAAGAGTCACACCTAAACTCAATTGAGTTGCTGTAGGATAAGCACTATTACTATCTACTCCCGGCTGGATACCATTCACGTCTATAATTGAAGGGTCATTACCAGAATATCCGGTCAAGGTAAACAGATTCTTGGCAGACAGATATATGCGCATATTATCCAGTAACTTACGGTTCTTAGGAGTAAAATTATATCCCAAGGTTACATTTTCCAGTTTTATGAAGCTACCATCCTCCAGGAAATAGGAAGATATTACTCCACCACCGGTACGGATATTCTTATCTTCCAGATACGCAGAGCGAAGAACATTATCTGTACCACATCCCTGAAGCCCCATACCATATTTACGCATATTGAATACATCAAAACCGAATGTACCGCGGAAGAATACACTCAAATCAAAATTTCTCCAAGTCAGGTTGTTACTCCAAGACAAGAAGTGCTTGGGAGCACCATTGCCAATATAACGTTTATACTTGGCATCAGCCTGAGAAATCGGTATTTGCTCATCTTTATCATTCAAAATAAGCATATTGCCATTTTCGTCAACACCTGCATATTCATAACCGTAGAACTGCCCTATCTCTCCCCCTTCCTGCACACGGAAGAAATATTCGCTGGAGCCAGTACCCGGTTTTAAGTAAAGGTCGAGATAAGATGCCTTGTAAATATCGTTAGAAAGTTTGGTCAACTTAGTCTTCCCATAAGAATAATTGATTCCGCTCGTCCACTTCACTGCTGTTTTAGTAAGGATGTCACCATCCAAAGATACTTCTATACCGGTATTTTTCGTTGTTCCAACGTTAACCAAAATAGTGGAATAGACAAAAGGCGGTTGAGGTGCCGTGTACGTATAAAGCAAGTCTTTAGAACTACGGTCAAAATACTCCACTGAACCACGTAAACGATTCCATAGAACAAAATCAACACCCAGATTAATCGCAACGCTCTTTTCCCAAGCCAAATCCGGATTAGCATTACTAGAGGGAGCATAGCCCGTTACCCAACGCCCGTCAAAGAGATAACTACCATTGGTATTGTAAGTAGAAAGTGATTTATAAGCATCAAAATCCGAACGACCGGTAATTCCGAAAGAAACACGCGGTTTCAAACTGGTCAACACTTTCCGGGTATTCTTCATAAAGCCCATCTCCATCATTTCCCAAGCCAAAGAAGCTGCTGGGAAGTACCCCCACTTTTGGTTAGCACCAAATTTGGAAGAGCCTTCATAGCGCAACGAAGCCGATGCAAAAAGCATATCCTTCCAATTATAGTTCAACCGACCAAAGAAGCCAATAAGTGTCGATTCAGAGCGACCGCTATATAAACTTGCCAAACCATCCTTCAGATAAGAGCCACTGCCCAAATCCCAATATTTCGTATTATCAAAAGAGAAGTCGTTGTTACTACCACCAATCTGTTCCCAGATAGACTTCTCATAAGTATAGCCCACTACAGCCTTAATATTGTGGTCGCCCAAGTTCAGTGCATAATTTCCCAACCACTCCAATCGATTGGTGTACCATTTCTGATACTTCATTTCCGCACGTCCTTTATAACCATTCCAATAGGACTCCGAACCGGCAGACGAAGCATAATATTGTTGCTTCATGTCATTGTAATGCAATGAGTAACTTAATGTTGTATTCAACAAATGCTTTTCTGTCTGCAAAATATTCAGTTTAGCCTCAGCCGTACCCAACAAATACATACGCTGGCCGTTGTTATCTCTCAAAGCAAGCTCCGCAACCGGATTGGTTGCACCCGTAGGAGAAGTAGGCTGATAATACGAACCGTCTGCATTATATACCGGCATTGTAGGATTCATTGTGAGTGCCCTATCGAAGAAACCATCATTTCCCCAGGTTTCATTTACACGACGTGCACTCAACGAACCGTTGAATTGTAAGCGATTCTCCAGTACACGCTGTTCCATAGAAAAACGACCTCCAAATTCTTCACGACCACTCACGATGTCAAGTCCATTGGCACTTTTGTAATTGAAGGAAGCACCATAGAAACCATTCTTTGTGCTACCATCAATAGATATATATTGGTTTGTGTCGTATGCTACATCACGAGTAATCAGTCCATACCAGTCAGTGTCGGCTCCATAGTCTGTACCTCGTCTCGAACGACGGAATTCATCAGCCGACAGAATATCCGGAGAGGGCTTGGCTACATTAAAAGCGATGTAACTGTCATATGTGACTACCGTTTTTCCAGCTTCACCCGAGCCACGTTTCGTTGTAACTAAAATCACACCATTAGCACCTCGCGTTCCGTAAATAGCAGCTGAACCCGCATCTTTCAATACCGTAATAGATTCAATATCCTGTGCAGCGATGTTACGGATATCGCCACCTGCCACACCATCTATGACAATCAAAGGACTATTACTTGCAGAAACAGATGTTGCACCACGTACTTGTAATGAAGAACTGGAGTTAGGATTGGCAGCTGCCTGCGTATTGACATTCAAGCCCGCGACTTTTCCCGATACCATTTCCATCGGGTTATTCATAGCCCCCAAATTAAAATTTTTCTTATCCACTTGTACAATGGAACTGGAAACTTCTTTTTTACTCAATGAACCGTAACCCACTACTACAACTTCTTCCAACACCTGCTGGTCATCATGCAAGACAACATCAATCTTGTTTCTACCGGATACGTTCAGTTCCTGCGTTTGGTAACCTACATAAGAAAAAATAAGTATTGCATCAGGATTGACATTCAATAACACATAGTTACCGTCAATGTCAGTTATCACCCCCGAAGTTGTACCCTTTACCAATACACTTGCACCGATAAGACCTTCACCCGTTGCATCGGTCACCTTTCCTTGTACCTGAAGTTGTTGCGCAACAGCAACACCAGTCATCATAAGAAAACCCAGTAAAAGGATCATGCGCTTTTTAAGGCATCTCTTTAGACTTTTCTTTTTCATCTTATTAGAAATTAGTTAAACAATAAATAGATTGATGCAAATGTATTATCAAAACAAACGCACGATTTGGGCTGAGATAAAAATCTAAAGTCCTGCAACAGGCAATCAACTATAATACAACGCATTACAAAAATGCTATTGCTACTAATTTCTAAATCATTTCTAAACTTTTTAAGGCAGAAGAAAGCCTCAAAAGGAGGATAAAATCAAAAAGAAGTTATTTTCATCACTCGTTCTTCAAAGTCCTCTTTACAAAGAGACTTGTTTTTTAGCTTGGAACGATAAGTATAGATGGTAGTTATGGAATAACGCAAAAATTCTGCAATACGCGCACTGTCTGTAATACCTAAACGAATCAGTGCAAATATGCGCAGTTCGGTAACAAGCAATTCTTCATTTTTAGGATGCAATTGTTCTTCAACTGGCAACAAACGATTAAATTCTTCTACAAAGTTAGGGAATATCTTAAGAAAAGATACATCGAAATTGTGATAGAACTCTTTCAACTCTTGATTTATGAAACGGTCGGACTTCAATGTACGATATAACTCCTCAAGTTTACCGGCAGCAGCCTGCTTGTTCAATATGCGGCGATATTCTTCCATTTTACTTATATAAGAGGAACTTAAACTGAGGAAACGTCCCAAATACTCTTCCTTAATATGATTGGCTTCCGTAAGAGTCTGATTAGTATGCAATAATCGTTCATTAGCCTCATGTTGAGACTTGTTCAGCTTCTTCAATTCACTATTCAATATACTCAATTGGGAATTGGCAGCAACAACTTTTTTACGGGCATAAGACAATTTTTTCATTTGCCATAGCACACACAGTACTGTCAATAGAAGGAAAACAGAAAGGATACATATGCCTGTAATAAACATTCTCTGCCGCTGTTGCTGTATTTCCTTTTCTTGCTGATAAGCACGATCTATGAGCGGAAGCATCTTGGAATTCTGCGAACTACGCAACCGAGTAGTATAATAATTAGCATCTTCCATACTAATCTTGATATAGTGATTAGCACGTTCCAAATCGCCCATTCCATAAAGTAATTCCGCTAATGCGCACAAAGAATAATTTTCTTTCACCACTGCCCTAATGTCAGCAATGGCACTGCTAATACGTGCTTCCATTTCTTTCTGCTTGTTCCCCACGATATGATAAGCAAAAGCCAGAATTGAAGTAGCTACTGCATACTCACGCGTATTGGATTTCAACCGAGGTAAAAAATTCTTCAATAAACATATAGCCTCCTGACTTTTTCCCTGGTCAATGAGCTGAGGTGCATGCACGACTACATATCTATAAGTATCTTCCGGTACTAGGCTGATTATAGAATCCCTATACAAATTTGCTATCCGAAGATAATTGTTCACGTAGTTCCGATCAGTGGCGTACTCTGCCTGATAGAGATATAGGTTTTCAAAACATACATAATAGTCCACTATATTTTCACCCTCCAACGTGTTACGAGGAAGCGATTTCAGCAATTCCATTGCTTCAACAAAAAGGCCCGAAGTATTTAGAATATGTACTTTATTTAATATAGAACTATTTATCCATTGCCTATTATTTAGCCGTGTGGCAATAAGAATATTTTCATTTATATAATGTAATGCAGAATCACTAATATAAGAATTATATTCGGCAAAAAGACGATTTTGTATCAGATAACGCTCCATGTCAGTAAGCCTCCCTTGCTTCAACTCATCCTTTATCAAAGAAATATACCGTTCTTTTTCTTCCTCGTATTGTCTACGCATCACGATAGTCTTATCCAGAACAGACAAAAGGCTATCTATTGCAGATGCATACATACCAAGCGAACATGGCAACAGCATTATTATTAAAATCAAGATACGCATCATAGGTTAACATTGTGACATAACTTCGCAAAGTTACAATTTTCTTCTGTTATGAAAATACGATTTTAGTATTTTCTTTGGCATTATAAGTCGTACATCATAGGGATTATACATCTACCGAAATTCATATTTCCTCTACTTCGGATAGCTTTTAAAGCTTTTATGGCAGTTTTCAAACCTCCTTCTGCCTAATAATGGCTAACATTGCAACCGAAACCAAAGGTTGACGTCAACATGAGAAAGACATTATTATTTTTATACCTTTTATCTCTCGGCAGTATTGCCGCATACGGTCAGACACGTCTGACCCAAGACCCCAAACTGGAACGACAACTCCACGAAAGCGGACTGATACATCAACCCCTCCCCCTGGATATTGAAAACTCTTTCGAAACCAACGGATGGAAAAAGGAGGTCTTGCAAAGCGCTCCTCTCACCCGCTCGGCAGGTACAGAGGGATGGAGTCATTCCGGCGCAGGAAGCATGTCCTTCAGTACGGAAAAGACCGTTTCCGGCAAAGGCAGCATCAAACTGCAATTCCCCACATTCACCGGGAAAAGGGCGACCGGCTCTCCTTCCGACCCAGACTATGCCACCTACGGAAACAGCAGTGTTACCTATCATCTAGACGGCGCCAATCTGGAGAAGTACAACCGCATCGTATTCTCCATCTATCCCGATTGCGACGGCGCGCGCATCGTCAACATGAACCTCACGTTTCGCAATGCAGATACTCCTGCCAAGAAAGGATATAATCAGCCTTCGGGTTCACACCTCATTAACCTTATTAATAAGGAGTGGAACCAATGCTTCCTCGAAATAGACGAGTATCAGCGCGACAAGGTGATATCCATCACCTTCAGCACAGCCCTCAAAGGCAAAGACCGGACTACAGGAGATTCAGCTATCTACTACCTGGACAATCTACAACTGCAAACGGTGAAAGCCCCTGAGAAAGTCAGCGGATGGATACCTGCCGATGGAAAAATCTCCTACTCGACAACCGGCTATGCCGTCAACCACCCCAAAACCGCCCTCATCAACACAAACCTCACCATAGACGCCGGAAAGCGCTTCCAACTGCTTACCCCAACCGGAGAAATAGCTTACGAAGGAGACATCCGAAAAGAGAAAACCACTCTCGGAGAATTTGGCCTTATTGATTTCACCTCCTTCAATAATCCCGGAGAGTATCAGCTGAAGGTCGGAACATCGCTAACTCCCACCTTCCGGATTGGAGAAAGACTTTGGGAAGATTCACAATGGAAAGTGCTGAACTTCATCTTCTGCCAGCGCTGTGGACATCCGGTTCCCGGCAAGCATTCCACCTGCCACGTAGACCTCATGTCCCGACATGACGGACGCAGCATCTCCTACTCCGGCGGATGGCACGATGCAGGAGACTTGTCCCAGCAAACCTTGCAGACGGGAGACGTGACCTTTGCTCTGCTCGAAGCCTATAATAAACAAAGAAATATCAACCCAGCCCTCGCCGCCCGCCTGCGTGAAGAGGCGGAATGGGGAGTAGAGTTCATCCTAAAGAACCGCTACGGCGATGGTTACCGCGCCAGCAGCATGGGATTGCTTATCTGGCAAGACGGTGTGTTCAATACATTGGACGACATATCTTCCGTACGTGTACAGAACATGGCATTTGACAACTTTCTCTATGCCGGATACGAAGCTTACGCCTCCATGACGCTGGACAACGACCCGATGCTGCAGGAATACCTATTGCGCGTGGCCGAAGAAGATTTCGCTTTTGCTATGGAGAAGTTCAAAAAAGATGGCTTCGACCAGTTCGTCCAGCCTTACGAACACAGTTACAACACTTCGAAAAGTCAGTATATGGCTACCATCTCCTGGTCGGCAAGCCAATTATACAAGCTGACCGGAAAACCTTCTTATGCGGACATCGCCGCCGAATACATCCGCTACACCCTCGACTGCCAGCGCACGGAACCGCTGAAAGACAAAGACGGGACACGCGGATTCTTCTACCGGGACAAATCCCGCAAATCCATCGTACATTACATACACCAGTCGCGCGAGCAGGTCTATATGCAGGCCATGGTGATGCTTTGCGAAACCCAGAAGGAGCACCCCGATTATCCTAAATGGGTGAATTCCATACAACTATATGGAGAGTATCTGAAAGGAATGATGAAGTATACCCATCCCTACGGTATGATTCCAAGCGGTGTTTACCATGCAGAGGAATATAAGGATACCACCAACTTCTACGCCCTCCATCTGTTTCCCCCTGCCAATGCCAAGGAACTGTACACGGAACAGATTAAACGAGGAGTACAACTGGACAAAGAGCACTACATGAAACGTTTCCCCGTGTGGTTCAACATTTTCAACGGCAATACCGCCATCCATCTTTCCAACGGAAAGTCCGCCGCCATCTGCGGAAACTTCCTGAAGGACAAGGAACTGCTCAACATCGGTCTGGAACAGTTGTACTGGACCGTAGGCAAGAATCCTTTCGGACAATCCTTGATTTATGGAGAAGGACACAACTATCCGCAACTGAATACCTTCTCTTCGGGAGAAATGACAGGAGAGATGCCCGTTGGTATCCGTACCCTGGGTAACGACGATGTCCCCTATTGGCCGCAAACCAACAATGCCTGTTATAAAGAGGTATGGATTACCTCGGCAGGCAAATGGCTGTCTCTGATTGCGGAATATTAGATAATGGAGAATTAATAACTTATAAATTATAAATTACAAATTATGAAACATCTGTTTATTTTATTGTTTACGGCTTGCACCCTGCTGACGTACGCACAAGTCCCCGAAGGTTATCCGGCAAACTATGCCAAAGCTCCTCGCTTCAAGGCCTTGATTTATTACACGCAACATGCGGAAGAAGCACACGTACAATTTGCAGAACAAGCAACCACTTTCTTCAAGAAGCTCAATTACGGTGACGGCTTTGTTCTGGATATTACTACCGATTTTTCAAAATACCCATACGAGAAACTGAAAGAATACAATGTCATTATCATGCTTAACACATCCCCCAACACCAAGGCCGAACGCGATGCTTTTGAGCAATACATGGAAAACGGAGGCGGTTGGGTAGGTTTCCACGCAGCTGCCTACAACGACAAAAACACGCATTGGCCCTGGTTCGTTAAGTTTCTTGGTGGTGGGGTGTTCTATTGCAACAACTGGCCTCCCCAGCCGGTATTGGTCGAAGTCGACAACGAAGAACATCCCGTTACCAAGAATCTGCCTGCATCATTCGTGGCTCCCGCCAGCGAATGGTACCAATGGACTCCCAGCCCCCGCCAGAACAAGGACGTAGAGGTACTCTTGTCCCTATCTCCCAAGAACTATCCACTGGGTATCAAGGATGTAGTGAATTTTGGCGACTTCCCCATCGTATGGTCCAACAAGAATTACAGAATGATTTACCTAAATATGGGACATGGTGACGAAGAGTTTATCGACGGTACACAGAACCTGCTATTGGTTAATGCTTTCCGCTGGGTAGTGAGCAAAGACAAGAACGGTGACCCGTTCCTCAAATGAAACAACTCCCATAACAGTAATCAAAAGAATAAAATAGGATAGTATTCTTCAAATCTTCTCCAAAATACAACACTTTTATGCCGAAACAGATACTTTTCGAAGGAAAAGGTATCTGTTTCGGTTGTTTCATATAGATACCCTTGCTGGTCCCGACAAGTTGGAATGATAGTTTCCTATAGTCGAAACCAAGAGTTTTAACCTTTGAAACGAATGGTTTTATCGAAAGAAACTTTTGGTTTTTCTTGTTGAAACCAATAGTCTTACTTGTCAAAACTTTTCGTATTTAGTCTTGAAACTAAAAGTTTCATGCTGAGAACTAAGATTATAACTATTTCAACGACCCACGAAACAAGTATGCATACCATCTTTTACAAAAATTGGAAAGCGTGATGGATGGTTGTAATGTTTTTTATCTATCACAGGTATCCATCACACTTTAATTAACTTATAATCAAAAGAATAATCTCTTCGCGTGACAGCATGACAGATGTTTTGCCGAAATAAACTTTAGTGAGAGATACCGCCACTGCCTACACATAAAAATCCCCAGTATTCCAAAAGGAAATACCGGGGACTCTTCAGAAAGAAAACCGATCTAAACTTATAACCAGCCAGGGTTCTGTGTCAAGCCACCTTTAGCCCTATCCATTTCCGACTGGTCAATCGGGAAGTACCTGAACTTCTCCGTCCAACCTTTGTTACCTAAAATCTCTGTTCCTTTATCGAAACGCAGAATGTCAAACCAACGCTGCATTTCATCCATAAACTCATACCCACGCTCTTCAAAAAGAATATCCAACAACTCCTGCTTGCTCTTTCCCGCCAAGTTGATACGATGCTCTTTGTCTTTGAAAGCGCGGTCTCTGACCTGGTCGAACCAGCCTTGCGCATCGGCACTGGCAGTTCCGTTGATGCGTACATCAAGCTCCACAGCCAGCAGCAAAACATCGGCATAACGGTAAATACGCCAAGAGTTATAATAGTTATCCGTAGGGTTCACCGTAGACGTCGTCTCCTTTCTCGGATGAATCTTATAGTGCCCCAGGCCTTCGTAATTTTCCTGCTGGTCACTGACTTGGAAAGCACTTCCTGCCGGCAGTTCACCTTTGGCCACCATTTCTGCCACTTTCTTAGCCTCGTCCGCATAGACAATGACTGTTCCTTCTCGGCGCGTATCACCTTCCTTAAACATGTTGTAAACAGTACTCGGCATGGTGTTCTGTCCATAACCTTCGCCTAATCCACCCTGCTCGGCACTTCTCGGGTCAACAATGTTACGACCGCCCAAAGAACGTGCAAGCCCAAACCCTTCACCGGAGTTATTGCCGGCATAACATACCTCAAAGATAGATTCCGCACACCATTCTCCGTCTTTCACCCATAAGCTTTGATAATCAGGGTTCAACTGGTATCTTCCACTGGTGATTATTTCTTTCATGTCATTCAATGCCACCTGATATTTAGTCTCATCACGATGGAACAAAATAATTTTAGCACGAAGCAGCTTGGCAGCATCCCGGCAAACGCGTCCCTGCTGTGTAGCACTGCGCTGGGGCAGATACTTAGTCACTTCGTCATCCAAGTCACCCATCATAAACTCATAAATTTCTTCACGGGTTCCTTTGGCAACGCTATACATTTCACTGGCTGCCAGATAATGTTTGATAAGCGGGAATTGCTCATACCCCATAAACAGATGGTAATAGAAAATGGCACGGTAAAAGCGCGCTTCGGCAGAAATGGAATTGACAAAGTCTGCACTGAGGTTGCATCCGGCCAATTTGTCAATCAACAGATTGGCAGCAATGACTCCATTGAACAAGCCAAAATCCCACTCATTCCACCAAGAACCATATCCCCATGCACCGAAACAAGAAGTCGCGTCATAGGTAAAAGTATCCCATTTCGTCTTGTAAGACCCCTCACCGATACCACCGCCGGTTTCGGACTCATCACCCAGCAAAGAAGAGTAAGACCAAACCTCCGGCATACGGGTCTGCATTTCATTCATCACGGCATACAAGCCCTTCATCATATCGTCTTCCGTCTTATAGAATTCGGTTTCCGACACCTGAGTTCTCGGATTCACTTCCAGAAAATCTGAACAAGCTGTGGTCGACAAAGCCATCGCACCCAAAGCCAATACCTTTAATATCTTATTCATTGTATCTAATTTTTAGGTTAATCAAAATGTAATATTCGCACCGATAGTATAAGTACGTGCTTGCGGATATGTTCCCCCGTCAAATCCATCACGTGTTCCCACTTCAGGATCATAACCGCTATAATTGGTGATTGTAAACAGATTCTCGCCCTGCACAAAGAAACGCAGCCCCTTGATGCCGACACGCTGCAACATCTGTCCGGGCAGACTGTAACCTATCTGCAACACTTTCAAACGCATATACGATCCATCTTCTACAAAGAAGTTTGAAACCTGATAGTTATTGTTGTCACCATCTATGATACGTGGTACCCAATTGGAAGTTCCTTCACCGTGCCAACGGTTCAACCAGGATTTGTCGTAGTTACCAAAAGTCACATTGGAACGTCTGTACAGTTTATAAATGTCGTTTCCGATACTTCCCTGGAAGAATGCACTGAAATCAACTCCTTTCCAATCGGCAGAAAGAGTGAATCCATATGTCCAGTCAGGGTTCGGCTTGCCTATCATGGTACGGTCATCACCATTCAACCCATTTTCACCATCCAAATCTTTAAAACGAATATCTCCAGGCTTGGCATTCGGCTGTATCAGCTGAGTCTTTCCGTTAGAATCTACGTAGGTATAGCTATCTATCTCCTGCTGATTCTGGAAAATACCATCATGCAAGTAACCGTAGAAGAAGCCGTACGGACGCCCGTTCTCTCTCCAACTGACCTGGCCGCCCATACCACCGCCGATATTATTGAGACCGACACGGTCGGGGCCCTGGTCTGTTACGGTATTCTTCACATAAGAAGCATTTCCATTGATACCCAGATTCACTTCACCCACCTTAAAGCGATAGGACGCTTCGAACTCGATACCTTCGTTCTTCACTGTACCCGAATTGACCGTCATACTGCCATAACTGGTATAAAGAGGAATCGGCATGGAAAGCAGCATGTCCTTCGTCTTCTTCACGAAATAGTCGGCAGAGAATGTCAATGCACTGTTGAAGAAACGCAAGTCAATACCCAAGTCGGTCTGTTCGGAGGTCTCCCATTTCAAATCGGCATTGGCATAGCCACTGGGCAGCATGCCCGTATATACCTTTCCATTTATGACTGCATTCTTACCCTGACTCATCATACTTGTATAGGCAAAGGAGCCAATACGTTCGTTACCATTCTGTCCCCAGCTTAGACGTATCTTGGCAAAATCCAACCAGGAAGGTCTGTTCTCCATGAACTTCTCCCGAGTCAACACCCAACCCAAAGAAACCGAAGGGAATGTAGCATACTGGTGGTCACGACTGAAGTTTGACGAACCGTCCCGTCTCACTACCGCTTCGAACAAATACTTTTCATCATAATTATAATTGATACGTCCGAATACGGATGCAATGCGGTGGTCTTCCGCCCCACCCCATACTTTGGACTGCTCTTCGGGTGCTGTGGCCGTGTCTATATATCCCTTGTCTATATCCACCACCAGCAGATTATAATCTTCCGCTTCCAAATTGGAGTAATGGTAGGAAGACATACTCGTACCGAACAGTGCACCTATATTATGACGGCCGAAAGACTTTGTATACGACAGTACATTTTCCCACTGCCAATAGGAAGACTCCCTTTTCTTATCCTCTACCTTGGAAGTGGCATTCTTACTGGTAGCATTCAGCTCGTAGACTGGAGTCACATTCTTAATGGAATTGAACACCCATTCCGCACCATAGGTAGTCTTGAACTTCAAACCCGGTAACAAGTCCACATCAAGGTTAAAGTTCGCACCGAAATTCTGAGGCATAGTCCTCTGGTTATGACTGACCTGCATGGCTGCCAGCGGATTGGTTATTTCACGCATCTCGATGATATTGTATGCCAGGCCGTTGGGAGCAATGACATGATTTGGATAAGTTACGGCATATTGCTCCAGTATAGCAGGGTCGGTCTGATAAACCGGTTCGGTAGGAGGCAACATATTCATGGAAGTAATCAAGCCTGCTGCTTCACTATTGCCAATAGTATTACCAGTCTGGATTGACTTGGAATAGCTTGCAATTGCACCAAAACTAATCTTATTCAACCAATTTCGTGATTTCGTGTCCAGTAATACATTATTGTAATTCAAGCGTACATTGTAGCGTTCATAATCAGCATGTCCTTTAGCATAAATACCTTCTTGCTTTACATAACCGAAAGAAGCATAATAGGTAGAGTTGTCCGTACCGCCACTCAACGAAACCTTGTGGTTCATAATAGGAGCATTCTTGTTCTGCAGTTCCTTTTGCCAGTCGGTATTGACGCTGGAAACAGTCGGGAAATAAGGATCCTTACCTGCATTGGCAGCCATTTCATTCATCAACATCTGATAATCCGCACTACCCAGCAAATCCACCTTCTTGGAAGGATTCTGAATACCGTACGTAAATTCATAGTTCAAAGTAGCCTTTCCTTTAGTACCCTTCTTCGTAGTAATCAGTACAACACCATTAGCACCACGGGCTCCGTAAATAGCGGCGGAAGCTGCGTCTTTCAACACTTCAATAGACTCAATATCAGAAGGATTCAAATGACTGATACCACTTTCAGACGGCATGCCGTCTACTATATAAAGCGGATCGGAGTTGTTGACCGTACCGGTACCCCGAATACGAATCTTTGATTCCGCACCGGGCTGACCTGAATTAGAGATAATCTGTACACCGGAAACTTTACCTTTCAAAGCATTCTGAATATTTGTAGGATTACCTTTATCCAACTCTTCACTGGTAACACGGCTCACAGCAGACGAAAGTACACTCTTCTTTTGTACACCATAGCCTACTACAACTACCTCGTCCAGCAACTCAGAAGAATCAGTAAAACGGACTTTCAGATTTGTATCTGCAGCAGTCAGTTTATACTCAATAGGCTCATAACCGATAAAGGTGAAGACCAACACATCACCCACAGAAGCTTTCAGACTGAAATTCCCATCAATATCCGTCACAGTACCCACAGCCGGATTACTTTTCATACTGACATTAGCACCCGGAACCGTTTCTCCAGAAGGATCATAAACGATACCCTGCACATTAATTTGTTGTGCGAAGAGCTGCAAAGTGCAACTGAGAATGCAAAGCAGCAAAAGGACTCTTTTTCTTTTCATGATAATAGTATTAGTTTATAAAATAGAAAGTTATTCATATTGTATTGATACAAATTCCAATACTTCGATAAGCGAAATTACGTACTAAACAAGAAATGGAAGTTGAATATTTCTCATAAGGAGTTCATTTACTAACACATCCATAAAAAACGTTTTATTTTAAACTTAAAGTGATAAAGTTTAAACCCATAAAAAAACGGATACGTTTCTGTACGTACCCGTTTTCTTCCAAATCCATTGATTATAAAAAGTATTACCTTTCTAAAGTCCAGTTAATGGCATTTCTGAACATGGTCGTAAACCCTTCCGTTTCGTACAACTTACTACTATGCCCTATCTGGAAATAAACATTGCGTGCCTTTTTGCTTTCATTGACCCAAACCACCGGATGATCGCCCATCTTGATGTCCGATGCAGGCGTGTAGCTCGATTCGTCTACATTGGCTAATACATGTACATTAGGGCGCGGACTCTTGTCATAAGTATACCACTCGTCATCGGGCACCACGAAAGAGGCCGGAACATCCTTCATTACCGGATGCTGTTTATCTTCCACAATCAGCGTACCGTCGGCCAGCGGAGCTATGTAGTTCTTGAAACGTACACCACCCATGAAATCAGAGAACCATTGCCACATGGGATAACCGTCAAACTCGCCCAGCAAAGTAGCATGATGGAAACCGATCCAGCCGCCACGGCCTTCTTCTATATACTTGACGAATGCATCTTCCGCTTCCTTCGGCCAAGTATAAGGCGGGAAATCCAATTGAATAACCAAGCTGAACTGCGACAAGTAAGCCTCCGTTATGTTCCTGGCATTGTTTATCTCGGTAATACTGAAATTCCCTTTTGCACCTTCGGCCGCCAACCACTTCAAGCCGGCATCTGTAAATCCTCCGTGCTGTCCACCACGTTCCGTCAACACCAGTACCTTCGCCTTGTGCGGCTTGCCCAATAGGTTTTCTGCTACCGTACGGCGCAAATCACCCTGCTCATTGTCTCCGCTATAATCCCAATACATGCCTCCCAGCAAATCTTTATCCAGAATATACTGACACTTGATGGCAAGTGAACGGGGATTCTCAAAACCAAATACCAACGTATCATTCTTATCGGCCAGATAAGGCACTTGAGCCACCTCATCCCACTTTTCAGTATATTGGGTATCCGTATTCCCTACCTTATTATAGTCTTGGAAGCTGGGATAACCGTCACCTCCACGACCATAGAAGGGCATACCCATCACCAGCTTGGAAGGCGGTACGCCCGCTTTCAAGTGTGCAGTAACGGCACCGTCCGAAGTAATGTCACCGCTATGTCCTGACGGATAAAGCGCCGAATGGTGCTTGGGAGCAGAAGCCATGTCATAAGCCATGATATTCACAAAATCGACGGAAGGCAAGATAGCCTTGAAGTCAATGTAACGGGCAGAAGCTACGGTGGCAAGTGTCAGTTCCTTTTCATTGCCGATGGCAGCTCTGATATCCTGCATCAGAAGTGTAAAATTCTCCGTATCGTCCGGTGACGAGGATATATTTGCCATAGAGCTGGTGGGATATTCCCAATCGATGTCAATGCCATCCAAAGCGAACTCCTTCACCACACGGTCACAGTCCGCGGCAAAAGCACGGCGATATTCATCATTGGCAGCCATCTCACTGAAACGTCCGCTTCCCCAGCCGCCGATGGAAAGCAGCACTTTCAGCTCCGGCTTCTGTTTCCTCAAATCAACAATCTGTCTCAAACGTTCCTCATTATCAATCTTGACACCGTTAAAGCTCTCGTTTACATGACCGAACGCATAGTTGATATGCGTCATGTACTGCGGGTCGGGCATCACCTCACTCCACGAAGTGACATAAGCAACCACAACCTTTGAATCGCGGGAAGCCGCAACGACCTCTTCTCCCGACTTAACGCTACCGCATGAAACCAATACGCCCAAAGCGGCAGCCATCATCATTCTAATTTTTTTCATAAGTACTATCTTTAATTACAAATTATCGCAGGTCTGACGGACCCGTGAACCTATCAATGCATAATACAGCATAAACGCTTCTCCAAAAAGAACGATGAGCCATGACCATCTCCAGCCTCCAAGAACATCGGCAAGCACTCCTTGCAACAAGGGCAATATGGCACCGCCTACCACTCCAATCATGAACACACCCGAAGCCACCGAAGTGTATTTTCCCAAATGGGCAACGGACAAAGTAAAGATAGCTCCCCACATGATGGAATGGAACAGACCTACTGCCGTGAGCAGCCACGGATTATTCAGAAGAATGGCCAGTAGGGCGAGTAGTCCTGCCGATACCGTAGTAACCGTCAACTGCACGCGGGGAGAAATCCTGCTCAGGCTGCTCCCCACCAGGCGGCCCACAAGCATACCACCCCAATAGAGCGTAGCCATCAGTGCCGGAGAAGCATAATCCATCTCGATGGCATACAGATTGATATTGGCCCCGATACAGACTTCCACTCCTACATAAAAGAAGATAGCCACCACGCCCAATGTCAGATGACGGAAGGACCATACACTTTTTTCCAGCTTTTCTCCCTTCTCTACCCTGGTTCCTTGGATATCGGGCAAAGACAATTTCATCAACAACAATACAATCAAAGAAATAACAGCCATCAATGCCAGGAACGGAACCATCAGCTGGTCAATCTGAATGTCCTCCATAGACAGACCGCCGAACACGACACCGGTCACGAAATAAGGAGCAAGCGTAGTTCCCACAGAATTGGCGGAACCACCTATAGCCAAACGCTGAATGGACTGGGTACCCTTGACATGGCAAGCCGTCAGATAAGGATTTATAACCACTTGCAGAATGGTGGCCGAAGCCCCTACCACGAAAGAACCCAGTAAGAAAATCAAGAACCCTCCAGGGATAACATTATTTCCTGCATGCCAATTCGCTTCAGGAAAGTGTACTGTGAAATAGGAAGAGGCAAAGAACAAACCAAGCCCCACAATCATCACCAGCAATCCACGCATCAATGTTCCTTTATATCCGTATTTGCTAATCCACGACGAGCCTACCCCTCCACAAACCGGATAAGCAAGGAACCAGGAGAAAGTAATCAAAGTAGCAAAAGTATTTTTCAACCCGCCCACTTCCGAAAGAAAAGTTTCTTTCAGAGGACCCTGAAACTGAGTATTGGCAGTCGTAAGGAAACCTACAATAAAGAACAAGAACACCATCGTGATGAATGGCCCCATATAGTTTATTTGTTTTTCTTGTTGTGTCATAGTATTTTGATTATTAATTCAAATAATTAGTTATCAGCCGCCTGCAAGGCGACTTAGCAGTTAAGCATGCTTGCCGCCGCCTCATCCAGCAGAAATTCACAGTTGGGATGAAGCTGAAGGATGGAAGCAGGAACATCTGTTGTCACAGGCCCTTCAAGCATCCGCTTGACAATATCCGCTTTATTAGTCCCTTTGGCAACCAGTACAATCCGGCGTGCCTGCATAATGTTCTTTATTCCCAAAGTAGCCCCTCCCAACTCTTTATCGGGAGGAGTACCCGTTTCTCTACGGATGCGTTCTTCCAGTTCCACATTCATCCGGGTCACCCATGCTTCACCGCCAAAGGGAGATTCCGGCTGGTTGAATCCCAGGTGTCCGTTCTCACCCAACCCTAAAATCAGCAAATCAATACCGCCACGGTTCGCAATTTCCTGCTGGAAATCCCTGCATGACTGTTCAAAATCACCAGAAATGGTAGGCAGCATCAAAAAATTCTCTTCCTTGATGCCCAATGTATCCATCAACTCCGTTTTCAGCATCGTGTAGCATGCTCCGGCATATTCGCGCGGCACATTCATTACCTCATCCAATCCGAAGAAAGTAACGGTATCCACCTTAAACGGATATTTAGTATAGATTTCTCCCACCAACCGATGAAGATTGCCGGTAGTACGTCCCGTCGAAAGTCCTATCACACTCTCCGGTTCATTCAACATCTGCCCGATGATGCGCCATGCAGCCGTGCAGTCAAACTCCTTTTCATTCTTTGTTATTGTTATTTTCATATTCTTAATCATTAATTCCTAATCACATATTCATCGCCACCGCACCGGCCCCCAGAAGCCCGATAAATCCGGGATTCAGTTTCGTAATGACAACCCCGTTGCTGACAAAACGCATGGTCGTAGGATGAAGTTTCTCCAGAATCTTCTCGTGCATATATCCGTCGGCTACAATACCACCACCCAACACCACCGTGTCCGGGTCAATCACACGTACCAGATTCATGATAAGATTGGCAAGCGCCTCAGCTGCATTCTCCACCAGTACCGTACAAAGAGGGTCACCTTTCTGACTGAGTGCAAACACCTCACTCACAATCACCCGTTCTCCTTTTTCTGCCGGAATATGCAGGCTGGTTTCATACTGATTGCGGAGCAGACGGGCACAATTGTCAAAGCCTATGCCGGCAGCAATCGCCTCCACACAGTCCATTCGTCCGCAACCGCATTTGATGCCTATGTTCACGCCTACACGTAAGTGTCCCACCTCACCGGCATTAAAATGACTGCCACGGATTTGTCTGCCATTTATCACCGTACCTACGGCAATGCCTGTGCCTACATTTACGTAAATAAAGTTTTTGGAAATTTGTCCGAATCCCCAGACGCGTTCGGCTCTTGTAGCGCTCTTCACATCATTATCTATATGGCAAGGCATACCATATATATCCGACAGTTCCTTTGCCAACTCAATCCGCTGTGTCCTGCTCGGGTCAATCTGCAACCAAACACCTTCGTTGGGGTCTACACGCCCTATCAGGCCAACGCCCATCGCTACCGGCTTCTGGTCATACCAGCCCACAGTGCGGATATAATCATCAAGCGAAGACTTGATGATTTCCAGCGCAGCCTGCTGATTGAAGTAACCGGAGTCATATTTCTTATACCTCAAAATGTTGCCACGGCTGTCCATTTCGCCAATCAGCAACTTTGTCCCCCCTAAATCAAGACCCAAATATGTTTCCATTTTTATATATGTTTTTTTATATTGTTTACTGTCCACAATATTACGCACTATCAGGGAGACAAGGGTTTATTCTCTGACAAAAAAGGTTTAATACTTGTCAGCGGTGGTTCAAAAGCAGTCTTCATGGCTCTAAATTTTGCTGGGACTGGTGCCAAACTGCTTTTTGAAGCATGTACTAAAATATTTCGGGTCAGAAAATCCGACCATATTCGCCACTTCCCCTATCGAATATTTCCGGGAAACCAGCAGCTCTTTTGCCTTGTTCAAACGGACAATGCGGATGAAGTCATTCGGTCCCTGCCCGGTCAGCGTCTTTATTTTATTGTAGACAGAAGTGCGGCTCATGCCCAGCATCCGGCAGAAGTCATTGATGGAGAATTCCGAATCGGACAACTCCTCCTCAATCACTTTCATAACCTTGTCCAGGAACTCCTTGTCCAACTGGCTGGTATAGTCTGTCTCTTCGGGCTGCGCATCCATCGCCAACACGGTTTCGCGCAAATGCTGCCTATTCTGAAGAATATTCCTGATACGCACTTTCAGCACAGACAAGTCGAAAGGCTTGATGATGTAGTCATTGGCACCGGCCTCCAGTCCGAAGATGATATTTTCCCTCTCACTCAGTGCGGTCAGTAATATAATAGGTATATGGCTTGTATCTACCGATGACTTCAGAATCCGGCACAATTCATCACCTTCCAGTACCGGCATCACAATGTCCGAGACAATGATATCAGGATTGATTTCCCTTGCCGTCTCCAATGCCTTTCCGCCGTCGGGCACGGCAACTACCTTATATTCGGAAGACAAGCTGTCCACCAGATACTCCCTCATATCCGCATCGTCCTCCGCCAGAAGAAGGACATTCTTCCCGGCACGTTCCGTTTCTTCATGCACAGCCCCGGTAGCGGCCTGAGCTTCTTCCCGGCCGTCAGCCTTCGCTTCCACCGCCACGCTCGCCTTTATCCTCTGCGGGAAAGTTACCGTAAACGTAGTTCCCTGTCCTTCCACGCTACTGAAAGAGATGGTGCCGTGATGCTGTTTCACAATGCGGCGCGTAATCATCAGACCGATGCCCGAACCGGTTTCCTCAAAGTTCATGGCATTCTGGGCTCTATAATATTCGTGGAAGATATTGCCCTGCTCCTCTTTCGGAATGCCGATGCCCGTATCCTTCACTTCAATAGTCCATTTCTTTCTTGCAGTCTTCACCAGTATATGGATGACTCCCTTCTCTGTATACTTCAAGGCATTGGAGAGCAGATTGTCTATGATATGATCCATCTTCTCCCGGTCAATCCAAACCTTGGGCATATCCGGCTCCACCTCCAACTCTATCCCGACGCTCTTCTGCATGGCAGCTAAATGAAACTCCGCCATCTTTTCCTCCAGATAAGCCTTAATGTTGTATGGAGAAACCTTCAGACACTCCTCGGCATGCAGTTCCGTTTTCTGCAACTCAAGCAGTTGAGTAATCATTCCCATCAGTTTTTCCACATTCTTCATTGCCACCGCAACGGTTTTCTTACCCTGCTCCGGAAGTCCCTCCTGCGCTTCGAGCTCGCTCAGCGGAGCCTTTATTAAAGTAACCGGTGTACGGATATCATGGGCTATACTGATAAAGGAACGTATCTTGTCCCTTATACGCCCTTCGTTCACCTTATGCCTCCTATACTGCACAAACATGCAGACAAAGACAGACAACAAGATGAAATAGAGGAGCAGCGCCCACCACGAAACCCAGTAAGGGTTATGAATGACAATGTCCAGACTTCTTTCTCCCACCTGCTGCCCGGTGTACTTATCAAATGCCCGCAAGCGGAATACATACTTACCGGACGAGAGATTCATATAGCTCACGTTCCGCACTGAATTGGAGTGTTCCCACTCTTCATTGTGATTTTCGAGCCTATACTCATACCTGATACGATGCGGGACTGCAAAGTTGATGGCAGAGAAGGAAATAGAGAAGGAGTTTTGATTATACTTCAAATCTATTTTCCGGGTATCATTGATATTCGTTTGCAAAAGAGAGCCTTTCATTCCCGCTTTGACCGATTCATAAAGCAGTTTAAAGTCTGTCAGAATCAGCTCAACGGGTGCATGAGTCCCCAAGTCCAAAGACGGGAGAAAGGAAAGAACCCCTTCTGCGGTGCCGAAAGCAAGACATCCATTCTTCAACTTAAGGGCAGCATTCGGATTGTAATATCCCCAGCTGACATCCAAAAAATCATTGGCACTGATGATAATATCCCGGGAACAATCCAAGCAATACAATTCCTTCTCCGTACTGAACCAGATACGCCCTTCGTTATCCTCCAGCAGACTATTGATGGAATTGGAAACCAGATTGTCATCTACGGTATATGCATGCACCTCTTTCCCATCCGGACCAACACGTATAAGGCCTTCCCCGTCTGTCGCCAGCCAAATATCACCGGATGAGGACTGCATCAGGCAACGGATAGGATAATGCAGAGAGATGTCTCCAAACGTCTGATGCCACTGCGTGTCTCCCGACTTCTTATCAAAGACGGCCAACCCGCTGCAACCGGCAATCAGTAATGAGCCCCCCTTACCCGGCTTTATGTCACCTATGCAATCAATCGGGTAATATGTATAAGTATCCGTCCGTATATCGTAACGGGTAAACTCTCCTTCAATACCACCGAACCAGACATAATCCCCTTCCGCATAAATGGCATAAACATAGTCGGTGGCCATTCCCTTCTCCGGATGTGCATTTCTTTTCTCTTTCTTCTGTACCCGTCCGGTCTGTTTATGAATACAATAGACACCGATACCATAGCCACCTACCCAGATGTTTCCCCCGGAGTCTTCGGCAAGCGCCAATACCACTTTGCCACTATATTCCGTACCGTCCAGATAGTGGGTCCATTTGCGTGACCGAGGTTGATAGAGGCTGACGCCGTTGTTTGTACCATACCAATAATCTCCCTCCGAGTCCTGAAACATCACATTTACATGGTCCGACTTCAGGGAATTATCATTATTGCGTTCGTGCCTGATTCTATAGACATCCGGCATCTCCGGATCCAGATAGCTGATGCCATTCGTAGAAGTGCCAATCCATACAACTCCGGATTCATCCACACAAATATCGGATACCGTATTACCACTCAAGCTTTTGTCATCATCCCCGTTATTCATATAATGGTTCAAAAGTTCTCCGGTAGCGACATCCATGCAAAAAACACCTGCACCGTCGGCTCCCACCAGCAGCAAATTATCCTTTGTCCTTGCAAACGAACGGATAGGCACATGAGGAATCCGGTCATTCAAGGAATGTATTTGCCCTTCGGGACCGTCAAGCACAAATACGCCGTTTGAAAAGGTACCGATGAACAGCTTCGCTCCGAAGACATAGAGCGATTCCACATGCATCTCTGTATGCAGGTCAACCGGCCTCGTCTCAAAAGACGAAGAACCTGCCGCTCCTGCCTTCTTCAGCCGGAAGACACCCTTGTCGGTGCCTGCAAAAAACACTTCATCTTCCATTTGGACCATGCAACGGACAGATTGCCCCTTCAATCCGGCAAAAGACAGTCCTGCACTTTCTTCCCAAGAATAAAGCCCCTTCGACATACACAACCACAAACGGTTTTCGTCATCAAACAGCATATTATACAATACCGGAGAAGGCAGGTAATCGGCCAAGTCCACACGCAATTGGAAAGAGTCCGTCAGTTTGTTGTATGCATAGATTTTTCCATTCTTCAATGCAACCCAGACAATACCCTCCTTATCACACATCATGGTAGTGGAAGACTGGATATTGTCCCTGGAATCAACCATTCCGTCCAGCTTGTAATGCTTGATTTCATTCCCGTCATAACGATCTATCCCGACATGAGTATACACCCAGACAAATCCGGCTGAATCCTTGTTTATCTGGAATACTTGCCGACTGCCCAATCCCTCCTTGATACCCAAGGTGCGGAATGAACCGGCAAACAAGTCAGCGGACAAAAAAACGAACACCCATAACAGCAGAAATGTACATGCAACGGATTTATATGGAAACGGATATGGAGCAGACATAGGTCATATATTGTTTTTCGGATGCAATATTACGCATAAATATAAAAAAAACGGTCGAAAAACTATCCGAATAGGTTCGATTTCTATTACTTTTGCCTTCCGAAACCAACAAATCATGAGAAGCCATGCTCAGTAAGTTCAAATTAAACCAGCTCTATTTCAAGGACACACAGTTTGCCAACCTCATGACACGGCGCATTTTCAACGTCCTTCTGATAGCCAATCCTTACGATGCTTTCATGCTGGAAGATGACGGCCGCATCGACGAAAAGATATTCAATGAATACACTTCGCTCTCCTTGCGCTACCCTCCCCGTTTCACGCAGGTTTCCACTTGCGAGGAGGCGCTGACACAGCTGTCCTCCATCTCTTTCGACCTCATCATCTGCATGCCGGGCACGGGAGACAACGACAGCTTCGACGTGGCACGATACATCAAAAACCTGTATGAACAGATTCCGATGGTGATACTTACCCCTTTCAGCCACGGCATCACCAAGCGTATTGCCAATGAAGACCTCAGTCCCTTTGAGTATGTGTTCTGCTGGCTGGGAAACACCGACTTGCTGGTTTCCATCATCAAGCTGATAGAGGACAAGATGAACCTGGAGCACGACGTCAACGAAGTGGGTGTGCAGCTCATCCTGCTGGTGGAAGACGGCATCCGCTTTTACTCCTCCATCCTGCCCAATCTGTATAAATTCGTATTGAAGCAGAGCCAGGAATTCTCTACTGAAGCACTGAATGCCCACCAGCGCACACTGCGCATGAGGGGACGTCCCAAAATTGTACTGGCACGTACCTATGAAGAAGCCTTTGGCATCTACCAAAAATATAAGAATAATATATTAGGTGTCATCACCGACGTACGCTTCCCCCGCGTAGAACGGGGCGAGAAGGACGGACTGGCCGGTATCAAGCTCTGTGCCGCCATCCGCAAGGAAGACCCGTTTGTACCCCTTATCATACAGTCCAGCGAATCGGACAACGTAGCGTATGCAGCCAAATACGATGCCGCCTTCATCGACAAGAATTCCAAAAAGATGGATGTGGACCTGCGCCGTATTGTATCAGACAATTTCGGCTTCGGCGACTTTATCTTCCGCAACCCGGACACGCTGGAAGAGATTGCCCGCGTAAAGAATCTCAAAGAGCTGCAGAACATTCTTTTTGCTGTTCCGGCAGAATCATTCCTTTACCACATCAGCCGCAACCACGTCAGCCGCTGGCTCTACTCACGTGCCATGTTTCCCGTGGCAGAGTTCCTGCGGCCCATCACCTGGAATAGCTTGCAAGACGTGGATGCCCACCGTAAAATTATCTTCGAGGCTATCGTGAAATACCGCAAGATGAAAAACCAGGGAGTAGTGGCAGTCTTCAGGCGCGACCGCTTTGACCGATACTCCAACTTTGCCCGTATTGGCGACGGTTCGCTGGGAGGCAAGGGGCGCGGACTGGCTTTCATCGACAACCTGGTGAAGCATCACCCCGAGTTCGAAGAGTTTGAGAATGCCCGTGTCGCCATCCCCAAGACCATCGTGCTCTGTACCGATGTGTTCGACGAGTTTATGGATACCAACAATCTGTATCAGATAGCCTTGTCCGATGCCGACGATGACGTCATCCTGCGCTACTTCCTCAAAGCAAAGCTGCCCGACCGCCTGGTGGAGGACTTCTTCACCTTCTTCGACGTGGTGAAGTCGCCGCTTGCCATCCGTTCGTCCTCGTTGTTGGAAGACTCGCACTACCAACCCTTCGCCGGCATCTACAACACCTACATGATTCCCTATCTGGACGACAAGTACGAGATGCTGCGCATGCTGAGCGATGCCATCAAGGGAGTATATGCTTCGGTCTACTTCCGCGACTCGAAGGCATACATGCAGGCAACGAGCAACGTTATCGACCAGGAAAAGATGGCTGTCATCCTGCAAGAGGTAGTGGGCAACCAGTATGGTGACCGCTACTACCCCAGCATGTCCGGCGTGGCACGTTCGCTCAACTACTACCCCATCGGCGACGAGAAGGCAGAAGAAGGTATCGTCAATCTGGCGCTCGGTTTAGGTAAATACATCGTGGACGGTGGCATGACGCTCCGCTTCTCGCCCTATCACCCCAACCAGGTGCTGCAAACCAGCGAAATGGAGATTGCCCTCAAAGAGACTCAGACCCGCTTCTATGCCCTCGACCTGCGCAATGCCGGTCACGACTTCTCCATCGACGACGGCTTCAACCTGCTGAAACTGCACGTCAAAGAAGCGGAAAAGGACGGAGCACTGAACTACATAGCCTCCACCTACGACCCTTACGACCAGATTATCCGCGACGGGCTTTATCCCGGCGGACGCAAAGTCATCACCTTTGCCAACATCCTGCAACACGACGTATTCCCCCTGCCACGCATCCTGCAACTGGCTTTGAAATACGGAGAGCAGGAGATGCGCCGTCCCGTAGAGATAGAGTTTGCCGCCACCATGAGCCGCGAGAAGGACAAAACCGGCACCTTCTACCTGCTGCAAATCCGCCCGATAGTCGACACCAAGGAGATGCTGGATGAAGACCTTACCGCCATTCCGGACGACCAGGTACTGCTCCGTTCCAACAACTCATTGGGACATGGCATCATGAACGAGATACATGACATTATCTATGTGAAGACAGACGACTATAGTGCCTCCCACAACCAGGAGATTGCCTGGGAGATAGAGAAGCTGAACCAGCAGTTCCTGGACGAAGGCCGCAACTATGTCCTTGTAGGTCCCGGACGCTGGGGTAGCAGTGACACCTGGCTCGGCATCCCCGTGAAGTGGCCGCACATCAGCGCTGCCCGCGTGATAGTGGAAGCCGGACTGACCAACTACCGGGTAGACCCCAGCCAGGGAACCCACTTCTTCCAGAACCTGACCTCCTTTGGAGTGGGATACTTTACCATCAACGCCTTTATGAATGACGGCGTATACAACCAGGAATTCCTGAATGCACAGCCTGCCATACACGAGACGAAGTACCTGCGGCATGTACATTTCCGCCAGCCGATGGTGGTAAAGATGGATGGCAAGAAGAAACTGGGAGTGGTGCTGATGCCCGAAGAATAAATCAGTCCGTCAGCCGGTGCAGCACAATCATCACCACCTCTGCGGGGGCAAACATGCGGATGGCCTTCTGCGAAGTGCCGATGCCGTTGGTGACAATCATCGGGATGTTCTTTGAGTTGTACTTCAGCCCGGAGAGGAACCGCTGCCCGTAGTGCGAGGGGACTATCGGTGCATAAAGCCCGAACAGCGTCACCTGCCCGCCATGCGTGTGTCCGGCCAGGATGAGATCGGAGTTTGTCACCGGGACGTCCTCGGCATAGTCTGGCGTATGCGTCAGCAGGATTACGAAATCGTCGGGCGAAAGGCCGAGTGTGGGCGATGTGCCGTTCTTGCCCAAGTCGAAAGGATTGCGCACGCCCGCCACAAGAATCCGCTCACCGCCACGCCGCAGGGTGTCCACCTTATGCTCCAGCAGATGCATGCCATAATGCCTCATTTCGCGCACGATGTCGTCATAGCAAGCCTCGTAGTCATTGTTGCCAAGCACGGCATAGGTGCCCAACGGCGTCTTCACTTGCGCCAGGGCAGCCATGACGGGCGGCACGTACTGGCAGCCTTCGTGAAAGTCACCGCCAATCAGCAGCACGTCGGCCTTCTGGTCTATGAGCAGGCGGACCAGGTCCTTCAATCCCTCCTCCTTCAGCAGGCTTTTGTAGTGCAGGTCGGAGACAAAGGCGATGCGGAAGCCCTCGAAGGCGGCAGGCACGTCGCGATGCGTGAAGTCGTACGTCTTAATGCGGCTGACGCCCTTATAGGCCGAGCCTACGTGGGTGGTTTTCGATGTGATTCTTGTACCTCGCTGCACAATTACCTTTTGTACCGGTGCCGTTTTCTTTATCTGCTGTTTCTTTACCTCGCCCTTCGCCGGCTGGCGGCGGACATTACGCAAATCAGACTGGTCAAAGGTGAACATCGGCGAAAGGCGGGCAGGCAACCCGATAGTATCGCCAAGCTGCGTGCTGTCTGCCTGCATGACTGGCTGCGGCAACGACACGGTAATCATCCGCTTGGAACGGCAGGAAGACAAGAGCAGCAGAGAAAGAATGGATATGTAGACTAACTTCTTCATCATAAGTGGGTACAAATATAGGGATTTTCAGTATTTTTGCTGGCAGATGCCGAACTAAATTGGAACTACGATGAACGAGATTAAACAGAATTCACCCTACGCATGGTTTCTCGCCGCCCGCCCCAAGACGTTGACGGGAGCCATCATCCCGGTATTGCTGGGCAGTGCCCTTGCCTTCAGCGACGGACAGTTCAAGACCGCACCCGCCCTGCTGTGCGCCCTCTTTGCCTGCGGCATGCAGATTGCCGCCAACTTTATCAACGACCTCTTCGACTTCCAGAAAGGGACCGACCGTCGGGAAGACCGGCTGGGGCCGCAGCGCGCCTGCGCCGAAGGTTGGATTACGCCGGCAGCCATGAAAACCGGCATCGGCATCGCACTGACACTGTCGTGCCTGGCAGGGCTGGCAGTGCTGTTCACCGTCTGGGGGCAGCTGCCCCACGGAGGCTGGGAACTGGTGGTGCTGGGCGTGGTGTGCATACTGTTTGCTTTCCTCTATACCACGCTGCTCTCCTATCGGGGCTGGGGCGACGTACTGGTGCTGGTGTTCTTCGGCTTCGTGCCCGTATGCGGCACCTACTACGTGCAGGCCTATACGCTGAATATGGATGTGGTGGTGCTGTCGCTCGTCAGTGGCCTCGCCATAGACACCTTGCTGATGGTGAACAACTATCGCGACCGCGAGCAGGATGCCGTGAGCGGCAAGTGTACGCTGGTGGTACGCTACGGCAAGAAGTTCGGTGAGAATATGTATCTGGCACTGGGCACCGCCGCCGTGCTGCTCTGCTTCTGGTTTGTCTACACGGGCAAGCTGACTCCACTGGAATTTATCTGGGCTCCCTGCGTCTATCTCTATATGCACGCACTGACGTGGCGCAAAATGATACAGATAGGTAGCGGTAAAAAGCTGAACAGCATACTGGGCGAGACGTCGCGCAATATGCTGTTCTTAGGATTACTGTTAGCGGTGGCGCTGAATTGAGAGGTTAGAGGTTAAGGATTAGCGGTTAGACCCTAATCCCTAAACCTTAACCTCTACCTCCATACATCTGTTCGTAATACTTCTGATAATCACCGCTGGTCACTTCTTCCACCCACGGCTGGTTGTTCAGGTACCATTCAATGGTCTTGACGATGCCGACCTCGAACTTCGTCTCCGGATACCAGCCCAGGGCATTGGTAATCTTTGTGGGGTCGATGGCATAACGCTGGTCGTGACCTAGGCGGTCTTTGACGAAGGTGATAAGGTCTTCGTTTATCCAGCTGATGTCAATCGTGCCGTCGGCGGCTTTTACTTGTTTCTTCAGCACTGCACGGTAACGGGGTTCTTCCTCCATCAAGCGGCGGACGGTGGCAATAGTCAGCTTCACGATTTCAAGATTGGTCTTTTCGTTGTGACCGCCTACGTTGTAGACTTCGCCTTCCACACCCTCGCGGACAACCAGGTCGATAGCTTTGCAGTGGTCTTCCACGTAGAGCCAGTCACGCACGTTACTGCCGTCGCCATAGACGGGGAGGTTCTTGCCTTCGAGAATATTCTTGATGATAAGCGGAATCAGCTTTTCGGGGAAATGATAAGGACCGTAGTTGTTGGAACAGCGGGTGATAGTGACGGGCATCTTATAGGTATCGTGATAGGCCATCACTACCATATCGGCACTCGTCTTGCTGGCGCTGTAAGGGCTGTGCGGGCAGAGCGGGGTTTGCTCTGTGAAGTAGCCTTCGGCACCAAGTGAGCCGTAAACTTCGTCGGTAGACACTTGATGGTAACGAACGCCTTTGCGCCAAGTGGGATAACCGGACTCGTCCTTACCCGTGACCCAGGCACGGCGGGCGGCATCGAGCAAGTTTTGTGTACCCAGGATGTTGGTCATCAGGAAAAGCTGGGGATTCTCTATGCTACGGTCTACGTGGCTCTCGGCAGCAAAATTCACTACGTAATCGAATTTATACTTGGCAAACAGTTCGTCGGCAAGCACGCGGTCGCAGATGTCACCTTTTACAAAAAAGCAACGTTCATCGTCAATGTCATTGGCAATGGTGCCCAGATTGCCTGCGTAGGTCAAGGCATCCAGTATCACCACTTTAATATCATTATGTTTTGCCAGGATATATTTAATATAGTTGGCGCCGATAAAACCGGCGGCACCGGTTACGAGATAAGTCTTCATGAGAATTAAAAATTATAAATTAAAAATTAAAGTCAGCGGGCCTTTATAGGAGAACTATTCTCCTTCTCTTTTTGGGGAACAAAGAGTTCATCGCTTCGATTCAGCCAGTTCCATCAGGTATTTGCCATATTCGGTCTTGCCAAGCTGTTCACCCAAGCGATACAGCTGGTCTACATCTATCCAGCCCTTGCGCCAGGCAATCTCTTCGATACAGCTCACGCGGAAGCCTTGACGGTTCTGGATGGTGGCGACAAAATTGCTGGCTTCCAGCAGGCTGTCGCAATTGCCGGTGTCGAGCCAGGCAAAGCCACGGCCGAAGAGCTCCACTTTCAGCGTGCCCTCGTCCAGATAGAGACGGTTGAGGTCGGTAATTTCGTATTCGCCGCGAGCAGAGGGCTTCAAGGAGGCGGCTTTCTCTGTCACGGTGGAGTCGTAGAAGTACAGTCCGGGGACGGCATAGTTGCTTTTAGGATTGGCAGGCTTTTCTTCCAGCGAGACGGCTTTGCCGTTGGCATCAAACTCCACTACACCGTAGGCACGGGGGTCCTTGACGTAATAACCAAAGATGCAGGCACCCTTGTCTATGGAAGCGGCACGCTTCAGCATGGCGGAGAAGCCTTGACCGTAGAACATGTTGTCGCCCAGAATAAGGCAGCCCGGTCCGCCGTCCAAGAACTCTGCACCCAGCACAAAGGCTTGTGCCAGTCCGTTGGGATTCTCTTGTATCTTATAGGAAAAGGACATACCGAGTTCTTCGCCGGTTCCCAGCAGCTCGCGGAACATGGGTAAGTCACGTGGAGTAGAGATAATAAGCACTTCGCGAATTCCCGCCAACATCAGTGTAGAGAGCGGGTAGTATATCATCGGCTTGTCGTAGACGGGCATTATCTGCTTGGAGATAGCCTTGGACAACGGATAGAGACGAGTGGCACTGCCACCTGCAAGAATAATTCCTTTCATATTTCAGTTCTTTTTCGGTGATACTTCAAAATGGAGAATAAAATAAGAAGGAGGACGATGCCCCACGGCTCTACTTGCTATTCGGGTACAAAGATAATGGAAAAATTCGATTAAGTGAAGGCTTGGTTTCATCTTTTTACTTCATTGCTTTGCTTACTCCGGTACATTGTTTTGCTTACTTCAGTGCGTAACGGCCGTCACCCCTTGATGAAACGGTCTTCACCTCAGCGTGTAACGACCTTTACCAAATAGTGTAACGGCCTTTACCCAATAGCGTAACGACCTTTACATTAGCATGTAACGGCTTTTACACTACAGCGTAAACAATCGGTAAATACAATCCATTGAAAATAAACAAACTACATCATCGGTCAGCAAGTTCTATCACCTCCAAATCTTTAAACGTTCCCCCATCAACCGCAAAGCGTACCATCGTACGCACCTTATGGAAACCTTGAATGCCCGCAGCGCCCGGATTGATGTGGAGTACATCCAACGTCTTGTCATACTTCACCTTCAGTATATGCGAGTGCCCGCTGATGAACAGCTTTGGGGGACGCACCAGAATGCTGCCCTTGATGGAAGGGTCGTAGTTGCCGGGATAACCGCCGATATGCTTCATCAGCACCTCCGCCCCATCCACCGTGAAACGGAGAATCTGCGGATAGAGCTGCCGTATCTCCTGCCCGTCAATATTGCCATACACGGCACGGAAGGGACGGAAAGCCGCCAGCTTCTGTGCCACTTCCAGCGAACCGATGTCACCGGCATGCCATATTTCGTCACAGCCCTCAAAATATTGCAGGTACTTTTCATCCCAGTAGCCATGCGTATCCGATAATAAACCAACTTTTGTCATCTTTCCTTTGTTTATTAAGACAAAGGTAATTATATTTGGGAAGAATACAATGTGGTAATGTGCTAATATGCCACATTAACACCTTAACACCATGGACAACAGATATTTCAAACGTGACATCAGCTGGCTTTCCTTCAACTACCGCGTACTGCTGGAAGCGGAAGACGAGACATTGCCGCTATACGAACGCATCAACTTTATTTCTATATACTCTTCCAATCTGGAAGAATTCTACAAGATACGCGTAGCCGACCATAAGGCCATAGCCACCGGAGCCTCGCAAAGCGATGAAGAGACTATGCAGTCTGCCGCCGAACTGGTAGATGAAATCAACCAAGAAGTCAATCGCCAACTGGAGGAACGTATCCGCATCTACGAACAGAAGATACTGCCCGCCCTGCGGAAACATCACATCATATTCTATCAAAGCCGCAACGTAGAACCGTTTCACCGCGACTTTGTGCGCAGCTTCTTCCGCGAAGAGATATTCCCCTATCTGGCCCCGGTGCCCGTAAGCAAGGACAAGGTGATTTCATTCCTGCGCGACAACCGTCTCTATCTAGCCGTACGGCTTCATCTGAAAGGAGCTCCCGCCAGTTCTCCAAACCGCATCCAGTATTTCGTGATGAAACTGCCGTACAGCAAAGTGCCGCGCTTCATCCAGCTGCCCAAGGTGGGGAAAGACTATTATCTGATGTTCATTGAAGACATCATCAAGGCCAATCTGGATACCATCTTCCCCGGTTATGAAGTGGACAGCAGTTATTGCATCAAGATTTCACGCGATGCGGATATTCTGATAGACGATGCCGCCAATACCTCCGAAATCATCGAGCAGGTGAAGAAGAAGGTAAAGAAACGCAAGATAGGCGCCGTGTGCCGTTTTGTATACGACCGCGCCATGCCCCAGGACTTCCTCGACTTTCTGGTAGATGCCTACCGCATAGACCGCCGGGAGCTGGTGCCGGGAGACAAGCACCTCAACATGGAGGATTTGCGGCATCTGCCCAATCCCAACCAAAGCGTACGTCCCATCAAGAAACCCCAGCCCATGAAGCTGACCTGCCTGGACGAACGCGAATCCGTCTTCCGCTATGTGGAGAAGAAGGACCTGCTGCTGCATTATCCCTACCACTCCTTCGACCACTTCATCCATTTTCTATATGAAGCCGTCCACGAACCCACCGTGCGTGAAATCATGGTGACCCAGTATCGCGTGGCAGAGAACTCCACCGTCATCAACACCCTGATAGCCGCCGCACAGAACGGAAAGAAAGTCACCGTCTTTGTGGAACTGAAAGCCCGCTTCGACGAAGAAAACAACCTCGCCACCGCCGAGATGATGAAAGCCGCCGGCATCAACATCATTTTCAGCATACCAGGACTAAAGGTACATGCCAAAGTAGCCCTCGTGCTACGCCGCGATAAGGAAGGGCGCAAACTGACAAGCTACGCCTACATCAGCACCGGCAACTTCAACGAAAAGACCGCCACCCTCTATGCGGACAGCGGACTATTCACCTGCAACCCGGTGATTGTAAACGACCTGCACAACTTGTTCCGTACTCTGCAGGGAAAGGAAAATCCAGTGTTCCACCGCCTGCTTGTGGCCCGCTTCAACCTGATTCCTGAACTGAACCGCCTCATCAATCACGAAATAGAACTGACCCGGCAAGGCAAGCAAGGACGGATTATCCTAAAAATGAATGCCCTGCAAGACCCCGCCATGATAGACCGCCTCTACGAAGCCTCGCAAGCCGGTGTAGAGATAGACCTCATTGTCCGCGGCATCTGCTGCCTCATCCCCGGGCAGGAGTACAGCCACAACATCCGCGTGACACGCATCGTGGATACCTTTCTGGAACATGCCCGTGTGTGGTACTTCGGCAACGGCGGCGCACCCAAGCTCTTCCTCGGCTCGCCGGACTGGATGCGGCGTAACTTGTACCGCCGTATCGAAGCCGTCACCCCCATTCTGGACCCGGACTTGAAGCAAGAGCTCATCGATATGCTATCCATACAACTGTCGGACAAACGGAAAGCCTGCTTTGTGGACGACCGGTTGCGAAACCGCTGGAAGTCGTCGCGACCGCAAAAGGAGAAGGTACGGTCGCAATATAGCTTTTACGAATACTTGAAACAAGGGATTAAGGATTAACGATAATTATCAATCGTCAATTATCAATCGTCAATCGCTTTGTAACATTTCTGTAACATGTATGACATTTCCCTGCAACACCAAACTCTTTCCTTTGCAGCCGGAAATAAAATACATGTCTATGGAAACAATTTATCTGGGTATCGTCATCTTTCTGTTCGTACTCGCGATTTTCGACCTCGTGGTAGGTGTCAGTAATGATGCGGTCAATTTTCTTCAGTCGGCTGTCGGAGCAAAGGCAGCATCTTTCAAAACCATACTGTTCATTGCAGGCATTGGCGTCTTCATCGGTGCGGCACTCAGCAATGGCATGATGGACATTGCACGACACGGCATCTATCAACCGGAGCACTTCTACTTTGCCGAAATCATGTGCATTCTGCTTGCCGTCATGTTGACGGACGTCGTGCTATTAGATGTCTTCAACACTATGGGAATGCCTACCTCCACCACTGTATCCATGGTGTTCGAACTGTTGGGAGGTACGTTCGCACTGGCGCTCATCAAGGTCTATAACAGCGATACATTGGGACTGGGCGACCTCATCAATACAGACAAGGCACTGTCTGTCATCATGGCCATTTTTGTATCCGTAGCCATTGCCTTCTTCTTCGGTATGCTGGTACAGTGGCTGGCACGTATCGTGTTCACCTTCAACTACAAGAAGAACATGAAATACAGCATCGCGCTGTTCGGTGGTATAGCTGCCACCAGCATCATCTACTTCATGCTGATAAAGGGGCTGAAAGACAGCTCATTCATGACCCCTGAAAACAAGCAATGGATACACGACAATACCGCATTGCTGATAACCGGTTTCTTTGTATTCTTCACCATACTGATGCAGATACTGCATTGGTGCAAGATAAATGTCTTCAAAGTAGTGGTTCTGATGGGTACTTTCGCCCTCGCTCTTGCCTTTGCCGGCAATGACTTGGTGAACTTTATCGGTGTCCCCCTCGCAGGATATTCCTCATTTATTGACTATACAGCCAATGGTACGGCCGCCGGCCCCGACGGATTCCTGATGTCCTCACTCCTCGGTGCAGCCAAAACCCCGTGGTATTTCCTTATCGGTGCAGGCGCCATTATGGTTTATGCACTCTGCACATCCAAG
This sequence comes from Bacteroides sp. AF29-11, assembly GCF_003602895.1. Classification (NCBI taxonomy): domain Bacteria; kingdom Pseudomonadati; phylum Bacteroidota; class Bacteroidia; order Bacteroidales; family Bacteroidaceae; genus Bacteroides; species Bacteroides sp. AF29-11. The sequence continues at coordinate 389,656 of NZ_QTLY01000003.1, forward strand.
AAAGCCCACAACGTTATCAAGACTTCCGTGGACCTTGCCCGCCAGGATGACGGTGAAGAGAACTTCGGAAGTACCCCGATAGCCCGTACGCTGGTACGCTTCAGCATGACTCTGGCTAACGGAATATCCAAAACGATGCCCGAAAGCAGCAAGCGGTGGATGAACACACGCTTCCAGAAGGATGAAGCCATCATAGCCGACGGCGCCGCTTTTGACTTGGTTCGCGCCTCCGTCAATCTCGTATTGGCTGGTCTGCTCATCGCCTTGGGAACTTCCTTGAAACTTCCCCTTTCCACCACTTACGTCACCTTTATGGTAGCCATGGGTACATCGCTTGCCGACCGTGCCTGGGGACGTGATTCGGCGGTATTCCGCATTACGGGTGTGCTCAGCGTTATCGGCGGTTGGTTCATCACTGCCGGAGCAGCGTTCACCATCTGTTTCTTCGTAGCACTGATTATCCATTTCGGCGGTACGGTTGCCATCCTGGCACTGATTGGTCTGGCAGTCTTCATGCTGATTCGTAGCCAAGTGATGTACAAAAAGCGCAAGGAGAAAGAAAAAGGCAACGAGACCCTGAAACAGTTGATGAAGAGTACGGACAACAATGAAGTCATCGAATTGCTCCGCAAGCATACCCGTGAAGAACTGGTGAAGATTATGGAATTCACAGAAGAGAATTTTGAACGTACCGTCACTTCCTTCCTACACGAGAATCTACGCGGACTGCGTCGTGCCATGGGCTCAGTAAAATTCGAAAAACAACTCATCAAGCAGATGAAGCGTACCGGAACACTTGCCATGTGCCGTCTCGACAACAATACCGTACTGGAAAAAGGACTCTATTACTATCAAGGCAACGACTTTGCCAGCGAACTGGTGTACAGCGTAGGCCGTCTTTGCGAACCTTGCTTAGAGCACATAGACAATAACTTCAATCCGCTGGATGCCATTCAGAAAGGAGAATTTACAGACGTAGCCGAAGACATCTGCTATCTGTTACAAGTATGCCGCCACAAGCTGGAAACGAACAATTATGATGAACTGGAAACAGAGATTCGCAAAGCCAACGACCTCAACGGACAGTTGTCTCACCTGAAACGCGAAGAGCTGCAACGCATCCAAAGCCAGAGCGGCAGCATCAAAGTCAGCATGGTATACCTGACTATGATACAGGAAGCCCAGAACGTAGTGACCTACACCATCAACCTGATGAAAGTAAGCCGCAAGTTCCAAGTAGAAAAAGAAGAGTTATAAGTTATAAGTTATGAGTTATAACGCATGGTACATAACATGCAACTTATAACTCATAACTCCTTAAGCCCCATCTTCTCCGCCCGTTGCAACATAAATGCACGGGCGGCTTCGTATTCATTGGGAATGATGCCGTCCAAAATGGCATCCTTAATGGCACTCTTCAAGGCACCTACCTGCTGGCAAGGAGAAAGGCCGAAAGTCTTCATGATTTCTTCACCACTGACCGGAGGCTGGAAATTACGGATACGGTCGCGTTCCTCCAAATCCTTCAGCTTCTGGCGTACCAACTGAAAATTATTAAGGAAGCGTTTCTTACGCTCCATATTCTTGGAAGTAATGTCGGCTTCGCACAGTGTCATCAGGTCGTCTATATCATCACCTGCCTCAAACAAGAGACGACGCACTGCCGAGTCGGTCACTACATCATCCGCTATCACAATGGGACGCATGTGCAGGCTCACCATTTTCTGCACATATTTCATCTTCTCATTCATAGGGAGCTTCATCTTGCGGAAAATATCGGGTATCATCTTCTCGCCAATGAAATTATGGTTATGGAACGTCCAGCCCGCACGGGGTTCCCAACGCTTGGTGGCAGGCTTGGCTATATCATGCAGAAGAGCTGCCCAGCGTAGCCAAAGGTTGTCGGTCTTCTTGCTGATGTTGTCGAGTACTTCGAGCGTATGGTAGAAATTGTCCTTATGGGCGCGTCCATTGCGCGTCTCCACGCCTTGCAGCCTGACAAGTTCCGGGAATATCAGTTCCAGCAGACCACAGCGGTCCAGCTCAATGAATCCCTTAGACGGAATAGGTGACAAGATGATTTTGTTCAGTTCGTCTGCAATGCGTTCTTTGGAGATGATGGAGATGCGTTCGCGATTACGCTCCAGAGAATCGAATGTCTCATCGTCAATATAGAATCCCAGCTGGGTGGCAAAACGGACACAGCGCATCATGCGCAAAGGGTCATCACTGAAAGTTATATCAGGGTCGAGGGGAGTCCGGATGGTCTTTTCCTTCAAGTCTCCAATACCGCCAAAGGGGTCGACCAACTCGCCATAACGCACCCGGTTCAGGCAAACAGCCAGTGCATTGATGGTAAAATCACGGCGGTTCTGGTCATCCTCCAATGTACCGTCCTCTACAATAGGCTTGCGGGAATCGTGTGTATACGATTCTTTTCTTGCACCCACAAACTCAACTTCCGTACCATAGTACTTCAATTGTGCCGTACCGAAATTCTTGAAGACGGAAACATGCGCCCCACGCCCCAGACGCTTACCCAGCGCCTCGGCCATGGCAATGCCACTGCCTACCACCACCACATCAATATCCTTGGAAGGACGTTGCAGGAAAATATCACGTACATATCCACCGACTACGTAACATTCCAATCCCAATTCATCAGCCGTTTCGGATATCCGCTTGAATATATCATCACTAAAATATTGCTTCAGTTCTTCTGCCGTCAAATCTATCATAAATAATGCGCTAATGTAATGAATACGCAAATGTGTTAATGGTCTATTAGCACATTTGCACATTAAAATGCTGCAAAGATAAAGATATTATTTCTATTTTTGTGGACTCTAACTCCAAGAACAACAAATATGAAAAAAGTAATACTCCTTGCATGCCTATGCTGTACACTCTTCTCTTGCGAAGATGTGGAGAAGAAGGCCGGTGAAAAACTACAAGCTGCCCGCGAAGCGTTTGAACTCGGCAACTACAATGAAGCGAAGATTCTGATTGACAGCATCAAGATGCTCTATCCCAAAGCGTTTGAAACTCGCCGTGCAGGCATCGGCCTGATGCAGGAAGTGGAACTGAAAGAGCAGGAAAAGAGCCTGGTCTATCTGGACAGTATGCTTCAAGCCAAGCAAAAGGATTTCGATGCAATCAAAGGGAAATACACTTTTGAAAAAGATGCCGAATACCAGAATATCGGCAATTACCTTCATCCTTCCCAAGTGATAGAAAAAAATCTGCATCGCTCTTTCCTTCGCTTCCAGGTAGACGAAAACGGAGTCATGAGCATGACTTCCATTTATTGCGGAGCCCATAATATCCACCATGTGGCCGTCAAAGTCACTGCTCCCGATGGTAGCTTTGCCGAAACACCCGCCGCCAAAGACAGCTACGAAACCACTGACCTCGGTGAAAAGATTGAAAAGGCAGACTTCAAACTGGGAGAAGACGGAAACGTCATGGGGTTCCTTTATCTGAACAAGGACAAGAATATCAAAGTCAACTATCAAGGGGAACGTCCCTATTCCATCACCATGACTGCCGCCGACCGCCAGGCCCTTGCCAGCGTCTACGAACTGGCACAACTGCTGTCATCCATGACGGAAATAAAGAAGAATATGGAAGAAGCCAATCTCAAAATCGAATTTGTAAAAAAGAAGATGGAAGAGAGAAAAGACAATGCATAAGAATAAAAAGAAGGAAACCGGATGATATATTCATTACTTAGTCATCCGGTTCCCTTTTTATTATCAGTAAAGCCTTACCAAACTAATTTAGGTAAATAACGGCTCAGACATGTACGCAAAGCAGACAGAGTGATGGGTTTTACCAACACTTCCGAGGCTCCGCACTCCAAGGCTTTTTCGCGGTCGGCAGTAAAGGCGTAAGCGGTCTGCATGATGATGGGAAGTTCCTTATCCTTCTTGCGAATAATCACCGTAGCATCCAGCCCGTTCATAATAGGCATTTTTATATCCATCAGAATAGCTTCCGCCTTGTCGCGATTCTCTTCGAACAAATTTACAATATCCTCACCATTCTTTGCCCATAGTATCTCGCATTTCTTGCCGATAATAGCCTTTATCAGTTTAAAGTTACTATCATCATCTTCCGCAACCAGAATAAGCGGACGGTAATCTCCTGACACTTTTTCTATTTCCATGACCTATGCGTTTTGTTTATATAGGGGCAAAGATATAAAAAATAATAGATTTGCACTATCTTTGCAGCTCATTAAAAAAATATATAATGATTTCTATAGACGGACTGGCCGTAGAATTCGGCGGAACTACTTTATTCAGTGACATATCTTTCGTTATCAACGAAAAAGACCGTATCGCCCTGATGGGTAAAAATGGAGCGGGGAAAAGTACATTGTTGAAAATCCTGGCAGGTGTAAGACAACCTACCCGTGGAAAAATCTCAGCCCCCAAGGACAGTGTCATAGCTTACCTTCCACAGCACCTTATGACGGAAGACGGACGTACCGTATTCCAGGAAGCGGCGCAAGCCTTTGCCCACCTGCATGAAATGGAAGCCGAGATAGAGCGCCTCAACAAGGAACTGGAAACGCGTACCGACTACGAAAGCGACAGTTACATGGAACTTATCGAGAACGTCTCCGCCTTGAGCGAAAAGTTCTATGCCATCGACTCCACCAATTACGAGGAGGATGTGGAAAAAGCACTGCTCGGACTGGGGTTCGTACGCGAAGACTTCAACCGCCAGACCAGTGACTTCAGCGGTGGATGGCGCATGCGCATCGAGCTTGCCAAGCTGTTGCTGCAGAAGCCCGACGTACTGTTGCTGGACGAGCCTACCAACCATCTGGACATAGAATCCATACAATGGCTGGAAGATTTTCTTATCAGCAACGGAAAGGCTGTCATCGTCATCAGCCACGACCGCAAGTTCGTGGACAACATCACCACCCGTACCATTGAAGTGACCATGGGACGGATATACGATTACAAAGTAAACTACTCCAAATACCTGGAACTCCGCAAGGAACGCCGCGAACAGCAACAGAAAGCCTACGACGACCAGCAGAAGTTCATTGCCGAAACCAAGGAATTCATCGAACGGTTCAAAGGCACCTACTCCAAAACCCTGCAAGTGCAAAGCCGCGTAAAAATGCTGGAGAAGCTGGAACTGCTGGAAGTGGATGAAGAAGACACTTCAGCGTTACGCCTCAAATTCCCTCCTTCTCCCCGCTCAGGCAATTATCCCGTCATCATGGAGGGAGTAGGGAAAAGTTACGGTGACCATGTGGTCTTCAAGAATGCCAACCTCACCATAGAACGGGGAGACAAGGTTGCTTTCGTTGGTAAGAACGGTGAAGGAAAGTCAACGTTAGTGAAGTGCATCATGAAGGAAATAGAACATGAAGGCACCCTCACGATAGGACACAACGTGCAGATTGGATATTTCGCACAAAACCAGGCCTCATTGTTGGATGAGAACCTGACCGTATTCCAGACCATCGACGATGTGGCAAAAGGGGAAATCCGCAACAAGATACGCGACCTGCTGGGTGCCTTCATGTTCGGTGGCCCCGAAGAGTCCATGAAGAAGGTCAAGGTGCTTTCCGGTGGAGAGCGCACGCGCCTCGCCATGATAAAGCTTTTGCTCGAACCGGTGAATCTGCTGATACTGGACGAACCGACCAACCATCTGGACATGAAAACCAAAGATATCCTGAAGCAAGCGTTACTGGATTTTGACGGTACCCTTATCCTCGTCAGCCACGACCGTGACTTCCTGGACGGACTGGTAAGCAAGGTATATGAATTCGGCAACAAACAAGTGAAAGAGCACTTGAGCGGCATCTACGAATTCCTTGAAAAGAAGAAAATGGACTCCCTCCGCGAACTGGAACGATAAGCATCTGCTAAACCCGGCGTCCGAACAAATGGCCGATACATATTGTTTTCATTTTACTAAACACTTAACTAAGAGATATTAAAATGAAACAATATGATGCCATCATAATAGGATTCGGCAAGGGCGGCAAGTTATTGGCCGCCGAACTGGCCGAACGGAATTGGAAAGTAGCCATCGTGGAACGTTCCCCTCAGATGTACGGAGGAACATGTGTAAACGTAGGATGTATCCCTACCAAAACTCTGATTCACGAATCGGAATATGCGGAAAAAAGATACTATGACGATTATAAGAACCAGTCCAAACTGTATGCACTTGCCGTGGCGCGGAAAGACAAGCTTGTATCCTTCCTGTGTGAGAAAAATTATGAAAATGTAAAAAACAAGCCTAATATAACCCTCTATGACGGAACTGCTTCTTTCTTGTCCGAAAATACAATCCGTATAGTCTCCGGCAAGGACGAAACGATTCTTGAGGGAAAAGAGATATTCATCAACACCGGGTCCACCCCTATCCTGCCTGCCATCGACGGACTCAAGGAGAGCAAGTACGTATATACCAGTGAGACCTTGCTGCAATCGAACAAACTGCCCGCACACCTGCTCGTCATCGGCGGCGGTGCTGTCGGATTGGAGTTTGCCACTATGTATGCAGGCTTTGGAAGCCATGTCACACTGCTGGAAGCGGGAAACCGCTTTCTGCCTAAAGTGGACCGCGACATTGCCGCCTCCATGCTGGAAGCATTGAACCGAAAGCGTATCAATGTCCGGTTGAACGCCCGTGTCCAATCCGTGTACGACACAGCCGAAGGAATAACTCTGACCTATACGGACAGTGCAAACGGCACTCCCTACTACCTGAAAGGAGATGCCTTGCTGGTAGCCATCGGCCGCAAGCCTATGACTGCAGAGCTGAATCTGGAAAAAGCGGGTATACAAACAGACAAGCGGGGAGCCATCGTTGTCGACAACCAATTACGGACTACAGCCCCACACGTATGGGCCCTGGGGGACGTAAAAGGAGACGAACAGTTCGACTACTTGTCCATCGATGATTTCCGTATCATCCGTAATCAACTCTTTGAAAACAAAAAAAGGAGTACAAAAGACCGGTATCCAATCCCCTTTGCCATTTTCACCGACCCACCGCTGGCACATATAGGACTGACGGAAGAGGAAGCGATGAAGAACGGTTATTCCATACATGTGGCACGTATCCCTGCTGCCATGATTCCACGTGCCCGTACGCTACACAGCATAGACGGTATGCTCAAAGCTATTGTAGACATCCATACCGGACGGATTCTGGGTTGTACCCTACTTTGTGCCGATGCACCAGAAGTAATCAATACCGTAGCATCAATCATGAAAACGGGACAGCGTTACCATTTCCTGCGGGACTTCATTTTCACCCACCCCAGCATGAATGAGGGATTGAATATGTTATTCAAACCTTTTTAGCATTTTCTATTTGGTAATTAAGTCCTTAACCTCTATCTTTGCATCCGTCCAAAGATAGAGGAATGAAAAAGAAACAGTACATAACCTATATTCTTTTTTTCATCAGCTTGATAATGCTGGTGATACCCGTCATTCCCCACCATCATCATGCCGACGGAATGATATGCATGAAGAATGATATCACCGCCGATTGCTGCGGACACCGTCATAGCCCGGGCAACGAGCACTGCTGTTGCGACACGGGATGCATGACAACCCACTTTGTACAACAGACGCCCAGCTCTTCCAATGATGTGTGTTCACATCCGGATGCCTTGTGGGCAGTTACCCTACTCATTGAACCTTTTTCCAAGTTACTCATCCTACCCGAGTTTGACATAAGCAGGCAGGAGTGTATCTATCTGGAATCTCTTCATAGCACATTTATCATATGTGCTACGGGACTTCGTGCCCCTCCGTCTCTTCTTGCTTAACTGTTACCGGAACATCACCGGGACAGATTTCTATCCGGCATAAGGAACAATGCAATTTGGTTGCACGCCCTATGCCCTAACTTTGTATTCAAAATCAAAAAGTAAGAACAAATATCATCATGAAAAAAGTTATTTTCATGGGAGTCTTGGGATTATTCCTTTTAGGCTCCTGTAACAGCAAGTCCGGAGACAGCCACGAAGGACATAATCACGAAACAGAAGAGCACAATCATGACGGACATGACCACGAGGGACATGACCACGAACATGAGGGACACAACCATGAGCACGAAGAGCAGGAAAACCATGCCGGAGGAAGCGATGAAATCATCCTGCCACCAGCAAAGGCGCAAGCTGCCGGCGTAGCAGTCAGCACTGTTGAACCGGGTAGTTTCCATCAAGTCATCAAGACCAGCGGCCAGGTGATGGCAGCCCAGGGAGACGAGAGCGTAGCCGTAGCTACAGTAGCAGGCGTGGTTTCCTTCAAGGGAAAAGTTATCGAAGGAATGAGTGTCAGCAAAGGTACTCCTTTGGTGGTATTGTCATCCAAAAACATGGCCGACGGAGACCCGGTGCAGAAAGCCCGGATAGCCTACGAAGTTTCCAAAAAGGAATATGAGCGTATGAAAGCGCTTGTAGGCAACAAAATCGTATCTGAAAAGGAATTCGCGCAAGCTGAACAGATTTATGAAAATGCCCGTATCAGTTACGAGGCAGTCGCAAAGAACCATTCGGCAAGCGGCCAGGCGGTTGTTTCTCCCATCAGCGGTTATGTAAAGAATCTGTTGGTGAAAGAAGGGGACTACGTCAGCGTCGGCCAGCCGTTGGTAAGCGTCACCCAGAACCGCAAGCTTTTCCTGCGTGCAGACGTATCCGAAAAGTACTATCCTTACTTGAACAGCATCGGTTCCGCCAACTTCTGTACTCCTTATAATAATAAGGTATATACATTGAAAGAACTGGGCGGGCGCATGCTTTCTTATGGAAAGGCTTCGGGTGAGAACGGATATTATGTACCCGTAACTTTTGAATTCGACAATAAGGGAGACGTTATTCCCGGCTCGTTTGTAGAAGTATTCCTATTATCCTCACCAATGGAGAACGTGTTGTCTCTTCCTCACAGTGCGCTGACCGAGGAACAAGGCAGCTTCTTTGTCTACCTGCAACTGGATGAAGAGGGCTACAAAAAACAGCTTGTCACCCTGGGTGCCGACAATGGCGAGAGTGTACAAATCCTTTCCGGCATAAAAGCAGGCGATCGCGTCGTAACCCAAGGAGCCTATCAAGTGAAGCTGGCATCGGCAACGAATGCTATTCCGGCACATAGCCATGAACACTAATCTCATGTACAATTTGACAATTTACAAAGTACCATTTCGCTATGCAGTATAAGGGTTACGTGACGAATGGGAGTGTAAAGTCAGATAAACAAGAAATATTAGATAAAACAGCAAGTGCGGCTGACATTGCGCAGCCCAATTGTACATTGTACATTGTAAATAGTAAATAGAAAGATGTTAAACAAAATAATTGGTTTTTCTCTTCAGAACCGCATCCTGGTGCTGGTAGCATCGGTGCTGTTGCTGATTGGCGGTACTTATACCGCCATGCATACGGAAGTGGATGTGTTCCCTGACCTCAATGCGCCGACCGTGGTCATCATGACCGAAGCAAACGGTATGGCAGCAGAGGAAGTGGAACAACTGGTCACTTTTCCCGTAGAAACGGCTGTAAACGGTGCAACGGGTGTGCGCCGTGTACGCTCTTCCTCAACGAACGGTTTTTCTGTAGTCTGGGTAGAATTCGACTGGGATACAGATATCTATCTTGCCCGGCAGATTGTCAGTGAGAAACTGGCAGTCGTCAACGAATCCTTACCGGCCAACGTAGGCAAACCGACACTAGGCCCACAATCGTCCATTTTGGGCGAGATGCTGATTGTAGGTCTGACAGCAGATTCGACCTCTATGCTGGATTTGCGTACCATTGCCGACTGGACCATACGTCCCCGCCTGCTCTCTACGGGCGGTGTGGCACAAGTAGCCGTACTGGGCGGCGACATCAAGGAATATCAAGTGCAGCTGGACCCGGAACGGATGCGCCATTACGGCGTGACATTGAGCGAAGTGATGAACATCACCCGCGAAATGAACCTGAATGCCAATGGTGGAGTACTCTATGAATATGGCAATGAATATATCGTACGCGGCGTACTTTCTACCGACAAGGTAGACCAGATAGCCAAGGCCGTGGTGCGGAGCAACGGAGTCTCCGGCGCCCCTATCCTGCTGGAAGATATTGCCGACGTTCAAATCGGAGCCAAACTTCCTAAACTGGGTACCGCCTCGGAACGCGGTAAGCATGCCGTACTGCTGACAGTCACCAAGCAACCCGCCACAAGCACGCTGGAGCTTACAGACAAACTGGAAGCTTCCCTGCAAGACCTGCAGAAGAATCTACCGGCGGACGTAAAGGTTTCCACAGACATCTTCCGTCAAAGCCGTTTCATCGAAAGTTCCATCGGAAACGTTCAGAAGTCGTTGTTGGAGGGAGGTATTTTCGTTGTCATCGTGCTTTTCCTGTTCCTTGCCAACATACGTACCACAGTCATCTCGCTGGTGACACTGCCGTTGTCACTGATTGCCTCCATCCTTGCCCTGCACTATATGGGCTTTACGATAAATACCATGAGCCTGGGAGGTATGGCTATCGCCATCGGTTCGCTGGTGGATGATGCCATCGTGGACGTGGAGAATGTCTACAAGCGTTTGCACGAAAACCGACTGAAACCTGCCGGCGAGCAACTTCCTATTCTGGAAGTGGTGTTCAATGCTTCGAAAGAAGTGCGTATGCCTATCCTCAATTCAACGCTGATTATCATTGTCAGCTTCGTACCACTGTTCTTCCTTAGTGGTATGGAAGGTAGGATGTTGGTACCACTGGGTATTGCGTTCATTGTGGCATTGGCGGCTTCAACTGTTGTGGCACTGACCGTAACGCCGGTACTTTGCTCCTATCTATTGGGAAAAGAGAAAACGAAAAAACAAAACAACGAAAACAGCGATTCTGCCGTAGCACGCAAGATGAAGCAATGGTATGGTTCTGCACTGACTTTCGTATTGGGGCATAAGAAAGGGGTACTGGGAGGTACTATCGGACTATTTGTAGTAGCGCTCGGCTGTTTCTTCACCCTGGGCCGCTCGTTCCTGCCGCCTTTCAATGAAGGTTCGTTCACCATCAATATCTCCTCGCTTCCAGGCATTTCCCTGGAAGAAAGCGACAAGATGGGGCACCGTGCCGAGGAGCTGCTGCTTTCCATCCCCGAAATACAGACCGTGGCCCGTAAAACGGGACGTGCAGAGCTGGACGAACACGCTCTGGGAGTAAACGTCTCTGAGATCGAGGCACCGTTTGAGTTGAAAGACCGCTCGCGCAGCGAGCTCGTGGCAGAAGTCCGCGAAAAACTGGGTACCATTGTAGGGGCAAACGTGGAAATAGGCCAGCCTATCAGCCACCGTATAGACGCCATGCTATCCGGTACAAAGGCGAACATCGCCATCAAACTGTTCGGCGACGACCTGAACCGCATGTTCACTCTGGGCAATGAAATCAAGAGTGCCATCCAGGGGATTCCCGGTATTGCCGACCTGAACGTGGAACAGCAGATTGAGCGTCCGCAACTTGTCATTTCACCCAAACGGGAAATGCTTGCCAAATACGGCATTTCACTGCCCGAATTTTCGGAGTTTGTCAATGTCTGCCTGGCCGGTGAAGCCGTTTCCCAAGTTTACGAAAAGGGAAAGAGCTTCGACCTGACCGTACGCGTGAAAGACAACCTACGCGACGAAATGGAAAAAATACGCAACTTGATGATTGATACGGGCGACGGACAGAAAATTCCACTGAACTATGTAGCGGAAATCCGCTCGGCCATGGGTCCGAACACCATCAGCCGCGAGAATGTAAAGCGTAAAATCGTCATCTCCGCCAACGTGGCCGACCGCGACCTGCGAAGTGTAGTCAATGATATACAAGCCCAGGTAGACGCACAAATCAAACTGCCGGAAGGATACCACATCGAATACGGCGGACAATTCGAAAGCGAGCAGGCAGCAAGCCGCACGCTGGCACTTACTTCGTTCATGTCCATCGTGGTGATATTCCTGCTCCTCTACCATGAATTCCGCAGTGTGAAGGAGAGTGCCATCATCCTTATCAATCTGCCGCTGGCATTGATAGGCGGTGTATTCGCCCTGCTCATCACAACGGGAGAAGTGAGTATCCCCGCCATCATCGGTTTCATCTCACTGTTCGGTATCGCCACCCGAAACGGAATGCTGCTCATCAGCCATTACAACCACTTGCAGCAGGAAGAAGGCTATGGCGTCTACGACAGCGTTATCCGCGGTTCGCTCGACCGTCTGAATCCAATCCTGATGACCGCCCTATCCAGTGCACTGGCACTTATCCCGCTGGCTCTCAGTGGCGACCTGCCGGGCAACGAGATACAAAGCCCGATGGCAAAGGTTATCTTGGGCGGCCTTTTAACATCCACGTTCCTGAACGGTTTCATCATTCCGATTGTTTACCTGATGATGCACCATAACCAACAACCTAAAACGTCAGACAATGAATAAAAGATTTTTCATATTCAGCGCCGCCATCCTCGCTTTTGCGGGGATGAGCGCACAAACGTCCGGCATTGATGCCGTGCTCCAGCAGATAGAGGCCAACAACAAGGAATTGCAGGCTAACTCCCACCTCATTTCCTCACAAAAACTGGAGAACAAGACAAACAACAACCTCCCCGACCCTACACTGTCATACGCCCACCTTTGGGACTCCAAGAACAGTGACGAGACAGTCGGCGAAATGGTCATCTCGCAAAGCTTCGACTTCCCCACGCTTTACGCCACCCGAGGGAAGATGAACCGACTCAAGACAAATGCACTGGATGCACAAGCCACCGCCTTCCGCCAGCAGATATTGTTGCAAGCGAAGGAAGTATGCTTGGACATCATCATGCTGCAACGCCAGCAAGCCCTGCTCGACGAACGGTTGAAGAATGCGGAGGAACTGTCGGCCATGTACACCCGGCGTTTGGAAACGGGAGATGCCAATGCACTGGAAACCAACAAGATTAATCTGGAGTTGCTGAATGTACGCACGGAAGCCCGCATGAACCAGACGGCACTTAACAATAAACTGAAAGAGCTGCTTGTCCTCAACGGAAACCAGCCGCTCACACCGGGACGTCCCAGACCCGATACCACACCCGACGCCCAAACACTCGGATTGACAGAATACCCGGCAGTGCCGTTGCCGGCCGACTTCCACCCGCTGGCCGACGAACTGCTGGCTTCAGACCCCACCCTGCAATCCTTGCAGGGTGAAAGTTCTGCCGCCCGGAAACAGATTTCGGCAAGCAAGCAAGGCTGGCTGCCCAAACTGGAACTGGGTTACCGTAGAAATACCGAATCGGGGCATCCGCTAAACGGTGTAGTAGTAGGCTTCTCTTTCCCGCTTTTCGAAAACCGCAATAAGGTCAAGATAGCCAAGACACAAGCGCTCAACATTGACTACCAAAAGGAGAACGCCGCACTGCAAGCCAGCTCTGCCTTGTGGCAACTCTATGAAGAGGCCAAGAACCTGCACGCTTCCATGGAGGAATACGAGCGCACCTTCCATCAACAGCAAGACCTTTCTTTACTGAAACAAGCACTTATGGGAGGACAAATCAGTATGATTGAATACTTCGTTGAAATATCGGTTGTCTATCAAAGCAAGACAAACCTCCTGCAACTGGAAAACCAGTATCAGAAGGCAATGGCACAGATATACAAGAGCCGGTTATAAATAGAAAGAGCTGTCTGCGGTTGACAGACAGCTCTTTCTATTTCAATATATTGTAGTTATAGTTTTGTGACTTTACCCATAAACAGAATAACTCCCGTACTCTTCTCCTTTATCAGAAAGATGAAAGGACGGTCCACATAGAACGGAATTACCGTACTTGGTCCGGGAGCGGCCACGTCCATTCCTCCGACAGTTACAGCCGCAGCTTCCGTCCCCTCTTCATTCACTTTCACATAAGTGAACTGTTGCAGCAAACTGATAAACAAATCCTCATCCGCCATTCCGGAAAAATCGGCCGATGGAGTAAAAGCCTCCTGCATTCCCATTGCCATCATATCGTCAATGAGTTCTTTATCATATTCCATTTCAAACCGGGGTAACTTAAGGTTCAAGGCAGAGCTTGATAAACTACTGTTCCATTCCCCCCAGCGCTCGTCATTCAGCTGCGGCAGGCACTCATCCAACGATTTTCCCTCTGCCGGCAAGAGCACCACCATACTGAAAGCCTCATTGCCGTAAGGCAACTCTGCCATTGAGAAATACTCATTCTCGGCATAGTTGAATCTCTCGTCACGAAGATTCATCATGTGTACAGTCGATTTGCTTCCGTCAGCATTCGTAAAAGCCTCTTCTGCCGTATCCGATTTTTTGAATTGATTCTTCCAAATCCCCTTGAAATAAAGCGCATTCAACAGATAAAGACGCGCCGTCTCCGGAATCTCATTCAAGACTTTGGGGATGCAATTATTCGTTTTCCCGGCACACCAGCCGTTTATAATGTCCGGAGCCTTGGGAGAGGCAAAATCCAGCTCCTGCACTTGCGCGTCATACATCTTTTTGTTTACGCTTACAAAGTCGTCATGAACACCGAACCCTTTCTTTATCCAGATGGAATTGGCAATTCCCAACTGTGTGGTATTGTCCAAATCGAGCAACGCCTCCACCAGCTTCTTATTATAGTTGTTCATTTCTTCCAACGAATAGCCCGAAAAGCCCAGGACATCTGTCATCTCAGATAGTGTGTTTCCCAACGCTCCATTGGCAATCATAGACAGACAGAGCGAAGCGCTCAAAGGAGAGATGAACAGATTGGGCTTTTCCACCTCAGTTTTACAAACCTGATTAAAGAAACGGAAAGCGAAATCCGTTCCTAAATCCATCATCTCCTGCTCGGCACGGGTCAAGGCAATGTCTTTGCGAGGCTTGGGTTGTGGTGAAGAGTTGTCGTCACTCTGGCAGGCTGCAAGGATACAAAGTAGGCTTAAGGCAGTAATCGTTTTTTTAAGCATAAGCAAATAGTATTAGTTTTAAAACAGTTATCTATATATAGAAAATGCTTGAACAAACAAAATACTGCATTGAAGAAACAATAAAAAATAGTACATTCCTACTCTATTATCATACTGCAAAGTTCTGCATATTTTTTGCAGTCGCACTGCATATGTGTTGCAGTCGCGCTGCATATATATTTGCAGTGTCACTGCAACAGCTCTGCAGTGCTACTGCAAAATATATACAGCAGCTTTGCAGTAACGTGATTGATTTCACCCGGTTATTGTTGCCAATTCCAGCACCCCTTCCGGCAAATATCCGCTGCGTATGCGCCATTCCTGGGGATAAAGATTATTGGCACGGTTACCTATATTCTTGACAAATCCTAGAGGTATCTGTTTGTAGGTGAGCAAGACAATGCCGCGCGGAGCAGTCTCCGAAAGGACAACAGCCTCCTTGCGCAGATAGCTGATGGCCTGCTCGCGGCCTATCTCTTCATGGGCAAAGGCATCCGGATTCAGTGCTATACTCATGGCGAGCCCATGAGCAGGCATCCAGTCTTTTCCTTTCAACTCGGCAACATCTACCCCAGCCTGCACGATACGGAGTGACGAACGCAAAGCCGACAGTTCGGAGAGATACGCTTTAGGGAAAGCGCTGACGTTGTTGCCATTGACGATAAATTCGTAATTATCCGGAACCGCAAACCACTCATGCAGTGCCGAAAGCTGTTCTTTGGAAACACCCGGAGTTTTCGCTCCTTTTCCTTGAGGTTTTCTTCCTTTTTCCCAGGATTTCACCTGCCCGGCCCAGGTATTCCCATCGCTCACGCCCGGTTTGCGGAGAACTGCCAAAAAGAATCCTTCCCCCTTCGTCCGATGGGGCAGGAAACGATAGGCGGGAAAGTCCTCTCCCGACAATAGATTACCCGTAATATTCCAGTCAGTAGAAATTTCCAACGGCAATACCTCCGCCCCGAATTCATCCCGTATCCAACGGATGTTCTCTTCGTTTTCCTTTGTATTATAGGTACAAGTACTGTAGATGAGAATGCCTCCGGACTTCAAGCAAGGCCAGATATCCGTAACGATGCGACGCTGGCGCTGCCAGCAGATTTCCACATTCTCCCCACTCCACTCACTTACCGCAACGGGGTCTTTACGGAACATCCCCTCGCCAGAGCAGGGGACATCCGTCAATATGACGTCGAAGAAGTCCGTCAAGGAAGAAAAATCTGCCGGGTCATTATTAGTGACCACCACACCGGAATGCCCCCACTTCGTAAGATTCTCCGCCAATACCTGCGAGCGGTTGCGGATTACCTCATTGGCCACCAGCAGACTGCCTGCGGGCAACACGCTACGGGCATGCGTGGATTTCCCGCCGGGAGCCGCACAGAGGTCAAGCATCACCACCGGTCCTTCGCCCACATACCGCCTCAAAGCCTGCTCCACAAACATAGACGAAGCCTCCTGCACATAGTAGCAGCCTGCATGAAACAGCGGGTCAAAAGTGAATGTCAGCCGCTTGTCCAGATAGTATCCGGCAGTAGACCAAGGGACATGCCTAAAAGAGGAACGAAAAAGACTGAATGAAGATTCCGGTAATTTATCTTCATTCAGTCGGATACTGACCGGCTGCTCCCCTTCCAGGGCGGCAGCCAGCTTTTCATATTCTTCCACACCCAAGAGGGCGCGTGTATAATCGGTGAAAGATGAGGGTAGCTTCATGCTTTGAACTGTTTTATGGCAGCAAAGATAGTGCAAAATACGTTTCACCAATCTACGGGGCTAAACAAAAAGCACGGTTCAATACTCTTTTTAAAAACTGAGTTTCACCCCTGCAAAATAGGAACGCGGTGCACCCGGTCCGTAGATATAACCGGAATCGCGGCTCGCTCCTTTATCAAAATCTTTCTGATAAGAATTGAATATATTCTGTACACCGGCATTGAGCTGCAAACAGAACCCTTGAAAATCAAAGTCGTAAGCTATCTTTGTTCCAAGCTCAAAGAAGTCCGGACTCTTTACCAATACATCCGCCTCACCGTTCACCTCCGAAAGCAAATGGGGAACGTACATCCGCCCGGTATAATTGCCGTTCAAAGCTATTGAGAAGGCTTTAACCGGCATATAGGTAGCTGTAAAGTAGCCGTAGACGTCGGGAGTACGCAGTATCTTGTCGCTGTAACGTTCTTTCTCCGACAAGTGCTCCTCATCCGCACTCCATTCTTCGGGAGAGTCATAGATACTTCGTTGAAGCGTCAGCCCTGCCTGCAACTGAACCTTATCCTTATAGGCAACCTTTCCTTCCAATGTGCCGCCATACACTTTAGCTCCCGAACCATTGATACGGGTCTGTATCAGATAAGCGCTACCATCCGGGTCTTTCACCGGAGGCGTCAGGACAAACGGGTCGGAAAGTTTCGTGTAGAAGCCTTCCACCAGTAGGTTTGCCTGGAAATCTCCGAAATAGTGGTACCAATCTACCGAAGCATTGAAGCTGCGCGAACGCTCTTCCTTCAATCCTTTGGCGCGGACAATGGAAACCAACTCTCCACCCACATTACTGATATGCAGATCTTCATCAAACGCTTGTGGAGCACGGAATCCCTCAGCATAACTGAAACGGATATTCACATCCTGAGTAGGATTGTAACGGATATTGGCACGGGGACTGAAAACAGCCTTGTCCATGATGCTGTTTTTATCTACGCGCCCGCCAATCAGGAAACTCCACTGTTCGTTCTTCCACTCATTCTGGGCATAGACGCTTGCTATATTCACCACTTGGTTCAACGGGGCGGGGGTATATTTCTCAATCAGTTGTTGCAAGCGGTCACCCGTTGCCGTAGGATCTTCGGCCAAAGCAGCATCACGATACTTCTGTACGTCCGTTGCCTTGTCATGCAGATTGTCGTGATTGAACTCAATGCCTCCGGTCAAATCGGCAGGCATAAACAGACACTTGTCAAAATGATAAATATACTGGGCACCCAGCACACCGGTAAAGTCCGTAGTCATTCCATAAGCGCTGTAATAACTATTGCGCACGATGTGCTGAGCCGAAGCATAGGTACTGAACGTATGTTTCTGGTTTTTGGAGAAAGCCGTGAACTTGAGCCCACCCGTGTTGATGGAATGTTTCAGCTGTTCCACCAGTCCGGGCGCCCCGGTACCGTTCAATCCGGCATCCTCGGCTATATGAGGGGGAAGGCTGAAGCCACTTCCACCACGGCGGAATTCCTCCATATGATGGTATTCAAGGCTCAGCTTGGAATAGGCACTTGTCCGGTAGTAAGCATTCAGACCGACAGTCTGGTTCTTCAGCTTCGGTAATTCGGAAAAACCGTCTCCGTTGGAGTCCCATGCCGAACGATGCCTGCTCTGGCCGT
This sequence comes from Bacteroides sp. AF29-11, assembly GCF_003602895.1. Taxonomy (NCBI): domain Bacteria; kingdom Pseudomonadati; phylum Bacteroidota; class Bacteroidia; order Bacteroidales; family Bacteroidaceae; genus Bacteroides; species Bacteroides sp. AF29-11. The sequence continues at coordinate 408,000 of NZ_QTLY01000003.1, forward strand.
ACACATAAGCCCCCATCTTACTGTCCGAAGAAACCAAGGAAAGATTCAGGGTCGTGTTGTTGTCGAACGAGCCGGAACCGTCGAAATTGGAAATGGTATGCGAGAAAGAACCGGAATTGCGAATCGGTTCCTTCGTAATGATATTCACCGTCCCGGCAATGGCCGAAGAACCGAACAAGGCTGAACCACCTCCACGCACCACTTCCACACGCTCTATCATGTTGGCGGGAATCTGTTCCAACCCATACACACCGGCCAGAGAGGAAAAGATGGGACGTGAGTCTATCAATATTTGGGTATATTTCCCATCCAGCCCGTTGATGCGCACTTGTGAATAACCGCAATTCTGGCAATCGGTCTCCACCCGCACACCTGGCTGAAAGGCCAGTCCTTGCGACAAAGTATGCGAGTTTGTCTGCTCAAACAGTTTAGGAGTGACCACTTTGACCAAAGTGGGTGCCAAGCGCCGGGCAGTCTCATTGCGGTTGGCTGTGACTACCACCCCGTCCAGTGCCACCATGTCTTCTTCCAACTCAAAGTTCTCTTCCAAGGTCTTACCACGTTTCAGAACGACTTTGCGCTCCTGCGACTTATAACCTACGGCACTGACGGACAACGTGAACTCACCTTCAGGCAGATTCTTTAGGAAATAGTGACCGGTGGCATCGGTCATGGTCCCGATGGTGGTGCCTTTCAGCGAAACTGTCATATAAGGCAAATGTTCCCTTGTACTTTTTTCTATTACATGACCGACAATATTGGCATCGGTACTCTTCAAATCTTCGGCATAAACGGTTGATGAGAGTAACAGACATACTGCTCCCACCACAAAAAATATATATTTTTTCATGTACTTCTAAAATAATATGTTAATCAATGAGGTTGACGCAATCCCACAACGGAATTGCCTTAATCTATCGGATTTGAAAAAAAGAAGGGGGAGCACGCAGGCAAATACCGCCACGAAGCTTTACACACTTGATGCATTCCGTGGTAAGAATGCTCAGTACACACAACAAAACAAGGAAAACCGTCGCGGCAACCGGAAGCAACGGAAGGGAAGAAGAGACGAAAGAGGCTAGATAGAAAATGGTTTCCAACTGCACCTCTGTATGCTCATGCTGGCCCTTGAATGGATGGGAATGCACAATGATAACACCATTCACCACATGCGAGTGGGTAAACAGCGTAATTCCTCCCAGATAGGCAATGAACAGCAGAGGGAGGAAACACTTCATTATATTCCTCAACTTCATCAAGACTTCCCAATAAAAACAGATGCGCAAAGATAACAGTATTTACAATAAGAAACAACCCGGTTTGTATATTTACCTCTATTTACAGTCGCAAATACCTACTTCTTGTTATTCCGGAAAAAAGACAATAAGACATTTTCACGGAAAAATATCGCCTTATTTCCGGTTTTCTAAAAAAAATATCTTCTCTTTGCAACTTTATAAAGGTGACGATACGTCTAACCAACAAAGAAACAAATTAAAAGACCATAGATTATGAAACGTATCATTTTTGGATTAATGCTTGCCATGATGTTCTGCACACTGATGCAAGGCGCAAACAGAACCGTAACAGAGAACGACGGTCAAGGGAACAAGAAAAGAGTCATCGAATTGAGGGACACTGTCATCAATGGAGAAACCGTAACAGACACACTCAGTGTCATGACTTATGAAAACGGTGCCGGCAGTAGCAATGCTCCGGAAAAATGGAGAACCCACCATAGCAGCGGTATGGACTGGAACGGGTTCGACCTCGGGAGCAAGACCTCGGAAACCGTGATTGCCGTAACAGCCATCGTCTTTGTATTCGGACTGCCGCTACTCATCATATTCGTAGTATTCTTCTTCCGCTATAAAAACCGGAAAGCCAAGTACCGCCTGGCGGAACAGGCCCTGGCCAGCGGACAGCAACTGCCTGAAAACTTCTTCAAAGAAACCGCAGCAACGGATATCCGCAGCAAAGGCATCAACAACATATTCGTCGGCATCGGCCTGTTCATCTTCCTTTGGGCCATTACCGGAGAATTCGGTCTCGGATGTATCGGCTTGCTCGTCATGTTCACCGGCTTCGGACAATTGGTGATTTTCTACAGCCAACAGAAGAAGAACGAAGAAAAATGAGTCAGATGGGTGACATATCGTTAGTCGCACAGGTCGTGGTGTTTCACAACACCAGGGCCTTCGACCAGTTGGTAAAGAAGTACCAGTCGCCCGTGCGGCGGTTCTTCCTGCACCAGACCTGCGGCGACAGCGAGTTGAGTGACGACCTGGCACAAGATACGTTTATCAAGGCCTATACAAACATCGCTTCGTTCAAGAATTTGTCCAGCTTCTCAACCTGGCTCTACCGTATTGCCTATAACGTTTTTTATGATTATATTCGCAGCCGGAAGGAAACAGACGATTTGGATACGTACCGAGTGGACGCTCAATGCAGCACACTGCAGCAGGACGTGGGACAGCACATGGACATTTACCGTGCCCTGGCCACACTGAAGGAAATGGAACGCACCTGCATCACGCTCTTCTACATGGAAGACCAAAGCATCGAAAAGATTGCAGGTATCACCGGATGTCCGGCGGGAACGGTAAAAAGCCACCTCTCGCGGGCGAAAGACAAAATGGCTTCCTACTTAAAACAAAATGGTTATGATGGAAAATGATGATAAACTCCTGACTTCATTCTTTGCCGAACACCGGCAGGAAATAGCCGATAACGGGTTCAGCCGCCGCGTACTGCGACATCTGCCCGACCGTAGCCGCCACTTGGCGCAGATATGGACAGCATTCTGCTTTACTCTGGCCCTCGTACTGTTCGTCTCCCTCGACGGAGTGCAGCTGATACTGGACACCTTGCGCGAAACCTTCGATACTGCCATCCGGAGCGGAGCTTCGGAGCTTGACCCCAAGTCGTTAATCATTGCCGGAGTGGTATTGCTCTATTTCGGTTACCGCAAGATTTCATCTATGGCATAGTTGTTTTTCAATGATAAATCGTATCTTTGTCCCCTCATAAAACTAACTAAGAGGAGAAAGTTTTGAGAAAGATTCTATTCATCATATTATTCGTTTTTTCTATTGGGAATGCCGGGGCGCAAGCAACAAGCGATTCCATCGTCATGAATTACTTGAAGGAAATGGGCGCCCCCGTCACTTATAACAATGAAGTGAAATTGCTGATGACCGGCCATGACAAGTTCGTCGATCTCTTCGAGAATATCCGCCATGCCCGGCATCATATCCATTTGGAATATTTCAATTTCCGCAACGACTCCATAGCCAATGCCTTGTTCAGCCTTCTGGCAGAGAAGGTCAAGGAAGGGGTTGAAGTCCGCGCCATGTTCGATGCCTTCGGCAACTGGTCCAACAACCAACCATTGAAGGAACACCATCTGAAATCCATCCATGCCCAAGGCATCGAAATCGTCAAGTTCGACCCTATCACTTTTCCCTGGGTAAACCATGCCATACACCGCGACCATCGGAAAATAGTAGTGATTGACGGAAAGATAGGTTATACCGGTGGCATGAACATCGCCGACTACTACATCAACGGATTGCCTAAAATCGGTAAATGGCACGATATGCACATACATCTTGAAGGAGATGCTGTGCGCTATCTGCAAGGCATCTTCCTGACCATGTGGAACCGGGAGACGGGACAACACGTTGGAGGTCCAGCCTATTTTCCGGACACTCCGCAACTGCCCGACAGTATTGCCGAAGAAATAGCCATCGTGGACCGCACGCCACGCGAAACACCACGCTCCATCAGCCATGCCTATGCAGCTTCCATACAAGCCGCACAGAAGAATATCCGAATCGTGAATCCCTATTTCGTTCCGACCAAATCAATCCGCAAGGCAATCAAGAACGCACTGAAAAAAGGTACTGAAGTGGAAATCATGATACCTGCCGTGTCGGACATAGCCTTTACTCCGGATGCCTCATTCTACATAGCACACAAGCTGATGAAGAAAGGAGCCAAGATATATCTCTTCAACGGCGGCTTCCACCATTCCAAGATAATGATGGTAGACAGCACTTTCTGCACGGTGGGTACTGCCAATCTCAACAGCCGCAGCCTGCGCTATGACTACGAGACAAACGCTTTCATCTTCGACCCCAAGACCACCAATGAGCTGAATGCCATGTTCGAACGGGACGTGCAAAACAGTACGCTACTCACTCCCGAAGTCTGGAAAAAGCGTTCCGGATGGAAGAAATTCGTAGGCTGGGTGGGAAACCTGATGACCCCCTTCCTCTAATTATTAATTATTAATTATTAATTATTAATTAATTCTCCTACCTTTGCGTTCGGATAAAAACAGAGCATTACATCATGAAACAATATTTAGACCTGCTGAACCGCGTACTGACCGAAGGCGTAGAGAAAAGCGACCGTACGGGTACCGGCACCATCAGCGTATTCGGCCACCAGATGCGTTTCAACATGGATGAAGGCTTCCCCTGCCTTACTACCAAGAAGCTGCATCTGAAATCAATCATATACGAACTGCTATGGTTCCTCCAAGGAGACACCAATGTGAAATATCTTCAGGACAACGGTGTACGCATCTGGAACGAATGGGCGGACGAAAACGGTGACCTGGGACATATCTACGGGTATCAATGGCGCTCCTGGCCGAACTATAAAGGTGGATTCATCGACCAAATCAGCGAAGCTGTAGAAACCATCAAGCACAATCCCGACTCACGCCGGATTATAGTCAGCGCATGGAATGTAGGCGATTTGGACAACATGAACCTCCCTCCCTGCCACGCTTTCTTCCAGTTCTATGTCGCCAACGGACGGCTGAGCCTGCAACTGTACCAGCGTAGTGCGGACATTTTTTTAGGAGTGCCCTTCAACATTGCTTCCTATGCCCTGCTCCTGCAGATGATGGCGCAAGTCACCGGACTGAAAGCCGGAGATTTCATCCATACCTTAGGAGACGCCCACATCTATCTGAACCATCTGGAGCAGGTAAAGCTCCAACTATCTCGTGAACCGCGGGATTTGCCGCAGATGAGAATCAATCCGGATGTGAAAAACATCTTCGATTTCAAGTTCGAGGATTTTGAGTTGGTCAACTATAACCCGCATCCGCATATTGCAGGGAAAGTGTCAGTATAAATCCTACAATAAAAAGATAGAAAGAGAAAAGAATTTTACACACATATGATTAGTATTATCGCCGCAGTAGATAGAAAGAGAGGTATCGGTTATCAGAACCGGTTGTTATTCTGGCTTCCCAATGATTTGAAGCGTTTCAAAGCCCTCACCACGGGAAATACCATCATCATGGGCCGAAAGACCTTTGAATCTCTCCCCAAAGGCGCGCTTCCCAACCGCCGCAACGTTGTTCTGTCCACTCAAAAAGATTTGATTTGTCCCGATGCAGAAGTTTTTTCCTCACTGGAAGAAGCACTGAACAGTTGCCAGCCCGACGAACACGTCTACATCATCGGCGGTGCAAGCGTTTATCGCCAGGCACTCCCCTTTGCAGGTGCCCTCTGCCTGACCGAGGTGGATGCAGAAGCCCCTCAGGTGGATGCCTACTTTCCCGAAGTCGCTCCGACTGTATGGCAAGAAAAAAGCAGGGAGTCCCATCCCGCAGATGAGAAGCATCCCTGCCCTTATGCATTCGTCGATTATATCCGCCGGTAGAATTAATCTTCCTCTTCTTCTACCGTTATAGGCATCTGCCGCTTGATGGCTTCATGGAAAGATATCAAGGTTTCCGTACGCGCCAGTCCCAGCGGTTGCAACTTATCATGTATGATGCTCAGCAAATGATGGTTGTTGCGGGCATAAAGCTTTATGAACATATCATACTTGCCTGTCGTAAAATGGCATTCCACAATCTCGGGAATGGCTTCCAATGCTCTCGTCACAGCATCGAAGGAAGCGGGATCCTTTAGATAGATACCGATATAGGCGCATGTTTCGTATCCTATCTTCTCCGGATCAATCACATATTCAGAACCTTTCAATATACCTAAGTTTGTCAGCTTTTGAATGCGCTGATGAATGGCTGCTCCCGATACATTACAAGCTCTGGCCACTTCAAGGAAAGGAATGCGTGCATTATCGGCTATAAGTTTTAAAATCTGTTCGTCTAAAGTATCCAATTGATGATGTCCCATTTCAAATTCTAATGATTAATAAATTACTATATCTCCCGCATATCTATACGGCAACATGCAAAGTTAGCTATTTTTTCGCCAATAAAAATACGGTTTATAACTTTTCTTGCAAAAAAAAGAATAATACCGCATATCAGGCATTTCAAAGTGCATATGCAAAATTCCATCTCGCACGACCGGAAAATTGCAGATGAGCTTTAAAGATATTATCTTTGTAGTAGCAATAATAATGAACTGTTATGAAAAAGTATTCCTTATTCCTATTATGCCTGATGGCGGCAATATCCTTGCATGCCCAACGCTTTGCCGATTATTTTGCAGATAAGACCCTGCGTGTCGACTATATCTTTACCGGAAATGCAGCCAGACAAGAAATATGCCTGGACGGATTGTCTTGTCTCCCCTCTTGGGCAGGAAGGAAGCATCATTTGTCTGAGTTGCCCTTGCAAGGAAACGGACAAATCATTATGCGGGATGCAGCCAATGGCAGCGTAATCTACAAAACATCCTTTTCTTCGCTCTTCCAGGAGTGGCTGGAAACGGATGAAGCCAAAGCAGTGACCAAAGGATTCGAAAACACCTTTCTCCTTCCCTATCCCCTTCGTCCTGCAGAAATAGAAATAACACTTCTCGACCCGCGTAGAAATGTACGGGCAAGCATGAAACATACGGTCAGTCCCGACGACATCCTGATACATCAGAAAGGTACTGCCCACATCACACCACATAAATATCTGCTGCAAAGCGGCAATACGGCCAAATGCATCGACGTAGCCATCCTTGCAGAAGGATATACTCCCGAAGAGATGCCGGTATTCTACGAAGACGCAGCCATTGCCTGCGAAAGTCTGTTTGCCCACGAACCCTTCCGGTCCATGAAAAAGCACTTCAACATTGTAGCAGTGGCCAGCCCCTCCGAAGACAGCGGAGTAAGCGTACCACGCCTCGGAGAATGGAAACGGACAGCATTCAGCTCTCATTTCAGCACATTCTATTCAGACCGGTATCTGACAACCTCCCGTGTCAAATCCATACACGATGCGCTGGCGGGAATACCGTATGAACACATCATCATCCTTGCCAATACGGAAGAATACGGAGGCGGTGGAATCTATAATTCCTATACCCTTACTACCGCCCACCATCCCATGTTCCGCCCCGTTGTGGTACATGAGTTCGGGCATAGCTTTGGCGGACTGGCCGATGAATACTTCTACGACAATGACGTGATGACAGATACCTATCCACTAGATGTGGAACCCTGGGAACAGAACATCAGCACAAGAATCGATTTCACTTCCAAATGGAAAGATATGCTTGCTCAAGGAACTCCCGTTCCTACTCCCTCTTCTGAAAGTGGAACATATCCCGTAGGCGTATATGAAGGAGCTGGCTATTCTGCCAAAGGCATCTACCGTCCGGCAGACAATTGCCGCATGCGCACCAATGAATACCCTACTTTCTGCCCGGTCTGCCAACGGGCCATCTGCCGCGTCATTGAATTTTATACTGAATAAAAACAAACTAAACTAAAAGAACTTATGATCAGACTTCAACGTATTACAACAGCTGACACAGACTTGTACAGCTACATGGAGAAATTAATGACTCAATCATTCCCTTCAGAGGAGTACCGGGAACTGGAGGAATTGCGCAAGTATACAGATACCAAAACGCACTTCTATAACAATATCATCTTCCATAACAACACCCCGGTAGGTCTCATCACTTACTGGGATTTCGGACATTTTTACTATATAGAGCATTTTGCCATTGACCCCGCACAGCGTAACGGCGGATATGGAAAGAGCGTACTAAACCATTTATGCCAACTCTTAAAACATCCCATCGTCTTGGAAGTGGAAATACCCGAAGAAGAAATGGCTAAACGCCGCATTAACTTCTATCAACGGCAAGGATTCTCCTTATGGGAAAAGCCCTACCAACAACCACCCTATAAAACAGGCGACAACTACCTGCCTATGCTCATCATGGCCTATGGAGATATAGAATGTGGAAAGGATTTTGACTCTGTAAAGGAACACATCTACCGCGAAGTATATAATGTGAAATCTTAAAAACCCAATATACTTAAAACAATAAAGGTCGTTTCAACAAATGAAACGACCTTTATTATATCATTAAACTAACTTTTACTGACGCGGTTGCGCAGAATAGTTAATCTTCAAAGCATAAGCCTTACGAAGCGCTTCTTTGATATCTGTTACGATACCCATTTTCGTATCTTGGTCAACTTTCAAAGACACTGTCATCTGCGGCTGATCTTCTTCCTTCATACTGGCACGTTCACCAATAATGTAATCTTGAATTTCAGCAACTTCAGCATAGCTGTCGTTCAACTGGATACGGCTCTCATTACCTAACTTCTTACGAAATTCGGCAGTAGGTTTTCCTACATAGATAAACGTAACCAAAGACTTCTTTTCAAGTTTCTCCAATTCTGTAGCTTGCGGAACCTTAAACTCAACCTTCAATGTTACCTCACGCATCGTTGTTACAATCATGAAGAAGAACAACAAGGTGAAGATAAGGTCAGGCAGAGAAGAAGTGTTCAACGCCGGCATTCCACGTTTACCAGTCTTATTAAATTTTCCCATTACTTCTTTTCTCCGTACTTTTTAGGTTCTGCCTCAGAAATCTTCTGAGAATAAATTTCACGAATTGCATCTTGTTGTTCCTGATCCAACTCCATATAATTCTTCTGCCACTTTTCCTGAGCCAATTCATCACGCAACTCGTTATAAGCTGCTACCAACTCATTCTGTACAGACATATATGCTTTGTATGAAGAACCACGGTCACAACGCAAAGAAATCACATGGCCTTCCGTCACTTGTACTGTACCGAAGAAAGGAACATTCTTAGAAATCTTTTCCGGTTTTGTATCTTCGTTATACGGATTGGCAATAAATTCTTTTGCTTTTGCACGCAATTGGTCAACAGTAATATAATCATTCCCGCACATTAACTGGTCCTGCATGTTCAAGAAGACTTGCAATACGTTGCGTTCCTTCTTCTTTGCATCGTCCAACTTCTGGTCCTTTTCCGGTGGAGGCGGCAAACGTCTTGCCAAACCACGGTCGGTATCCATAGATGTTGTAATCAAGAAGAAAATCAGCAACAAGAAAGCGATGTCCGCAGTAGAACTTGAGTTAATTTCAGGAACTTCTCTTTTCTTTTTAGCCATTGTAATTATATCTTTAAATTGAGTTACCTCAATTGATTATGATAATTTTTTCTTAATGCTACTAAAAATGATTGCCAAGACTGTACCAGCAAACAAGATATAGATAGAATAAAGGAACATGTCAGTAAGCTTCAACCAGAAAGGTACGTTCTCAGTTCCGCTATAACCCGGAATAACAAGTGGTTCTTCACTACCCATAGTCCAAGAAATAACAACAACTGCAACCAATATAACCAAACCAATCAAAGATTTCAACGCTGCTCCCGGATTGTCTTTCAGTGCAGCTCCAAATTGGAACAAAACACCAACCACGGTAGCAATAATAGCTACAAAGAACAGAATGTACATCAAATAAATCAATGCGTCTGTATGAGCCGGTTGCCACATTTCTGCGTCAACGCTTGCCAACACTGCATCGCCCTGAGCATCTCCACCGAAGAAGAACATGCCCAACACTACCAAGATGATAGCGAACATGACATACAGTGCATAGTATGATACTTTATATGATAACTTAGCCATCTTAATTATTTTTTGTATTTCAAGTCATATTTGATAACCATATCCAACAGAGAGATAGAAGAATCTTCCATTTCGCTGGTCAAAGCTTCAATCTTAGCCAGGATGTAGTTATAGAATACCTGCAGAATCAAGGCAACGATCAAACCGAAGATAGTTGTAATCAAGGCAACCTTCATACCACCTGCTACAACCGTCGGAGAGATATCACCTACCTGCTGGATCTTATCAAATGCCTGCACCATACCGATTACAGTACCCAAGAATCCCAAAGACGGAGCCATAGCGATGAACAGTGTAATCCAAGAGCAACCTTTTTCCAGGTAACCAGCTTGTACACCACCGTAAGAAACTACTGACTTTTCTACTACGTCGATACCTTGGTCAATTCTCATCAGACCTTGATAGTAGATAGAAGCGATAGGACCTCTAGTGTTACGTGCGATGTCTTTAGCAGCTTCAACGTCACCTTTTTCCAAAGCAGCTTCAATAGCAGCCAAGAACTTCTTTGTGTTGATTTCAGCCAAGCTCAAATAAATGATACGTTCAATACAGAATGCAAGACCGATAACCAATGCGATAGCTACCAAACTCATGAAAGATGCAGTACCTTCAATAAACTTAGTTTTGAGTTCTTTGTGGATACCACCTTCTGCAGCTTCCATTGCGGCAGGAGCAGCAGCGTCAGCAGCAGGTGCTACAGCTGCTTGTTCAGTTTGTTCAGCTGCAGGAGCATCTTGAGCCTGAGCAAGTTGAGTTGAGCCAAATGTTAAGACTCCCATCACAGCAACAATTGCAAATAACTTTTTCATTGTGTGTCTAATTTTTAAGATTAATTAATTAATTTATTTATTATAATTTGTTGTTTTATCTCCATTTTATCACACTGCGGAGAGACGGGGATTCGAACCCCGGATACCCTTTAGGGGTATACACGCTTTCCAGGCGTGCCTCTTCAACCACTCGAGCATCTCTCCAATAGACGCCTTTTCTGAAATCGGGTGCAAATTACAAAAAAAATGCGAACCACCAGCGTTTTCAGCTACAAATGTATTCTTTTTTTTGTTGTTCTGCCTCATTCTCCCCGTTTTATATTAAATAAAATCTCAAAATTAATAAACTTTAAAATCTTAAAGAGCTTATTTGAGCATTCCGAACACTTTTAAAGCGTTATCAGAAGTAACCTGGGCCACCTTTTCAGGAGAGTTCCCATAGATTCCGGCCACCTTTACCAAAGTATCCTTAACATATGCGCTTTCGTTCCTCTTGCCTCGATTGGGAACCGGAGTCAGATAAGGGGAATCGGTTTCCAGCACGATGCGTTCCAAAGGAATATTCTTCAAGACTTCGGGCAAAGTTGATTTCTTGAAAGTCACCACACCATTTATTCCTATCATGAAATCCGCAAATTCCATAATCCTGCAGGCCTCTTCCGAGGTTCCCGTAAAACTATGGAAAATTCCTTTCAAAGGAGTCTGCTGATAGAGTTTCAACACATTATATATATGGTCGAACGCTTCCCTACAATGCAGCACTACCGGCAAACCGTATTCCAAAGCCCACTCAATCTGCTTGTCCAACACCCTTTGCTGCTCTCTAAGAAAAGTCTTATCCCAATACAAGTCCATACCAATCTCGCCAACCGCAACAAATTCATTCGGTGAAGCCAGCTCCCGGGCCACTATTTCCAACTCCTTTTCATAATCCGCACCCACAGAGGTAGGGTGCAATCCAATCATCGGATAGCAATACCCTTTATATTCACGGCACACCCGAAGCATAGGTCCTATGGTGGTACTATCGATATTGGGCATAAAAATATGCGTGACTCCTGCCTCACGGGCACGAGCCATCACTTGAGGCAAATCCTCTGCAAACTCTTCTAAAAAAAGATGGGAATGTGAATCAATCAATCTCATTCTTCAACTTACTCTTTGCGTTTCTCACCGGTACGGTAATAATAGATTATTCCATAATCACGGCATAAATCCAAACGTTTCTCATTGGGAGTGACCTCCTCGAATTTCTTTTCAACCTGGTTCCATATATCCAAAATCAAACCATCTGCCTCTGCACGCATCGAAGCCAAGGTGTTCAAACTGCGGGCTGTCAAAGATTGAAGATTCTTTTGCTTCTCATAACTATCCATGAAAATATCATAATGCACCCTCACTTTTGCAATCGTAGGGTTATAAATGGGAATTCCTCCCTGGGATATACGTTTGTTTTCCCCATCCACGATTTTACGCCCCCACTCTGCCAAGGCAGGCTCTGTCGATAAATCAGGCACATTATTGTTGCTTGTGTCCAAACCGTAATATTCCTTATGAGCAATACGCACTTCAGAACGGATGACAGCTAAATTCAACACCTGGATAAAATGAGAAATATACAGACGGGCAGTCTTTACATTAGCCTGATGCTTACGTCCCGCCCGAGCCTGCCGCTCAAAACAGTCGGCATAATAAGCTTGCGCAGCTTCAAACTTTGTAAGAAAATTCCGCGCATCAGTCAACGCCTTCAAAGATACGGCCAAATCATACACATTACATATATCACCCTTGACGACCACTGCTTTCAGCGCCCGTATTCTCGCTTGATCTGTATTAGGCAATCTTCTATAAGGCATTTTCTCCCGGATTTAAAGTTATACTTCCCGATGCATCAGGTTAGCCATCAGGTTCTTCAATTCCTCTTTCTTTTCATCTGCCACCTTCACCGCCAACAGACTTTCCATTGCGCGTTCACAATACTCTTCCATCTTTTTCTCACACAGTTCCTTGACGCCAATCCGGTTATACAGTTCCGTCACCGCAGCAACTTTCTCCTCCGGGTTGAATGCAACAGCATCCACCCAAGCATTCAAGCGGGTCAACTGCTCCTCATCCGCATGTTCAAAAGCCTTTATCAGCATGTAGGTCTTTTTATTGCACAGAATATCACCTCCAATATTCTTTCCAAAGACGGCAGCATCGCCATAAACATCCAGGAAATCATCTTTCAACTGAAAAGCGACACCCAAGTTCATGCCAAAATCATACAACTGCTCCGCATCTTCAGAAGAAGCCCCTCCCAAAAGAGCGCCAATCTTCAAGCTTGCAGCCAACAATACCGAAGTTTTCAGACGAATCATTTCCAGATACTCCTCTGCCTTCACATCCTTCCGATGTTCAAACTCCATATCCAGCTGCTGTCCTTCACAGATTTCCAGTGCAGTCAGGCTAAATATATCCATCACCTCTTTCAGGTGTTCAACCGGGCATTGAGCCATAAACTGATAAGCTAATACAAGCATTGCATCCCCCGAAAGGATGGCAGCATTGTCATCCCAAACTTTATGTACCGTCTCCTTACCACGGCGACGGTCTGCACGGTCCATCAAGTCGTCATGCAAAAGAGTATAATTATGATACACTTCAATCCCCGTTGCAGGGTTAAAAATACGGGTAATATCCTCCTGATACAGATTGTAGGCCATCAACATCAATACCGGACGGATTCTTTTTCCGCCCATGGACAACACATAGGTAACGGGAGCATATAAACCTTGAGGAGTACGGGTAAACTGCAATTCTGCAATATGAGAATTTATTCTTTCTAAAAGCTCGGAAGCTGTAAACATGGCATTTTCAGAATTTAGGGAATAGCGGATAATGAAAAGAGGCTGCATTCCGGCAGCCTCTCCCACTTATAGATATTTTATTACTGCAATCTAAACATTACAGGCACGGTATACTTAACACGAACGGGTTTACCACGCTGCATACCGGGTTTCCACTTCGGCATGCCCATAATCACGCGGACAGCTTCTTTGTCCAAATACGGGTCAACGCCTCTCAGAACTTTAGCATCTACGATACTACCGTCCTTATTAACCACGAACTGTACAGTTACACGGCCTTGAGTTCCGTTTTCCTGTGCAATAGTAGGATATTTAATATTCTTGCTCAAATACTGCATCAAACCAGCCATACCACCATTCGGGAACTCAGGCATCTGTTCTACCACCTCGAAGATAGTCTGTTCTTCCGGTTCTTCCTCTTCCACTGCTACGGGAACATATTTGATTTCCACAGCCTGGTTCAATTCTTCAGAAGATACAATGGCCGTTTCTTCCACGTCAGCATCGTCTTCAACGATAGTCAACGTCTCTGCAATTGAAGGGGCTTCGGGAGGCGGAGGAGTAACCTGCTCCGGCTGTTCTGTAATAGGGATGATTTCCTCTTCAAAAAATACGTCGGTAATAGCCTGGCTCGTGTCAATCTTGATGTCACGCTTTGTCCACTCGAACGCAACAAACATGAAAGCGAGCACGATTACATAACCGACAAGCAGCCAAGTCGACTTCTTACTCTCCAGGTCTGCCTTAGGTGATTTCTTAATTTCCATAATTTATAATATAATTTTAGTGTTTCTCATTTGGGGCAAATATAGCACTTTTCCCAAGAATGTTCACGCTCTGCTGTTTTTTTTTACACAATAGGCGCTCCATTTTCATTTTTTTAATCCTTCAAAAACCTCCATGTGCTTTTGTGCCACAAATGTAACGAGATATTTTAAAAATACCGTATCTTTGGCAAGAATTTTAAATGAAATATTGAAATTTTCTGTTTTGCAGGTGTTATACCTATATAACTATAGCATAAAAGTCATGAAAAAGATAACAATAGCAATCGACGGTTTTTCCTCTTGCGGGAAAAGCACTATGGCCAAAGACCTCGCCCGCGAAATCGGTTACATATATATAGATAGTGGTGCCATGTATCGGGCAGTAACATTATATAGTATAGAGAATGGTATTTTCCAGGGTGACCGCATAGATGCCGAAAAACTGAAAAGTCTAATAAAGGATATACATATTTCTTTCCGCCTGAACCCCGAAACCGGACGCCCAGATACCTACCTGAACGGAGTAAATGTAGAAAACAAAATCCGTACCATGGAAGTATCTTCACGTGTCAGCCCCATTGCAACATTGGATTTCGTACGCGAAGCTATGGTAGCACAGCAACAAGAGATGGGCAAGGCCAAGGGTATCGTTATGGATGGGCGCGACATCGGCACTACCGTTTTTCCGGATGCCGAGCTGAAAATTTTTGTAACCGCCACCCCCGAGATACGGGCACAACGCCGCTATGACGAACTAAAGGCCAAAGGGGAAGAAGCCAGCTTTGACGAAATTCTGGAAAATGTGAAACAACGGGACTATATTGACCAAAACCGGGATGTAAGTCCGCTGCGCAAAGCTTCTGACGCTTTATTGTTGGACAACAGCCACCTGAGCATTTCCCAACAAAAGGAATGGCTGGCGGAACAATTCGAACGGGTTATAAAGGAGAAGAACTGAACCGGATATGGCAAAAGTAGAAATAGACGAAGGCTCCGGCTTCTGTTTCGGAGTTGTCACCGCAATAAACAAGGCAGAAGAGGAACTGGCGAAAGGAGGAACCCTCTATTGTCTGGGAGACATCGTGCACAACAGCCGTGAAGTGGAACGCCTGAAGGCAATGGGGCTGATTACCATCAACCATGAGGAATTCAACCACCTCCACAACGCCAAAGTGCTGCTGCGTGCTCATGGAGAGCCCCCTGAAACTTATGACATTGCCCGCCGCAACAATATAGAAATCATTGACGCAACCTGCCCGGTCGTACTCCGCCTGCAAAAGAAGATTAAGCAAGAGTACGTCCAGGAAGACAACCGCGACAAGCAAATTGTCATCTATGGCAAAAATGGACACGCCGAAGTACTGGGTCTGGTAGGACAAACCACCGGAAAGGCCATCGTCATCGAAAAGCAGGAAGAGGCAAGGAAACTGGATTTCAGCAAAGACATCCGTCTCTACTCCCAGACCACAAAGTCTCTGGACGGATTTCAAAACATTGTGAAATACATAGAGGGACATATCTCACCGAAAGTCACTTTCGAGTCCTATGACACTATCTGCCGACAAGTAGCAAACCGGATACCTAATATCCGGAAATTTGCAGCTTCCCATGATTTAATATTCTTTGTCAGCGGCAAAAAAAGCTCTAACGGCAAGATGCTGTTCAGTGAGTGTAAAAAAGTCAATGCCAATTCACATTTGATAGACAGTGCCGAAGAAATAGATAGTTCTCTGTTAGCCGGTGCCAATTCCATCGGTGTCTGCGGAGCCACTTCCACCCCCAAATGGCTGATGGAAGAAATTTCAGAAGCCATAAAGTCAAAACTTAAATAACAGTTTGTCATCCTTTTGGAACAGCAAATTAACGTAATTTATTAGTCACCGCCTCAGCTTTTTACTATCTTTGCGGCATGAAAAAATAGTCCAAATCTATTTTTCATCATGATTATTAATACTAAACAAAAAGATTGTTATGGGAACAGTTAAGTGCATTGGTATCTTGACATCAGGAGGTGATGCTCCGGGAATGAACGCAGCCATACGTGCCGTGACACGTTCGGCTATTTACAACGGACTTTCAGTTAAAGGTATATATAGAGGTTACAAAGGTCTGGTAACCGGCGAAATCAAAGAATTCAAAAGCCAAAATGTCAGCAACATCATCCAGCTGGGTGGTACAATCCTGAAGACAGCCCGCTGCAAAGAGTTCACGACTCCCGAGGGCCGCCAGATTGCTTACGACAACATGAAGAAAGAAGGCATTGACGCCTTAGTGATTATCGGAGGCGACGGTTCGCTGACCGGTGCTCGTATCTTTGCACAAGAGTTTGACGTGCCTTGTATCGGGCTGCCGGGAACTATCGACAATGACCTTTATGGAACAGATACCACTATCGGCTACGACACCGCGCTGAACACGATCCTGGATGCTGTGGACAAAATCCGTGATACAGCCACTTCCCATGAGCGCTTGTTTTTCGTAGAAGTCATGGGACGCGATGCCGGTTTCCTCGCTCTGAACGGCGCCATCGCCTCCGGAGCAGAAGCAGCCATTATCCCGGAATTCAGTACGGAAGTGGACCAACTGGAAGAATTCATCAAGAACGGTTTCCGGAAATCCAAGAACAGCAGTATCGTACTGGTAGCCGAGAGTGAACTGACCGGCGGTGCAATGCACTATGCAGAGCGTGTAAAGAACGAATACCCCCAATATGACGTACGCGTAACCATCCTCGGTCACTTGCAACGCGGCGGTAGCCCTACGGCACACGACCGTATCCTTGCCAGCCGTCTGGGCGCAGCCGCCATCGACGCCATCATGGAAGGACAGCGCAATGTCATGATAGGCATTGACCACGATGAAGTGGTATACGTTCCCTTCACGAAGGCCATCAAGAATGACAAACCCATCAAGAAAGACCTTGTAAATGTATTGAGAGAACTGTCTATCTAATGACAGACAGTTCAGATACCCCATAAACAGAGAAGGCGACATATGCGCCTTCTCTGTTTTTTACAACCATTTTTTCACTATACTTTCCGTCCTCTCCCACAGTTCTTCCATCTGTACATGCCGGGTGTACTTCTCCGAAAGAGACTTGGGACGGCAACTGGCATTCAATGTCCCCGTACGTTTACCGGCATCCTCATCCAGCAATAAGCCGACAGCTGTTGCAGCTCCCTTACGGGGAGTACGGATAAAAGGCCTGAAAAGTATATCTGTCAGCGGGTCAAACCACATATGCATGGTGATGATATTGGTAGACACAATCCCCGGGTCGGCCGCATTCACAACAATACCTTTGTGTTTGACGCGACTGGCCAAGTCGATGGTGAACAGAGTCAATGCCAGCTTCGTGTTGCTATATATAGGAATGCGCCAAAAGCCACCCTTCCTTCCCCGGAGGAAAAAATCCGGAAAGTCAAGATGACCGATGGCATACGTACAAGATACCATATTCACAATACGGCTCCCCTCTCCCATCAATGGTAGCAGCTTGCGGGTCAGCAGGTAAGGCCCTACATAATTGACACTCACCGTCCGTTCCAGTCCGTCTTCGGTAATGCGGCGTTCCGTTTCCATGGTTCCGGCATTGTTCATCAGCAACGCCAACGGCTCTCCCCGCTTCAACAGATGCTCTGCAAATGCGGCCACTGAAGCCAGAGATGCCAAATCAATGGGAGCAGTCTCAATACGCGGATTACCGGTTTCACGCATCAGTAGTTGCCGCTTGGGTTCGGCAGCTTGGGGGTCACGGCATGCCATGATGACCTGATAGCCGGCAGTTGCCACTGCGCGGGTAATTTCCATGCCCATGCCACCGTCTGCCCCGGTTATAACAGCTAAATTCACTTTAATAATTAAAAATTGAAAATTAAAAACTAAAAATCAGCCTTTCGCTTCGATTTTCTCTATCTCCCTTTTCAGACAAGGTGGAAGCTCCTCCTTCAAATGCTGATGGCATGCCATCTCGATGGAATACATCCGGGCAATGCAATAATTACTATGCCGGCAGTTGCAACGTGCATTCTCTTCGGCACGCATGCGGTTGACAAACCCCGGCTCATTGAGCAGAGCGCGTGCCATTTGCACAGCCTCGAAGCCGTCATCCAGCACCTCATCTATCTTGTCCCTGGAAACCAGGCCACCCACATAAACCAACGGTATCTTCAAGGCGGCACGGAATTTCAAGGCATCTTCCAGGAAATAAGCTTCCTTAAACGGTACGCTCGGTATCATCCATTTGCCTACCATGCGTACACCGTATTTCAACCACCAGCAGGTCATGTAATGCGTCATGCTGCGGATAGGCATTTCGCCCCGCATGACATACATCGGCGCCTTACTGACGAACCCACCGCTCAAGACCAGCGCATGTGCTCCCGACTGCTCCAGCCTGCGCGCCACCTGCATCGTCTCGTCCAGCTCCATCCCTCCACGGAAACCGTCGCGCATGTTCATCTTCACCAGCACAGCCATATCACTGCCGGCAGCCTTCATCACTTCTTCCATCACCATATCCATAAACCGCATACGGTTCTGCAACGAGCCCCCGAATTCGTCTTTCCGATGATTGGTGGACGGGGACAAGAACTGGCTGATGAGATAACCATGCCCTGCATGAATCTCTACAGAATCAAATCCGGCCTCCCGTGCCAGATTCACCGAGCGTCCGTATGCACGCGCCATCTCCGGCAGCTCATCGGCACGAAGTCCGCGCACAAAGGTAGGAGAATAAAGATTGAATCCGGAAGATGCGCCGACGGGCATACAACCGCAAATACTTTTATGGGACATGTTGCCACAGTGTCCCAACTGGATGCCTGCCGCAGCCCCTTCCGCATGTATGGCATCAGTCAGCCTACGGAGTCCGGGGATAATCTCGGGACGCATCCACAACTGGCGGTCAAAAGACAGGCCGCTCTGAGTAACTGCCGCATAAGCAACAGTAGTCATACCTATACCTCCCGCCGCTACCGACCGATGATAGTCGAGCAACATGTCCGACGGAGCGTTTCCGGGACACATGCTCTCGAAAGCAGCCGAACGGATGGTACGGTTACGCAAGGTCAACGGTCCGAAAGTGACGGGTGTGAATAACTTGGATTCCATCGTTATGAGTTATGAGTTATGAATTATAAGTTATGAATTATTCATTTTCCATTTTCAACTTTCCATTTTCCATTAATAAAGAAATGGAATGATGCGTTTGCGCTTTCCTACCGCCTCATCGCCAAACTCCTCCCGATAATGGCAGTGAATGGCATCGGCACGGGGAACAAGGTTGGCAAACGTCCACCAGACGAACACCCAGGCGGCGGGAGAAGCTGTGAGTATGGCAAACCCCGTCCATTCCACCAGTTCACCGAAGTAATTGGCAGAAGTGACGTATCGGTAAAGTCCTTTTCCGGGAAGATAATGCTTCGTATCACCCGGCTTACGCAAATGACGTATCACATAGTCGGAATGCAAATTGATGAACATACCCGCAAAAAACAGAATGACTCCCAACAAGGCATGAGGTTTCAACAAATAGGCCCAGCCATCGGCATACAAGCCTTCGGGAGCGAAATAGAACAAACCGCCCGCCTGCATCATCCCGTTCAAAAGGTTGAAGACGATACCCATCGCCATAATAGCTACCGGCATCCGGCTTTTACCTTTCAGCAGGAACGGAAAAATAAAGGCCCGCTGAAGATAGTGCAACTGAAACAGCAGGAAGAAGAAATATACCGGCACGGCAAATCCCGCTCCACTCTTCCCCCACAACCCAAACATGACGATGAATACCGGCGCTTCCATAAGCACCCACGCCAATTTATTATTGATGGAGATTCCCCACGAGGCAGTACGGAACATGCCATAACCCGCTTTGACAAAATAGAGTGCAATAAAGACAACCAATGCCACAGCACTCATTACCCACAGAAATATCTGAAAAGTTTCCTGATTCATAGTTCTTTATTTATGCGAAGCAAAGATAAAGAAAACTCACAACAAACAAATCGTTTTCCCCGGATAATTGTTTTTTCATGCAAAAACCAGTGTTTTTTACTGAGAAGATTAAGCAGTAGAGATACGAAAATCTAATCGTTCCATCATGGAGTAAATTTCATTCCACCATGGAGAAAAAATCGTTCCACCATGGTGGAACGATTTTTCCCCCGTGATGGAACGATTTAAAAGATACAAGTCTAATCCTTACCGTTTCTTAATGGGCACATAAGCCACCTCATCCAAAACATTCTTATAGGCAGGACGGATAATACGCTTACCTTCAAAGTTCAATTCTTCATTGCGATGTGCACACCAACCGACAATACGTGCCATGGCAAACAAAGGCGTGAAGATTTCCTGCGGCAGCCCAATCATCTCGTAGACAAAACCCGAATAGAAATCCACATTACTCGAAACCGTCTTGCCATTATTCTTCACACGGCCAAACACATCAATGGCGCGCTCCTCGAGCAGTTCAAGGAAAGCGAACTCGCGTTCTTTCCCTTTTTCGCGGGCAAGGTCGCGGGCAAGCTCCTTCAGCAGAATGGCGCGCGGGTCGGAAATGGTATAGACGGCATGTCCGATACCATATATCAAGCCGGTCTTGTTATAGGCTTCCTTGTTGAGCATGCGGGTGAAGTAAGTATCAATCTCATCCACGTTCGTCCAGTCCTGAATGTTTTCCTGCAGATGGTGGAACATATCGGCAACCTGGATATTGGCACCTCCATGAAGCGGCCCTTTCAAGGAACCGATACCTGCCGCTATCGAAGAGTAAGTATCCGTCCCGGTAGAAGAAGTGACGCGTACGGTAAAAGTGGAGTTGTTACCACCACCGTGCTCGGCCTGAAGAACCAGCAGCAAGTCGAGCGTGCGGGCATCCAGCTCCGTGTAGTCCTTCTTCAGCATATAGAGGAAATTCTCGGCAATGGAAAGGTTTTCCTGCGGATGGCGGATATGCAGCGAACGGCCATGGGTGGCATGGCGAAGCATGTTATAGGCATACGCAATGATGGTCGGGAATTTCGAAATAAGCTCAATGCTCTGCCGCATCAGATTATCGCGGGAAGTGTCATCTGCATCAGGGTCAAAACGATACATCTCGAGCACGCTGCGCGCCAGGATGTTCATAATGTTGTTTCCTTCGAGTTCAATGATATTCATCTTGGTCTTCTGCTCCAGCGGCATGTTGTCGTTGATGAGTTCACGGAAAGAAGAGAGTTCTTCCTTGTCGGGCAGGCGACCGGAAAGCAACAAGTAGGCAATTTCCTCAAAACCGAAACGCTTCTCTTTGATGATGGCGTGTGCCAAGTCATCCACATCATAACCGCGGTAGAACAATTTGCCGGGAATAGGCTTCAGCCCTCCACCGGGGATGCGTTCATAGCCGACCACATTGCCTATTTTGGTCAACCCCACCAAGACTCCCGTGCCGTCCTCATTACGCAAACCGCGCTTCACATCAAACTTCCTGAACAGTTCATTCTCAATCCGGGTAGCTTCCTTCAAATCTTCGGAAAGCTTGTAAATCAGGTACTCCTTCTTCATAATCGTTTCGTTTTATTCGTTATTCCCATTTTCTATTCTTCCTACAATCTCCCGGGTGAAAGCCGAAGTGGACAGCGAGACGCCACCCGGCATAAAACGTGCCAAGTCGGCAGTAGCACGGGCTTCGGTGAAACTCTGCTCCAAAGCTTTCTCTATAAGAGAGGCAGCTTCCTTCCAACCCAGATATTCAAGCATCATCACAGCGGAAAGGATGATGGAACAAGGATTCACAATGTCTTTCCCGGCAATGTTCGGAGCCGTCCCGTGAGTAGCCTCAAAGATGGCATGCCCCGTTTTATAGTTGATATTCGCACCCGGTGCAATGCCGATGCCGCCTACCATGGCAGCCAGTTGGTCGGACACATAATCGCCGTTCAGATTCAACGTGGCAATCACGGAATATTCTTCGGGGATAAGCAACGTGTTCTGCAAGAATGCATCGGCAATGCAGTCCTTGATGACCAGACGCCCTTCTGCCAGTTCTTTACCAAACTCACGTTCTGCCAGTTCGTACCCCCACTTCTTGAAGCCACCTTCCGTAAATTTCATGATGTTTCCTTTGTGTACCAACGTCACGGAAGGCAGATGATGCTCAAGGGCGTATTGGCAGGCGGCACGCACCAAGCGCTCTGTTCCTTCTCTCGAAACGGGCTTCACGCCAAACGAGGAGGTTTCGGGAAAACGGACTTTTGTCACCCCCATGTCATCACGGAGAAAACGATAGAACTTTTCAGCCTCCGGAGTTCCGGCTTCCCATTCGATGCCTGCATAAATATCCTCGGTATTCTCACGGAATACGCACATATCCACCTTCTGTGGCTCTTTGAGTGGAGAAACAATGCCCTTATACCAACGTACCGGACGTTGGCAGACATACAAATCGAGCGTCTGACGCAAGGCTACGTTCAAGGAACGGATACCTCCACCGACGGGAGTTGTCAAAGGACCTTTGATGCCCACCTTATAGGTGCGGAAGGCTTCCATGGTTTCGTCCGGCAACCAGGAGCCGGTTTCGTGGAAAGCACGTTCTCCTGCCAGCACTTCTTTCCATTCAATGCCACGCCGGTCACCATAGGATTTCTTGACAGCGGCATTCACGACAGCCTGCATGGATGGGGTCACTTCTGCTCCCACTCCATCGCCGGTAATAAAAGGTACAGTAATTTTTTCCATATTCTATCTTGCATTAAGTGCAGAACCGGCCCGGAACCAGGCTATCTGCTGTTCGTTATACGTATGTTGTACTTCAAAACTTTCTTTACTCCCGTCCTCGTGATGAAGAACCACCTTCAACGTACGTCCCGAAGCAAAATCTTTCAACCCCATGACAGAAATCAGGTCGCGTTCCCGAATCTTGTCATAATCGGCCTTATCCGTAAAGGTCAGCGCCAACATGCCTTGTTTCTTTAAATTCGTCTCATGGATACGGGCAAAGCTTTTCGCCAAAATGGCGCGTACATTCAGGAAGCGTGGTTCCATGGCAGCATGCTCACGGCTGGAACCTTCACCATAATTCTCTTCGGCAACGACAATGGAAGGGATGCCTTCTGATTTATACAGCTTCGCAGTGCCTGACACTGTTCCATAGGTATTGGTGGAGCGGTTCCAAACCTTGTTCGTCTCTCCATTGAAAGCATTGACAGCCCCCATCAGCATATTGTCCGAAATATTCTCCAAATGTCCCCGGAAACGGAGCCATGGCCCCGCCATAGAGATGTGGTCGGTGGTACATTTCCCTTGCACTTTAATCAATAAAGGCATATTCAGCAAGTCCATGCCATCCCAGGCAGGGAAGGGAGTCAGCAGTTGCAAGCGCTGTGAATGAGGATTGACCGTAATTTCCGTCTGTCCTTTGCCTGGAGCAATGTATCCTTCCTTTCCTCCTATAAACCCGTGTGCCGGCAGTTCTTCACCGACCGGTTCGGACAGTTTCACAACCTCTCCTTTGGCATTGACCAGCGTATCCCTCAACGGGTCGAAACAAAGGTCACCGGCAATGGTCAGCGCCATCGTTATCTCCGGGGAAGCGACGTAAGCAAAAGTGTTGGGATTTCCATCGGCACGTTTGGCAAAATTACGGTTAAAAGAGGTGACGATGGAATTTTTTCGTTCAGGGTCATCAGTATGGCGCTTCCACTGGCCAATACAAGGTCCGCAGGCATTCGCCATTATCGTTGCGCCAATATCTTCGAAAGCGGCAATCATGCCGTCGCGTTCAGCAGTGGCACGTATCTGCTCCGAACCGGGGTTGACAATCAGCGAGGAAGCAACCTTCAAATTCTTTTCCTTTACCTGCCGGGCAAGGGAGGCTGCGCGGCTCAAATCCTGATAGGACGAATTGGTACACGACCCTATCAGGCCGACTTCCATCCGGCGGGGATAGTTATTGGTTATCACTACCTCGGCAAATTTCGATATCGGTGTTGCTGCATCCGGCGTAAAGGGCCCGTTGATATACGGTTCCAACAGCGAGAGGTCTATTTCAATGATGCGGTCGTAATATTTTTCCGGATTTGCCAGCACTTCGTCGTCGGCGCGAAGGTCGGCAGCTACGGAAGCAGCCATTTTTGCCACTTCTTCACGTCCGGTAGCCTTCAAATAAGTACCCATGCGCTCATCGTAAGGGAAAAGGGAGGTAGTCGCCCCCACCTCTGCCCCCATATTGCAGATGGTAGCCTTTCCAGTGGCAGACAATGAAGCGGTTCCCGGTCCAAAATATTCAATGATGGCATTGGTTCCCCCTTTTACAGTAAGAATACCCGCCAACTTCAGAATAACATCTTTGGGAGCTACCCAGCCACTCAATTTACCCTTCAAGTGTACGCCTATCAGACGCGGCATTTTCAATTCCCATTCCATGCCAGTCATCACATCCACCGCATCGGCACCACCCACACCAATGGCCACCATGCCCAAACCTCCGGCATTGGGCGTATGAGAGTCCGTGCCTACCATCATTCCACCCGGAAATGCGTAGTTCTCCAATACCACCTGGTGAATAATGCCTGCTCCCGGCTGCCAAAAACCTATGCCATAGCGGGAAGAAACATCACGGAGAAAATTATAGACCTCCTCGTTGGTCTTCGTAGCAGTCGCAACATCTTCTTTTGCACCTTTATATGCTTGAATCAAATGGTCACAGTGCACAGTGGAAGGCACGGCAACCTGCTCACGGCCTGCATTCATAAATTGCAATAAGGCCATTTGAGCCGTTGCATCCTGCATGGCCACACGGTCGGGACGGAAATTCACATAGTCTTCTCCCCGTCTGTAGTTCTTCACTTTATCCCCATCATACAAATGAGCATACAAAATTTTCTCTGCTAAAGTCATCGGACGCCGCAGTACGTTCCGTACGCGTTCTATCTTCTCCGAATAAGCGGCATAAAACGTTTTGAGCATCGTTAAATCATATACCATAACCACTATTTTTTAGTTTTTCATTATTGTAAAGATTACAAATTAATATCATAAACAAATAAAAAGGCTGAATAGTTTAACAAAATAAAGCATTTTTTCTGTCGGAAGCGAAGAATGATTACCTTTGCAACCATGAAGGAACAAGATTCAAATAGTCCTATTATTCACCTCCAGCAGCAACAACTTTTGCTGCGCATGGAATACGAATACGAAAAAGAGGAATTCAAACGCCAAACCGAAAACATGGGGGTTGCCCGGAAAGTGAAACGGGGACTTTGCTGGTATCCTGCCACTCCGGGACGAAGTTACTATAATTCACTGAATCAATTAGTAATAGAAATTACACACACAGAAAATACCGATATAGAACATAATTTTGAGTTCGGCCGTCCCGTATGTTTTTTCCGCCAGTCTGCCGATGGAAAAATAACCTATATGAACTTCACCGCTACCGTAAGCTATGCCGACGAGACACGGATGGTAGCGATAATGCCCGGAGCCGGTGCCGTGATGGAAGTGCAGGAAACGGACAACCTCGGCGTGCAACTTTATTTCGACGAAACATCCTATCGGACCATGTTCGAAGCCTTGGAAGATACGTTACGCTCCAAAGGCAACCGCCTGGCCGAATTGCGGGACATATTGCTGGGAACCTCGAAAGCCGGTTTCCGAGAGCTCTACCCCGTACGGTTTCCCTGGCTGAACTCCACGCAGGAGACAGCTGTAAACAAAGTGCTGTGTGCCCGCGACGTGGCCATTGTACATGGTCCTCCGGGAACCGGAAAAACGACCACCTTAGTGGAAGCCATCTATGAAACCCTGCATCGGGAACCGCAGGTACTAGTATGTGCCCAAAGCAATACTGCCGTCGACTGGATTTCGGAAAAACTTGTGGACCGTGGCGTCAATGTCCTGCGTATCGGCAATCCGACCCGTGTCAACGACAAGATGCTTTCCTTTACCTACGAGCGTCGTTTCGAGAACCATCCGCTTTATCCGGAACTGTGGAGCATCCGGAAAAATCTCCGTGAACTGGGCAGCCGTGCCCGCCGTGGCAGCTATGACGAACGCGAAGGAGTACGCAGCCGTATGAGCCGCCTGCGCGACCGCGCCACCGCATTGGAAATACAAATCAATGCAGAGCTTTTTGATGGGGCACACGTCATAGCCTCCACGCTGGTAAGCAGCAATCACCGGCTGCTGAACGGACGCCGTTTCGGCACCCTTTTCATTGATGAAGCAGCCCAGGCCTTAGAGGCTGCCTGCTGGATAGCTATCCGAAAAGCAGACCGCGTGGTATTGGCGGGTGACCACTGCCAACTTCCGCCCACCATAAAATGCCACGAAGCCGCCCGTGGAGGTCTGGAACGAACATTGATGGAGAAAGTGGTGTCCAACAAACCTGCCGTTGTCTCTTTGCTGAAAGTGCAATACCGCATGCACGAGGAAATCATGAAATTTCCTTCCCAATGGTTTTATAATGGCGAGTTGGAAGCCGCTCCCGAAGTGCGTTACCGGGGCATCCTGGACTGGGATACCCCCATCCACTGGATTGACACCTCCGAAATGGATTTCAAAGAAGAATTTGTGGGAGAGACTTTCGGACGCATTAATAAGGCGGAAGCGGACCTGCTCCTATCAGAACTGAAAATCTACATCAACCGTATCGGTGGCAACCGCATTCTGGAAGAAAAAATAGACATCGGCATCATCTCCCCTTACAAGGCACAAGTGCAATATCTCCGTAGCAAGATAAAGGCAGACGCTTCACTCAAGCCTTATCGCAGCTTGTTCACTGTAAATACGGTGGATGGCTTCCAAGGGCAAGAGCGCGATGTTATCTTCATCAGCCTTGTCCGTGCCAACGAAGAAGGACAGATAGGATTCCTGAATGATTTAAGGAGAATGAATGTAGCCATCACCCGGGCACGTATGAAGCTGGTGATATTGGGAGAGGCAGAGACGCTGAAACATCACGGTTTTTACCGGAAGCTATTGGAGTTTATTCAAAATATAGGGAATCAATAATAAAGAAATACCCCCTCCGGTAACACCGAAGAGGGTATTTCACCTATTTATATAAAGCTGATTAATTGTTTTCCGGACGAAGTTTACGAACTGTAACAGCTGTCTGCCACATTTCGCTTTCACGCAAGGCTTTCAATTCTGCATTCAGCTTCTCACGATAATCGGGTTTGGAGTTACTGTCGATAGAAATCTGGGCTTCGTTGCCCGACTTCACACTTGCATACAATTTCTGTACAACCGGCTTGATGGCATCATGGAACGGGGTCATCCAATCCAGCGCACCACGCTGTGCCGTAGTAGAACAGTTGGCATACATCCAGTCCATACCGTTCTTGGCAAACAATGGCATCAAAGATTGAGTCAACTCTTCCACTGTTTCATTGAATGCTTCAGAAGGAGTATGGCCGTTTTCGCGCAATACTTCATACTGAGCCAACAGTAATCCCTGGATAGCACCCATCAATGAACCGCGTTCACCGGTCAAGTCGGAAGTGGCTTCGCGGATGAAAGTTGTCTCGAACAAATATCCCGAACCGATACCGATACCCAGTGCAATCGTCTTGTCAAAAGCCTTACCCGTAGCATCTTGATAGACGGCATATGATGAGTTCAAGCCACGCCCTTCGAGGAACATGGTACGAAGTGAAGTACCGGAACCTTTGGGAGCAACCATAATAACATCAATATCTTTAGGAGGAACCACGCCGGTACGGTCGTTCCAGGTAATAGCAAAACCATGAGAGAAGTAAAGAGCCTTCCCGGGAGTCAAATAAGGTTTGATAGTCGGCCATACAGACATTACAGCTGCGTCAGACAACAGACACATGACGATAGTACCTTTCTGACAAGCCTCTTCGATGCCGAACAAAGTCTCACCCGGTACCCATCCGTCAGCCACAGCCTTTTCGTATGTCTTACCCGGACGTTGTCCTACAATCACATTGAAACCGTTATCACGCAAGTTGCAAGCCTGGCCCGGGCCTTGTACGCCATAACCGATTACTGCAATTGTTTCATCTTTCAAAATCTCACGTGCTTTTTCCAAAGGAAATTCTTCGCGGGTCATTACATTCTCAATAACACCGCCAAAATTCAATTGTGCCATTTTTTGTTTTAATTTTTATTTGTGGCTTACGCCAACGTTGATAAATTTATTTATTTCTCTGTAAATA
Organism: Bacteroides sp. AF29-11; assembly: GCF_003602895.1. Taxonomy (NCBI): domain Bacteria; kingdom Pseudomonadati; phylum Bacteroidota; class Bacteroidia; order Bacteroidales; family Bacteroidaceae; genus Bacteroides; species Bacteroides sp. AF29-11. The sequence continues at coordinate 436,448 of NZ_QTLY01000003.1, forward strand.
TCACTTTAGAACGACAGACCACTTCGCTGCCATTCTTTTTCACCTCCACATCGTAAACGCCCTCACCGGCATCATCCATGAACAAAGTCAACTCATCCCCATAATAGCTTTCGGCTACATATGCCATTTCAAAACGACGGATGCGCTTCTCCTTATACATCTCTATCGGGAACAAATCAAGGATATGCTCGATGTAACGGATGCTGTTCACATGCCCGTTAATGTCAATATCACTGTATTTGGCTACCAAAGCAGCAACCGGTTCCTTTGAGGCCACCTTTATCCGCGAAGGTTTTTCTATCGGGCAAGGCTCATCGCAAACATAATCTACAATGCTGCCACTATGAAGAGCCAGCAAATCTGCCGGCTTACGGGTATTCATGCTAATCATCGCCCAAACGGAACGTGCATACCCAATCTTCTTACCCTCCTTATCGATGATAGCGAAATTACGGTCTGTAAAAAGGCGATAGACATTCTCCACCCAAGTCTGAATGGAGAAATCTTCGTACTGATAAGGCATTTCATCCAGTTCGACAGCCAGACGGGACAATACCCAAGTATAATTGTCCTCGTTTAGAGTCGCGATGCCAAAACCGCGGTCGCTGGCATGGAAACCCGCACAATTCAACAAATGGTTGCCCAATACTCCCATTGTCAGCCGTCCGGTAAAGTCGACATGAAACGGTTCGGCAACAAACTTGTAGGTACCTATCTTATTGTTCTCGCTCATCATGATTCCTGGTGTTTACTTTGACGATATTTTGCTTCACGGTCCGCCAGATATTCATTGACACGCTCAAAGCAGCTGGTCGTAATGGCTACGCGACCCGAACGGACGAACTGAAGTACGCAATCCAACTGGCGCAACTCCTCATAAAGATTGGTTATTTCCTCACTCATGCCATTCTTCTCAACAATGGCAAATACAGCATTCACCTCCACAATACGGGCATTGTACTTACGGATTACTTTGGACACCTCCGGTTTTTCTTCCAGCGTAGGGGTCGTTATTTTATAGAGAGCAATCTCGTGCTGATAGATTTCATCATCCGTAAAATAATGGGCTTGCAGCACATCTATTTTCTTGGTAATCTGCTTGGTCACCTTTTCAATGGTATCCTTGTCCGTCCAAGCGGTAATGGTATATTTATGTACCCCCTTGATGGAGGAGGCCGATACATTTAAACTTTCGATGTTTATCTGCCGACGGGTAAACACAGCCGTCACTTGATTCAGCAAACCGGCAAAGTTTTCCGAATGAACAATGATTGTATATAGTTTTTTATCCATAGATAGAGTAAATTCTTTAATTTCGCATGACTTCAGCATTCCAACAACATCTGATTGACCGAACCGCCCGGAGGTGTCATCGGCATTACATTTCCTTCTTCCTCCACACAAGCTTCGAGCAGGAACGGTCCGTCGGTTGCTATCATCTCGTCAATCGCTTTTGCCAGCTCCTCGCGGGTCATTACCCTGCGTGCAGGAATATCATATGCCGAAGCAATCTTCATATAATCCGGATTCATCATCGGAGTAAACGAATAACGACGATTGAAAAACATCGCCTGCCATTGACGAACATTGCCCAAGAAGTTATTGTTCAACAGAATCATCTTCACCGGAGCCTTTTGTTCCATGATGGTACCCAGTTCCTGCAGGTTCATCTGCAAGCCGCCGTCTCCCATGAATACGCATACCGTGCGGTCCGGACGTCCAAAAGTGGCACCGATAGCTGCCGGAAGGCCGAAGCCCATAGTACCCAGGCCACCGGAAGTAACAATGCTACGTTCCTTGCTGTATTTGAAATAACGGGCGGACATCATCTGATTCTGGCCGACATCAGTCACCAATATCGCCCCGTTATGGGTAGCCTCACTCACAGCACGCACCACCTCACCCATGCTTAGCGCTTTTCCTGCCGGATGTAATTCCGGACGGATTACCTTTTCCTCTTCCACTTCCTCGTATTGCCGGAAACTGTCAATCCATTCCTGATGGTTGGCGGGTTCCAGCAATTGGGTAACGGCAGCCAGTGTCTCTTTGCAATCTCCCAGGACAGCAACATCGGTCTTTACATTCTTATCTATTTCGGCAGGGTCAATATCAAAGTGGATAATCTTCGCCTGCTTGGCATATGTTTCCAATTTACCCGTCACACGGTCATCAAAGCGCATGCCTACGGCGATAAGGACATCACATTTATTGGTATTGATATTGGGCCCCAGGTTACCGTGCATACCAAGCATTCCTTTGTTCAACGGATGGTTCGTAGGTAATGCGGAAAGTCCCAATAAAGTGCATCCGGCAGGCATTCCGGCTTTCTCAATGAAAGCACGAAGCTCTTGCTGGGCTTCTCCCAGCTCCACGCCTTGTCCTACCAGCACCAAAGGCCGTTCCGCACCATTTATTAATTCAGCAGCCTGCCGTATGGCCTCCGGCTCCATTTCGGGAACGGGAAGATAGCTACGGACATAGTCCACCTTAGTAGGCGCATATTCTGTTTTCTCCACTTGGGCGTTTTTAGCAAAATCCAGCACGACCGGTCCCGGACGTCCGCTCTTTGCCACATAGAAAGCACGTGCCACTGCCCAGGCCACATCTTCTGCACGACGAATCTGGTAACTCCATTTCGTGATAGGCTGAGTAATGCCTACCAAGTCCACTTCTTGAAATGCATCCGTACCCAAGAAGTTCGTCCCTACCTGGCCGGCAATGACAACGATAGGCGTACTGTCAATCATGGCATCTGCAATGCCCGTGATAGTATTGGTAGCACCCGGTCCACTGGTAACCAGACAAACGCCAACCTCGCCTGATACACGTGCAAAGCCTTGTGCCGCATGGGTTGCTCCTTGTTCATGGCGAACCAGGATGTGGTTCAATTCCTTCCGGTGGTCGTATAAGGCATCGAATACCGGCATGATGCTCCCTCCCGGATAACCGAAAATAGTCTTTACTCCCTGATGCTCCAGAGAGCGCATCAATGCTTCTGCGCCTGTTATTAGAGCCTCACCCCGACCCTCTCCTTGGGAGAGGGAGGAAAAGTTACTCTTTTTATTATTATCAGCCATACTTTATCTATTCATTATATTTAAAAGCTCAATAGTAGCTTGAAAAATTTGTTTCATTCTCTCCTCCCCTCGCTTTCGGAAAGGGGGGCTTTTAATCAATCAGCCTCACAGCCCCTTTGTCAGCGGAACTCACCATACTGGCATATGCTTTCAATGCTTTGGAGACTTCACGGTTGCGGGTTACCGGAGTCATAGGGCGTGCTGCAAGCTCTTCATCCGTCAACTTCACATTGATAGAACGGTTCGGTATATCAATTTCGATAATGTCCCCATCCTTAATCTTGCCGATATTACCACCGGCAGCCGCTTCGGGAGAAACATGTCCGATACTTAGTCCGGAAGTACCGCCACTAAAACGCCCGTCGGTAATCAATGCACACTCCTTACCCAGATGGCGGGATTTGATATAAGAAGTAGGATAAAGCATCTCTTGCATACCCGGTCCACCTTTCGGCCCTTCGTGAGTGATGACGACGACGTCTCCACTGACCACCTTTCCACCCAGAATACCGTCACAAGCCGCATCTTGTGAGTCGAAGACTTTCGCTGGCCCCGTAAATTTCCAGATACTCTCGTCTACACCGGCAGTCTTGACAACGCAACCGTCCTGAGCTATATTTCCCTTCAAAACCGCCAGACCGCCATCCTTGCTGTATGCATGTTCCAAATCACGGATACAACCGGTCGCACGGTCCGTATCGAGTTCCTTATAAGACGCATTTTGTGAGCCGAGTACCAGATTGAACTTTCCGGCTGCCGCACTGGAGTATTTCTTGATTGCCTCTTTACATACATTAGAGCTGGTAATACTATACCGGTCGATTGCCTCTGCCAACGTCATTCCATCCACACGGTGGACATTCGTATCGACCAATCCGCCCTTGGCAAGCTCATCCATGATGGCAATGATACCACCGGCACGGTTAACGTCTTGTACATGATACTTTTGGGTATTGGGAGCCACCTTGCATAAGCAGGGGGTCTTGCGGGAGAGCATGTCAATGTCGTCCATCTTAAAATCCGCTCCGGCTTCGTGAGCCACAGCCAACAAATGAAGTACCGTATTAGTGGAACCGCCCATCGCAATATCCAGCGTCATGGCATTCAAAAATGCCTCGCGGGTAGCAATACTGCGCGGGAGTACACTCTCATCCCCTTCTTCATAATATCTAAAGGCATTCTCTACAATCAACTTGGCTGCATCCTCAAATAGTTTCTTGCGATTTTCGTGAGTGGCTACAATCGTGCCGTTACCGGGCAGTGCCAATCCAATCGCTTCATTCAAGCAATTCATGGAATTAGCGGTAAACATGCCTGAGCAGCATCCGCAAGTGGGGCAGGCATGTTGCTCAATCTGTGCCACCTCTTTATCGCCCACACTTTCATCAGCAGATTTAATCATGGCATCAATCAAATCCAAATGCTGTCCGTTCCATTCCCCGGCTTCCATCGGACCGCCTGAAACAAACACAGTCGGTATATTCAGCCTCATAGCCGCCATCAACATCCCCGGAGTAATCTTGTCACAGTTACTGATGCAAACCATAGCATCCGCCTTATGGGCATTTACCATATACTCCACACTATCGGCAATGATATCTCTTGAAGGCAGGGAATAAAGCATACCGTCGTGTCCCATAGCGATACCGTCGTCAATGGCAATCGTATTGAACTCCGCAGCAAAACACCCCAGCTTTTCAATCTCTTCCTTTACAAACTGGCCTATTTCGTGCAGGTGTACATGTCCGGGGACGAATTGTGTAAATGAATTGACTATAGCGATAATGGGCTTACCCATCTGTTCCTTCTTCATACCATTCGCCGTCCACAATGCACGGGCTCCCGCCATGCGGCGACCTTGTGTGCTGAACGAGCTGCGTAACTGATGCTTCATTTTCAAATCTCCTTTTAATGAAAAAGCCTCTCCCACTATAGTGAGAAAGGCTTAATAAATTATCTTCTAACGTACGAATACATACATAACCTTTCTCACGCTCTTGATGCCACCACCACGACGCGAATAATATGCAGGACTGCCAGGTTAATAGATGTATATAAATTCATAACTTAATTCTTCTTTTTTGTTTCAAACGTGCTGCAAAGGTAAGGGCTTTTTTATAATCTCCAAACAAATTGAAGAAAAAAATAAGATAAATATGAATAATCGTAAGAAAATGTCGCCCTAAAATCCTATTTTATCACTTAACAGTTCTAAATAGAACCATTCAGACAGCCAATGTAAATGTATTGCCAATCATTGAAACCATTTAATAATCTGAAAATTACCAAAGGCTCTCTACATCCCGAAACAAAAAATTCGTATCTTTGTCTCTTCAAATACTCAAAAAAAAGTATTTACTAATTAAATAAAGATAGAAAATTAATGGAAACAGTAGAAAACAAGTACATCACCGTAGCATATAAGCTGTACTCAATCGAAAACGGAGAAAAAGATTTCGAAGAAGAAGCACCCGTAGAGCATCCTTTTCAGTTTATCTCAGGTCTGGGAATGACACTCGAACCCTTTGAAGCCCAGATAAAAGACTTGCAGATAGGCGATAAATTCGACTTTACCATTCCGGCATCAGAAGCTTATGGTGAATATGACGACGACCATGTTATTGACCTCCCCAAAGAAATCTTCATGATAGAAGGAGAATTCGACAGCGACCGTGTAGTGGAAGGCGCCGTCATCCCCTTGATGACTTCTGAAGGTCAACGCATCAATGGAAGTGTAGTAGAAGTAAAGGAAGACGTAGTTGTAATGGACATGAATCATCCACTCGCAGGTTGTGATTTGAACTTTACCGGAGAAGTGGTGGAAAGCCGTCCGGCTACGAACGAAGAGCTTGCTGAAGTTGCCCGTATGATGGGTGGCGGTTGCGGCAGCTGCGGTTGTGGTGACTGTGGCGACGGATGCGGCGACCATGAATGTGGAGGCGGATGCTGCCACTAAAGAATTAAAAATTAAAGAATTAGAAATTAAAGAATTACCACGCGGCATGCTTAATACAGTGTAGCTTGGTTCTTTAATTTCTAATTCTTTAATTTTTAATTTCTATATTATTTACTTGTCATTATCTCCAATACCAATTTATCCGTTTCATTCATTCCTTTAGAACCGATTTTTGTCAGATTACGGATACTTTGATCCACATCCTCATCAATAATACCTTCCACGGAAGTTACACAACGGTTTTCCATAGCCATAATAGCCGACAGCACTGCGGTTGAAACTCCGGTGGTTACTTTCAATGCACAACTGGGTTTGGCACCATCACAAATCATTCCGGTAAGATTGGCAATCATGTTCTGTACAGCATATGCCACCTGCTCGTATGTGCCTCCCATCAGCCAAGTTATACCGCAACTGGAACCCGTGGCAGCAACCACACAACCGCATAAGGCAGATAACCGTCCCAAACTCTGCTTGATATAAATTACCGTCAAATGACTCAACATCAAAGCACGGATAATTTCCTCCTCCGACTTTCCGTTCTCTTCTGCATAAACAAGTACCGGTAAAGTAGCTGAAATACCTTGGTTACCACTACCGGAATTACTCATAACCGGAATCATAGCACCTGCCATACGAGCATCGCATGCACCAGAGGTATAAGATAAGATATGAGAAAACACACTATCCCCCATAATTTTATGTTCATAGGTACCACGAAGTATTTTCCCCAAAGCATGACCGTAATCACCCTCAAAAGAACGCTCGGCCGCAGCCTTATTCAAACGGGCTGTCTCGAGAATGAATCGAATCTCGTCCAACGGAGTGGTCATTGCAAAATCATAGACTTTACGTAAAGACAAATCAAGAGCTTTCTCCTCTGCTTCTGTAGAGGCTTCTGCTTGCCTGCTCAACAATATATCATTGTTGAGCGCTATATATATAAAGGTAGTATGCCCGCCCGCAATGACTGCCGTAGATTTATCTTCTCCCGCCTCACAACAAACTTCAATATAAAGTTTCTCTTCAATGCCATCTTTTAATGATATATGGATTCGCTTCTCATCAATAAAGCGCTTTCCTTCTTCCACGGTATCAGAAGTGCTATCTTTCAAAACTTCCAATTGATATGCTGATTTACCGATTAAGGCTCCCAATGCCACAGCAATAGGTAATCCAATCATACCGGTACCAGGAATACCCACCCCCATTGCATTCTTCAAGATATTAGCACTTAAAAGGACTGTTATCTTTTCCGGACGTTTACCAAGAACTTCTGTAGCTTTTGCCACACATAATGCCACAGCTATAGGCTCTGTGCAACCTATGGCAGGAACCACCTCAGATTTAACTAAAGCATTAATCTGTCGTCTCTCAATTTCTGTCATTTTGTTTCCACTGTTTGATTATTCAATATGCAAATGTAGGAAAAAACTAATAAAAAAATCAGATTCGGTGGCAAAACATAAGTCAAAAAGAAAGAGGGTGCTAATTGAAAACGCCCTCTTCTTTCGCTTGCAACGCTATTTTAACAAGACTACTTAGAAACTTTATGAGAACCTGATGAAATATCAATTCCTATTTTGAATACGGTGCTCTCTTTCCACACCTGTTCTAAATCTGTCATAGATTCAATATTCAACATGGTTCTAATGTATTTACCAACCGGACTTCCCAATATCTTTATATCCAAACCATCTATCAAAGCATCCAATTCCGGCAACAATGGATAAATAAGCGGCATCAGCATATCAAAAAAATCTTTATCGAGATACACATAAATGTTATCTATTGTAACTCCATCGGATACAGTAATCTCAGATATTTCATAATTCAACGGGAAGCCATCCAAAAGATAACCCACTAACTTTTCAACATCTGCATCCGAAATCTTTGTAAGATCCAACTTGGACAAAATTCCTTCGCTACCGAGATTTCCTAAAAGTCCAGACAAGAGGGCCTTTATTTCAGCACCTTTCATTCCTCTTAATCCTTCCAGAATCTCCGTTAAAGCAACCGTATTTTTAGTATCAGCACCATCTTGATTTTCCATAATCTTATTGATAATGCTTGAGAGATTCAATACAAGATTGATATGGTCGCCGCTAACATACCAATAAGCAAAATTTGTCGGAGAAGTCACCCAGGAAACATTGCTCGTAGAAGGCAAACTTGACAATATACCTTTAACAATATCAGCTGTTTCAATATTGATTTCTTGTGCATAATCAGCTACAATATTCCCGTCTGCCTTGAACTCTACATCTTTTAGCAGTTTCACCATCACAGCCGACAAAATTCCACTGCCCAAATTGCTAATATTATCAGCTGTTTTACCTCCACTATAAGTTGAAAGTAAATTTATCTTGGCAGGTGCATAAGGTCTCCTTTTCACATCAGTTCCCGTGGTAGTGTAAAGCTTATCACAAAGCAACCACTTCTTCACCAAATCCCCTGAAGTTTCCGTCGTCACTTCAACTTTAGCTTTACCATCCATAGTTATATTACCATTAACTTTCACAGCAATGGAACTAACCAATTCAGATACTACTTTTGTTGTCGGAACAGAGGCCGTCCCCTGATACTGAAAGAGCCCACCTGTTTGTTCTGTAACAACTACATCAATCTCAATCTCATTGACACCTCTGATTGCTTTAGTCAAAGTCAGCACCCCATTATTTTCATCTACCATAGCTAATTTGACACTTGCACCTACTTGCGGTAAAGTATTTGTTGTCAAAGCCAAGTTTCCGGCAGAAATTTCTTGTGTAGGCAGCTTTTTCCAGTTTGGTTTGTCCTCATCACTACAAGCAGTAAACATACCCATAAAACAAATCAATGCAAATAAGTAAAGCAAATTTTTCTTCATATTTTTAATAGTTTCAGTTTATTGAAAGCCCCTAAAAGGGCCATAAAATCTCTTTAATTTAAAGGGCGAAGTACGCTTAAAAAGAATAAAGATACAAGATCTTTTCTATGGAAAAGATGTTCTGATTTAAAGAAAAATCGAGTAATCCACAACTCATCCTGCCCCCTGATATATAGAGAGTTCTCTCTATCAAATTGGAAAGAGAGAACTCTCTATATAGCTATGGAACTACTTCAAAATACAGCTCCATGAATCAGTTTACTTCGCAATCAAATCCAATCCCAAATTAAATTCAGAGGTTTGAGCAGAAAGATTCCAATAGTTACCAATCAACTGCACAAATATTCCTGCAGCCTTAGCTTCTTCCGGCAATATGCCAGAGGCAGCCAAAGCATCCCAAATATAAGTAAAATCAGATGCATAAACAGGATCCCCCCAAGCATCAACTTCTCCCGTATTGGTCATTTTGAACAACGGGTCGAATACATCCTTATCTAAATATAAATATGTATGTCCATCTTTTGAAACCGGTACCATAGGAAAACCATTCTTAACCATACCCAGCAAATGCTCAAAAGAAGCATCACTAACCTTGTCTAAATCAAATCCAACAGTCTTCAAAAGTTCTTTAATCATAGCCGGCTGACCGTTCAACACTTGTTCTATGATTCCACTAAGATTACCCATATTTTCGCCTCCGACTGTAGCTAAAATGGAAGCAATATCAAGTTTTACATAAATTTTGCCATCTTTCGGGAACCAATAGGCCAAATTTTTAGGTGAAGTTGTCCAACCACTTTCCGCTACTAAATCCTTAATTGTATTTTGTGCAGGAAAAGCACCGGACATGATGACTCCCATCATCCAACTCGCTTCAAAAACTATATTGGGCTTAGCAACATAATCGGCAGTAATATTACCATCCGCAGACAAAGTTACACCATGCAAGGTCTGTGGCAGCAAAGCTCCTCCCAAACATCTGAACAAGCCAGTCATTAGGTCAACATATTCTTCCGGTTTTTCCGTTACTACACCCTCTTCCATTACATTTGCTTTCCAAGTTGAATAAAGAGCTCCGGCAACTGGATAATTGGCCAATGTCATTCCCATACATTCAAAGCCTTCAACTGTTGAATAGGATGCGAGTTCATAAGTCTTTGCCCAATCTGATGTATTTGCCAGAGTTGCATTCAACTCCAAAGAAAGCACTCCGGTAGCAGCAGAAAATGAACCTGAATACTTAACCGTATTATTTGCCGCTGTAGTAGCTTCACCAGAAAAACTTCCGGAAGCATCAGGTTGCACATTGGAAATCTTCACTTGATCTTCTCCCGGAACAACACCTTGCAAAACAAGCTCCATATTGCTACCATCCACAGCACTCAAAACAGCCGTTTTCCCAATCATTACTGAACCGCCATATTTCAGTGCCAGCTTTTCTCCATTGTAAGTACCTACATATAATCCCAATCCAGAAGCTTTCATATCAACTTTGATAGATCCATCTAAATAAACAATGCCGCTTACTTCAACAGTCATAATTGCCGGAACGCTTGCAGCTTCTTTCGTTATGGCTGGAGCTGTATTCAATTTTGCAGTACCTGCAAAAATAAAAGAATCACCTGATTGTTTCTGTAATTCAACATTAACAGGCACATTCTCATAACCTGGAATTACATTTTTCAAGGTTAAAATACCCTCAGATTCATTTTTAACAGACATTTGAACAGAACCAGAGGTTGATTTCACGCCATTGACAGTCAAATCAGCCTTATCTCCAGATAACTCTGTCTGAGGAATTTGCTGCCAAGTATCATCATCGTCATCACTACAAGCCGTGAATAAACTCATTGAACAGATCAATGCAAATAAATAAAATAAATTCTTTTTCATACTTTTTTGAGTACTTGTTTAGTTAATAAAAAGCTTCCAAAGAAGCTATTAATTTCCCAATTTTAAATCAAAGGTGCAAAGTAACACTTTTTAAGAATACCAGACAAGGTCTTTTCTAAAAAAAGGATGTTCTTTTTTTAAGGTACGTTTTACTAACATATTAAAGATAATCATTACTATTTTTAATTTTAATTAGCCGGGTACCGGAAACCAACTACTTTTTCCACCAATTATAATTCATTAGACTAAGGTCATACTTTCGTTATACCCAGGTTATACTTTCGCTATACAATGGTTTAACGAAAGTATAACCTGGGTATAACGAATAAATTTATGCGACCCAAAGATTAAGATCTGCCCTAATACGGCATAAAATCTTCGTCACAAGGGACTATTGTTTGCAAAAAAATGTATTCTGTTCAAACGAATCCAAAAAAAAGTTGTTATCTTTATAAAGTCAAAAGCATTTCTTATAAAGCGTATTGGCACATTAACCTCATATATAAACCTTTAAAGCATTTGATATGTTCAACTCATTTGGAAATATTCTCCGTCTTACCAGTTTTGGGGAATCGCACGGTAAGGGCGTGGGAGGAGTGATAGACGGATTCCCTGCAGGAATAGTCATTGATATGGATTTCGTCCAGGCAGAGCTCGACCGACGCCGCCCCGGACAGTCACGTATCACTACCGCCCGGAAAGAAGGTGATAAAGTGGAGTTCCTCTCCGGCATCTTCGAAGGAAAATCCACAGGCTGCCCCATAGGATTCATTGTATGGAACCAAAACCAACATTCTGACGATTACAATAATCTGAAAGAAGTCTACCGACCGTCACATGCCGACTATACTTATAAAGTGAAATATGGCATCCGCGACCACCGCGGAGGTGGACGTTCATCAGCCCGTGAAACAATCTCGCGTGTAGTAGCGGGTGCCCTGGCCAAATTGGCGCTGAAGCAGCTGGGTATACACATCACGGCGTACACTTCACAAGTAGGTCCTATCCGCCTTGAAGAAAATTATACCGCATACGACCTCGACCTGATAGAGACCAATCCGGTCCGCTGCCCCGACCCGGCGAAGGCAAAAGAAATGGAAGAACTCATCTTCAAGATAAAGGGAGAAGGAGATACCATCGGAGGAGTGGTGACTTGTGTCGTCAAAGGATGCCCCATCGGACTGGGACAACCCGTATTCGGCAAGCTCCATGCAGCACTTGGAGCAGCCATGCTCAGCATCAATGCAGCAAAAGCATTCGAGTATGGAGACGGTTTCAAGGGATTAAAGCAGAAAGGCTCGGAGCAGAATGATGTGTTCTACAACAATAACGGACGTATCGAGACCCGCACCAATCATTCGGGCGGTATACAAGGTGGAATCAGTAACGGGCAAGACATCTATTTCCGTGTAGCCTTCAAACCCGTGGCAACCGTACTGATGGAGCAACACACCGTGAACATTGACGGTGTAGACACCACCCTGAAAGCCCGAGGACGCCATGACCCGTGTGTATTGCCACGCGCAGTACCCATCGTGGAAGCAATGACAGCAATGACATTGTTGGATTATTACCTGATTGACAGAACAACACAACTATAATATTCACCCATGGAAATAAAGAAATACATCACCGAGAACGAGCCTAAAATGCTGGAAGACTTGTTCAGCCTCATTCGCATTCCAAGCATCAGTGCCAAACCCGAGCATCACGACGATATGCTTGCCTGCGCCGAACGCTGGGCACAGTTGCTGCTCGAAGCCGGAGCGGATGAAGCCCTCGTAATGCCCTCCAAAGGTAACCCGATTGTTTTTGGACAGAAAATCGTAGACCCGGACGCCAAGACCGTATTGGTATATGCCCACTACGACGTGATGCCAGCCGAACCTCTCGAACTTTGGAAAAGCGACCCCTTTGAACCGGAAATACGCGACGAACATATCTGGGCACGTGGTGCTGATGATGACAAAGGGCAATCTTTCATACAAGTGAAAGCGTTTGAATACCTCGTACGCAACGAACTGCTGCAAACCAACGTAAAATTCATCTTCGAAGGAGAAGAAGAAATCGGTTCGCCCAGCTTAGAAAGCTTCTGCCAGGAGCACAAAGAGTTGCTGAAAGCAGACGTCATTCTGGTTTCGGACACCAGCATGCTTGGTGCAGACCTGCCTTCACTGACCACCGGACTGCGCGGACTGGCCTATTGGGAAATAGAAGTGACCGGCCCCAACCGCGACCTACACAGCGGTCACTTCGGCGGTGCTGTTGCCAACCCCATCAATGTACTTTGCCAGATAATCAGCCAAGTGACGGACGCAGAGGGACGTATCACCGTACCGGGCTTCTATGACGATGTGGAAGAAGTTCCCCAAGCCGAGCGCGACATGATAGCCCGCATTCCTTTCGACGAAGAGAAATACAAAAAGGCTATCCATGTAAAAGCACTTTTCGGAGAGAAAGGTTACAGTACGCTGGAACGTAACAGTTGCCGTCCGTCTTTCGACGTATGCGGCATCTGGGGCGGATATACGGGTGAAGGGTCCAAGACCGTGCTCCCATCCAAGGCATACGCCAAGGTATCCTGCCGGTTGGTTCCCCACCAGGACCACCACAAGATATCCCGGCTCTTTGCCGACTACATTCTGGACATAGCGCCGGATTCAGTACAGGTAAAAGTCACTCCGATGCATGGAGGCCAAGGATATGTATGTCCCATCACCCTACCCGCCTACCAAGCCGCCGAAAAAGGTTTTGAAAAAGCTTTTGGAAAGAAACCGCTGGCAGTGCGTCGGGGTGGAAGTATCCCCATCATCTCCACTTTCGAGCAAGTACTGGGCATCAAAACCGTTCTGATGGGCTTCGGGCTCGAATCCAACGCCATCCACTCACCTAATGAGAATATACCGTTGGACATCTTCCGTAAAGGAATAGAAGCTGTTGTCGAATTCTACCTCAATTATAAATAAAACAAGAAAATCAGGATGAAAGACTTCCAAATTCAAGCCATCGGCCTGATGTCCGGCACTTCCCTTGACGGGCTGGACGTATGTTGTTGCACTTTCCGGCAGCAAGCCGGAAAATGGTCTTTCCACATAGACTGTGCAAAAGGCTATAGCTACCCCGACGCCATGAAGCAGATATTGGGTACCGGTGCACAGACAATGAGTGCTTTGGAGTTCATCACTTTCCACAGCTCCTATGGAAAGTTTCTCGGTGAACGTGTCAACGAGTTCATGCAAGAATTTGGAGTCCACCCCGATATTATCGCCTCCCACGGGCATACCATCTTCCATGAGCCTCAAAAGAGAATCATGTACCAAATAGGTGACGGAGCCGCCATTGCCGCTGAAACCCGTATACCTACCGTTTCGGATTTCCGGCGGCTGGACATCATGCTGGGTGGGCAGGGCGCTCCACTCGTACCTATTGGCGACCGGTTGCTTTTTGCCGACTACGACTTCTGTTTGAATATCGGCGGTTTCTCCAACATCTCATTCGAGCAGGACGGGCGGCGCATCGCTTTTGACATCAGTCCGGTGAATTACGTCATCAACCATTACTGCCGGCAAATAGGATTGGAATTTGACCGTGACGGCGAGATAGCACGGCAAGGCAACATCTGCCAAGAACTGCTGGACGAACTGAACGGAATGGATTTCTACCATCAGTCCGGACCGAAGTCATTGGGACGGGAGTGGGTGGAAACGCTGGTATATCCCATGCTCGAGCGTTATGGCTTGAGTATGGAGAATATGCTACGTACCTTTTACGAGCATGCCGCCTGGCAAATATCACGCATCATCACCGCCCACCCCTTGCCCGATGGTAACGGAAAGCTGCTGATTACCGGCGGAGGTGCATTCAACAAGTTCCTCATAGAACGTATCGACGCCTTGTGTCCGTGTGAAATCGTGATTCCCAGTCGGCAAATCATAGAGTACAAGGAAGCCCTAATCTTTGCTTTCCTGGGTGCCCTCTATATGGCGGACACACCCGGATGCCTCGCCTCGGTGACGGGAGCCACGACAGATAATATCGGAGGGATGCTGTTTAAAATATAGTCAATTTTACCATTATGGAAAAATCAAAAGACACCTGGACCGTCTTATCCAGCGAATACCTTCATCGGGCCCCATGGCTCACTGTGCGTAAGGACCATGTAGTACTGCCCAACGGCAACCACATTCCCTCCTATTATATATTGGAATATCCCAACTGGGTGAATACCATTGCCATCACCCGTGACGGACAATTCGTCTTTATCCGCCAATACCGGCATGGCATACAAGAAACATCCTATGAACTCTGTGCAGGGGTATGCGAAGAAGAGGACGGCTCTCCGATGGTTTCCGCACAACGGGAACTTTTGGAAGAAACCGGCTATGGAAACGGAGTATGGAAAGAGTTCATGCAAATCTCTCCCAATCCAAGTACCCACACCAACATTACCTACTGTTTCCTGGCTACGGACGTGGAGAAAATCTCCGAGCAACAGTTGGAAGATACGGAAAACCTAACCGTACACCTGCTTTCCTTGCAAGAGGTCAAGGAATTGCTGCAGCAAGGAAGCATCCGCCAGGCGCTGATGGCTGCTCCCCTCTGGAAATACATGGCGGAGAGAATTATTTAATGTGATTACCCTTATTCAAACGGCTTGCGGAATGTGCATCCGGATTTCCATTCGGAACAACCATAAGCCGTTTTCCCCTTGATAACGGTACCTTTTCCGCAAATCGGACAAGGCTGACCGACGAAATCGTCAGCTTGTACGGGAACCTCCACACTTGAAGCTGCCACAGCGCCCGAAGCCTGTTCCGTCTTTTTACCTGCGGCGGCAGACTTTCTCGGTGCTCTTTTCTTCGGCTCCTTTTTCGGCTTATCGGCAGCCTCTGTCTTGGCAGAAGCCTTACTGCCCTTTTCGGGAGCAGGCGCTTGGATGGTGATGTGGCGGTTGCTGTTATCAGAAAGTACACTCATCACGACTTCCGATACCATCTGCTTCAATTCTTCCAAGAATTGTCCGGCATTGTAAGTCCGTTTTTCTATCTCACGCAGTTTCTTCTCCCAAATACCGGTCAGTTCCGCCGACTTCAACAGCTCCTCATGGATAATCTGTATCAGCTCCACACCGGTAGGGGTGGCTATCAAGTTCTTCTTTTCCTTGCGGATATAGTTTCGCTTGAACAGCGTCTCGATGATGGCTGCACGGGTAGACGGACGACCGATACCATTTTCCTTCAGCGCATCACGCAGTTCGTCGTTATCCACCAGCTTGCCCGCCGTTTCCATAGCACGCAGCAGGGTGGCTTCCGTATAAGGCCGGGGCGGCTGCGTCCACTTCTCATATAAATCGGGAACGTGCGGCCCGCTTTCTCCTTTCACAAAAGCCGGAAGCACATTCTCCTCTTCTCCCTTCTCCTCTTTCTCCTCCTGCGATTGTGCCGAGGGGGTGCCGAAGATAACACGCCAACCCGGTTCCAGAATCTGCTTGCCGGTGGCCTTGAACTCTATGCTCTCTACCTCGCCCAATACGGTGGTAGTGGCAAACTTACAATCGGGATAGAATACAGCAATGAAACGGCGTGCTATCAAATCGAATACGCGACGCTCCATATCCGTCAGATTCTGCGGATGCTGGCCGGTAGGAATAATGGCGTGGTGGTCTGTTACCTTCGAGTTATCGAAAACCTTTTTGGACTTCAACAATGCAGTTCCTGTCAAAGGGGCTGTAAATGTCTCGTAATCACGCAGACCTTTCAAGATGCCGGGGCATTTGGGATAGATGTCATCACTCAAATAGGTAGTGTCTACACGTGGATAGGTAGCCACTTTCTTCTCATACAAAGACTGAATGATTTTCAGCGTCTCATCAGCGGAATAGGCAAACTTCCTGTTGCATTCCACTTGCAAAGAAGTCAAGTCAAACAAGCGGAGTGGCGCCTCCCTCCCCTCTTTCTTGGTGACATCCGTCACGGTAAAAGGAGAATTCTTAATCTGGTCCAATAAAACAAGCCCACGTTCGCGGTCGGTAATGGGGTCGATACCCCGATTCTCTTCTTCTTTTTTAGGTTTCTTCCCGGCAGCTATGGCCTCTTTCTGCTTCTCGGCTTCCAGTACCAGTTCCTCCTCACTTTTCCGAAGGATGGCGGAAAAAGTGGTATCACGATAGACAGTCTTCAGTTCCCAGTATTGCTTGGGAACAAAATTCTGTATTTCCAGCTGACGGTTTACAATCAATGCCAGCGTCGGTGTCTGCACACGACCGATAGAAAGCACCTGCCGGTTCTGCCCGTATTTTATGGTGTAGAGGCGAGTGGCATTCATGCCCAACAACCAGTCGCCGATGGCACGCGACAAGCCTGCTTCGTACAAAGGCTGGAAATCCGACGCATCGCGCAGCTTGGCAAAGCCCTCGCGGATAGCCTCTTCCGTCAACGAAGAAATCCAGAGGCGTTTCACCGGGCAACGCGCCCCGGCCTTCTGCATCACCCAGCGCTGTATCAATTCTCCCTCCTGACCGGCATCACCGCAGTTTATAATCATATCGGCATGTTGCATGAGGTTCTCTATCGTATGGAACTGGCGCTCGTAGGTAGGGTTGCCAATCAGCTTGATACCGAAACGGGGAGGTATCATGGGTAGGCTTCCCAAACTCCATGACCTCCAGTTAGGGGTATATTCATGCGGCTCCTTCAGCGTACAAAGATGACCGAATGTCCAGGTCACCTGGTATCCATTTCCTTCGATGTATCCATCTTTCTTTTCTCTCGCTCCCAATACATCGGCTATGTCACGCGCCACAGAGGGCTTTTCGGCAATACAAACTATCATTCGCTATTTTATTTAGTGGGACAAAGGTAATAAAAAGGGGGCAAGAACGAAACGATAAGCAAGGAACGATAACATAGACCTGGTAATTTTTTCTCCCCAAAAGCTGACATATGAACATAAAAAAAGGAGTACCGCTGTACTCCAACCTTTGTTAACCTTAAATCTAATACTATGAAAAACACATTGCAAAGATACGGACTTCTGATAAATCTGCAAATTATCCAACTAAAAAAGTATGTTCTATAACACAGATTAAGAAAAAGGGACGGATATGTAAACACATACCGTCCCTCTTTTAACATTTAACGTGTCGGATTATTCTTCATCCAACAAGATTTCCAATATCTGGCAAGCAGCCTTGGCAACCGGAGTACCGGGGCCAAAGATGGCAGCTACACCTGCCTTGTAAAGGAAGTCATAGTCTTGTGCGGGAATTACACCACCGGCAATCACTACGATATCCTCACGTCCCAACTTCTTGAGCTCTTCGATAATCTGCGGAACCAATGTCTTGTGTCCGGCAGCCAATGAAGAAACCCCCACTACATGAACGTCGTTCTCAACCGCTTCGCGGGCAGCCTCGGCCGGTGTCTGGAACAAGGGTCCCATATCCACATCGAAGCCACAGTCGGCATATCCGGTTGCAACAACCTTGGCACCGCGATCGTGACCGTCCTGGCCCATCTTGGCTACCATGATACGAGGCTGACGTCCCTCTTTCTTCGCAAACTTCTCCGCCAATTCACAAGCACGGTGGAAGTCGCTGTCATTCTTACTTTCTGATGAATACACGCCTGATATAGTTCTAATTACTGCTTTATAACGTCCTACAATCTTTTCGCAAGCATAAGAGATTTCCCCCAAAGTGGCACGGACACGGGCTGCCTCGACTGCCAGTTCCAGCAAGTTTCCCTTACCGGTCTTTACACATTCAGTAATAGCCTCCAATGCCTTGTCCACTTCCGCCTGGTTACGTCCTTCCTTCAGACGCTTCAGGTTCTCAATCTGTTCCTGACGGACAGCCGTATTGTCGATTTCAAGAATATCAATCGGAGCTTCTTTCTCCAGACGATACTTGTTCACACCGACAATGGTCTGCGAACCGCTATCGATACGGGCTTGTGTACGCGCAGCAGCCTCTTCGATACGCATCTTGGGGATACCGGTTTCGATGGCTTTTGCCATACCGCCCAGCTTCTCTACTTCCTGAATCAATTCCCAAGCCTTGTGAGCCAACTCATTAGTCAAACTTTCCACATAATAAGAGCCACCCCATGGGTCTACATTCTTGCAAATGTAAGTTTCTTCCTGAATATAAATCTGCGTATTACGTGCAATACGTGCAGAGAAATCCGTCGGCAAGGCAATAGCCTCGTCAAGAGCATTGGTATGCAGTGACTGGGTATGTCCCAATGCAGCAGCCATCGCCTCGATACAAGTGCGGCCCACATTGTTGAACGGGTCTTGCTCTGTCAGCGACCAGCCGGAAGTCTGGGAGTGCGTACGCAAAGCCAGCGACTTCGGATTCTTCGGGTTGAACTGCTTCACAATCTTTGCCCACAACATACGTGCGGCACGCATTTTGGCAATTTCCATAAAGTGGTTCGTTCCGATGGCCCAGAAGAAAGAGAGACGCGGTGCGAAAGCATCGATGTCAATACCCGCAGCCGTTCCGGCACGCAGATATTCCAAACCGTCTGCCAGGGTGTAAGCCAACTCGATGTCTGCCGTAGCACCCGCTTCCTGCATGTGGTAGCCGGAGATGGAGATAGAGTTGAACTTAGGCATTTTCTGGGAAGTATATTCAAAGATGTCAGAGATAATCTTCATAGAGAATGCAGGCGGGTAGATATAGGTATTACGCACCATGAATTCCTTCAAGATATCATTTTGGATAGTACCAGCCATTTCTTCCAACTTGGCACCCTGCTCCAGACCTGCGTTGATGTAGAATGCCATAACAGGAAGTACGGCACCGTTCATAGTCATAGAGACGGACATCTTGTTCAAAGGAATTCCATCGAACAACACCTTCATATTCTCCAAGGAACAGATAGATACACCTGCCTTACCAACGTCACCCACTACACGTTCGTGGTCGGGGTCGTAGCCACGGTGAGTGGCCAAGTCGAAAGCTACGGACAAACCTTTCTGTCCGGAAGCCAAATTACGACGGTAAAAGGCATTTGATTCTTCCGCTGTGGAAAAGCCTGCATACTGGCGGATGGTCCAAGGACGCAACGTATACATCACCGAGTACGGACCACGCAGATAAGGAGGAAGCCCGGCAGCATAGCCCAAGTGTTCCATTCCCTCAAGGTCTTCTTTTGTATAAACAGGCTTCACCTCAATGTGTTCCGGCGTTTTCCAATCAGCATGGATGCCGTTAGCCTTTTGCCACTCAGCACCGTTGACGGGCTGAAAAGCGGCATATATATCTAAGTTTTTAAAATCTTTTCGCATCATGTTATTTACGATTTGACGATTTACGATTTACGATTGAAGTTGCTTACTTCAAAAGTTTGGCGTTGAATTCTTTTAATGTCTCTAATACGTTGACACGGACATGGATAAAGTTCTCGATACCGGCAGCCTTCAAGTCGTCCATGCAAGCAGGAGCACCGGCTACGATAAACATGGCACGGCCATTCAGAGCCTTGAAGGCAGGAACAGCATATTCTGCATATTCATCATCACTTGAACACAATACCACGATGTCGGCCTTGGCAGCCATAGCTGCTTCTATACCTTCTTCTACGGTGGGGAAACCGAGGTTATCCACAACTTCGTATCCGGCACAAGCCAGAAAGTTGCAAGAGTACTGTGCACGTGCCTGGCGCATGGCCAGATTACCGATAGTCAGCATAAACGCTTTCGGGCGTTTACCGGAAGCCTCTGTTTCGAGACGCAACGCTTCAAATTCACTGGCAGCACGGTCAAAGTTCAGTGTCGGAACATCTTTTTCGCAGGTATGTCCGCCGCCGCAACAGCAAGTAGCCTCAACCGGTTTCTTATCTCCCGCCTTTTCATTAAAGTTGGGGAACTGGTTGGTACCCAGCAACACTTCCTTACGCTTGGCGACTGCAGCATGACGGGCCTTGTTGCTTTCGTTTACGGCAGCCTGCACTTTTCCGGCTTTCACGGAAGCATAGAAACCACCGTCTTCTTCTACAGTGAGGAAGAGGTCCCAAGCCTGCTTGGCAATAGAGACGGTCAAATTCTCAATATAGTAAGAACCTGCAGCTGGGTCAATAACTTTATCGAAGTGCGATTCTTCTTTCAACAGCAGTTGTTGGTTACGCGCCATACGCTCAGAGAATTCGTTAGGAGCATCATAAGTCTTGTCGAACGGAGTAACCGTCATTGAGTCAACGCCGGCAAGGGCGGCACTCATCGCCTCAGTCTGCGTACGCAACAAGTTTACGTGTGCATCAAACAAAGTCAAGTTGAATGAAGAAGTTTCCGCATGAATCTTCATCTTGGCTGCACAGCGGCATTCGTTATCCTTACCCTTGTTGTCGCAGTCGCGCAGACACTCGGGACTGTAAGAAGCCACAATATTAGCCCACAGCATACGTGCAGCGCGGAATTTGGCTATTTCAAGGAAGTAGTTGGAACTGATACCGAAATTGAACTTAATCTTCTTGGCTACCATTGCAGCCGGCAGACCGGCATCAACCAGCTGATTCATATATTCATTACCCCAAGCCAAAGCATAACCCAGTTCCTGAAAAATATAAGAACCCGCATTGTTTAATGTCAACGCGTTCACATTCAATACACGGTATTTCGGAAGGGAAGCGGTAGCCTCGAGCAGCGCCTTGGCTGTTGCCACCATATCACCTTTTTCTTTACCTTTGGCCAGCATTTTGTTGAAGTAGTCATAGTTGATGGAGCCCTGCAATTTCGTCAAGTCATAATCCTTCTTCTGGAAATAAGCGACAAGAAGTTCTGCAAGTTCCACCACATGCCCCTGGCAGGTAGAGAAATTCAACTCGACACATTCCGCGCAGATATCTTTCAACAAAGTTTCAATATACTCTGCGTTCAATTCCTTGGCCTTTACATGGAAAGAGAGTGAATCTACACCTTTATTCAAGATATCCAACGCCTTGGCATTGGCCTCTTTGGGGCATTCCACTTTGATTTCCTGACGAACAAGCCATTCATTGTTGTCTTTCTTGGTACCTCTGAGATAAGGAAACTCGCCGGGAAGGGCATCTGTCGTCTTCAAACCTTCCAGGTCCTCCATACGGTAGAAAGGTTTCACCTTAAATCCTTCGTTTGTCTTCCAAACGAGCTTCTTCTCGAAATCCGCCCCTTTCAGGTCTGCGGTAACTTTCTCCATCCACTGCTCAGTGGAAACGGGAGAAAAGTCGGAGAAGAGTTTTTCTTTACTGTCTGCCATAGTTTATTTAAAATTTAAATAGATGAATACTATTCATTTTTGTCATCAAGAGACTTGCAAATATAAACAAATACTTAGAACAAAATCTTTTTTTAGAGAAAATTGCACTTACAGATGACTCCGTGTCCATACGGATTCAGCGTATTCACCGGAAGCATACTCTACTTTTGCAAAGTTGATATAGCAAAAAGTACCACAAAGCCTTTGCTACCTCCTTTTTATTAAGTAATTTTGCGCGAAATTTAAAAAACGACATATTAATAAGGTACTATGAATTGGTTAGAAAGCTTGCTATGGGACCCTTCATCTGTCGCTCACATCGTTTGTTTGTATGCATTCGTAATATCTGTGGGCGTATTGCTGGGTAAGATTAAGATTTTCGGGGTATCGTTGGGGGTTACATTCGTCCTCTTTGCCGGTATCCTGATGGGCCATTTTGGCTTCACGGGCGAAACACACATTTTGCATTTCATCCGCGAATTCGGTTTGATTTTATTTGTATTCTGTATCGGTCTGCAAGTCGGGCCCTCCTTCTTCTCTTCCTTTAAGAAAGGGGGTATGCGGCTGAACATGCTTGCTGTCGGCATCGTATTGCTGAATATCGCAGTAGCATTGAGCATCTACTTCATTGACGGAGGGATAGACTTGCCAATGATAGTAGGTATTCTCTATGGTGCCGTAACCAATACTCCGGGTCTGGGTGCCGCACAAGAAGCCCTGAACCAGATAAACTATACGGGAGACCCCATTGCACTGGGATATGCCTGCGCCTATCCGCTTGGTGTGGTAGGTATCATAGGTTCCATCATAGCCATCCGCTATATCTGCCGGGTGAACCTCAAGAAAGAGGAACAGGAACTCAACACGCAGGAAGCCGATGTTAAGCATCAGCCGCACATGCTTCACCTCGAAGTACGCAATGAATCAATTTCCGGAAAGACCCTGCTCCAGATAAAGGATTTCCTGGGACGTCCGTTTGTATGTTCGCGCATACGCCACGAGGGGCACGTCAGTATCCCCAATCATGAAACAATATTCCACGTAGGAGACCAGCTCTTCATCGTATGTTCCGAAGAAGATGCCGAAGCGGTGGCTGCCTTTATCGGAAAAGAAATACACGTAGACTGGGAAAAGCAGGACACTCCGATGGTTTCCCGCCGTATCCTCGTCACCAAGTCCGAAATCAATGGCAAGAAGTTGGGAAGCCTCCACTTCCGCAGCATGTACGGTGTAAATGTAACCCGTATCAACCGTTCGGGTATGGACTTGTTTGCCGATCCCAATCTGGTACTTCAGGTAGGTGACCGTGTAATGGTGGTCGGCCAGCAGGATGCCGTAGAACGTGTAGCCGGCGTATTGGGTAATCAGTTGAAACGTTTGGACACTCCGAATATCGTAACTATTTTTGTGGGAATCTTTTTGGGAATCCTGCTGGGTAGTCTGCCTATCGCATTCCCGGGTATGCCGACACCGGTTAAGTTAGGTTTGGCTGGTGGTCCGCTGGTAGTGGCCATCCTCATCGGACGTTTCGGTCACAAAATGCATCTTGTGACATACACCACCATGAGTGCCAACTTGATGTTGCGTGAAATCGGTATCGTGCTCTTCCTTGCCAGCGTCGGCATAGAAGCCGGTGAGCATTTTGTGCAGACCGTGGTAGAAGGCAGCGGATTGCTGTACGTGGGATATGGTTTCCTGATAACCGTTATTCCTTTGTTGATAATCGGTATGATTGCCCGCTTCTACTGCAAGGTGAACTACTTCACGTTAATGGGTCTGATTGCCGGTAGTAACACAGACCCTCCTGCATTGGCATATGCCAACCAGACATCGGGCAATGACGCTCCGGCAGTAGGCTATTCTACAGTATATCCGTTGACTATGTTCCTGCGTATTTTGGCGGGGCAGATGATATTGCTGACAATGATGTAATAGGAAATGCAATAACCTCCTTAAAATAAAACCTCCGGTCTTTTCATATTATAGTTTTGAAAAGACTGGAGGCTTTATTTTGAAGATTATCCATCAACGGCAACGATCAAAGAAAGATTCTATCGCCTCCTTATCCACAAAGTAGCCTTTCACCCCGCATACCATGCGGTTGTTCATAAGCAACCCTTCATACCCATTCCGGTCCACATCCAGCACCTCCTCTGATAGGTTTCTGAAACGGTATGCGCCTTTTCGTCAGCAGGCAATTGCTGGTAAGTACCAATGTACCAATTGCCGTCAAACAGATTGTTTGTAGAGCTTGTCATAGAGAATCTGCTTGCCTCGGCAGCATAGAAAGTATTCTGTTTGAAAAACGTGTCATCAGCAAAACCATCCCAAGAATCGGAAGTAATCATCGTACGGTCCACGTTAGCAGCCGGCTTTGCATTGGCATGAATAATATTGTGTTCTACCAGCACATGTTTCGCAGGACCGGCAACATGTATGCTCGGCGAAAACATCCCTGCACGGGTTTCTTTGGGACGAATACCATCGCCGATACTGATATTATAGCGTACCACGTAGAAGTCCTGCCCATTGTCCCAGGAGTTACCGGTGTCCTTAGGGTCGAAATATTTCATGACGTAGACCATGGACAAAGAAGCGGCTGCGCCACCGTACCAATTGCCTTCCCCGCCCTTGCCGTTCCACGACATGCCGCGTACAAACAAAGTGCTGTAAAGCCGTGGGTCACGGTTGGCAAAATGGGCGGCATTGGGGCGCGTCACATCCAATACTCCATTGTTCATTTCCCCGTAGTTACGGTCGGTCACCGGAGTACCGTCCGTCAGGTAATAGTCATCCGCCAGGTTTAGTGTACCGTTCATTGATTCGATAGGAGTATTCCAGTGTGCATTGAAAGACATCCGGTCCACACTTGCCGAAGTCTCGGAACTTCCGTATACCTTTATACCCGGCAGAAAGAACACCCACAGCAGTAAGAGGAATCCCAATCGTGACATACCGAGCACTCAGTTCACCTAAGATTGAGTTTCTGTTTCACAAATTCCTCGATGAAATCCGTCGTTCTCTCAACTCCCAATACAGAGGAATCGATACACAAATGATATGTCTCGGCAGCCCCCCATTTTTTATAGCTGTAGTAGTTATAGTATTCGGCGCGTTTCTTATCCGCTTTGTTCATCATCTCCTCCGCTTCACGCTCAGAAATGGAATGCATTCGGCAAAGGCGTTTGATGCGCTCTTCATTGGAGCAGGAAATGAAAACATTGACACAGCGTGGATTATCCCGAAGAATATAATCAGCACAACGTCCCACGAACACGCAGGACTTCTCCTCCGCCAATCGGCGTATCACGTCACTTTGCACTTTGAACAGAGCATCATTACTCAGGCAATTCGTAGCAGGGATAGCCCCGTCACTGACAAAAGGGAAACGCATGCCGAAGAGCCCTCCAATAATGCCTTGTGAAGCTTTCTCATCAGCTTTTTCAAAAAACTCACAACATAGTCCACTCTCTTCGGAAGCCAGCCTAATCAGCTCCTTATCATAAAAATCAATTCCCAGACGGGTAGCCAGCTTCTCGCCTATCTCCCGTCCACCACTACCCAACTGACGGCCTATATTGACTATAAAATTATTGTCCATATGCTTGTTAATCTATTAGTTTGCAGATAGCAAATATAAATATTCTTACGGAATATCTACAGAAAGCATATGAAAAATTTTATTTTAATGTGCTGCAGCAGTCTTAAACTTACGGAATTGATAAACCAGCATCACCAGTGCTATCAAGCTTGCAAGCAAATCGGATACCGGCATACTATACCACACCCCGGCCACGCCAAAGAAGTGCGGCAGAATAAGCAGACAAGGAAGCAGAATCAGCATCTGCCGCGTAAGTGAAAGGAATATCGCCTTGCCCGCCATCCCTATACTTTGGAAGAAATTGGAGGTTACCATCTGGAAACCGATAATGGGGAAGAACATCACCGTAATACGCAATCCCGTAGCCGAAAGTTCCGTCAATTCTGCGTCTGATGTAAAGATACCCACCACCAGATTAGGTGCCAGCATCCCTACCAAGAAGCCAAAGGTTGTCACACAGGTGGCATAGATTATTGTCAGTTTCAGTACCTTGTTCACCCGGTCGTACAACTTTGCTCCGAAGTTATATCCGGCAATGGGCTGCATTCCCTGGTTTAATCCCATCACAATCATAACTACGATAAACACCAAGCGGTTCACAATACCAAAGGCACCGATAGCCAAGTCGCCTCCGTACTTCTTCAATCCCTGATTGATAAGGATTACAATAAGGCAAGCCGCCAGGTTCATCAGAAAAGGAGACATACCGATAGCCAGTGAATCAAATACAATCTTACGCTTCAGACGGAAGATACCCCGGCGGAAGTGCAGCAATTCATTGGCGTTATTGAACTGCTTGAGTTGCCACAGCAAGGCAATGACCTGCGCAGACACCGTAGCAATGGCAGCCCCGCGAATCCCCCAGTCGAACATAAATATAAAAATAGGAGCCAATATCGTATTGATAGCCACCGTAGCAATAGTGGCATACATCGCCTGCTTGGGATGTCCCGAAGCACGCAGCACCGCATTCAGACCCAGATAGAGATGGGTAACAACGTTGCCCAACAAGATTATCTCCATAAACTGCCGCGCATATTCCACCGTCTCATCACTGCCACCAAAGAAATAAAGGATAGGATTAAGAAAAGGAAAGACTATAACGGTAAACGCCAAACCCAACAAAATATTCAGTACAAACACATTGCCCAGCACCCGTTGCGCCGTATCATAATCCTTCTGTCCCAGCTTTACCGAAATCAGTGTAGCAGCACCTACGCCTACCAATGCACCGAAAGCAGCCCCGAGGTTCATCAACGGGAAAGTCAGTGCCAATGCCGACAGAGCCATGGTCCCCACACCGTGACCGATGAAAATACTATCTACCATATTATATAAAGAAGATGCCGTCATGGCAATGATTGCCGGCACGGCATACTGCATCAAGAGTTTTCCGATGCTCTCCGTACCCAACGCTGTGGGTGTCTTTTGTGCTGTCATACTATATACCTATTTCTTTTTACCGGGTGCAAAGGTACGTATTTTCCGTCAAAAGGTTCGCTATCTGAAAAATGTTTCGTACTTTTGTACCCAAATTGAGTGAAATATAGCGAAATGAACGTATTAGAACTAAGTGAACAAGAAATCATTCGTCGCAACAGTATGAATGAACTTCGCGCGATGGGCATTGAGCCTTATCCCGCAGCAGAGTATGTAACAAATGCTTTCTCTACCGATATTAAAGCTGAATTCAACGACGATGCAGAGCCTCGCCAAGTGTCCGTTGCCGGACGTATCATGAGCCGCCGTATCATGGGTAAAGCATCTTTCATCGAATTGCAGGACTCCAAAGGACGCATCCAGGTATATATCACCCGCGATGACATCTGTCCGGACGAGGACAAGGAGATGTACAATACCGTGTTCAAACGTTTGCTCGATTTAGGCGACTTTATCGGCATTGAAGGATTCGTATTCCGTACCCAAATGGGCGAAATCAGCATCCATGCCAAGAAGCTGACCGTACTTGCAAAGAGTATCAAGCCCCTGCCTATCGTGAAATATAAGGACGGCGTGGCTTACGACTCTTTCGAAGACCCCGAACTCCGCTACCGCCAGCGTTATGTAGACCTTATCGTGAACGACGGCGTGAAAGAAAAATTCCTGAAGCGCGCCACCGTCATCAAGACCATGCGTGCTGTGCTGGATGAAGCCGGCTACACGGAAGTGGAGACGCCGATTCTTCAATCCATCCCCGGTGGAGCAAGCGCCCGTCCGTTCATCACCCACCATAACTCTCTGGATATAGACCTCTACCTGCGTATCGCCACCGAGCTTTACTTGAAGCGACTGATTGTGGGCGGATTCGAAGGTGTATATGAAATAGGCAAGAACTTCCGTAACGAGGGTATGGACAAGAACCATAACCCGGAATTCACTTGTATGGAGCTGTACGTGCAGTACAAGGACTACAACTGGATGATGAGTTTTACGGAGAAATTGCTGGAACGCATCTGTATCGCCGTAAACGGCTGCACAGAAACCGAGATAGACGGCAAGACCATTAGCTTCAAAGCTCCCTACCGCCGTCTGCCCATCCTGGAAGCCATCAAGGAAAAGACCGGATACGACCTCGAAGGCAAGAGCGAGGACGAAATCCGCCAGGTGTGCAAGGAACTGAATATGGAAATTGACGACACCATGGGCAAGGGCAAGCTGATTGATGAAATCTTCGGAGAATTCTGCGAAGGTACTTTCATACAGCCCACTTTCATCACCGACTATCCCGTAGAGATGAGCCCGCTGACCAAGATGCACCGCAGCAAGCCGGGACTGACCGAACGCTTCGAGCTGATGGTGAACGGCAAGGAACTTGCCAACGCTTACAGCGAGCTGAACGACCCGATAGACCAGGAAGAACGCTTCAAAGACCAACTCCGCTTGAGCGAAAAGGGAGACGACGAAGCGATGTTCATCGACCAGGACTTCCTGAAAGCATTGCAATACGGTATGCCTCCCACATCGGGCATCGGTATCGGCATCGACCGTCTGACCATGTTAATGACGGGCGAATCCTTTATCCAAGAAGTGCTTTTCTTCCCGCAGATGCGTCCGGAAAAGGTTATCCCCAAAGATGCTCCTGCACGATACACAGAGCTGGGCATCCCCGAAGACTGGGTGGCTGTAATCCAGAAAGCCGGCTACAACCTGGTGAGTGACATGAAAGATGTGAATCCGCAAAAACTCCACATGGACATCTGCGGTATCAACAAGAAATATAAATTGGAACTGGCAAACCCGACCGTAAACGAAGTTGCTGACTGGGTCGGAAGAATTAAGAATTAAAAATTAAAGAATTAAATAGGCAAGATTAAAGATAAGAGGAGGAGGAAGGTACTCCTTTCCCCTCTTTTAATTTTTAATTTTTAATTATTAATTTCGATATGAAACTACCCGGTAAGATAGCCATCATGGGCGGAGGAAGTTGGGCAACTGCCATTGCAAAAATGGTTCTGTCACAAGCGGAGTCTATAAATTGGTACATGCGACGCGATGACCGTATTGCCGACTTCAAACGGCTTGGTCATAACCCTGCCTACTTGACGGGCGTCAAGTTTGATACCAAGCGTATCAACTTCAACTCCAACATCAATGATGTCGTGAAAGAATCTGATACGCTCATCTTCGTTACACCTTCCCCTTATCTGAAGGTTCACTTGAAGAAACTGAAGACTAAGATTAAGGATAAATTCATCATCACTGCCATTAAAGGTATTGTGCCCGATGACAACTTGATTGTCTCGGAATATTTCACTAAGGAATATGGCGTCCCGGCTGAGAATATTGCTGTATTGGCAGGTCCCTGCCATGCGGAAGAAGTGGCTCTGGAACGCCTTTCTTATTTGACCATTGCTTGTCCCGACACCGACAAGGCTTGCACCATTGCCCGCAAACTGGCCAGTTCATTCATCAAGACCTCTGTCAGTAATGACGTTGCCGGCATTGAATACAGTTCGGTGCTGAAGAATGTATATGCCATTGCAGCCGGTATCTGCAGCGGTCTGAAATATGGCGACAACTTTCAGGCTGTGCTCATGTCCAATGCCATACAGGAAATGAACAGATTCCTGCAAACGGTACATCCGCTGAACAGAAACGTAAGTGATTCCGTTTATTTAGGTGACCTGCTGGTGACGGGATATTCCAATTTCAGCCGCAACCGCACATTCGGTACGATGATTGGCAAGGGATACTCCGTGAAAAGCGCGCAGATTGAGATGGAAATGATTGCTGAAGGATATTACGGTACAAAATGTATCAAGGAAATCAACAAGCATTATCATGTCAACATGCCTATTGTAGATGCAGTATACAACATTCTGTATGAGCGTATCTCGCCGACGATTGAAAT
The DNA here is from genome assembly GCF_003602895.1 of Bacteroides sp. AF29-11. Lineage (NCBI taxonomy): Bacteria > Pseudomonadati > Bacteroidota > Bacteroidia > Bacteroidales > Bacteroidaceae > Bacteroides > Bacteroides sp. AF29-11. The sequence continues at coordinate 466,434 of NZ_QTLY01000003.1, forward strand.
CAAGCTGCTTACCGATTCATTCCGGTAAGCGCGAAAAAAGATAAAACGAAATACTGAATTTAAAACCTAGAATATTATGATTAGTTTGAACATTGAAAAGACTCTTGGATTCATCTCCAAAGAAAACGTTTTCGCCTATGAAGCCCAAGTAAAGGCTGCACAGGAAGCATTAGAGAATGGTACCGGTAAGGGCAACGACTTCTTAGGCTGGCTGCACCTCCCCTCTTCCATCACTAAAGAGCACCTGGCCGACCTAAAGGCTACCGCACAGACGTTGCGTGACAACTGCGAGGTAGTAGTAGTTGCCGGTATTGGCGGAAGTTACCTCGGTGCACGTGCGGTGATAGAGGCTTTGTCAAACAGCTTCACTTGGTTGCAAGACAAGAAAACGGCTCCGGTCATTCTGTATGCAGGACACAATATCGGTGAAGATTATCTATATGAACTCACCGAATACTTGAAAGACAAGAAATTCGGTGTTATCAACATCTCCAAATCCGGTACTACCACTGAAACGGCCTTGGCGTTCCGTCTGTTGAAAAAGCAATGCGAAGACCAACGCGGCAAGGATATGGCAAAGAAGGTTATCGTTGCCATCACCGATGCCAAAAAGGGCGCTGCCCGCGTAACGGCCGACAACGAAGGCTACAAATCCTTCATCATCCCCGATAACGTGGGCGGACGTTTCTCCGTACTGACTCCGGTAGGCTTGCTGCCCATCGCAATAGCAGGTTTCGACATTGAGAAACTGGTTGCAGGTGCAGTTGCCATGGAAAAGGCTTGTGGAAAAGATGTTCCGTTTGCAGAAAATCCTGCTGCCATCTATGCAGCTACGCGTAACGAGCTCTACAAGAACGGTAAGAAAATTGAAATCCTCGTAAACTACAATCCCAAACTGCACTACGTAAGCGAATGGTGGAAGCAGCTTTATGGTGAATCCGAAGGTAAGGAAAACAAGGGTATCTTCCCTGCTGCCGTAGATTTCTCCACCGACCTGCACTCCATGGGACAATGGATTCAGGAAGGCGAACGTACCATCTACGAAACTGTCATCTCCGTGGAGAAGACACAGCACTCCCTGCAAGTACCTTCGGACGAAGCCAACCTCGACGGACTGAACTTCCTGGCAGGCAAGCACGTGGACGAAGTGAACAAGATGGCTGAATTGGGAACACAGCTTGCCCACGTTGACGGCGGCGTACCCAACATGCGCATCGTTATCCCTGCACTGAATGAAGAAAGCATCGGAGGTCTGCTCTACTTCTTTGAAATAGCTTGCGGCATCAGCGGTTACATTCTGGGAGTCAACCCATTCAACCAACCGGGTGTGGAAGCATACAAGAAGAATATGTTTGCACTGCTGAACAAGCCGGGCTACGAAGAAGAGTCCAAAGCCATCCAGGCAAGACTTTGATAAATCAAGAATTGAGAGTTGAGAATTGAGAAATGACTGTGCAATAAGCGCAATGAAAAGCCGTTTCCCGATTTTCAACTCTCAATTTATTTACCCTGCATTCCTTAATTTTTAATCCTCAATCTACCAAGTGTTCGAAAACTCTATCGCCCGTTATCTGGAAAAGCACGGGCACCCCTACATCCAACTGAAAGCCGTTCTTTTTGACATGGACGGTGTGTTATTCAACTCCATGCCCTACCATGCCGATGCCTGGCATAAAGTAATGGAACGTCATGGCCTGCACTTGAGCCGTGAAGAGGCATACATGCACGAGGGACGTACCGGAGCCTCCACCATCAACATCGTTTATCAACGCCAGTATGGCAAGGATGCCACTCCCGAGATGATAGAAAGCATCTATGCAGAGAAAAGCGCCGAATTCAGTACCCACCCGGAACCGGAACGTATGCCGGGTGCTTGGGAAGTGCTGCAAAAGGTAAAAGCGGCAGGACTTATTCCGGTACTTGTCACCGGTTCGGGCCAACACTCCCTGCTGAACCGCCTTGCCCACAACTTCCCTGGTATGTTTCAGCGCGACCACATGGTGACCGCCTTTGATGTGAAATACGGAAAGCCTCATCCTGAGCCTTATCTAATGGGACTGGAAAAAGCCGGAGTACAAGCCAACGAAGCTATAGTTGTAGAAAATGCACCTATCGGAGTACAAGCCGGAACAGCAGCCGGCATATTCACTGTGGCAGTCAATACCGGTCCGCTGGACAGGCAGGTATTACTGGATGCCGGAGCAGATTTATTGTTTCCGTCCATGCAGGCGCTTTGTGACGACTGGGAAAGGTTGCAAACCGCATTAGATGCCAGTAATAGCCTTCGCCACAAAGATTGACGGCGACCCAAACAATATAACAGTTGATTGGAGCTTATATAACCAAGTAATACCATTACTTGATATACAGAAGGCATCTATTGTCTTTCTTCTTAAAACGCTCCAATCTACTCATTTTCTCCTTCTCGGTTTCTTTAATAGGGAACGTTATCCTACGAGTATCTTTATCATAATCGTACAATTCTCTGGCAGGAACTACATAAACAGATTCCGGACCGTCACCACACCATCCAAAGCCAAAAACATAAAACAAGTTTTTTATCGGACGGTTCAACAGATTAGAGTTCATATACCTTTCGTACTTTTCAATGTCTTTTATATCGAGATAAAAACCTATCTTACTTCGCCATTTACATTCTACAGCTATAATATCTCCAACTTCATGAATGGTACTCGTAGTGGTAACACACTCCATCAACAAATCCGGAGATGATGAAGACAGAGGTCTATAACCCTCAATGTATTTATCACCTCTCCAATCTAAAAGCCGCCAAAATATTTTCTTGTCACAGAGGTCCGGATAACCTTCTTTACTAATATTAGAGTTCTTCACAACCCATTCCTCAAATCTATCTCCCAAATATTTACTTTTCTTCCTTTCTTTAAAATATTGAAAGGTATCCATAAACCGATATTGGAAAACACCTACAAAATCATCGATAAACTGATTTAATATTTTCATAGCCATAATAGTCTATTGTGTCTTTAAATAATATTCATTGCAAACAAAAATTCATAGGTGAAGAGCCGCAACACCCATTTTCAAAAATAGATTTTTTTTCATTTCCAAAAATAGAGTTTTTTTCCCAATTCTTTCCAGATTTCCTTCCCATCTTTGCAATACAGAAAACAAATAAAGTATTAATTATTAAAAATAGAAAAGTATGAAAAAGTTAGTTATGATGTTGGTTTGTATGTTTGCAGTGCACACAATGGTAATGGCAGATAATGATAAGCCGATAGAGGTGAGCCAGTTGCCGGCGAAGGCGCAGACATTTATCAAGACTTATTTTAAAGACCATAAGGTGGCAATGGCTAAATTGGAGTCGGGAATGTTTTATAAAAGCTATGATGTGGTGTTCACGAATGGGGAGAAGGTAGAATTTGATAAACCGGGAGAATGGAAGGAGGTACGATGCAGACAAAGTGAAGTTCCTGCACAGATTGTACCGGAAGCGATACGTAACTATGTAAAGACCAATTATCCGGATGCAAGAATTCTTCAGATTGAGTACGATGACAATGAGTATGAGATAAAGTTGTCTAATCGTTGGGAAATTACATTTGACTCTAAAATGAGGGTGATTGACATTGACGATTGATGACAAGAAAGATTTAGAATATGTAGATTATAAAGTTAAGTATCAAGAAGCTGAAAACAGTTGCTTGGAGAGGGTTTCTCCAGGCAACTGTTTTTTTATGCACTTCCGTACGGTAGCAGGGCATATGGTGCTGCGCTCATTGTACAACAGTAGTTGTACTACTATTCCAATTGCCCGGAGTCAACGAAGCCCCGGCTGCACTTTTGCAGTTTTTTAATCAGTGTGTCCGGAGAAGGACACTCAACCTTCTCCGGAGCTGAAAATACTGATTTATAAGGAAACGGCGCTTCTCGGCGCTTCCTGCCGGAAGGCGACTCAGGCTATGACGCTTTTAGGATTTTGGCAGACCTCACCATGGTATAGGTAGTCCCCTTAGTACAATGGCGCATATCATTCAGCTTACTGAAAAATAGATTTTTTTTCAGAGAGGTTCGTTCGGCAGAGAAATTCCAACCGCAGAACGGAAGAACAACGTTTTCAGTCCGTCATAAAATCCCGGAAGAGCAACCGTTCCATGCGTCTCTTCCGGGAACTTTTTTGATACCACCCGCAAATGCCGCTTCTCCATACGAGGAACTGCACTCCCTATAAAATCATCTGTCAGGGGAAAGTGGATCAGCTTCCTATCAAGACGCGGCTGAGTGGCAAACGCAACATACAGTTGCTTTCCTGAAAAGTCAACCTTATCCACCTGCCGTTCTACCTGTTTCTGAAAATATCCTTTATCCCACCATAAACTGGGGTCTATGGCGATGTATGTATCAAATGCACTGGGATAATTCAGCAAAACATGCAGCGTGAACAACCCGGCATAAGAATGTCCAGCCAACAAGTGTTGTCCATTCACCGGCAAGTCTTGTTCCACTGCGGGGCGTAGTTCCTCCGTCAGAAAACGGCAAAATTGTCCTGCCCCACCCCCTTCCGGTTTATCGCCCGGACGGACAGTTCCGTCACGCCGGGCAGCGGAACAGGTTGGCGTAAAGTCTCTGGTTCTGTTTGTATTCAGGACAGCCACAACGATACAGGGCGGTAAGGAAGAAACTTTGGAGGTGGAAAACAAGCGAGTAAAACCTACCACCGAATGAAAAAAAGAATCACCGTCCAGCAAATAAAGAACCGGATAACTTTCCTCTTTTTCACCCGGGCGGGTTGCAGGTACATACACCCAATATTCTCTAGCCTCATTCAAGACATGCGAAAACAAAGTGTGGCGAGTCCCGATAGAAATAGCTTCTTGCGCTCTCAGCGGAAAACCGAGCCAAGTGACAACTACCAATATGAACAGAATATGCAGGCTTCTCATTTCAATTCTTTTTTCAGTCTGCAAAGTTCGCAGAAAATAAGTTGACTACCTATCCCTATTTTTAGGTATTCTCACGGTTGAAAGCTTTCCGCAGAAATCAAAGGCTGATTAAGAAAGTTTGATGGGCAACTGAATTTCCGTCATCCATTCATCCACCGTTTCTTTGTTCCAAATGCCGTCAATATGGCAAAACCGGGCACGGTCAATGACCTCGTATCCATTTGTCTCGGCATACGCAAAAAGCTCGGCGAAAGTTTCGGGCATATGCTCATAAGCACCGTAATGGTTGACACAGAGCGCAACCGGCACTTCCGGAAGTTCCTTGAATTTAATCAGTTCCGAATCTTCCTTGCGTTCAGCCACCGCTTCAAAAAACTCGATATCAATATCAACCCCATATTCCTCATTATATTCCACCGTGAAACAATATTCCGGGGCAGGACATTCACAACCCAAACGGTACATTTCAGGCCCGATGATATTCGGACAAAGATTGAACAGCTCCTGATAAGAGTCTATTTTACGGCGATGGGTAGCAAAAATTCTTGAAGGGAGGGATTTCTTAAACACTTTTTCCATAACATTCTCTTGTTTATGGAGTAAATTTTCCAATTTGGCAAGTTCGGTCTGCCGCCATATCAAGTGTTCAATCTCGTTTTTGCAACGTTCTATTTTAACCTTCAACAATTCAGCATCCGGAAATTCCTTGCCATCGGCAAACAACTCGGATATCTCTTCGAGGCTGAACCCTAATTGCTTGAGGTAAACAATACGGCTCATACACCGGAGCTGGCTGATGTCGTAATAGCGATACCCCGTCCACTCATCCACTTCAACGGGTATCATCAATCCTATCTCTTCATAATGACGAAGCGTCTTAACGGTCACTTGGCAAAGTTTGGAAAACTCTCCGATTTTAAACTTCATTTTATTCTTCATAAACTCATGCGCATTTTGTTTATGATGCAAAGATAGGTCCTGCCCTTAGGGACGAGTCAAGAGATTGCTTCAAAAAAAAAACACATATTTCACTATTCACAACGGCAATAGGTATTTGCACCGCACGTACAACGAGGCAACAGCTGCTCGCTCAGTTCATCGCGGTAAAATTCATACAGCCGCCGGTACACGGTTTCATAGAGTGTGGCAACTTGTTGATCCTGCTCACTTTCATTTTGAAAACGATTTTTAAAGGGATCTTCAAAATCAAAATGCACCTGCTGCTTGGCATCCAGAGTGATAAATTTCAGTTCTTCTCCGGCTTCTTTACATAGGGTAATCACGTAGTCCCACGACCGGTGCGTATAGGTCCCGACACCAGACGGTTTCTTGCGAGACACGCTGAAACCATTCTGTTCCATCACATTGCACACGGCATCGGGAACGCAGTTCCCCTCCATAATTCCTGCCGTAGAGATATTCATTCCCCTGCCAAATGCATGCAGGAGTTCCTGCGCGATACGGCTGCGGCACGTATCTTCATTACTTATTAACAGTATATCCATTGTCCGTTACTTTTCCAGGTTTAAATACTCGCCATCTCCTTCTTTCTTCATCTTCGCTTTACGTGCCAGGTCGAACAAGGTGGGGTTAATGTGGCAATATCCACCAGGATTTTTGTCCAGATAGTCTTGATGATAATCTTCGGCGAGATAGAAGTTCTTCAAAGGCTCTATCTCTACAACCAACGGACGGGAGTAGTTGGCAGCCAGCCGGTCAACGGTTTCACGAATAACAGGCAGGTCGGCGGTATCCGTATAATAGATACCCGTGCGATACTGTGTACCTCTATCCCCCCCTTGCTTATTGAGGCTGGTAGGGTCAATCGTTTTGAAATAAAGGTCGATAAGGAAAGGTAAGTCCACCTCATCGGGATCATACTGTACTTTTACGGTTTCGGCAAAGTCCGTGGTACCGGTACACACCTGCTGATAGGTAGGATTGGCTATATTTCCATTGGCATATCCCACCTGGGTAGCCTCCACACCTTCTATTTGTTTCAGGAAATGTTCGGTACCCCAAAAACATCCTCCTGCCAGATAAATCTCTTTCATTGGTTTCATGTCTGTTCTCCTTTCTGACCGTCCTTCCGGCTTACCGGCATAGGACAGACAAGTCATTAACATTGCAAAAATAAATATTATTTGTTTCATACCTCTAACTCTATGGAAATTATAACAAGAAAGAGAACCGTATGGTTGACTTTTCTGGATGTATTGTATAAAAAGAAACTCCCTTTGCAAAATATTCATGCAAAGGGAGTTCCTTTCTTTGTGACCCCGGTGCGATTCAAACGCACGACCTTCAGAACCGGAATCTGACGCTCTATTCACTAAGCTACGGAGCCAAATGTGGATGCAAAAGTATAAAAAAATTAGCAGATTCCTAACATTCAAACGCTTTTTATATCAAACCGAGGAATATTTTTATTATTACTTTGAGAAGACTAACCGCAATTACACAAACATTTTGTTCTTTTTTCCCACAAAACAGAAGCAAGTATCAATATTATTCCTATCTTTGCCGAGCAATTTAATAGAAGTTATACTGAATAAATTTATGAGCTACCTGATAACACCTGAAGGTTACAAACCTTTATTGGACCTAAAACAGACTGAATTAGGGATTAAACAAATTAAAGAGTTCTTCCAATTGAACCTCTCTTCCGAACTGCGCCTGCGACGTGTGACAGCTCCACTGTTCGTATTGAAAGGAATGGGTATCAATGACGACCTCAATGGAGTGGAACGTGCCGTAACTTTCCCTATCAAAGATTTGGGCGACGCCAAAGCTGAAGTGGTGCACTCCCTCGCCAAATGGAAACGCCTCACGCTTGCCGAATACCATATCGAACCGGGATATGGCATCTACACAGACATGAATGCCATCCGTGCCGATGAAGAACTGGGCAATCTGCATTCCCTTTATGTAGACCAGTGGGACTGGGAACGCGTCATTACTGCCGAAGACCGCAATGTGGAATTCCTCAAGGAGATAGTAACCCGTATCTATGCAGCTATGGTGCGCACAGAATATATGGTATATGAGATGTATCCGCAAATCAAGCCTTGCCTGCCCCAGAAACTTCACTTTATCCATGCCGAAGAATTGCGCCAACTGTATCCGGACTTGGAACCCAAATGCCGCGAACATGCCATTTGCAAGAAATACGGTGCAGTGTTCATCATCGGTATCGGATGCAAGCTGAGCGACGGCAAGAAGCACGACGGACGCGCCCCGGACTACGACGACTATACCAGCAAAGGGCTGAACGACCTCCCCGGACTGAACGGTGACCTCCTGCTATGGGACCACATCCTGCAACGCAGCATCGAACTTTCCTCCATGGGTATCCGCGTAGACAAGGAAGCCCTGCTTCGCCAGCTCAAAGAGGAAGGCGAAGAGGAACGCCTGGAACTTTACTTCCACAAACGCTTGATGAATGATACACTGCCGCTTTCCATCGGTGGCGGTATAGGGCAGTCCCGCCTCTGTATGTTCTATCTGCGCAAGGCGCATATCGGTGAGATACAAGCCAGTATCTGGCCGGAAGATATGCGCAAAGAGTGCAAGGAACACAATATACACCTGATTTGATATACATTTATCCCGTCATATAATATAAAGTTCACCCCCTCAAAAGGTTGGACTTTATTTTTTATTTTGTACTTTAGCATCCGAAACTACTAACAGATCCAATTATGAATGTTCAAATAGAAGAAAGCTGGAAAGCACATCTGCAACCTGAATTTGAGAAAGATTATTTCCGTACATTGACTGATTTTGTACGGGACGAATATGGGAAATATGCAATATATCCTCCGGGAAAGCTGATATTCAATGCATTCAACCTATGCCCTTTTGACAAAGTAAAAGTCGTGATAATCGGTCAAGACCCCTATCATGGTCCGGGACAAGCACACGGACTTTGTTTCTCCGTAAATGACGGTGTTCCTTTCCCTCCTTCCTTACTTAATATTTTCAAGGAAATAAAAAATGACATTGGCACTGATGCCCCCACTACCGGCAATCTGACACGCTGGGCAGAGCAAGGCATATTGCTGCTCAATGCTACCCTCACCGTACGTGCACACCAAGCCGGTTCTCACCAAAACCGAGGTTGGGAAACATTTACAGATGCGGCTATCCGCATTCTCGCCGAAGAAAAAGAGCATCTTGTATTTATTCTTTGGGGAGCCTACGCCCAACGTAAAGGGGCATTCATCGACCGTAGCCGACATCTGGTACTTACCTCGGCACATCCATCTCCCCTATCCGCCTATAACGGCTTCTTCGGGAACAAGCATTTCAGCAAAACAAACGAGTATTTGCGGGAACATGGAGAGACGGAAATAATTTGGTAAACATCAATACCACTGAATATTACTCTGAGTCTGGCTTCTCTGTTCCCATTTCAAGTCTTGCAGGATACTTGCATTGGCACGGATGGTAAAGTTATAGTATTTCCAGCGTCCGAAAGGTGATATGGCAGCCGTCATGCTGAAACAGTGTAGGTCACGTGTGATGTTGAAAGCGGTCTGCGTTATCTCCTTCGCATTGAAGTCATAACCGGAGTTGAAGCTGATAGCCCATTTGTTGGTAAGCTTGACGTTACCGTTTATATTAAGGGAGTTCAGGCTGAATTTGTACGGATAACGCATGTTCTTACGATTAATGGGCTTACTGGTGTCTTCCGTTATATTGAAACCGGTACTGAAGTTGATGGACCAAGGCATTTTGAATACTTGATAGCCGTCAGCATCGGCAGCAGCCTTTTCCTTCTTCTTCTTCGGAGTGCCGTCCTCGGTGGTTTCGCCCTCCATGTCACTGTCTCCCTCCGTCGAGGCATTCTGGTCTTGGTCCTGCTCCTCGTCATCCTTCTGACCGGTGAAGAAGTTCCTTATTTTCTTCCACGAATCATTGTTCACGGTCCAACTGAACGACGTACCATATCCCGACCAACGACCGAAACGGCCATACGACCATTCCGTACGGTTACCGGGCACCACCCTTCCGTTCTCATCAAACTCGTAAGCATAAGTGGCAAAGGTAGAGCTCATACTCAACGTATAACTCTTGCTCAACTTCAGACGGAGATTAAAGCTCAAGTCACTCCAAGGACGCACCTGGGCAGCCGTGTTGTAACTGATACCCATACTCAAATCGTCAATCAGGCTCACCTTGCGGATAGAGTCATTCTTATCCTTGAACTTCATTTCAAGGTTATTGGAGATATTGAAACTGATAAGCCCCTGCTTTCCTCCACTTGGCGGACTGAACACCTGACCGGCATAATAGGAATACTGCACGGTATCGCGAATGCCGTTCTGGTCTTTTATATAAGAGTCATAATAGCCAAAACGGGACGAAGTGAAATCGGGTGCAGCGCTGAAACTGATGGAGGGAGTGATGACGTGACGTATCTGTATCTCCTTCTTCTTCATAAACAATGGCTTGTACATACCATAAACTTTGGTATTGATACCCAGACTGGCACTGTAGTCGTATACACGGTGAAAACCGTAGGTCGTATCATTCACCTCCTTGCCTTGCTCATCGTCCCAGTCCTTCTTCACCTTGCGGGTGTACCAACGCTCCGTATAGTTTACGGTAGGCGTCACATTGAAGTACTTGAACAAAGTAAACGTGGCACTTACCGGAATCTCATGCTGCATACCGTTCTCCCAATCGCGTATCAGGTTCTTCTTGAACAACAGATTGTCCTTCGTCTTGATACTGTTCTTCACACGGCCAGTATAGCGAACGGAAATCTTCTCATACCACTTTTCATCTCCCACTGCATGTTTGCGCTTGAAAGGGAAAATGGTACTCAAGGAAATGGTCATGTCCGGTAAAGTCACCGCGATAGAGGAGTCGCGCATGGTTTGGGCAATATTACCTGAAGCGGAGATGCTCAGATGCTGGTCGGGAAAGTTACGCGAATAGCTGACACTGGAAGTCTTGGTATTCTGCGACATTGCCTGGGAGTTGTACATATTGCCGATATTGGTACGCTCATAACTACTGGTAGCAAAGTTCACACTGGCAGAAAAAGTAGAATTCGGACTCGCTTTCGGGTCCTGCCGGTGAGACCACACCACCTTGAAGTCTTTGGCAACCGAGTAGTCGGGCAAGCCTTTGTCACCGGTCTTGGTCACCTGATAGCTTGCCTGCAGCAAACCGGAATATTTGTAACGCTTCACATAGTTCGACTCCATATTCAGCGCCCAAGAACCTTTCGTGAAGATATCCGCCCGCAGCTTCAAGTCCATTTGGTCACTGATGGCGAAGTAATATCCACCGTCCGTCAGACCGAAGCCACGATTGGAGTCATCCATATAGGTAGGCATCAGAAAACCGGACTGGTAACTGCTAGAAAACGGGAAAAAGAAAAATGGAACGGCAAGCGGAAGCGGCACATCCTCTACTACCAGATAGGCAGGTCCCGTCACCACGTTCTTTTTCGGACGTACCTTGGCATAAGTCATCTGCATATAAAAATGGGGGTGGTCATGATGGTCACAAGTCGTGTAACGACCGCTCCTCATATAGAGTTCATCATTATTCCCTTTCTTGGCATTATTACCGGTCACGTATCCCTCGCCCTGCTGGCTGACAACATTGCTGATAAGACCTCTTTTACTCTTGAAGTTATAACGGATAGTATCGGTTTCGTAGGAGGTGTCCCCGTCTTTGAAGACCGGTCTTCCCTTGGCTGTTCCTACAGAATCGACCACGCCACGGGCAAAAACCGTACTGTTGTCCATATCCATAGAGATGACATCAGCCTCCAGGTCAGCACCCGGATAACTCACCTTTCCCTGGCCGTAAAGATGGGCAAAGCCACTCTGCGTAAATACAATGGAGTCATTGGCTTCGTAGGCTACGGGAGCATCCAATGCATCCTTCTTGGGAGGCGCAGCCGCTACCGTATCTTGTTGCAACGAATCGGCAGGAAGCCCCTTTCCCCCTTGCAGGGAGACTCCCATCTGCAAACTATCCCCTACCTGCAACGTGTCTGTCCGCTGAACATTCGGAGGCGCGACCTTCGTTCTACGGCGCTGAGAAGCAGCCCCACCGGAGAGAAGAAGCAAGACGAATAGTAGTATGAATGATATGAATGTATTTGCTTTCAATGGCGTCATTAACTAATAGTTTACGCTTGGAGGGGCAAAAGTACATAATTTATACGGATAATCTCCCTTTTTAAAGAAATTTAGATTGCTACAAGAACTGTTCGCACCAATTATCAAAGCGCCGTACCCCTTCTTCACCATAACGTTCCAAACTTTTTCGGGCTTTTTCTACACTTTTCTCCTTTTCCAAATGAGTTTTTGAATAAAACTTATCGGCAAAACAGATAGCTTGTTCTTCCAAGCTGACCGGAACCATTTCACGATGCGGTACGGGCAAATCCTGCGCAATGATTCCCTCCAATGAAAGTCCGGCACCCGTATGGCGTTCACAAACCAAAGCATGGCGGGGATAGCCTTCGCCGCGTATCAGGTCGGCTCCCAAATAACCGTGACAGATATAAGGCTTGTCGCCAAAACAATGGATACCTGCCGCATCTGTAAGAAAAATGCCTATATCGTGCAGCATGGCAGCCTCGTACAGAAAATCCTTATCCAATGAAAGTTCCGGATGGCGGTCGGCAATCCATAACGACTTGTCGGCTACGGAACGGCTGTGCGTCAACAGTATATGCCGCAACTCATTCTCTTCCGGATAATATTTGTTAATGATATCTATCGGATTCATTTTAAGTTATGAGTTATAAATTATGGGTTATGAATGTCAATCGCCCTAAATTTATACATGCAGATTTCATTACGCATATCACAACTGCGTCTGTCTGTACGGAATATCCTTTCCAGATGATACGTCTGTTCCAGCTCTCCCAACATATTCTCCTCCTCCTTTACGGGAACCAACAAATAGCCCTCCCCGCTGGACGGACGTTCCTTTTCAATGTGCCGCATGCGGTCTTTCAGATAGAAGTTAACACCATAGAAACTCATTTTCGAGTAAGAATAGACCACACCTTCCGGAACATACGTATTGACCCTTTCAGCCAAATGTTTATCTGATTTCACAGCCAGCACCGTGGGCTGATAAACCGAATCCAATGATACGAAAAGGCAGAGCATACATCCTGCTATGCCATATAATAATGACCGGCTATCCGCACGCTTTATCACCATGCGTAATGTGCAGACAGCGGCTACTACGGGAAGCGCTACCAGGAGCCACTTGGGAACAGACAAAGCCACATCCTCCAACGCATGCATAAAGGCTACATTCTCAGCGGCATGGCGTCCACTTCCAAAAACGCTGTCGGGAACCAGGCCGAGACGAACTACGACAAAAACAAGCGTAAGCAACAAGCCCAAAGAAGCAAAGATGATTGCACAAATCCTGAAAACTCGTGCCCCCTTTTGTACCAAAGCCAACAGATACTCAGCTATCAGCACTGCCATAAACGGATAGATGGGAAGCAGATAAACGCTCCGCTTACTCTTGGGGATGCAGTAGAAGACAAAGATTATCAGAATGACCAGCCACGTGAACAATTGTACCGGAGACTGGTTGCGGAAAGCAGTCCAGCCCTTCTTCAACCGCAACAGCAGGGTCTCCCCTTCCGGCAGACAATGCATGTTTTTCCACTTCAAGCCAAACAAGGAAATTACCAGAACCAACGTCCAGGGAATCCATCCCCAAATCAAAGTCAGGAAATTATACCATATAGGATTTTCGTGGGACTCGTAGGACATTTTGCCCATAAACCGCCCGGTATTCTCCTCCAGAACCAAATCGAGGAACGGTTGTCCACCTTGTCTGTAAGCTACGTATACCCAAGCTAAATAAGGAACAAAAGAAAGCAAGCCGATACCTACCAACGAGAAAAACGCTTTCCAGAAAGAACGTCCGCGCAACAACTGATACACACCGATACACGCGCAAGGGAATATGGAGCCTACCGGCCCTTTGGTCAACGTGGCACATCCCATCAGCAACACCGCAAGCCAGGGCACTCCGCGGCATCCCTTCTCATCCCAGCGGAACAGCAGACAAAGGGAAATAACGATAAAGGCAACCTGAACCATATCGACCCGACAAGCGACAGCCGCCCGATGCACCTCGAAAGAAGACAAAAGAAGAATAGAGGCCAGAAACGCCGTTTGAACGTTTTTACGTTTTGCCACAAAGGCAAAGAACATTAACTGCATGGCTAAAAAAGCCAATGCAGACGGGAAACGGGCGGAAAACTCCGTCACCTCTCCAAAAAGGGAAGAGACGGCGGCTATTGACCAGTAGAAGAAAGGGGGTTTATAAGCAATATCAGTACCATAGTTCACCGGAAGTATCCAGTTTCCACTTTCCAGCATAGAAAGGGCAACAATCGCCTCCCGCGGTTCCCCCTTGGAATAAAAAATGGTTTCTCCCAGAAAGGGAACAACCACAAGCACACTCAGCAGCGCAATAAACCAGAACGCCTTCTTTCTGTCCGACATACCTTATTTGTTTTTTATGTTTTCTGGACGCAAAGATAGCGCAAACCGAAAGCAGATGCAAATTTATTTGCAATTTGCTGAGATGCAGCTTAATTTCGCAAAGCAAAATTACAAATAATTCTGAAACAATGCCTAACTTTGCCGCCCCAATGATAATGGCAACAGAGAGTAGATATTTAATGTTAAGATGAAGCGGCTGAAACAACTACCGGAATTTGTACGCTTCGTAATGGTGGGCATCTTTGCGACAGCTCTGCACTACGGATTGTATTTTGTATTACAACGGGTTATCAATGTAAACATAGCCTATACACTGGGATATGCTCTCAGCTTCATCGCCAATTTCTATCTGACTGCTTACTTTACCTTCGGCCGAAAGCCCTCATGGAGAAAAGCCTTCGGATTTGGAGGAGCACACTTATGCAGCTATCTGCTACACATGGGGTTGCTGAACCTCTCTCTCTGGATGGGCATCCCCAAACCTCTGGCCCCCATTCCGGTTTTCGCCATCGCCATTCCGGTCAACTTCTTACTCGTACGTTTCGTTTTCAAAAGAAAAGAGTGATAATTTGTTTTTCTCCCGATTTCTTACGAATATTGCAAAAAGATTTGTTCTATGATGGAAAACTCTCCCATACTCGCCGTTGTCGTACCTTGCTACAAAGAAGAGGCAGTGCTGCATGAAACCCATAAACGATTGAGCCAATTATTCGACCGGCTGATACAAGCCCGGCAAATTTCCCCGGAAAGCTATATATTATATGTAAACGACGGAAGCACCGACCAGACATGGGCTATCATCAAAGAACTGCACCAAAATACGGCCTATGCCTGCGGACTGAACCTGGCAGGAAACGTAGGACACCAGAATGCCCTGCTAGCAGGACTCAATGCAGTAAAAGAGCGTTGCGAGATAGCCATCTCCATTGATGCAGACTTGCAAGATGACATCCAGGTGATTCCGGACATGATAAACAGCTATAAAGCGGGCAATGACATCGTTTATGGCGTACGTAAAGAACGGAAGACCGACACTTTCTTCAAACGCAACACCGCTTTGGTCTTTTATCGGCTGATGAAGGCAATGGGGGTAAAATCCGTCTACAACCATGCCGACTACCGCCTGATGAGCCAGCGGGCTATACAACACCTATGCCGCTTCCGCGAGCGCAACCTTTTTCTTCGGGGGCTGGTTCCCCTCATCGGCTACCAGACGGACAGCGTGTACTACAATCGTGACAAGCGTTTTGCCGGAGAATCAAAGTACCCTTTCCGGAAGATGCTCAACTTTGCCATTGACGGCATCACTTCTTTTTCCGTCAAACCAGTCCGTATGATTTTTTGGATAGGCTGCATCTTTATTCTTGTGGCACTATGTGTCACCGGATGGACACTTCACTCCTACACACAGCATAACACCGTTCCCGGATGGTCATCACTGATGATTTCCGTCTGGTTGGTAGGAGGCGTGATACTTGTGTCCTTGGGAATTGTGGGCGAATACATCGGCAAAATATACATTGAAGTGAAAGACCGACCGCGCTACAATGAAGAAGAGCTTCTGATGCCATCCGACAAAACAGAATAAAAGAAGCCCATCATCATTCTACATAAAAGTTTTAAAAAGGAAAAACACTTGTCACGCTATCACACTATAATAAAGGTATAGGGAACAGTGTGTGTCTTTCTTGCCGACAAGTTGGCAAGATTTTGCCAAAATTCTGGAAAACTTTTATAACCTCTTTATTTATAAGAGGTTTGAAAGGAAGAATAAAATTGAGGTAACGAGTTGGCAACCGTGTCTGTTTCTGCGCTTTGCCGTGAGTTGCTATCAATGTCACTCGTCTTGATGCAAAAGTAGCAATAAAAATCGGAAACATATCAAAGCGTCCCATGATTTTTATTATAGGACGTTTTTATCTTAACCGAATATATCCGGTTTAATCGTTGCCTCCATTTTCAGAGAATTACAGGCTATGGCTGAAATTTATACTTCAATCCGTATTCTTCCAATTTGCTGTACAGCGTTGTACGTCCTATTCCGAGCAATTCGGCGGCGACCTTACGGTTCCCGTTCGCATGCTTCAAGGCACGCAGAATCCTGTCCTTTTCTTCCATATCGTTACGCAGGGCGAAACTGACGGAAGAGGTCTGTTTCGTTACGGCAAGTTCCAAATCCTCCACTGTTATTGTGTCGCCCTCCGTTTGCAGTACCGCTGCCAATATCATCTGTTTCAATTCACGCACGTTGCCCGGCCACGGGTAAGTGAGCAGGGCATTACGGGCGGTGGCGTTGAAACCTTTAATATTACGTTCCAACTCCTTGTTTGCCGTTTCACGAAAGAAATCCGCCAACGGCAGTATGTCTTCTTGACAATCACGCAATGGCGGTACGGTTATCACATACTCTTTCAGGCGGTAGAACAAATCTTCCCGAAACCGTTTATCGGCAACAGCTTTCTGTAAATCTTCGTTGGTCGCCGCCACTATCCGCACGTTGGCGGTCTTGTCCTCTTTTGCCCCGATGGGACGGTAACGCCGTTCCTGTATGGCACGGAGCAACATCTGCTGCGTTTCCAACGAGAGGTTGCCCACCTCGTCAAGAAAGAGTGTACCTCCCTCGGCTTCCTCGAAGTAGCCTGCCTTGTTGCTGTCAGCACCCGTAAAAGAACCTTTCTTGTGCCCGAAGAAGGTGGATTGAGCCAATGTTGGCGACAATGAGCCGCAATCCACGGGAACAAACGGCCTGTCCGACAGTTTGCTTTGGGCGTGGATGTGCTGTGCGATATGTTCCTTGCCCGTGCCGTTCTCACCCAGTATCAATACGCTCAACCGTGTGGGAGCGACAAGGCGGACACGCCTCTTGATATCTTGGTATGCCTCGCCCTGACGTGTGAAGATAGGTATTTGAGTATGCTTTTTCCCTTCTTGTACCTTGTGCAGTGAACGGACAAGTGGAATAAGTTTGTCCTCAATCAGTCGTTTGGGTATATAGTCGGAAGAGCCGAGTTTCATGCTCTCCACTGCCGTATGGACTTCGGCATAATCGGTCATGACAATGAACGGCTGCATCTTTCCTTCCTTGCGCATCCACCGCAACAGGTCGATACTCTCACCGTCGGGCAGGCGCAGGTCGGCAAGTACGATGTCACCCTCCTCCGCTTTTGCCAACAGTTTCTTGGCGGTTGAAATCCGGTAAGCCTGCACGGTATCGAACCCTCCCTTTTTGAGCAGGTTGCAGACGTAATCGTTATAGATGGGATTATCCTCAATCACATACACTCTCATCTGACTTCCTCCTTCTTTTCCTTTCTCGCCAGTTCCATAATCATTTCACCCATTTTCAATACAGAGTCCACGGCACGCTTTATCTCGTCATTAGAGCATTCCTCATCACGGTGGAGCAATTCATGCAGTTTCCATAATGGCCTGTCCGCACGGATTACCGCCCACGAACTACGCAGGTGGTGTACCAGTTCGTCCAACGCATTGCGGTCGTTTCTGTTTGCGGCTTCCCTTATAATCTGCATATCCTTTTCCGTCTCGGTTATCAGGCGGTCGAGTATGGCAGCTTTATCCCCATAGGCGAGCAGGGAAGACAAATCGGGCTGTTCTTCCTTGTCCGTTACCAAAGAAAGGCATTTCCTTGAAACTGCTATCAGTTCCGCCATATCGAAAGGCTTGAACAGGCAGGCGGTAAAACCGTGTGCCAACAATTCCTCTTCAGTACAACTGCCGGAAGCGGTCGCCACGATTACGGGAATAGTCTTGGAGTTACCGATGTCGGATGAGCGCAGCAATTCCAATACTTCGTAACCGTTGATTTCCGGCATTTTCAGGTCGGTAATCAGCAAATCATAATTCCGTGTGCGTATCGCCTCCATCAAGTCGCTCGTGTTGTCACACGCATCACAACGGATACCGCAATGGGCGTACATGTCCCTCACCATCGAAAGAAGAATGTCGTTGTCGTCCAGCACCATGACGGAGAATGACCGTTCAAAATGGCTTTCCGACTTGTTCGTTTCTTCATCGGAAACGCTATCCACCGTATTCATGGGGATTTCCACCGTGAAACGGCTACCCCTGCCTTTTTCGCTTTCCAGTCGGATTGTACCGTGCATCATGTCCACGATGCGTTTGACGATGGACAATCCCAGCCCGAAGCCGTCCTGCGTGGCGGCATTCGAGAGCCGTTCAAACTCCCCGAACACCCGTTGCCGTTCTTCCTCACTCATGCCGCTGCCCGTGTCCTCCACGATAAGGGCAAGCGTCTTTCCGTCATAACCCGAACGGAAAGAAACGCTTCCGGCTTGTGTGTACTTTATGGCATTGGAAAGCAGGTTGCCACCTATCTGCATGATGCGCTCCCTGTCACCCATGAGGATAACGTCCGCATCATTTTCCACGGTGAGTTTCAAATCCTTGACTTCCGCCATAGGTCGAAATTCCGCCTCCAGTGCATCAGTTATACTTTGCAATCTGAAAAGGGTGATATTCATCTTCTCTTTTCCGCTTTCCAACCGAAAGAAACCCAACAGAGAATTAAGCATTGTAATCATCCGTTTTGAGGCTTGCAGCACGCTTTCCGCATGGCGTTTGTTTTCCGCCGTGCCGTTGCTGCGTATCAGTTCCGTATAACCGTGTATGGCGGTCAGCGGTGTACGCAGTTCATGGGTGATTATGTGCATAGCCTTTCTTCGGGATATTATCAATTCCTCGTTTTTCCTGTTGGATTCACGGAGTTGTCCAATCAGAGAAGAGGTATCTTTCTTGTATTTGCCTATTTGTTTGGCATATCTGTGAATGATGATATATGAAAACAACAAAAGGAGAACGGCAAAACCTGTCAAACCTCCTATCTGCATAAATGACCGTTCACGCATGGCGATTATTTCCGCTTCCCTCCGTTGTAAATCTGTCTGTACCTTTTTGTCCATTTGGTGGATGAGCGTTTGCAGTTGGCGGTTCAGTTCCGTGTTCCTTGCGGCGAGGCTGTCGGCGTATTCGGACAATTGGCGGCTTTGCGTCTTTTGTCGTGCTATCACGTCACGGTTCAGTGTGTAGAGCATGGTTGTAGTGGCTGTGGGTTCCGGCTTTTCTTTCTTACCGAACAGCCTGAACAAGCCTTTGCGCTTCGCTTTCTTCGGCTCTTCCTGTGTGCTTTTCCATGCAATGACGGGTACACGTTCGGCTATCCGTTCATTGATGGCCTCTTGCTCGTCAAGGACTTGCATTATCTGCCGCAAATGCTGTTCCTTGCTTTCCAATAGGTGGCGCACGCTGTCAATGCGCTCTGTAGGGTAAGATTGCTTGAAACGGCACAACATACTGTCCACCTCCAAACGCTTACGATGATAGGTCTGCACATCATCGTCTTCCCATTCCAATATCGTTTCACCCAAAAGGGAAAGTTCTATCGTCTTGGCATAGGCATGATGTATCTCCTGACGGAAAGCATTTATCTGCTTGTTCTCCGTTTCCAATGCCTCAAGTTCCTGCCATTCTTGAAGCCACAGGTACATGATGCCTCCTGCCAACAGGCATACCAACAAGTAGCCTGCGGCAATCATCGTGCGGAAATGTTTTGTGTCTGCGGTATGTCGTTTCATGGGTAGCTGCTGTTGATTGATTATAATACAGCCCGTAGGTCTTTATCGGCTTACGGGCTGCATAGTCTTTGTGGCTTTATCCAATGTGATTACTACATCAAAATGTTTTTATAGTGTTCTCAATAAACATTTCAAAATCCTTTTCCCATATCATAAACTTTTTGCAGGTGGTTGGTATTTAAAATTGCACCTTTCTCACTGACACTGTTGACGAGATAGTGGCCTCTGTCTTTCCATCCCCTGTCTTGTGCAATGAGTTCAAAAGAGCGTACCATACCGTCAAATACATGAGGGCCTTCCAACTCTCCGCATGAAAGGAGCATGCACTCCTTGACAGGCAACTCCTTTTTGCCTATTATGAAAGAATAGAACTTGTCTATGGCAGCTTTCATCTGGGTGGAAAACGAGTACCAATAAAGAGGGGTACAGAATACGATGGCGTCACTTTCCGCCATCAATGATGCCAGTTCGTTGAAATCATCATTGAAAACACAGGCTTTCCCCTTGCTGAAACAGTTGTCGCAAGCCCTGCAACCTTGAATATGTTTATGTGCAGTATCAAACCGCACGACAATATTGCCTGCCTCTGACGCTCCCTTTGCAAAAGCGTCTGCCATCAGGTCACTGTTACCGCCTTTTCGCGGACTGCCGGTCAAAATCAATATGCGTTTGCCCATTTTCCTTAATCTCTCTATTCAAATCTTTTATTCTCCCATACGGAAATCGCCCACATTGTCATGGCTTAGCGTGACTTCCTCGATACGGCTTGTGCATCTGCCGCGTTGCGGACACTGGCTGCTGATACCGAGATAAATCCGGTCGGGATAGTAATTACGATACAGACGTACCATGTGCCATTCCTTTTTGTCTAATGAATAGTAGCTGGCGATGGTCCGGGTATCGGAAGATATTTTCATATAGACCGATGGGGCATCTATCTTGTCATGGTTGTTGTCGTCCGATGTGCCTTGTGTCCGTACCGATACGATGCGGTGATTGCCATATTCGTCCTGCTCGAAGGCCAGTTTCTGCCAAAGCGTATCATTGACATACACAAACAGGTCGGCTGCATTGTAAAGTCCCTCTGCTGTGAACTCAGGAGTTACCTTGGCTGTCAGCGTGAACGGTTTGGTATTGTCCGTAGGAATAAGCAATACGGGCAGTGTGTTGTTGGATAGCTTCCCTTCGTTCGGGTCGCAGAAGAAATCAAGTCCTTCGGCACAACGGAATTCCAATGCCCCGTCAGCCAGCAAACTTACACACGTATCTGCGCCATTGATGGCATGGGTAAAAGTGACATCGCCCAAAGTGACTTTGCAGTCTGCAATTCTGCTTGCCACATCGGTGCTTCCGGTTTGTCTGGCTTCATTCTGTGTGGTCTCATTTTTTGGTTGGCATGCGGCCAACGTGAGGCATCCGGCAAGGATTGCCTGATAAATAATTGTCTTTTTCATTGCCTAAGTTGTTTATTATTAGTATTTTTGCCGCAAAATTAGGCAAAATAGGACAATGCCGCAATGGTGAATAATAACCAATTTTCCGGATGCACGAACAGGAACACAGATTACAATCCCTGCTGACAGGGCAGAATTTCAACGCGGAAAGTGACATGGATGAATGGTTGGAAACAGCCAAAGGCTATGCCCATGCGTACGCTCAAGCGACCAATGGCATTGCGGTCCTCTCTGATTTCCAAAACAATGTGAACCATATTTATTCCGGTCTGTTCGGGCAGACATTAGGATTGCCGGAATATACTGAGAACAAGAATTCCGTCTTCGAGCATGAAGTGTTTGACAATATCCCCGATGAGGAATTGGTGGAACGCCATATTCTCGAACTCCGTTTTTTCCGTTTCTTGGAATCTGTCCCGGCAACCCAAAAGCCCGATTTCAATGCCACTTGCGTCGTTCATTTTCAAAGGCAAGGAATGCCGCCCCTATCCGTACTCCACACTACCCGATATTTGCTTTGCCATGCCAATGGCAGTATATGGTTAGGACTTTGTACTTATGCACCTTTTCCGCAAACTAATGAAGTCATGGAAGGCTGTATTATCAACACACGTACCGGTGAAACCGTTTGCTTGGAACAGTTTGACAGCCGATTGCTCAGCCGCCGTCAAATAGAAATTCTTTCCCTGTTGGCAAAAGGCGAAGGCAGCAAACAGATTGCGGACAAACTCTCCATATCCGTCAACACGGTCAGCCGCCACCGCCAAGATATTCTCACGCGGCTGCGCGTTACCAATACTGCCGCAGCCGTGGAGATAGGTTTACGTATGCGTCTTATATAGACAACGGATTTCACATTATTTTTAGTATCGTTTGATATTGAATTGAAATTTTGTGTACTCTATTTGAATATGCTGAATTTTCAAGATATGGCTTTGCCTATTAACAAATAAGATTTATAGCCTCATGCCTCGTCTGCGCTTGGCTTTCTTTTTTCTCCGCAATATCTCCGCCATTTCCTGATTGGCTTCCGCATCAGCGGCGTTGAAAGATGAGCCGTTGCCGTTCAGTAGTCCCAACGAACCGTTGAATAACTCGCCGAGTGCCGTGCCGGATGGTGCGCTTGGCATGGCAACTTCATGTACTTTGGCTGTTATTCCCATACGCTCATTGTATCTGTTGCGCTGCAATGCTGCGTCAATCTTGGAATAGCTGAAACGCCTATCCACTTTTGAACCGTTGAAATGGTAGCCATTTTTAGTGAATACGACACCCTGTACCTCATTCGTCTGCCCCTTGTGCTTGAAACTGACTTCCACACCCTGACGTTGCAAGTTGGCGACAAGCACGTTCCAGTTACCGCATCTGCCGACTTCCCTTTTGAGAATGTCGTAAAGCTCGTATTTTGTCATGTCCGGCTCTTTCAGGCGGTTGCGCTTGACATTTTCCTTGCCCTCCGACATGTGCAGACCGTATTTCAAGGTAAGCTCCTTACAGATACGGGTGCTACGAAACCGCTCGTGCCTGTCCGAAATGGTGTTGCCGTTGTTGTCAATGCGGTTGAAGGCAATATGCACGTGCGGATGTTCCTTGTCAAAGTGACGGGCGATGAAAAACTGTGTGTTCCGGATTCCCATTTTTTCCATATATTCAAGTGCGATACCTGCCATTAC
Organism: Bacteroides sp. AF29-11; assembly: GCF_003602895.1. NCBI lineage: Bacteria > Pseudomonadati > Bacteroidota > Bacteroidia > Bacteroidales > Bacteroidaceae > Bacteroides > Bacteroides sp. AF29-11. The sequence goes on from NZ_QTLY01000003.1 coordinate 489,613, forward strand.
ACGATTGGTCAGCCGTGCTTCATCCTCTTTGGAGAAACTCAATGCAATGTGCCCGACAGGCTTCGATACTTTGCCGTTCATCTGTGACTGTACATTGAAACTCATTGCGATGGTTTCCTTGTTTTCCATGAACAAGCCGTTGTGTGCCACCACCTGCGTACCCTTGCTCTTGTCAAGGATGTAGTCCACCACACCCTTGAAGTCGCTTCCCTTTACGATTTTTGCCATCATATCCCTATCTTGCTTATCAGTTCGTGAATCCTTGCCACTGCCACCTTGCAGTCCCACCGGGCTTCTAAAAAACCTCCGGCATTCGCTTTGTGTGCAAGCTGGTTGAGGTTGTTCGCCATGCCGCAAAGTTGGCGAATGTATCCGGCATGTTCTTCCGACAGCCGTTCCTTTACATGACCGTTTCGGAAACATTCCCTCATATACTCGCTCGGCGATACTCCGGCTTCATGCGCCTGTATCAGCAGACGGAAGTAGTCGGCTGTCGCCAGCTTCACTGCGACACGGTATTTCAATTTTTCGGTCTCCTCTTTCTTGGGGCGACCGCCCTTGTTACGTTCCTTGTGTTTCTTATTCTGCTCCATGTTTCATTTCTTCTAATTATGTTCCTGACTATACTGTATAGACCGACGGGATTGAGTTATGGACAAAAGTCCGTAACGGGTAGCAAGCGGTTTCGGGACACCCGAAACACAAACTTGCTACCTCTCCAATTCCATCGGATGAATTTCGGGCAGCTCCCGTTTTTTCCCTTTTGGAATGTCATAGTCCCAACCCTTTTTTCTTGGGTTTAACGATGGTTCGTGGCGGTGGATTGACGGTTAAATTCTGTCGCTTGTTGCACAGGTAATCGTTCAAATCCTTATATCCGTTGTAGTTTTGGGAGAAATCCCTAATACGCCCGGCAAACTCTTTTTCCAGTTTCCAATACGCTTTCCGCCCTGCTTCGTCATTGTCAAGCAGGCAGTGGATGCACCCGTATCCATGCAGCACGTCAATGGCTTTGGAGACATTGGACACCGAATTGAGAATGACGTAATCCTGCCCGTCAAGGCTGGGCATGGTAGGGCAGTTCCTCATCCGCGGGGTGAGAAATGAAAGATAGTCCGTCATGCCCTCGAACACGAGGCATTTCTCCCTCGGCTCTCCCTGCTGACGGATATGACTGATGTCCTTCGGGGCGATGCAGCCCTTGAAAAATTGGTTGCGCACCTCATAGCCTCCTGCCACATTCGGGAACCCGATGGCGAAATAGGGCTTGCCGTTATAGGTGAAGTGCAATTCTTTACATTCCGGCTTTGCCAAGGCGGTATCTATACCCCGTTCCTGCAAGTAACGGAGCAATGCCGGATGGGAAAGTTCTTTCACTTCCAGATGTTGGAAACTCGATTCGGATGCCTGCTGGTGAAAAGAGAAAGATACAGGTCGGACGTGTGGCATTTGCTCCGCTATCTTACCAAGCAGATAGGGTACATAGTCCGAACAGTAAAGTTCCTGCGCCAATGCGATGATGTTGCCGCCTCTGCCCAGTCCGTAATCGAACCACAGATTGTGTTCCATGCTCACCTTGAACGATGCTTCTGTTTCCTGCCGGAACGGGGATTTGTACCAAAGGTTGTTTCCTTGCTGCTTCACGGGCAAGTAGCCCAAACTTTGCAGATAGTCTGCCAGTCTGATTGTTTTTGCTTCTTGAATGTTCATAATGTATATTCCTATGGATTTGATGATGGCTGATAAAACGATGATTTGATGAATGGGACTGTATTCTTATTGTATATCAACATAATAGCCTCTCATCACGCCTTCATCAAAACATTCACCGAAAGAGAAAGCATGTCGGTAGTTTCTTTCTCTTTTCATCAGCAAAATGTCTTTGATGTAAGGTCGATGAGAGCGTAGCAGTCTGTATTCCAATATTTTTATATACTTATTCATCATTTCATCAAAATAATCATAGTGCCTCTAAAAAGGCTCTTGTCACGGTATAAAACCTTCCCGTCCTGCGCAGCGGGGAGTAACGGCATTCACGGTTGTAGTCCACTTGGTAGGTGGTATATGTGAGGGTATTGTGGGCAGGTGTCAGTTTCCAACACTCCTGCAATACCTTTCTCACTTGGTGCTTCTCCGCCTTGACATACGTGTTTGCCAACAGCGTGAGAATGTCGTTGCAACAAAAAGAGAAAATGTCGATACCCGTGCTTGTCATGATGTCAAGGATGAGTTCGCACATTTCTATCTCCAATCGGTTGCGGTTGCTGCGTATAATCTTCTGCAAGGCTTCGGTATGCAGCAATGGCGGGGCAAACCACATGCGGCTCTCTTTTTCGGTAGATAGTTGCCTGTGCTGCAAATGATAGAGGAAAGCAGGTATCTCCGCTTTCAGCTTTTGCAGGAAGCAGGTATCATCGGATTGCAAGCGGTCTATCTTGCGCACCCAATAGCGTGTTTCCCCTGCGTCTATGATGACGGGCAGATACTCGTTATTGGAACACAGCACGAATTTGGCAAAGAATGCTATCTCGTCACGGTCTTTGCCTTTGGCTTCAACCTTGTAGGATAACGTGGTACTCAGGTTCTTCAACCGCTCGCTATCCTCCCTGCGGCTCAATAACACTTCATCCACCACGATAAGCAGCTTGCCAGCCCTGTCGGAATTGAACTGGCTGCGGAAGTCCTCGTTGGTGTTGAATGTGACATTGTTCTGAAACAGGGCTTTCAGAAAGTTCAGGAACGTGCTTTTGCCCGTGTTGCGTTCTTCTGATACCAGCAGCAGGATAGGCAGTTTTTGGATAGGTTGTAGATATAGCAGTTGCAGGTAGTCCATGCCTAATTCGTATTGCTCCCCGAAGATGTGCCGTGCCAAAGATTGGATGTGCGAAAAATCGCCCTCCTGCGGTCGGTGGTCTATCGGTTCATACAGGTTCAGGAACTTGTCCACCACCGGACGATAGTTTACATGTTCGGGTACGGTACAGAAGCCGTCATACTTTGGGACAGTGGCGAGAAAGTGCTTGCCATAGTCCTGCCGCAGGGTCTCGTTGTTCCACACGATGCGTTTCTTCACATAGCCGCCGTTCAACCGGGGCTGGTTCACTAACTTGTAGAGGGTCGTACCCACCCGGATAAACTCCTCCTTGCAGATGTCTGGTTCACTCATTATTCATACGCTTAAATGGTTGATAAATAATTGTATGCAAAGTTAGAGTGAGCCGCTTGAACCCTTGATACGCAAATCACCGCAGAACGGTGCAAAAAACACACGGAATGAAAAACTTTCAGCATATTGGAGAGTATAACCATAAAAAATCCCGAAGAAAAACCACTTTAATGGCTGCTTCTTCGGGATTGTCGTATTCGTATGAATGGCAATACGCCTACTCAATTATGTGTATAGCTACATTGTCGGCAATGGGAATACACATCGGTTTCATTACTTCATGTCGCCATATCAATACACTTCACGCTTGATATTCAGATGATTTTATGCTCTTAACCAGCGAAAAGAAGATGCTTGTTTTCTCTTTTCGCAAGTACAGCCTTTCAAGTATGGCATTGCGCACCCGTTCCGCTCCGTATGAGTGGATGCGGAAAGCGAGAGCGACAACCATTTCAAGGCTGTAAACATCCACACCGATTTTGTCCGATAGATGGATATGCCGTTGCGCTTTATGCTCTTTCAGTATTCCGCTTTTATATACTGCTTTAATTGCTGCACGGATGGATGGAGCAATGACACCGAACAGGCTGACAAGTTCCGCTTCGCTCATCCATACCGTTTCACTCGGTATAGTTATCGTACCGTGTTCTGTGATTTTGATGATATTCCTTTTCATTGTCCTGCCATTGATACATTGATAAACGATTGGTTCAGCCTGTTGCCGAGCATGGTAAGGTCGTTATCCAATTTCTGTGTTGTGATTTTGGCATAGATTTGGGTCGTGACTATGTTCGTATGCCCCAAAACACGGCTCACGCTTTCAATCGGCATACCCATACTCAAAGCAAGGGTCGCGAACCCATGTCTTGAGCAATGGAACGAGATGTCTTTTGTTATCCCGCACTCTTTCATCACCTTTTTCAGCGGTTTGCAGATAGACCAGTAGTTGAGATTGGGGAATACGAGATTATCTACCTGCAAGGGGCGGTAACGCTCTATTATCTGCAAGGGTATATCCAGCAGTTTCACTTGGAACGGCACTTTCGTCTTGTGCCGTTTCGATAATATCCACTTCTCTCCGTTCACTTCCACGATGTCATCGGTGGTCAGTTCCTTGATGTCCACGAAAGAGAGGGCGGTGAAGCTGGCGAAAACGAAAATATCACGGATATAGGACAGTTTGGCATCCCCGAACTCGTGCGTCATCAACGCTTTCAGTTCGTCTTCCGTCAGATATTCACGCTCCTTTACATTCGGGCTGATGTGGAATTGGGCAAACGGATTTCTCGGTATCAGTCCGTTGAAGTGCGCACGCATGACTACACCTTTCAGCCACATGCACTTTTCCCATATCGTCCCGTTGTGCAGTCCTGCTTCCGTTGAGAGGTAGGCTGCGAACTCCTTGATGAAGTCGGGCGTAATCTCCAGCATGGACATATCCGTCCGTCTGTAGAAAGACTTGATGAACGCTGCCACATGGTTTCTTGCCCTCACTCTTGAGTGGTAGGTTGCCATTACCCTGTCTTTGCCGACACGCTTCTTGAACACCTCGTTTTCACGGTCGAATGCACCGAGCAAAGTCTCATATTCCGTACCGATACCCTGATAGGCATTGCGCACCATTTCTGCCGTAACGAACGCTTCACGGTCGGACAGGCGTTGGTAGTGCTTGATGATTTGCGCCTTGATGTTGTCCAAAGCGAGGTTGATGTCCCGTGCCTCCTTGCTCTTGCCTTTGGCTCGGTTGCCCTTGATGTCCCAAAGCGTTTTCGGGACACTCTGCTTGCAACTGAACTGCGCCACAGTCCCGTTGATTGTCACTCGTCCCATGATGGGGACAATGCCGTTTTTCTCCTTGCTACCGTTCACGTAGAACAGCACCTTGAATGTACTTCTTGCCATACTCGTTTTTTGTTTGCAAAGTTATTACTCAACGAGTTAGACCATGTAAGCCAATCGAAGCCATACGGAGAAACTTTCAGTGCCATGTGTTAAAAATAACTTTCCGGCGGGTAATGATTTGGAGACCGTTCTCTTTCAATATTCCGCTTTCCTTTGCGTTACCTCATTTTTTCGTTTGGCACTGTTTGGCTTCATAAACGCTTTTATACTAAGCCATTCAGTGCATTTTCTCCCTTTTTCTGCGACTATTCCAGAGATTTGCCACCGCGTTGGCAAAACTTTGCCATAGGCATGGCAAAAGTTTGCCAAAAGCATGGCAATGGGTTGGCAAAATTACTCTCTAGCAGACAATGAGTTAACATAACCATCAAAATCGTATCGTCACATCAGTTTACATCAAAAAGACACCAAATCGCTTGCGAAAGCGACATAAATGCCGTATCTTAGTACACGTGCAAGCAAACCATTTTGCTTACACATGATAAAAATCTGCTTATGGGAACATTAGGCTGCATCAATGACATGCTACAAAGGGATAAAGAGAACCGTGCTCTTCGCAAGCTGAGCAGAGGACGGATGCGGGAACACTACAAATACCTTGTAGACAGAAAAGGTCCTGAGAGAGCCGATGTAACCATTGAGGAAATAGAAAAAATCCGAAGAAATACTACTGAAAAGGAATTGTCAGATAAAGAACATCTATTCAGGGCAAAGACGATTCTTGCAGCATGTGCTTTAGTCTTGCTTTTATTGGGAGTACTTTGTTATAAATTGTTCTTATAAGCAGGTCTGAAACCAATTGGCAAGAAATCTACCCGGTTAAACTCATCAGCCATTGGCTGGCGATTGAAAGCAGATTTCCATGCTTCATAAAAAATTCGCATGCTTTTTATATTCGAAGCAGAGAATCAACAACTTGATTTTCCTAAACCAATAAATTAGAAATGAAAAGATTATCTTTGCAAACACAATAAATACATTGAAAGACTTTCTGTTAGAACATGGAACATCTAAAAGCATACATTTTAGCACTTAAAAACATGAATACAGATTTTACAATTAGAATTGCCCAACGGTCTGATGCCCTTGAACTTATGAGTTTGTTTCAAGAGACAGTCCTCCATATAAACAAGCGTGACTATTCAGAAGCAGAAGTGGCAGATTGGGCATCGTGTGGAAACGACCTCTCCCGCATAAAAGACATGATTAAGACACATTATTTTATTGTGGCAACCAATCAACAGTCACAGATTGTCGGCTTTTCATCCATTACCCACCAAGGATATTTGCATTCTATGTTTGTTCATAAAGATTTTCAAGGTAAAGGCATTGCTACCATACTTCTAAATGAGATAGAACGGTATGCAACCACAAGAGGAATCATGCGAATTACATCAGAAGTAAGCCTGACAGCCCGTCCATTCTTTGAGAAAAGAGGCTATATAGTAGAAGTGGAACAGAAACGCAAAGCCAACCAACTTTATCTCACCAATTTTTGGATGGAGAAAAGGCTGGCTGAATGAAATCGTATAACGGACGTATTCCTGCTTGTGGTGTCTTTTGTGGTGGTTGTCCCATATACACAAGAGAAAAAAGTCCCTGCAAAGGAGCAGAACAGAATGGCTCTCGCTGTGAAAAATGTAAAACATTCCATTTATGTTGCTTGGAAAAAGGAATAACACATTGTTTCCAATGTTCTGATTTCCCATGTACTAAATTCAAAAGATTTACCAAACGTTGGCTAAAATACGGACAAAACTTCATTGAAAACCAAAAGCTTTTAAAAAACGTAGGTGAAGTTAAATTTTTAAAGTATTATAATGAGAGAGTCCACGACCAGCTTACCAACAATGACAGAAAATCAGGAATAAAACAATAATTTTGTACCTTTCGAAAAACATGTGTTGTAAATGACAGATTTTAATTCATACATGGGCAATATAGACACTGATTTTTTTAGGGAACTGTGTTTAAGAAACGGAGAACTACGGTATTATAAAAGAAATGAGTTTATCCTCCGAGAGGGAGAAGTCGGTTCTTTCTTCGGGTTTATTGTATCCGGTGTAATCAAATATACCTGCATCAACCAAACTGAAAACAAAACATATAATGTAGGTTTTTCTTTTGCCAATGAATTTATCTCTGATTATCCCAATTGTTTATATAACATAAAATCTGAATTGAATATACAAGCAATAACCCCATGTAGAATCTACATCTGTTCTTCCGAATTACTTCTACAAGAATTTGAAGAGAACAAAGAAAATCAACGAATAGCCCGTATTGCAGCCGAACAATTATTTTTTCAGTCGTATTCACGTTACTTGGATTTGTTCAGATTTACATCGGAAGAACGCTATCTCCAACTTCTTAAAAAATGTCCAGAAATCCTACAAATGGTACCCCTAAAAGAAATTGCGTCTTACTTGAAAATAACCCCTATTCACATGAGCCGCATCAGACACAAACTGAGTTTTGACAGCAAAGAATAAACATAGGTTTAGAAATTCAACCTTTTAACAATATTCCAAGATAATATTGATTCTGTCAGGAAGTTCTCTTTTATTTTTGCCCTATCCTTTGGCTGATTCAGCGAAAGGCAAGAATGAAAGGAGTTAAACATAGAGTCCTATATATGAGAACAAGAAAAGTATTTAGAATGCCACTTGATAAAATTCTTTGTTTATCAGCCAATGCAATATTAACCATTATTGCACTATGGAGTATTGCATCAGTCTTTTTCGAAAACGTCACAATTGATTCTATAATAGCCCGTTTCAGCGTGGCTTCTGCCTGCATGGCCAACCTATTTTCAAAACATCGTCTTATCCGGATAATATTCCTCATTATGGCATTTGTACTGATAATTGTTGCAACCACCCTCTATGTCCATAAAGCAAATAAGATGTAAAATACTCAGTAGTTATTCCGTCTCATTTTTCCTTTTCTTCCACAGCTGATAACTATTGATTATATTCTGCCACAGCACATACGATCCCGGACCGACGGAAGATAACGGATTAAGATAAGTATATGCCATCCAGATGGCAAGCACCGTATTCTTTTGCCCCAGCGCCTGCCCTCCGCTAATGCGCTCACCATAATGACCGCCGATTCTCTTTCCCAAATAGAATTGTATACAGCAGGTTATCAGTCCCGCCAGGGCTATCAGCAGTTCAACAAATACCGGTGCATCACTATTGACCAATGAACGTACCGTCTGCCCTGAGACAATGGCAAGAGCTACCGCCCACAAATAGAAGGCTGCATCATGGAAACCCAACAGAAAATGATGCACCTTCGGCACAAACGCACGCAGAAACCATGCCAGCAAGAAAGGACAAAGCAGCAATGGAAAGACTTTACTCAGAATTTTCAAGAATGCAACAAAAAAAGTAATGTCAGCATGAGGCTCCACCAACGGGAAAACCAAAGGAACAGCCACAGCCGCCAAAAGATTGGACAACAACGTATAGGTCGTCAGGCTGGATGCACTTCCACCCAGTTTACCGGTAATGACAGCCGCAGCGGTTGCAGTGGGACAAATGAGACAGACCATTGCACCTTCAAACACTTCCCGGTAGACCTCCTCCATAGGGCAACACACCAACAATACCGCAACAATCAAGCAAGAAACCGTCTGGAACAGCAGTAACCATCCATGCCACGATTTGGGTTTCAGTTCATGCACCTCCACCTTGCAAAAAGTGAGCAGAAGTTGGGAAAAAATCAAAAGCGGAGTCAAGAAAGCCACTAACCCATTCACATAAGGTTTGGCAGGCGCCACAAAAGGAATGTCTGCAAAAAAGAAATATCCCAAAGTACCGGCAAGCATTGCCAAAGGCAACGTCCAGTTCTTTATAAAACGAACCAGCATACTTGATTTGCTATTTTAATTATCTGCCGCAAAGTTACGCATATTATCAATACATTGAGCCACTAATTACTCAAACACAGACATTAATTACACTAAAAATGAGAAGAAGAACAATAAAACTGAACATAATCCATTAGTTTTCTATAAATTTCCACTACATTTGCCAAGCGAAAAGGAAGCATTGTCTTTGCTACAATTATATGAAACTATACAGACGATACATATTATATATAAGTATATGCTTAGGGCTGCTTATCTCCCCCTTTTGCAGTGGCAGCGCTGAAGCGAAAGACTTTGTTGTCGTTATAGACCCCGGACACGGTGGACACGACCCGGGTGCAGTGGGAAAAATTTCCAAAGAGAAGAATATCAACCTGAATGTAGCACTCAAACTTGGCAAACAAATCAAGAAGAACTGCCCTGATGTAAAAGTTATCTATACGCGGGACCGGGACATATTCATCCCCCTGGACCGGCGCGCTGAAATTGCCAATAACGCCAAAGCTGATTTGTTCATCTCCATACATACCAATGCCCTGGCCAAAAACCGGACGGCCAAAGGAGCCTCCACCTGGACACTGGGTCTGGCAAAATCGGATGCCAACCTGGAAGTAGCCAAGCGCGAAAATGCCGTTATCCTCTACGAAAGCGACTACAAGACGCGGTATGCCGGCTTCAATCCCAACTCGGCGGAGTCCTACATCATCTTCGAATTCATGCAAGACAAATACATGTCACAGAGTGTGCACCTCGCCTCCCTCGTACAAAAGCATTTCCGCCAAACCTGCAAACGTACAGACCGGGGCGTGCACCAGGCAGGTTTTCTGGTATTGAAGGCCAGTGCCATGCCAAGCATACTGGTGGAACTCGGATTCATCTCCACACCGGAAGAGGAACGGTACCTGAACACTGAAGCAGGAACCACCTCACTTGCCAACGGTATCTTCCGCGCTTTCCTCACCTACAAGCGCGAGCAGGAAATCCGGTTGAACGGAAGCAGCAATACCATTCTTCCGGAGGATGTACCCGAGCCCGTTCAAGAAGAAGGCAACGCAACTACAGCGACACCGGAAAAGAAAAATGTACCTCAAGCAGAGAGTAACCAAGCTGCCCAACGCCCGCAAAGGTCAGAAAATGCAGCCGTTTCCCAAACAGAACAGAGCGGCATCGTGTTTAAGATACAGATACTCACTTCTTCACGTCCTCTGGCCAAGAATGACAAAAGGCTGAAAGGGCTGAAACACGTGGATTATTATAAAGAAGGCGGAATCTACAAATATACGTACGGCGCATCACCCGATTACAACAAGGTGTTACGCAGCAAACGTAGCATTACGGACAAATTCAAGGACGCATTCATCATTGCGTTCAAGAATGGAGAAAAGATAAACGTCAACACAGCCATCAGCGAATTTAAAAAGAACAGAAATAAATAACAAAAGATACATCATGAAGTATATTACAAAAGAAGTTAGAATAGGAATAGCAGGCATAGCTGCACTTTGCATATTGGTATACGGCATCAACTACCTGAAAGGGATAAATATGTTCAAGCCCTCCAGCTATTTCTACGTAAAATTCCAGAATGTCAATGGGCTGACAAAATCCAGCCCGGTCTTTGCCGACGGCTTTCGTGTGGGTATTGTCCGCGACTTGTACTACGACTATACCCAACCGGGCAAAGTCGTTGCCGAAATAGATGTTGACCCAGAGCTGCGCATTCCCAAAGGAAGTACGGCAGAACTGGCAGCCGAAATGCTTGGCGGCGTAAAGATGAACCTGCTGCTTGCCAATAACCCACGGGAGAAATACCAGATTGGAGACACAATCCCCGGCGTGCTGAACAACGGAATGATGGAAAAAGTTGCCACCATGATGCCGCAAGTAGAGAAGATGCTGCCCAAGCTGGATTCCATCCTCGCATCCTTAAATGTCATACTAGCCGACCCCGCCATCCCTGCAACCTTGCATAACGTACAAGATTTAACAGCAAGTATGGCCGTCACAAGCCGCCAATTGCAAACTCTAATGAAGGATGATATTCCACAACTGACCGGCAAGCTCAATACCATTGGAGACAACTTTGCACTCATTTCCAACAACTTAAAGGAGATAGATTATGCTGCCGCCATGCAAAAGGTAGACGCAACTTTGAACAATGTAAAAATGATTACAGACAAATTGAACCAGAAAGACAATACCGTCGGACTTTTGCTAAACGACCCTTCTCTATATAATAATCTGAACGCCACCACTGCCAACGCAGCAAGTTTATTGGAAGACTTGAAATCGCATCCGAAACGATACGTCCATTTCTCCCTATTCGGCAAGAAAGATAAGTAAAAGATGGACGTTATATAGATTTTGTCTAAATAATAAGTCTATAAAGGAATTAAAAGGAAAGCCCTCATTTGCTCTATACAAGGAGCGAAAAAGGGCTTTTTCCTGCTCTGGGCACAGAAGGAAAACAAGAGACGCAAAGCTACATAAACCACTATATGACAAAGTATTAGATAAATGCAAGACACCTTATATAAGGAGTATACTCATAGTAACCGATAAGTAGCTGAAAGTAAAGAGCTTATTACTTTCCCTAAAAACGCAAGAAAAAAAGGATTTGTTTTTCTCGAATAAGATTGCCAATTTTGCAATCGTAGAAGTTATGCTTAATTAATAAATGTATTTATAGCCGTTATGAGTGAAATAGATCATGTCGGGCTGTGGAACCGCTGTCTTGAAATCATCAGAGACAATGTTCCGGAGCAGACATACAAAACATGGTTTCTTCCCATCATACCTTTAAAATATGAAGACAAAACGCTGGTCGTACAAGTGCCCAGCCAGTTCTTCTATGAGTTTTTGGAGGACAAATTTGTTGATTTGTTGCGCAAGACTCTCTATAAGGTCATTGGTGAGGGAACTAAATTGATGTACAACGTAATGGTGGACAAGAGCTCGCGGAAAACCGTCGACCTGGAGTCTACACAGCGTACCATCATACCGCAAAAACAAGTGATGGACAAAAGGATTCCGCAGATTCCCGTCCCCGAACTTGACCCGCACCTTAATCCAGAATACAACTTTGAAACCTTCATCGAAGGTTACAGCAACAAGCTGTCGCGCAGCGTTGCAGAAGCTGTCGCTCTCAATCCGGCTAAAACAATCTTCAATCCGCTGTTCCTATACGGAGCATCAGGTGTAGGCAAAACCCATCTTGCCAATGCTATCGGAACCAAAATCAAGGAACTATACCCGGAGAAAAGGGTATTGTATGTATCTGCACACCTATTCCAAGTGCAATACACCGATTCCGTACGTAACAATACGACTAACGACTTCATCAACTTCTACCAGACCATTGATATTCTAATCATTGATGATATTCAGGAATTTGCCGGCGTGACCAAAACGCAGAATACATTCTTCCATATCTTCAACCATCTGCATCAGAACGGCAAGCAGCTCATCCTCACTTCCGACCGTGCACCGGTATTGCTGCAGGGCATGGAAGAGCGTCTGATTACACGTTTTAAATGGGGAATGGTGGCTGAGCTGGAGAAACCTACCGTAGAACTCCGCAAGAACATTCTGCGCAACAAGATACACCGTGACGGCCTGCAGTTCCCCCAGGAAGTGATTGACTATATTGCAGAGAACGTGGGCGACAGTGTACGTGACCTGGAGGGCATCGTCATTTCCATTATGGCGCATTCCACCATATACAATAAAGAAATAGACCTGGAACTGACGCAACGTATCGTCCGCAAGGTAGTGAACAGCGAAAGCAAGGCAGTGACTGTCGATGAAATCATCAACACCGTATGCAAGCACTTCGGATTGGAAACTGCCACCATCCACACAAAATCCAGAAAGCGGGAAGTGGTGCAAGCACGACAAATAGCCATGTATTTAGCCAAAAACCATACAGACTTCTCTACTGCAAAAATCGGTGCGCTAATTGGACATAAAGACCATGCCACCGTATTGCATGCATGTAAAACCATCAAAGAACTGAAAGAGGTGGACAAATCATTCCGTGCGGAAATCGACGAGATTCAAGCCGCACTGAAAAAAGGATAAGAATAAAGGATAAGGGATTAAATGCAGCTAAGTATGCATTAGCTTAACCCCTTATCCCTTATCCCTTATCCCTAATCCTTAATTTTCAAAATCCCTGCTTTTTCATTATCTTCCAAAGATTCTCCGACATTGCCTCACTGTCTTTCTTCGTATAACGCACATCTGTAAAGACCTGCGCCAGCGTTTCCTTATTGTTCTCCAAGATGAACTGCTTGTTCTCAGGAAGCGATTCTTTATAGGCATACAACCGGTCAATGTCCTGAGGAGTATAATCATGATAAACCTCTTCGTGTACAATGGCCTCCAGCGGCAAACGGTCCACTTGTTCCGGCTGTTCGGCAGGCCATCCCACTGTGACTGTCGTGATGGGAAACACCAATTCCGGTAACTCCAACGCTTCGACAATCATCTGAGGGTTGTAAGTGGTAGTTCCCAGATAGCAAATGCCCAACCCCTTCTCCTCGGCAGCCACACAAAAAGTCTGTGCCACCAGCAAGGTATCGACAGCCCCCGTCACAAACCACTCAAAGTTGTTGTATCCCGGCTCAGCCTTACGTTGCTCACACCACTTGCTGAAGCGGCGCAAATCTATGCAGAAAGTAAGCACTACCGGCGCCGTCCGAACCATCGGCTGATTGAAATGTGCAGGCGCCAGTTTGGCTTTACGCTCTGCATCACGCGTCACAATCACACTATAAACCTGCATGTTCCCGACTGTAGAAGCCCGGAAAGAGGTTTCAAGCAAATCATTTAACAAATCAGCAGAAATATCCTTCTGCTGGTATTTTCGGATTGTTCTCCTTTGTTTCAAGCTTTCCATTCTTTCTTTTTTTGCAAAGATAATGTAATCCACGAACAATTCATTCAAGAGTTCACACTTTTTTTATCATCATATATCCGGAATAAAATACATCTTTTCAACAAGAAATGAACAATTATTATCTCTACGAGCAGATAAAAGTAACCTTATGTTCGACTAAACCGAGAACCTTTCAGCCCAACAAGTTGTTAATAAATTCCATTTTGGAAAACTTATTCGTTTACTCAAATCATTAAAACATTATAAACCAATAAATTAATAGCAATCAATAGAAAACTATACATCGGTTGATAAAAACATTCATTTTAATTTTGCCAAGTTGAAAAACATTCATAGCTTTGCAAATGCATTTGTTAACGATAAGTACAACTTCTACAACTTTACTTATTTGTAACTAATCCTAAGAGATACAACATTGTGGAAAAGAAAAATTATTCTTATGACGAAGCCTACGGAGAATCTTTAAAATACTTCCAAGGCGACGAGTTGGCTGCCAGAGTTTGGGTAAACAAATATGCAGTCAAAGATTCTTTCGGAAATATTTACGAAAAGTCTCCGGAAGACATGCATTGGCGAATAGCCAATGAGGTAGCCCGCATTGAGGCCAAGTACCCCAATCCATTAAGTTCAGAGGAACTTTTCGGCTTACTCGACCACTTCAAGTACATTGTTCCGCAAGGAAGCCCGATGACCGGAATCGGGAACAACTATCAGGTAGCCTCTCTGTCCAACTGCTTTGTTATCGGTGTGGACGGCGAAGCGGATTCTTATGGTGCCATCTTCAAGATAGACGAAGAACAAGTACAGCTGATGAAACGCCGTGGCGGCGTGGGACACGACTTATCCCATATCCGTCCGAAAGGTTCACCGGTAAAGAACTCGGCACTGACCTCCACTGGCTTGGTCCCCTTCATGGAACGCTATTCAAACTCTACACGCGAAGTAGCTCAAGATGGACGCCGCGGCGCACTGATGCTCAGCGTATCCATCAAACACCCCGACTCGGAAGCCTTCATCGATGCCAAGATGACTGAGGGCAAAGTGACCGGAGCCAACGTTTCCGTAAAACTGACCGACGACTTCATGCAGGCCGCTATCGAAGGCAAACCATATACACAGCAATATCCGATTGACGCCACAGAGCCGGCATTTCAAAAAGACATTGACGCATCCGCATTATGGAAAAAGATTGTGCACAATGCATGGAAATCGGCAGAACCCGGTGTATTGTTCTGGGATACCATATTAAAGGAATCCGTGCCCGACTGCTATGCAGACCTGGGCTACCGTACCGTATCCACCAATCCATGCGGCGAAATTCCACTGTGCCCGTACGACTCCTGCCGTCTGCTCGCCATCAACCTTTACTCATACGTGGTCAATCCGTTCAAGCCGGACGCCTACTTTGACTTTGAGCTATTCAAGAAGCATGTAGCTTTGGCCCAACGCATCATGGACGATATCATCGACCTTGAACTGGAGAAGATAGAGCGCATCATGAGCAAGATAGATGCCGACCCCGAAAGTGAAGACGTGAAACATACAGAACGCGTTTTGTGGCAGAAGATTTACAAGAAAAGCGCCCAAGGCCGCCGTACCGGTGTAGGCATCACGGCAGAAGGCGACATGCTTGCCGCCCTGGGATTGCGTTATGGCACTGAAGAGGCAACCGAATTCTCGGAGCAAGTACACAAGACGGTGGCACTCAACGCCTATCGCTCCTCCATAGAAATGGCCAAAGAACGCGGCGCATTCGAGGTGTACGATACAGAACGCGAAAAGAACAACCCGTTCATCAACCGCCTGCGTGAAGCTGACCCGGAAATGTACGAGGAGATGAAGAAGTACGGACGCCGCAACATTGCCTGTCTGACCATCGCCCCGACCGGCACCACCAGCCTGATGACTCAAACCACCTCCGGTATCGAGCCCGTATTCCTGCCCGTGTACAAGCGCCGCCGCAAAGTGAATCCCAACGATACGAACGTCCATGTGGACTTCATCGACGAAACCGGAGATGCCTTTGAAGAATATATCGTGTTCCACCCCAAGTTCGTGACTTGGATGGAAGCACAAGGATACAACCCCGCCAAACGCTACACGCAGGAAGAAGTGGATGCCCTGGTAGAGAAATCACCTTATTATAAAGCAACCTCCAACGACGTGGACTGGCTGATGAAAGTCAAGATGCAGGGACGTATCCAAAAATGGGTGGATCACTCTATCAGCGTAACCATCAACCTGCCGAACGACGTAGACGAAGACCTCGTGAACCGTCTGTATGTAGAAGCATGGAAATCCGGCTGCAAGGGCTGTACGGTTTACCGCGACGGTTCGCGTTCCGGCGTGCTCATCTCTACCAAGAGTGACAAGAAGTCCGAACTTCCCCCGTGCAAACCGCCTACGGTCGTTGAAACACGTCCCAGAATATTGGATGCAGACGTTGTCCGCTTCCAGAACAACAAGGAGAAATGGGTGGCATTCGTCGGCTTGCTGGACAATCATCCCTACGAAATATTCACCGGTGTGCTGGATGATGATGAAGGCATCATCCTGCCGAAGAATGTGGTGTCGGGCCACATCATCAAGAATGTGGATGAGCACGGAAACAAGCGTTACGACTTCCAGTTCGAGAACAAGCGCGGATACAAAGTCACCATCGAGGGTCTGTCCGAGAAGTTCAACAAAGAGTATTGGAACTATGCCAAGCTGATTTCCGGTGTATTGCGCTACCGCATGCCTATCGAGCAGGTCATCAAGCTGGTAGGTTCACTGCAACTGGACAGCGAAAACATCAACACCTGGAAGAACGGTGTGGAACGCGCCCTGAAGAAATACATCCAGGACGGCACGGAAGCCAAAGGCAAGAAATGCCCCAACTGCGGTAACGAAACACTGGTTTACCAAGAAGGTTGCCTCATCTGCAAGACGTGCGGAGCTTCTCGCTGTGGATAATCCCACGGCAAGCACAAACGTTTGCATAGGAATTTAAATGACTTAGATAACGGTAGCTGCATGATTATGAGGAATAATTTCTATACTTGCATAATCATTGCAGCTATTGCTATTTCTAAATCTAATATAATATGACACTAATATTCAATATCGAGTATCGCACCAGCTGGGGTGAAGAAGTCAGAGTCCTGGGTTCCATCCCGGAACTTGGCAACAACCAGCCCAACAAAGCCACCCCCCTGCACACTGTAGACGGCATTCACTGGACCGCGGAAGTGGATATCCAGATTCCCGGTAATGGAAGCGTCGAATACAGTTACCACATCTATCGAGATGGCAGAACCATACGGACAGAGTGGAACAGCCTGCCACGCATCCTGCACGTTGCAGACAATCCGAAGAAAGTTTACCGCATAGAAGATTGTTGGAAGAATCTGCCCGAGCAGCAGTATTTTTATACATCCGCTTTCACAGAATCCCTGCTGGCGCATCGCGAACGCAGTGCCGCCCCGAAAAGCTACAAAAAGGGGTTGCTGATAAAGGCGTACGCCCCCTGCATAGACAGCGACCATTGCCTGGCACTCTGCGGAAACCAGAAGGCGCTGGGTGACTGGAACCCGGACAAAGCTGCCCTTATGAGCGACATCGACTTCCCCGAATGGCAGGTAGAAGTGGATGCCGGTAAAATCAGCTTCCCGCTGGAGTATAAATTCGTCCTTTACAACAAGAAAGAGCGCCGTGCCGTGGCCTGGGAGAACAATCCCAACCGTTATATGGCCGACCCGCAGATAGCCGCCAACGAAACGCTGGCTGTCGGCGACCGTTATGTATACTTCAATCTTCCTGCATGGAAAGGTTCCGGAGTAGCCGTACCCGTATTCTCCCTGCGCTCCGAGAAAAGCTTCGGTGTAGGCGATTTCGGCGACTTGAAGCGCATGATTGACTGGGCAGTTGCCACCAATCAGAAGGCGGTGCAGATTCTGCCCATCAACGACACTACCATGACGCATACCTGGACAGACTCCTACCCTTACAGTAGCATCTCCATCTATGCCTTCCATCCCATGTACGCCGACCTGAAGCAGTTGGGCAGCTTGAAGGACAAGAAGGTGATGGCCGAATTCAACAAACGCCAGAAGGAACTGAATGCCCTGCCCGCCGTGGACTACGAAGCTGTGAACAAGACAAAGTGGGAATACTTCCACCTCATCTTCAAGCAGGAAGGGGAAAAGGTGCTGGCATCGGATGCTTTCCGTAATTTCTACGAAGCCAACAAGGAATGGTTGCAGCCATATGCCGTCTTCAGCTACCTGCGTGATGCCTACAAGACCCCGAATTTCCGCGAGTGGCCCAAGTATGCCACCTACGATGCCAAGGAGATAGAGACATTGTGCCGGCCGGACTCTGCCGACTATCCGCATATTGCCATCTACTACTACATCCAGTTCAATCTGCACCTGCAACTGCTTGCCGCCACCGAACATGCGCGCACCAACGGCGTAGTGCTGAAAGGCGACATCCCCATCGGCATCAGCCGCAACAGTGTGGAAGCCTGGAAGGAACCCCACTACTTCAACCTGAACGGCCAAGCCGGTGCACCGCCCGACGACTTCTCCGTGAACGGACAGAACTGGGGCCTCCCCACCTACAACTGGGATGTCATGGAAAAAGACGGTTATGCCTGGTGGATGAAACGTTTCCACAAAATGGCAGAATACTTCGATGCCTACCGCATAGACCACATCCTCGGCTTCTTCCGCATTTGGGAGATACCGATGCACGCCGTACACGGGCTGTTGGGACAATTCGTCCCCGCCCTGCCCATGACGCGCGAGGAGATAGAAAGCTACGGGCTGGCATTCCGCGAAGACTTCTTCCTGAAGCCCTATATCCATGAGTACTTCCTCGGACAAATCTTCGGCCCGCATACAGACTATGTGAAACAGACCTTCATAGAGCCGACAGACACGTGGGAGGTTTACCGCATGCGTCCCGAGTTCGACACCCAGCGCAAGGTGGAAGCCTACTTTGCCGGAAAAACGGACGATGACAGCATCTGGATTCGTGACGGGCTTTACGCCCTTATCAGCGATGTGCTGTTCGTACCCGACCGCAACAATCCGCACGAATACCATCCGCGCATCGGCGTGCAGCACGACTACATCTACCGCGCACTGAACGATTGGGAAAAGGCTGCCTTCAACCGGCTGTATGACCAGTACTACTATCACCGCCACAACGACTTCTGGGGACAGCAAGCCATGAAGAAACTGCCGCAACTGACACAGTCCACGCGCATGCTGGTATGCGGTGAGGACTTAGGCATGATTCCCGATTGCGTGGCATGGGTGATGAACGACCTGCGTATCCTTTCCCTGGAGATACAACGTATGCCGAAAGACCCGAAACAAGAATTCGGCCACACAGACTGGTATCCATACCGTTCGGTCTGCACCATCTCCACGCACGACATGTCTACCCTGCGCGGCTGGTGGGAAGAAGACTTCCAACAGACGCAGCGTTACTACAACACCATGCTCGGGCACTACGGTGCCGCACCGGCAACGGCCACGCCGGAGCTCTGCGAAGAAGTGGTTCGCAATCACCTCCATAGCAACTCCATCCTCTGCATCCTCTCCCTGCAAGACTGGATGTCCATGGACGGCAAATGGCGCAACCCGAACGTGCAGGAAGAACGCATCAATATTCCTGCCAACCCGCGGCACTACTGGCGCTGGCGCATGCACCTGACACTGGAACAACTGATGAAGGCAGAAAGCCTGAACGAGAAAATAAGGAGCATGATAGAAAGCACCGGAAGATAAGAAAGGATTCTTAACAAAGGGTTATTTTAGGCACGGATTACATGGACAATCACGGATAATATTGAAAGCAACCGTGATAACCCGTATAATTCCGTGCCTAAAATAGTTCGATAAGTTTATTCCGACCCTCACATAATTGTATTCTATAAAAAACAATTTCGCGCTATTTTTATATTTTACAGAATACAATCCGCAACCTGAATCGTAATAACCGGATACTGATTTGCCCGTACCACAAAATATCAGTAAGTTTGCAGAAAACAATCTACAAGTAATGACCAGTTATATTTTCCTTGACACGCTTCGCTTCTTCGCCCATCACGGCGTGGGTGAACAAGAAACCGTGGTAGGCAATGAGTTTACCGTCAGCCTGCGCCTGCAAGTTGATATCCGGCGTGCGGCAGAAACGGACGACGTAGCCGACACCGTGAGCTATGCCGATGTACATACAGCTGTGAAGGCAGAGATGGACATTCCTTCCAAACTATTGGAACATGTATGCGGGCGAATTATAAACCGATTGTTCCACGACTTCCCACAGATAGAAGAAATAACCCTCAAGCTGGCAAAGCGCAATCCACCGATGGGCACGGATATAGAGGCTGCAGGAGTGGAAATATGCCAACGCCGCGGAGAATGACAGATTGCCGAATCACCCCATTCACTATTGATACACAGACACTTCCCACTGCAAAGACACTGCATGCTTTTTGCAGTGGCGCTGCAAACGGTTTGCAGTAACACTGCACATATATTTGCAGTAGTACTGCAACAGCTTTGCAGTAACGCTGCAACAGATATGCAGTAGCACTGCAAAATGTATACAGAAGTTCTGCAGTGAGCATGCAGCAACTTTTCTGCCGTAGAATACAACCATTGATACCAATATTCCGTACCTTTGCCCCATCATCAACAAAAAGTCAATGAGAAACGCTATACAACGACTGGCATTACTCCCCATCGTCGCTCTCTTCCTGCTACCGGCCGCTTGCTATCAAATACAGCTCCGAGTTTCATTGGAGAAATGCCCTCTACCTGCCCACCCCTTACGACTTTACAAACCCATACAACTATGCAGACTTCAGAAGGAATGAACTATTGAAAATAAACCTCACAGAGTTCCGCTTCCCCTACCAATACCTCAACGACATAGAATGGGCAGATTCACCAACACCATTATTGTGCAACTCTATGACTTCAAACGGCAAGGGTGGGCTATCGCACCAGTGTGGGCTGTCCATGAACGAAGGGTAGCGATAGATTAAGAATGCCCAGTAGAACCGAGTTTCATCCTTATTTTTGCCGTTTCCGCTTCTTTGCCGATTCCACCGCTTCGGCCACCACCGGCTTATTTGCAAACCGCTTGGTGTAGTTGCTGTAATCGGGAACAGTGCGTTCATACGTCGGGTCGACAAACAACGGGCTGGAAATGATATGGTCTGCCGTACTGCGGTTGCAGCAGAACACGATGTTCTCCACACCGGCAAGGCGGGTCAACGCCTTCACATCCGTATCGTGCGGCTGAAGGGTCATCGGGTCGGTGAAAAAGAAAAGATAGTCAATCTCTCCGTCCACAATGCGCGAGCCCATCTGCTGGTCACCGCCCAAAGGACCGGATTTAAGGATAGTGAAATCCCACTCCACATCAGGATGTTTCTCCCGGAGGGCTTCGAGGATAAGGGTACCCGTGGTACCCGTACAATAGAATTTATGCCCCATCAGCAATTCCGAGTTCCACAGTACCCACTCGATGAGGTCTTTCTTCATGGCGTCGTGTGCCACTAATCCGATTTTTCTAACTAGTTTTTCCATAATTCAAAACCTTTAATAGATTGAACAATTATAAAAGGCAACAGTTCCTACAATTGGGAAAAGAATTTCTTTCCATGCAGATAAAACTGCGCCAATATACTGTTTTTTGTCCGTTCCGGTATTACGGCAAGCGTAGTTTTTTTCAGATTCTCTTTGCGGGACGCTGCTAATGAAGTGCGGAGGGAGTGGTAGGCACGGCGCGCACGGAATACGGCCAAAGCATTGGGTAACTGGCCTTTCAGCATGAAACTGAACGCAGCCACATAATCGAGCACCGCACGTACACGCATCACGGACGCCAAGTCCTCCTGCGGCAGATTCTTATAAAGCATGACAAGGTTATTACGAAAATTGAGGAAGGTCTTGCGCGGATTCTCCTTCTTCAAAGTGGCCCCTCCCACATGAAATACCACACTCTGCGGTATACATGCCAACTGTCTGCCACGGGCACGAAGCCGCCAACATAAATCTATCTCCTCCATGTGGGCAAAAAAACGTCCGTCCAGCCCACCCGCTTTCCGGTAGTCTGCCAGACGGATGAACAGAGCCGCCCCCGTAGCCCAGAAAATGGGTATCACCGTGTCGTATTGCCCCTTGTCCTCTTCTACCACGCCCATAATACGGCCGCGGCAGAAGGGATAGCCATAGCGGTCGATGAAACCTCCCGCAGCTCCGGCATACTCAAACTGCCCCTTGTTACGCCAACTGCGTATCTTCGGCTGGCAAGCGGCCGTCTCCGGATAGGCATCCATATACTCTGCCAACGGGACAAGCCAGTGCTCGGTGACCTCTACATCGGAATTGAGCAGCACTACATATTCTGCCTCCACTTGCTTCAATGCTAGATTGTATCCGTCGGCAAAACCGTGGTTCTCTTCCAGCAGAATCAAGTGCACAGAAGGAAACTCGCGACGGAGCATTGCCACAGAAGCATCCGTAGAGCCATTGTCCGCCACATACACCACAGCACCATCCGCCCCCGAAAAACGCACAACAGAGGGAAGGAAGGAACGGAGCATATCACATCCGTTCCAATTCAATATGACAACAGCAATCTTATCCATGTTGCACAGATTCTTTTCGTTTATTTTTCCAGCGTTTATGAGACCAGAACCAATAAGCCGGTTCGCGCCGGATGGTCTGCTCCAGACGACGGGCGAAGCACTCGGTTATCTCGCCATCCGCCGTCTGCTTGGGAGTTTCGGTAACCAAATCGAAGAGCACTTTGCAATATCCCCTGGATGTCCGTTCCAATTCACAATAAAAGACGGGGAAGTCCATCAGCTTGGCAATGCGCTCGGCGCCATCCATGAACACGGTGTCCTGATTCAAGAAAGTGGTCCAATAATGGGCCTCGCTGCGGTTGGGCGACTGGTCTGTAATCAGGCCGATGGCTATCCGCCTGCCTTCACGGCGAAGCTTTATCACTTCGCGTGCCGTGGAATGTTTCGCCACATTGTATCCTCCGAACCGGGCGCGGATATGCTTAAACATCTCGTCCAGATACTTATTGCTTAGCGGTTTGTACACCTGCACCGGGATGTCGCCCGGATGCATGATGGCCCCCATGCCTATAATCCACTCAAAATTGGCATAATGGGGAATCAACAGTACAATGCCTCCATGCTTCTCTATCATGGCAAGGTATTCTTCCTTATTATCATACTTCATCCGGCGGCAGAGCTCCTCGAAAGACATGCGCAGCATCTTCACCTCTTCCAGCATATAGTCGCAGATATAATGGTAGAACTTGCGCTCTATCTCCATCAATTCGGTTTCCGACTTCTCCGGAAAGGAATTGCGAAGGTTGCGGCGAACGACTTTCTTCCGATAATGCACGACGTGGCGCATCAGGAAGTACAGCCCGTCGGACAATGCATAAAGCGCCCGGAAAGGCAGAAGTGCCACAAGCCACATGCCCGCATAAGTCAACCAATAGACAATTTTTGATTTCACTTCGTCAGTTATGAGTTATAAGTTATGAGTTATTTGTTGCAAAGGCGGCATTCCTCATTCCATTACTCCCAAGAGTGCGGTGCCGTCGGCATTGAAATCGCCCAGGCGCACAGACACGAGCTGGTTGTCCAAGGCAGCATCATGAGGGACTTCCACACGGATATAATTGGGAGTGAAGCCGTGCATCGGCAGTCCGGGTTTGGGACGTTCCAGCAACACCGGCATCGTCTGCCCGATATGGCGCGCATAAAAAGCACGGGTCTTTTCGTCCGAAAGCTCCAGCAATTGCTGGCTCCTGCGGTGCTTTTCTTCGGGTGCCACCACGTGGTCTATCTTCAAGGCCTGCGTGCCGGGACGCTCCGAATAGCTGAAGACATGGAGCTGCGTCACGTCCAGGCTCTTGATAAACTCATAAGCCTGCCCGAAATACTCCTCCGTCTCTCCACGGGTACCCACAATCACGTCTACCCCTATAAAGGAATCGGGCATCACTTCCTTTATCTTCTTTATCTTCGAGGCAAACAAGGCGGTATCGTAACGGCGTCGCATCAGCTTCAGCACCTCGTCACTGCCCGACTGCAGCGGTATATGGAAATGAGGCATGAAACGCCGGGAACGGGACACGTATTCTATGATTTCATCTGTCAGCAGATTCGGCTCGATGGAGGATATGCGGTAACGCTCAATGCCTTTCACCTCGTCCAGCGCCTTCACCAAGTCGAAGAAAGTCTCACCGGTAGACTTGCCGAAGTCTCCGATATTGACGCCGGTCAATACAATTTCCTTTCCACCTTCGGCAGCCGCCTGGCTGGCCTGCTCCACCATAGAAGCAATGCTGCCGTTACGGCTACGTCCGCGGGCAAAGGGAATGGTGCAATAGGAACAATAATAATCGCAGCCGTCCTGCACTTTCAGGAAGAAGCGTGTCCGGTCGCCACGCGAACAAGACGGGGCAAACGAACGTATATCCTTCAAAGCGGAAGTGTAGGCCTCGCCGGTCTCGTGCTTCTGTAGATTGCCCAGGTAGTGGAGCAGGTCCTTCTTCTGCTCGGCTCCCAGCACGACGTCCACACCTTCTATCTTTGCCACCGTCTCCGGTTTCAGCTGGGCATAGCAACCGGTCACCACGACAAATGCACCCGGATGTTGCTTCACCAGTTTGTGGATGGCCTGGCGGCACTTCTTGTCTGCCACTTCCGTCACCGAGCAGGTATTCACTACACAAATATCCGCTTTCTCACCCTTGCGCGCCGTACGTACGCCCGCTTCCCGCAAAATTTTACCGATAGTAGAGGTCTCCGAGAAGTTCAGTTTGCACCCCAACGTATAGTAAACCGCCGTCTTATCTTGAAATATATTGGTATCTATCATGAGCTTATAAACACATTTATGCTGCAAATATATACATTATTAATCTATTTTTCCTACTTTTGCACACTCAACTAAAATTTGTGCAATGATACAAGAGAACTTTATCAAACTATACGAGCATAGTTTCCGCGAGAATTGGGACCTCCCCTGCTATACCAACTATGGAGAAAACGAGAGCTATACTTATGGCGAAGTGGCACAAGAAATAGCCAGACTGCACCTTATTTTCAAGTACTGCCAACTGCGCCGCGGCGACAAGATAGCCGTCATCGGCAAGAACAATGCCCGCTGGTGCATCGCCTATATGGCCACCATCACCTACGGCGGTATCGTAGTCCCCATTCTGCAAGACTTCAACCCCAATGATGTCCATCATATCGTAAACCACTCCGAATCGACGTTCCTCTTCACCAGCGATGCCATTTGGGAACATCTGGAAGAAGAACGGCTTACCGGAATTCGCGGTGTGTTCTCGCTGAGCGACTTCCGCTGTCTGTATCAGCGGGACGGCGAAACCATCCAGCGTTTCCTCAAGCATCTGGGCGATGAAATGGAAGCGACCTACCCGAACGGGTTCCGCAAGGAAGACATCGTTTACACGGACCTTTCCAACGACAAGGTCATGCTGCTGAATTATACCTCGGGCACCACCGGATTCAGTAAGGGCGTCATGCTGACGGGAAACAACCTGGCCGGCAACGTCACCTTCGGCATACGTACCGAGCTGCTGAAGAAAGGGGACAAAGTGCTCTCTTTCCTGCCTTTGGCACATGCATACGGCTGCGCATTCGATTTCCTTACCGCCACGGCCGTCGGCACACACGTCACACTGTTGGGAAAAGTGCCTTCCCCAAAGATTCTGATGAAAGCTTTCGAGGAAGTGAAACCCAACCTGATTATCACCGTACCCCTTGTCATTGAAAAGATATACAAGAATGTCATACAGCCCATCATCAACAAAAAGACCATGAAATGGGCACTCAGCATTCCCTTGCTCGACGGACAGATATACGGGCAAATCCGCAAGAAACTGATTGACGCACTGGGCGGACGTTTCAAGGAAGTCATCATAGGAGGCGCGGCCATGAACCCGGAAGTGGAAGAATTCTTCCACCGCATCAAGTTCCCCTTCACCATCGGCTACGGCATGACTGAATGTGCCCCTCTCATCAGCTATGCTCCCTGGAATGAATTCGTCCCGACTTCCTCCGGACGGGTACTCGACATCATGGAAGCCCGTATCTGCAAGGAAAACCCGGACGACAAACTCGGCGAAATACAAGTACGTGGCGAGAACGTGATGACGGGTTATTACAAAAACCCCGAAGCCACCAAAGAAGTCTTCACCGAAGACGGATGGCTTCGCACCGGCGACTTGGGTACACTGGACGACGACAACAACCTATACATACGCGGACGCAGCAAGACCATGATTCTCAGTTCCAGTGGACAGAATATCTTCCCCGAAGAGATAGAAGCACGGCTCAACAACATGCCTTTCGTCCTGGAAAGTCTTGTCATCGAACGGAATAAAAGACTGGTAGCACTGGTTTATGCCGACTATGAAGCCCTGGATTCCTTGGGACTAAACCAGCCGGATAACCTTAAAACCATCATGGATGAGAATCTCAAAAATCTGAATAACAGCGTGGCAGCCTACGAAAAAGTAAGCCAAATCCAACTTTATCCGACTGAATTTGAGAAAACGCCCAAAAGAAGTATCAAGAGATACTTATACAACAGCATTGCCGAAGATTAATATGTTGTAAAACATATAGATAGGGGTAAAAACAGCCGAAGCTCCAAAAAAAATATAAAAAAAGTTGGGGTTTCGAGAACAACATATTCAAAAAGTACATACCTTTGCAACGTTTTAATAAAGCAATTGATTGTATTACGTTTTAAAAGTAAAGAAAATGAAAAAATTAGTTTTGATGGCTGCAGCTATCGTAGCAGTATCTTTCGCATCTTGTGGCAACAAAGCAGCTAACGCTGAACAAGCAACTGCAGATTCTATCCGTATCGCTGACTCAATCGCAGCTGTAGAAGCAGCAGCAGCTGAAGCCGCAGCAGCAGCCGCAGCAGCTGACACTGTAGCAGTAGATAGCGCAGCTGTTGTAGCTGAATAATTTCAGTACAACACTCGAGAGAATTGAAAGTCTGACGTGCATACAAGCACACCAGACTTTTTTTATGTCTTATCCTCTCCTTCTGTTCCCTTCCAATTGTTAAGTCTTGGTCTTATTTCACAAAAAAGGGTATTATATGGCAGATAAATGATAAAGTATAGTGCATATACCAAATAAAAGCCGTTACTTTGCATCAACAAAACAATAAGAGGTTTATTACGATCTACGTTTCACTATGTTTCTCCTCGATTAGCCACATTGAGAATTTTCATTTCTGACTACAACTTCCTAAGACTCCTTTATTGAATTATTAATTTTTTATTTTTGTATTTTATGAATATGTACATTGGAAACCTTAGCTACAACGTTAGGGAATCAGATTTGAGACAAGTAATGGAAGAGTATGGAACAGTAGAGTCAGTAAAACTGATTATGGACCGTAATACAAACAGATCAAAAGGTTTTGCCTTCGTAGAGATGCCCGAAGCTGCTGAAGCCCAACAAGCAATCAACAAACTGAATGGAGCAGAATATGTAGGCCGCCAGATGGTAGTGAAAGAAGCATTGCCAAGAAACTAAAAAATTGTTGACTGACAATAAGGCAAAGAGCATACCCCTGAGTGGGTATGCTCTTTTTTGCATTAGTAACCTCGTAAAGAGACACAAGAGTATTCTTGCCAAACCTCTATACCGCGCGCGTAAACCTCTATGTCAGCATGCGTAAACCGCAGCTTTACGTATCCCTCAATAAGCCCACACACATACGCTCCGAACATAGAAAAGCCCGGTCCTTTATCAGAACCGGGCTTCCTTATCATTATGAAGTCTTTTCTTATGCTTCTTCAGCAACTACTTCGAAAGGAATTTCTACAGAAACTTCCTTGTGCAGCTTAACGATAGCCTTGTAGTTACCCACTTCTTTCACTGCGTCCTTAACAACGATAATCTTACGATCGATGTTGTGACCCAATTTAGCCAGCTCTTCAGCTATCTGGATATTACCAACAGAACCGAAGATAGTACCAGTAGAGCTAACCTTAGTAGCAATCTTCAATGATACGCCTTCCAGCTTAGCAGCCAGTTCTTCAGCATCCTTTTTGATTTTCTCCAGCTTGTGAGCGCGTTGTTTCAGCTCTTCAGCCAACATTTTCTTTGCAGCCGGTGAAGCGATGACAGCTTTACCAGTCGGGATGAGGTAGTTACGACCGTAACCAGACTTTACTGTTACGATGTCGTTCTTATAACCCAAGTTTACGATGTCTTCTTTCAATATAATTTCCATACTTTCCTCCTCCTATTATTTCATCATGTCAGTTACATAGGGCAGCAACGCCAAGTGACGTGCTCTCTTCACAGCTTGAGCTACACGACGTTGGAACTTCAAAGAAGTACCGGTAATACGACGCGGAAGGATTTTACCTTGCTCATTCAAGAATTTCTTCAAGAATTCGGGATCTTTGTAGTCGATGTACTTAATACCGCTCTTTTTGAAACGGCAGTATTTTTTCTTCTTAACGTCTACTGAGGGCGGAGTTAAATATCTGATTTCTGATTGAACTTGTTGTGCCATGATTAATCCTCCTTTTTAGTTGATTTAACACTTCTTCTCTTCGCAGCATATTCAGCAGCGTACTTGTCTTGCTTGAAAGTCAAGAAACGGATAACGCGCTCATCACGACGGAAGTTTATTTCCAATTTCTCAATGACAGTAGGTTCTGCATTGAACTCAATCAGCTGATAGAAACCGGTTGACTTCTTCTGGATAGGATATGCCAGCTTCTTCAGTCCCCAGTTTTCTTCATTTACAATCTCAGCACCTTCAGCAGTAAGGATGCCTTTGAATTTTTCTACCGCTTCCTTCATCTGAACATCAGACAAAACGGGAGTCAAAATGAAAACGGTTTCGTATTGATTCATACTCGTTTAATTAAATAAATAAATTATTCGTTTTAAAAATGCGGTGCAAAGGTAGACATTTTATTTTGAACTACAAACATTTAATGTTTTTTTGTGTAGGGATATAGGAATTGTCTTCGGCTTGCACTATCTTTGCAAAGTTGTTTAAACAATAATTTCATGATAGAGCAATTCAACTTTGATATCCGCCTTATCTTTGCCATACTGAACGGTAAAGTGTCGGCTGCCATTAACCGAAAGCTGTCCCGCAACTTCCGCCAGAACGGTTTGGAGATTACTCCGGAACAGTGGACCGTCCTCATCTTCTTATGGGAAAAGGACGGGGTGACGCAACAAGAGTTGTGTAATGCAACTTTCAAAGACAAGCCCAGCATGACGCGCTTGATAGACAATATGGAGCGTCAGCATCTCGTCGTGCGCATATCGGACAAGAAAGACCGCCGAACCAATCTGATACATCTGACCAAGGACGGCAAGGAGCTGGAAGAACGCGCGCGCGTCATTGCCAACCAGACCCTCAAAGAAGCCTTGAAAGGCATCACCATCGAAGAGCTCAGTGTGAGCCAGGAGGTGCTGAGGAAGATTTTCTTCAATACGAAGGACTAAGATATAGGGAGGAGGGGTTAAGGATTAGAGATTAAGGGAGGAGAAAACAAGGGGATGAAGCGTCATTTTTCATTCCTCATCTTCCATTCTTTATTAAAATATGGATTTTTTGCAAAAATAATTTCGCTTGTTAAAGAATTATGCTTTTCTTTGTGACAAGAATACGAAAGAATATAATAATCTAATTAAAATACACACACATGAAAGGCTTATTAAAAAATCTGGGATTGATATTAGTCGTAATAGGAGCTGTAATCCTGGTTGCATGTTCTTTTACCGGCAATGTTAACAACAATGCCATCTTGGGCAGTTCTGCCGTTTTGGTTGTAGTGGGATTGATTTCCTACATTGTCATCAACAAGAGAATTGTCGACTAATATCAAAAGAAAAGAAATAAAGAAGGCGGTTAGCATATACATGCAAACCGCCTTTTTTATTTTCTCTCCCCCAGAGGAGCCGAGTCTCATCAAGACTCAGCTTCCGGAGTAATCAGTTTATATCCTTTTCCGTGAATGTTGATGATTTCAATCGAATCATCTTCTTTCAGGTGCTTACGCAGCTTTGTGATATATACATCCATACTACGTGCATTGAAATAGTTGTCATCAATCCAAATAGTCTTCAACGCAAAGTCACGCTGCAGAATTTCGTTGGCATGTGCACAAAGCAAGCCCAGCAGTTCGGATTCTTTGGTGGTCAGTTTAGTCTGCTTCTCGGCAGTCGCCAGAATCTGTTTCTGCGTGTCGAATGTAAACTTACCAATCTTATAGATGTTGCTCTCCTTGTTCTTCTTTCCGCGAACACGTCTCAGGATAGCTTCAATTCTGAAAGTCAGCTCTTCCATACTGAAGGGCTTGGTGATGTAGTCATCGGCACCAATCTTGAAACCTTCCAGAATATCTTCCTTCAATGTTTTTGCCGTCAAGAAGATAATAGGTATTTCGGCATTGGCCGCACGCACTTCTTGTGCCAGTGTGAATCCGTCTTTCTTCGGCATCATCACATCAAACACACACAAGTCATATTTATTCTTCAGGAAAGCCTTGTATCCTGCTTCTCCATCGGGATATAACTCGGCAGCGTAACCTTTTGCCTGTAAATATTCTCTTAAAAGCATGCCAAGATTTTCATCATCTTCGCACAATAAAATACGCAGTTTCTCGTCCATATCAATCAATTTTTTAATAAAGGTAATGCAATAATAAATTTAGTTCCTACGTTCAGTTCACTTTCTGCCCGGATAGTTCCCTTATGATCCATGATAATCTTCTTCACATAAGCCAGTCCCAAGCCGAAGCCTTTCACATCGTGCAGATTACCTGTATGCACGCGATAGAACTTCTCGAATATCTTTTTCAAATTCTCCTTCTTGATGCCGATGCCGTTATCTTGGATGGAAATCATCAGTTTGCCAGGCTCATTCCAAGTCTTCACCGTCAGTTGCAGATCCGCATCCGGACGTTTATACTTCACTGCATTATCCATGAGATTGAAAATCACATTGGTGATATGCATCTCATCGGCAAAAATGGCAGAGTTGGTAGCTTTAAGCTCCGATTCAATCTTTCCATTATAACGCTCCACTTTCAGTGTAAACGTGTTGATAACACCCGCTATCAGCTCGTTGGCATCCAGTTCCTTATTCTTCAAAGTAGCCTTCTGACGGTCAAACATCGACATCTGAAGCACTTTTTCTACCTGGAACCTCAAGCGCTTCGTTTCATCGTTGATGACACCCGATATATGCTGGAACATAGTCGGAGACTTGCCCACAGCCGGGTCTTTCAACATCTGTGCCGCCAGAGAAATCGTCGATATCGGCGTCTTGAACTCGTGCGTCATATTGTTGATGAAATCATTCTTCATCTCCGTCAGCTTCTTCTGGCGGAATACGATGTAAATCGTAAAGATGAACGTCACCAGCAGTACAAAAGTAAATATCATCGACGGTATCATAAACCTGACCGAATCGAAGATATAATCCTTCTTTCCCGGAAAATGTATCTTGACGATACTCATACGGGCTGGTGGGTCATTCAAAAACAATGGCTGCGAATAAGAGCTTTCACTCCCTGCATCGCTATAATCCGCACAACGGTATACCTCCCGACCTTCCCGGTCTATCACCTTGAAGTGATAATCCATATCACCGAGACCATTCTCTATCAGACCTGCTTTTAGATACTGGTCCAGACTTTTGAAATTAACACGCTCCTCAATCGGCTTGTCGCTGGCATTGTATACCATCTGCAACACCACCTCGTCTACCAATGCACGCTGGTAAAGATAGCGGTTTTTAAGCATCTCTATCTGCGAGCGTGAAGTCTGAGGAATGGTTTTTGCTCCGTGTTTGCGTGAAATCATTGCTCTTGGCAATTCAGAAGGCTCGTTACTGAAAGTTTTCAATTCCACCGAAGAACGGACACTGCCATCCGGAGCTGTCATCACAAACCGCTGGGTACGCATCACTCCGCTACTGCTTTGCGATTGTTCCCACGCCTTCTTTTCTGCCTCGGAGATATCCTCATTCAGCCAACGCACAACCTCTGCGGACTCTGCCTCTTTCGAAGCAGCCATCAACGCACGCTTCACCGATTCATCAAATTGTCCGTTACGCATCTTCACCATTTCCTCAATATAGCTTATCTGCAGATACAGCAAACTAAGGAAGGAAAGCCCCATAACAACACCTAATATCCATATAGTTGACTTTTTCATAGTCACAAAATTAACACTCCCTAATTAACACTCCTAACCAATTAACCTGATTTAACCGGACGTTCTCGTAAATTAACCGAAGACCATTTTTTAGGTTGTATTATGAGCATTATAACAAAAACACAAGCCTTTGGTTTGCAAATTTAATAAAAAATTAATCATTCAATTCACAATTCTGCATGTTCTTAATCTACGTTAATGAAAAAAGCCGTTATTACTTGCCATGAAGTAACAACGGCTTTAACAATTGTTATATTAGCAGCCGGTAGTTACAACAGCCAAACTACCAACCCCTGAAAATCATTCTTCAGCTTGCTTTGCCTCAAATTCCTTAATCAGTTTATCCTGCACATCACTCGGAACGAGTTCATAGCTGGCAAACTTCATGATGAACGAAGCACGTCCACCGGTCAGTGAGCTAAGTGCCGTAGAGTAGGATGACATTTCCTTCAAAGGCACCTTAGCACTCAGTTTTTCGTAACCGGCCTCGCTGCTCATACCCATAATCATGGCACGGCGTCCCTGCAAGTCCCCCATCACATCACCCATCTTGTCCGACGGAACAAATACTTCCACGTCATAAATGGGTTCTAGAATCTTCGGGCCTGCATTCTTGAACGCTTCGCTGAACGCATTCCGTCCCGCCAGCATAAAGGAGATTTCATTGGAGTCAACCGGATGCATTTTTCCGTCATATACGATGACACGTACATCGCGAGCATACGAACCAGTCAACGGTCCCTGCTCCATACGTGACATGATACCCTTCAAGATGGCCGGCATGAAACGTGCATCAATGGAACCACCCACAATACTATTGACGAATACCAGCTTGCCACCCCATTCCAATGGAACTTCTTCAGTACCCTTGACGTTCATCTTGAACTCCTGACCATTGAATTTATAGGTTTCGGGCAACGGCATGCCTTCGTAGTAAGGCTCAACAATCAGATGAACTTCACCGAACTGGCCTGCACCACCCGACTGCTTCTTATGGCGATAATCCGCACGGGCAGCTTTGGTAATCGTTTCGCGATACGGTATTCTCGGTTCTTCAAACTTGATTTGCAGTTTTTCATTGTTTTCCAGACGCCACTTCAAGGTACGCAAATGGAATTCACCTTGTCCGTGTACAATAGTCTGACGCAATTCTTTAGACTGGTCTATCACCCACGTCGGGTCTTCCTCTCGCATACGGTTCAAAGCAACCATCATCTTTTCTGTATCCGACTCGTTCAACGGCTTGATAGCACGTGAGTATTTGGAGTTCGGATATTTAATGAAGTTGAAACGGTTTTCAGAGCCCTTACCGTTCAATGTATTGCCGGTATGTACATCCTTCAGTTTCACTGTACAGCCGATGTCACCGGCTACCATTTCCTCTACCTTGATACGGTTGGCACCGGCACAAGCATAAATCTGCGCGATGCGTTCCTTGGAACCGCGGTCTGCATTGGCAAAATCATCACCTTCGTGCACTTTACCACTCATAACCTTGAAGTATTGAACATCACCGATATGCGGCTCAACGGCAGTCTTGAAGAAATACAAGGAAGTCGGTCCGTTAGAATCCGGCTTCACCACCTCACCGCGTGTATTGTGCACCGGTGGCATTTCGTCCACAAACGGCACCACATTACCCAGGAACTCCATCAGACGGCGTACACCCATATCCTTGCCGGCACAGACGCAGAATACCGGGAACATACCTCGTGAAGCCAGTCCCTTGCGGATACCTTCGCGCATTTCGTCTTCTGTCAAAGAGTCCTGCTCAAAGAATTTTTCCATCAGGCCTTCGTCATGTTCGGCTGCAGCTTCTACCAAAGCCTTGTGCAGTTCTGTAGCCTTTTCCATTTCTTCGGCCGGAATTTCTTCAATAATGGGAGCGCCACCTTCGGGTCCCCACGAATATTTTTTCATCAAAAGTACATCGATCAACGAATTGAAGTTCGGTCCGGTAGCCAGCGGATATTGCACGGGCACCACCTTCGGACCGTATATGGTTTGCAACTGCTCAAGCACCATATCATAATCGCACTTTTCATTATCGAGCTGGTTTACCAGGAAAATAACCGGTTTGCCCAGTTTCTCGGTGTAGCGGAAATGGTTCTGCGTACCTACCTCGGGACCGTATTGCCCGTTCAGCAGCAGAATGGCAGTATCTGTAACGTTGAGCGCCGTCATGGCAGCCCCTACAAAGTCATCACTACCCGGGCAGTCAATGATATTCAGTTTCTTGCCGTTCCACTCCACATGGAAAACGGTGGAAAACACAGAATAGCCGTATTCCTGCTCCACCGGGAAGTAATCGCTGACTGTATTCTTGGCAGTAATCCTGCCGCGACGTTTTATAATACCACTCTCAAAGAGCAGCGCTTCCGTGAGAGTGGTTTTACCCGAGCCGTCATTGCCAAGGAGGGCAATGTTCTTAATTTCATTCGTCTGATATACTTTCATGATATATTAAGATTTTAAGTGAATAACCTGACATACGATGATGCCGTTAACTTTTTGTGAGGCGCAAATTAGGCATTAATTCAAAGAAAAGCAACATCGGGAAGCATGTTATATAACACACTTCCTCCACCAACAAAGAATATAATGTTCTTCTGCCAATAAACTGCCCGAATTCACAAGTCATCCAACTTCTTGGACGGCTTAAATATTTCTTATAACTTTGCAGGAAAAAGAATCCCCCCCGAAAACCATGAACAAACTACTGTTAACAGCACTGCTCGTTCTATGTCCATATTGGGCAATGGGACAGTCCAACCAAAAAACAACCAGGAAAGCCCCTCTCATCGGCATTTCCTGCTCACATCCGGGCCGAAGCTCATCTACACAGATGACGTATACCGAGTCTGTAATCCAGGCAGGTGGAACACCTATACTGATTTCCATCACTACCGATAGCCTTGTCTTGACAGACATTGCCAACCGGCTGGACGGTATCATTCTGATAGGAGGAGGAGACATCCACCCTTCCTATTTCAATGAATCGCCCATCGAACAGCTGGGAGAGGTGGACTCCCTGCGTGATGTATACGACATGGCACTCATCCGCCTGGCTACCCGGCGTAACATTCCGATGTTTGGCATCTGCCGGGGAGAACAGTTAATCAATGTAGCTTTCGGTGGAACCCTTTATCAGGATATCCCTACCCAGCATCCCGACACCACTGTCTGCCACCAGCAGCAGGAACCGAGCAGTATACCAACTCATACCGTCCACCTCACTCCCGGTTCTGCCATGGCATCCATAACCGGACAGACACAACTTTTCACCAATACTCACCATCACCAGGCGGTCAAGCAAGTTGCCCCGGGATTCAGCGTAACGGGTTGGTCGTCAGACAGTATTCCCGAAGCTATAGAGTCTTCCCACGAATATCCGATATGGGGTGTGCAATTCCATCCCGAAGCTCTGGCTACGGCAGGCGACAGCATCTCTGCCAGATTCTTCTATTTTCTGGTTCAAAAGGCAGCTACCTACCGGCATGCCAAAGAGATTCACCGCCGCATCCTCTCCCTCGACACGCATACAGACACCCCACTTGATTTTGACGTTTCCTATAATATAGGTACGCGCGAAAAAACGCAGGTTTGCCTGCCCAAGATGCGAGAAGGAAAATTGGATGGACAATACCTGGCATGCTGGGTGCGCCAAGGCCCGTGCGATGAAGAGAACAGTCTGAAAGCCATTGACCGAGTGGATGAGTTGATACGCCACATCTACCGACAAGTGGAGATGAACGGGGAGCAATGTGCCATAGCCCGCACGCCCGATGATTTGTCCAGGCTCAAGACCGAAGGAAAGAAAGCTTTTTATATTGGCATCGAAAACGGATACGGCATCGGCAAGGATTTGAAGAATATCACCCGTTTCCATGATGCAGGCGTTACCTACATCACCCTTTGCCACACCCGCAACAATGACATCTGCGACAGTTCTTCGGACACGACTGCCCGTTGGAACGGCTTAAGTCCTTACGGTAGAAAAGTGGTGAAAGAAATGAACCGGCTGGGAATAATGATAGACCTTTCCCATGCAGCCGAAAGCACCTTCTGGGATGTACTGAAATATTCAAAAGCACCGGTCATAGTCTCCCACTCCTCTGCAAGCGCCATCTACAGACACGACCGCAATCTGACCGACGAACAGCTACGCGCCCTTGCCGCACATGGCGGTGTGGCTCAAGCCTGCCTGGTAGACGAGTTCCTGAACCCGGATGCCAAGAAAACCAACCTTACGGACTTCATGAAACACCTGCTGCACATGGTTGAAGTGGCAGGCATAGACCACGTGGGCATTGGCTCGGACTTCGACGGTGGAGGCGGGGTCAAAGGATGCAATGGGGACAATGATTTCATCAATATCACCGTCCGTCTGCTGGAACATGGATTTACAGAAACAGACATCGCCAAGATATGGGGTGGAAATTTCCTCCGGGTGATGAAACAAGTACAAACCAAATAGAAAAGACCGAAAAACATCACAAAAAGGAGAGATTAGAGCTATAATCTCTCCTTTTTGACACATTTACATACCCTCCATTTCTCAACTTTCGCATATCTTTGCCCAAAACATAAACGATTTATTAATTATCTAATACCGAATTCTTAAATGAAAAGGAAAATTATTTGGAGTTTTGCATTGCTGGCCTGCCTTTGCTGCCTGCCATCTGCAAAAACAAAAGCACAAACGAAAAATGCCGCAATCATACCCGGGGAAGTATGGAAAGACACCGACGGCAATCCCATCAACGCCCATGGCGGCGGCCTTCTTTACCACGAAGGGACCTACTATTGGTATGGCGAATACAAAAAAGGGGGAACCATCCTGCCCGAATGGGCTACGTGGGAATGCTACCGCACCGACGTAACCGGTGTCAGCTGCTACTCTTCAAAAGACCTGCTGAACTGGAAGTTCGAGGGTATTGTACTTCCTGCCGTGAAAGATGACGAGAAACACGACCTGCACCCCAGCAAGGTGTTGGAACGTCCCAAAGTGATTTACAACGAAAAGACAAAGAAATTCGTCATGTGGGCGCATGTGGAAAGCGCCGACTACAGTAAGGCATGTGCCGGCGTAGCGGTCAGCGATTCTCCTACCGGGACATTCACCTATGTAGGCAGCTTCCGTCCCAACGGTGCGATGAGCCGCGACCAAACAGTGTTCGTTGATGATAACGGCAAGGCATATCAGTTCTACTCGTCGGAAAACAACGCTACCTTATATATAAGCGAACTAACGGATGACTACCTGAAGCCCACTGGTCGCTATACACGCAATTTCGTGAAGCAAAGCCGCGAAGCACCCGCCGTATTCAAGTATAACGGCAAGTACTATATGCTCTCTTCCGGTTGTACCGGCTGGGATCCCAATGTTGCCGAACTGGCTGTGGCCGACTCCATCATGGGGCAATGGACTACCATCGGCAATCCGTGTACCGGTCCTGATGCAGATAAGACCTTCTATGCACAAAGCACTTACGTGCAGCAAGTATACGGAAAAGGAAATGCCTACATTGCCATGTTCGACCGCTGGAAAAAGAAAAACCTTGAGGACTCACGCTACGTATGGCTCCCGCTTGAATTCGGCAAGGACGGCACAATCACGATACCCTGGCGCGACAGCTGGGACCCGCGTACCCAATGGGAAGAACAAGGCGACTTCTCTGCCGGCAAAGGAACATTCCTATTGAATGGCAAGCCGTTTGTCATCAAAGCCGCAGAGCTGCACTATCCACGTATCCCCAAAGCCTATTGGGACCAACGCATCAAGCTATGCAAGGCACTGGGCATGAACACCATCTGCCTTTATGTATTCTGGAACTCCCACGAGTCTCAGCCGGGAGTGTTCGACTTCACCGGACAGAATGACCTGGCGGAATTCTGCCGCCTATGCCAGCAGAATGACATGTATGTCATCCTGCGCCCGGGACCGTATGTCTGTGCCGAATGGGAAATGGGCGGACTGCCCTGGTGGTTACTCAAGAAAAAAGATATCCGCCTGCGCGAATCCGACCCCTACTTTATGGAGCGTGTAGGTATCTTCGAAAAAGCCGTTGCCGAGCAGGTAGCTGGTATGACCATACAGAACGGAGGTCCCATCATCATGGTACAAGTAGAGAACGAATACGGCTCCTACGGGGAAGACAAAGGCTACGTATCGCAAATCCGCGACATCGTACGCGCCAACTACCCCGGCGTAGCACTGTTCCAATGCGACTGGGCGTCCAACTTCACCAAGAACGGACTCCACGACCTGGTATGGACCATGAACTTCGGTACAGGAGCCAACATCGACCAACAATTTGCACCGCTGAAGAAACTCCGTCCTGATAGCCCGCTGATGTGCTCCGAATTCTGGAGCGGCTGGTTCGACAAGTGGGGAGCCAACCACGAAACCCGTCCGGCTGCCGACATGATTGCCGGCATTGACGAGATGTTGTCCAAAGGCATCTCCTTCAGCCTCTACATGACCCACGGAGGGACCAACTGGGGACACTGGGCAGGAGCCAACTCACCCGGATTCGCCCCTGACGTAACCTCTTACGACTACGACGCCCCCATCAGCGAATCGGGACAGACCACTCCCAAATACTGGGAATTGCGAAAAGCATTGTCCAAATACATGAACGGCGAGAAGCAGGCTAAAGTTCCCGCTTTAATCAAGCCCATCCGTATTCCGTCTTTCCAATTTACAGAGATGGCTCCTTTGTTCGACAATCTTCCTGCTGCCAAGAAAGACCGCAATATCCGTACCATGGAGGAATATAACCAGGGATTCGGAAGTATTCTCTACCGCACCACACTGCCCGAGATGAAAACCCCGTCCCTGCTCACTGTGAACGATGCGCACGATTATGCCCAAGTTTTCCTGGATGGCAAATACATCGGCAAACTGGACCGCCGCAACGGTGAAAAGCAACTGGAATTCCCCGCCTGCCCCAAAGGTGCACGCCTCGACATTCTGGTAGAAGCCATGGGCCGCATCAACTTTGGACGTGCCATCAAGGACTTCAAGGGTATCACCCAAAGCGTAGAACTTACCGTAGACATCGACGGCCGTCCTTTCACCTGCAACCTGAAGGATTGGGAAGTCTATAATCTCGAAGATACATACGATTTCTATAAGAACATGAAGTTCCAGCCCATCGGCTCACTGAAAGATGAGTTAGGACAACGCATTCCGGGTTGCTACCGTGCCACCTTTAAGGTGAACAAGCCCAGCGACACATTCCTAAACTTCGAGACTTGGGGCAAGGGAC
Source organism: Bacteroides sp. AF29-11 (assembly GCF_003602895.1). NCBI lineage: Bacteria > Pseudomonadati > Bacteroidota > Bacteroidia > Bacteroidales > Bacteroidaceae > Bacteroides > Bacteroides sp. AF29-11. Next base: position 529,021 of record NZ_QTLY01000003.1, read on the forward strand.
TTGTCTACGTCAACGGGCACGCCATGGGACGCATTTGGGAAATCGGCCCGCAACAGACCCTCTACATCCCGGGATGCTGGTTGAAGAAAGGTGAGAATGAAGTGATTGTCTTCGACATCATCGGTCCCAAAGAAGTTAAGTCCGAAGGACTGAGCGAGCCATTACTGGACCAGTTGCTCGTCACCAAACCGCTGACGCACCGCAATGAGGGTGAAAATCTCGACTTGTCCGGTGAGCAGCCCGTCCTCTCCGGCAGCTTCAATCCCGGCAACGGTTGGCAGGAACGCAAATTCGACCAACCCGTCACCGGACGTTATGTCTGCCTGGAAGCCTTGAGTGCACAAGATGGAAAAGACCTGGCTTGCATTGCCGAAATGTATCTGCTGGATGAGAATGGGGAACGTCTGTCACGCGAACCCTGGATTGTCAATTATGCCGACAGCGAAGACGTATCCCACGTCAACTGTTCTGCGGACAAAATCTTCGACCTCCAGGAATCAACCTATTGGAGCACAACAAAAGACACTCCATACCCGCATTCTGTCGTGATTGACTTGGGTAGTACCCGCACCCTGACCGGCATACAATATCTACCCAGAATGGAAAGCGAGGTACCGGGTGGAATCAAAGACTTCAAGGTTTACGTAAAATCCAGGGCTTTCAACTATTAAGCCGGATTTACAACACTAATAGATTCTTTAGACACGGATTACATGAAAAATCATGGATAATAAATGAAGAATATCCATGATTTTTCGCGTAATCCGTGCCTAACTTAAAATCAATCAAACAGATTTTCCGTACAATTCATCGTCTACCACAGCCAGCATTCCCTCCACTTGAGCCAATGCCAGCATACGGCCATGAAAAGAATAACCTGTATTGTACCCTTTATCCTCGTCGCCCAACATCATGCGACCGTGGTCCACACGCATCGGCAATCCCGGATTTTCTTTCTCAAAGATACGAATCAAATCAATGAGGTGTCCCCTTCCCTCCAGATGGGAACTTTCGATAAAGTTTCCACCCGGTATTGCCTTCGTACTGCGCAAATGCACAAAGTGGGTACGCCTGGCAAACTTCCTTGCCAGTTCACGGGTATCATTCTGTTCACCCGCACTCAATGAACCGGCGCAAAAAGTCAGGCCATTATGGGGATTGTCCACTGCACTCAGTATCCAGGCAATATCTGCCTCGTCTGTCACAATGCGCGGCAACCCCAATACCTGAAAAGGAGGGTCATCGGGGTGTACACACATATTCACCCCATATTCCTCGCATACCGGCATGATGGCAGACAAGAAATAACGCATATTCTCGCGCAGAGCCTCCCGGTCTATCCCTTTGTATAGCGCCAGCAAACGCTTGAACAGGGTTACCGGCTCCTTGTCACCTTCCTTGATGTTGCCATTTACGAATCCTTGTGTCTTTACGATAATCGTATCTACCAGCTCTGCCTTTTCAAACTCCGTAATCACCTTATCCAGTTCTGCCACCTTGTCCAGCTCTTCCGGAGAATAATCGGCTTCCGCATTCTCCCGTTCCAATATCATCAGGTCGAAGTAGGCAAAACGGATTCTGTCGAAATAAAGAGAAGATGTCCCGTCTTCCCAGGGATGTTGCAAGTCCGTGCGAATCCAGTCAATCACCGGCATGAAGTTGTAGCATACCGTCCGGATGCCTGCCTTGCCGAGATTGGCAAGGCTTATCTTATAGTTCTCTATCAATCGGTCACGCTCACTCCCCGCATATTTGACAGCCTCGCACACCGGCAGACTTTCTACTACAGACCAGCGCAATCCGAAGGATTCAATATAATCCCTCAAATCTTCAATGGCTTCCAACGTCCATATTTCACCGTTGGGAACTTCATGCAAGGCAGTGACAACGCCTTCCACTCCTATCTGTTGCAACATGGCAAGGGTTATCTTGTCTTTCTTGCCAAACCATCTCCAAGTCTTTTCCATTCTTTATTATTAATTTTCTTGTTTTTCAGGCGTTCAAACGACCCGTTACCTTTTTGCAAAAGTAAGAAAGAATATGAGAACTGTCCATTCTGAATGGATAGATTTGTTTGTTCGCAATGAAAACAATATCTTAGCACTTCATTACATATATTAATTACGCTTATGCAAGACATAACAAACGGACGTTGCGGCTGGTGCGGAACCGACGAGCTGTATATGAAATACCACGATGAAGAGTGGGGAAAAACGGTAACAGACGACAAGACACTATTCGAGTTTCTTGTATTG